>NZ_JBFTOA010000003.1:0-929944 GCF_056397745.1 Allobosea sp. 05L423 | reverse complement strand
AGCGCCGAGGTCGGCTCATCGAACAGCATGATTTTCGGGCTCATGCACAGCGAGCGGGCGATCGCGACGCGCTGCTGCTGGCCGCCCGAGAGCTGGCCCGGATATTTCGCCGCCTGCTCCGGGATCTTGACGCGCTTGAGATAGTGCATCGCGATCTCCTCGGCGTCCTTCTTGGGCATCTTGCGCACCCAGATCGGCGCCAGCGTCAGGTTCTCGAGGATCGTCAGATGCGGGAACAGGTTGAAGTGCTGGAACACCATGCCGACATCGCGGCGGATCTCGTCGATCTTCTTGAGGTCGTTGGTGAGCTCCGTGCCGTCAACGATGATCTGGCCCTTCTGGTGCTCCTCGAGCCGGTTGATGCAGCGGATCATCGTCGACTTGCCCGAACCGGACGGGCCGCAGATGACCAGCTTCTCGCCGCGCTGAACCTTGAGGTTGATGTCCCGCAACACGTGGAACTCACCGTACCACTTGTTCACGCCGATCATCTCGACCGCCGTCGCCGTGTTCAACGAGGTCTGCTTCAGCGCCGCAGGCCGGGTATCCGTCATCTTGGTTTCTGCCATTGCCATGGTCGTCATCCCTCTCAACGTTTTTGGCCGGCGGCTAGGCGCTTCTCGACAGCTACCGAGTAGCGCGACATTCCCCAGCAGCAAAGAAAATAGAAGAGCGCGGCGAAAGCGTAGGCTGTCGACCGCGTAGTCGGCGTCGCCCAGGTGGGGTCGACGAGGGTCGCCTCGATCGTGCGCAGGAAATCGAAGATGCCGACGATGGTGACCAGCGTCGTATCCTTGAACAGCCCGATGAAGGTGTTGACGATGCCGGGGATCACGATCCGCAGCGCCTGCGGCAGGATGATCAGACGCATCATCTGCCAGTAGCCGAGGCCGAGCGACATCGCGCCCTCGTACTGGCCCTTCGGGATCGCCTGCAGGCCGCCGCGCACCACCTCCGCCATGTAGGCGGCGGCGAAGAGCGCGACGCCGATCAACGGCCGAAGCAGCCGGTCCGGCGACCATTCCTGCGGCACGAAGAGCGGCAGCATGGTGTTGGCCATGAACAGCACGGTGATGAGCGGTACGCCACGCACGAACTCGATGAAGATCACCGAGAGCAGCTGGATGGCGGGCAGGCGCGAGCGGCGCCCCAGCGCCAGCAGCACGCCGAGCGGCAGCGAGAAGACGATACCGACCGCGGAGATCAGGAACGTCACCGTCATGCCGCCCCAGAGCCCGGTGTCGACACGGGGCAGCCCGACCTTGTCGGCCAACACCGCCAGCAGGCCGAAGACGACCAGCGCGATCAGGATCAGGCGCTTGGGCCGATAGAAGCGCTGCCAGGCCGGCATCTCCTGTTCGACGGCCAACTGTGCCTCGCCAAGCCAGAACTTGGCCAGCGAGGGCACGAAGGACAGCACCAGATAAAGCACCGCCAGCGCGAAGCTGAGCAGGATCAGGAAGCGCAGGAAGCTCTCGGCCCGAGCCCCGCCCAGTAGCAGGATGAAGGCGCTCGCCGGCAGGATGATGAAGAAGAAGAAGACGCCTATCTTCTTCAGCGGCGCCTTGGTCCAGAGCATCCAGACCACGCCAAGCGCGAACATCGCGAAGACGATGTTGACCCGCCAGCGCTCCACCACCGGATAGGACCCGTATATGAAGTACTGGAAACGGTCGGCGATATAGGCCCAGCAGGCACCGACCGGCCGGCCGACCTTGTCGGCGAGGCAGGCCTCGCGATGCTCTCCGGTCCAGACTGCGTCGAGGAAGTAGAAGCGGACCAGACCCGGCACCGCGTCAAACACGAGATAGGCGCAGAGCAGGGTCAGGATCGCATTGAGCGGGCTGGAAAACAGGTTGGTCCTGATCCAGGCCCAGGGGCCGGCCACGGAGAGGGGCGCAGGCTCCTGCTGCAACGTCTCCTTGCGGACGAAGGCGTAAGGGGCGTTTTCGATCGTTGCGTCGGTCATCGATCCGCCCTCACCGTTCGACCAGCGCCATGCGCCGGTTGTAGAGGTTCATGAAGAACGACGTCACCAGCGAGATCGTCAGGTAGACCGCCATGGTGATGGCGACGACCTCGACCGCCTGGCCGGTCTGGTTCAGAACCGTGCCGGTGAAAACCTGGACGAGATCGGGATAGCCGATCGCCACGGCCAGAGACGAGTTCTTGGTCAGGTTGAGGTATTGCGAGGTCAGCGGCGGGATGATGACGCGCATCGCCTGCGGGATGACGACGAGCTTCAGCGTCGGGCCGGAGCGCAGGCCGAGCGCATGGGCGGCCTCGGACTGCCCCTTCGAAACCGCCAGGATGCCGGCGCGCACGACCTCGGCGATGAAGCCGCCGGTATAGGTCGAGAGGCCGATCAGCAGCGCCACGAACTCAGGAAAGATCTGCATGCCGCCGGTGAGGTTGAACCGACCCTGCTGCGGATAGTCGAAGGAGAGCGGCCGACCCGTGATGAAGAAGACCAGAAGCGGCAGCCCGATGATCAGCGCGAGCGCGACCCAGCCGTTATGGTACTGCTTGCCCGTCTGCATCTGCTGGCGACGCGACCAGATGAAGAAGGCGATCGCCGCCACGACGCCGACAATGAAGGCGATGACGACCGCCTCGAAAGCCGGCGCGAATTGCGGGCTCGGCAGGATGATGCCGCGATTGTTGAGATAGATGCTGCCGGGCAGCGCGATCGAGTTGCGGGCGTCCGGCAAAGGCTTCAGCACCGCGTTGTACCAGAAGAAGAGCTGGAGCAGCAGCGGGATGTTCCGGATGACCTCGACATAGATCATAGCCAGCTTGGCGACGATCCAGTTGTTCGAGAGCCGCGCCACGCCGACGGCGAAGCCGATGAAGGTGGCGAGGACGATACCGAGGGCGGCGACGAGCAGCGTGTTGAGCAGGCCGACCAGAAAGGCCTGACCATAGGTCGAGCCGCCCTGGGCCGAGAACGGGATCAGCTTCTGATTGATGTCGAAGCCGGCGGCGTTGTGCCAGAAGCCGAAACCCGAGGCGATCTTCTGCGCACGCAGATTTTCGATGGCATTGGATGCGGCCGACCAGATCAGGAAGCCGACTACCCCGACCAGCAGGATCTGATAGACGTAGCCGCGGATCCTGGGGTCGTAGAACAACGACGCCTTGCCGGGTGATACCGTTTGGTCGGGAATGCTCGACACTTGTCACGCCCCTTTTGCTTCGCTTGTGGCGGCCGGCGATCCTTCGGCTGTGCGGTTGCGCCGAGGTCGTCCTGTTGTCCGTGCCGCTTTTTCTGTGAGCTTCTTGCCGGAAGGGCGCGCCATGCGGGCCCTTCCGGCGTTCACGGACCCGACGCGATACCGACGCCGACAGCTGCCGCTCTGGCGGCAGTGATGCTCTCTGTCTTCATGCCGTTCCCCTGTTCGGAGCGGGTTCGTCCCGCTCTCCCCGATTGAACAAATCTTGAGCAGCAAATGCTGATACGGCAAGCCCTGCTGAAGCAAAACCCCGATCAGCAAATCCCGGACCAACCGCGCCAACCACCATCCGGCGCCGATTTTGAATCTCTGCGCGCCGGAAACCACCGCGTCAACGAACAATCCCGTCAATGCGCTGTGACGCTTCGCAATCCGTTGGATTGCCCTGATCCAGGGCGAATACAGCAACGCCGCGAAACGCTTCGAGAGCGGCTCGCGGCGCGGGCGGCAGCTTCAGGCCGCGGAACAAACGGGGCACCGGTCTAGCCGGCGCCCCGCGAATGCATCAGCGAACCGGCGGAGCGTATTGCAGGCCGCCCTTGGTCCAGAGCGCGTTCTGACCGCGGGCGATCTTGAGCAGCGAACCCTGGCCGACGTTGCGCTCGAACGATTCGCCGTAGTTGCCGACGTGCTTGACGATGCGCACGACCCAATCCGGCGTCAGGCCAACCTGCTCGCCGAACTTGCCCTCGGTGCCGAGCAGGCGCTTGATCTCGGGGTTATCCGACTTGAGCTGCTGTTCGACATTCGCCTGGGTCACGCCCAGTTCCTCGGCGTTCAGCATGGCGAAGCCGACCCACTTCACCAGGTTGAACCACTGCGGGTCGTTATTGCGGACGGACGGGCCGAGCGGCTCCTTGGAGATGATCTCCGGCAGGACGATGTGGTCGTCCGGGTTCGTCAGCTTCAGGCGCTCGGCGTAAAGGCCGGACGCATCGGTGGTGAAGGCGTCGCAGCGGCCGGCGTCATAGGCCTTGACCGTCTCGTCGGAGGTCGCGAAGGCCACGACCTCATACTTCAGGTTGTTGGCGCGGAAGTAGTCGGCGAGGTTGAGCTCGGTGGTGGTGCCCTGCTGGGTGCAGACAGAAGCGCCCGAGAGCTGCAGGGCCGAGTTCACGCCGAGCTTCTTGCGGACCATGAAGCCCTGGCCGTCATAGTAGTTGACGCCGGTGAAGAGCAGGCCGAGCGAGGCGTCGCGCGTCATCGTCCAGGTCGAGTTGCGCACCAGCACGTCAATCTCGCTCGACTGGAGCGCGGTGAAGCGGTCCTTGGCCGAAAGCGGGATGAACTTCACCTTGTTCGGGTCGTTGAAGATCGTCGCCGCGATCGCGCGGCAGAGATCGACGTCGAGTCCCTTCCAGTTGCCCTGCGCATCGGGCACGCCAAAGCCGGCGAGGCCGGTGTTCGAGCCGCAATTCAGGATACCGCGTTGCTTGACCTGCGCGAGCGTCGCCTGGGCCGAAGCCGCGGTTGCGGAGATCGCCAGGCCGATTCCTGCCGCAAGAGCGGCGGCTACAAACTTTTTCATCGGTACTCTCCCATTGAAGCCACGTTTCCGGCTTGCGCCGAACGCCATCCTGGTCTCGCCGCCGGCAGCTTTCCGCTGCTCGATTATCTTTGCGTTTGGTGCGGCGCCCCCGTTGCCGAGTCGATTGCCAGAGTGCCCCATGAGCGTCAAGCAACCGCCACCCGCCCCCGGCGCCCCTTGTTCACCGCATGCATCACATGCGAGTTTGTGGGGTGTGGTCAAGCCCGGCTGCATTTTTCCGCTTCCGAGACCTGCCGTTTCCATGAAAAAGCTGTCTTCGCCTGAATTTGCGCGCCTCGGCGAGCGGACGCGCCTCGTGCTGGCCGGACGCGACCCGGCCGATAGCTACGGCTTTGTCAATCCGCCTATCGTACGAGGCTCGACGGTCGTTTATCCCAACACCGAAGACTTCCTGGTCCGCAAGGCGCGCTACACCTATGGCACCGACGGCAATCCGACGCTCGACGCGCTGATCGCGGCCGCCAACACGATCGAGGGCGGTGCCGGCGTGGTCGTCACGCCATCGGGGTTGATGGCCTGCACGCTCGCCTTCCTGACCATGCTCTCCGCCGGGGACCACGTGCTGGTGACGGACAGCGTCTACCGCCCGACTCGCATCTTCTGCGATACCTTCCTGAAGCGGATGGGGATCGAGACCACCTATTACGACCCGCTGATCGGCGGCGACATCGTCAAACTGTTCAAGCCGAACACGAAGGCCGTCTGGACCGAGGCGCCGGGGTCCCAGACCTTCGAAATGCAGGATATCCCGGCCATCGTCGCGGCCGCGCATGAACACGACATCCCGGTCGCGCTGGACAACACCTGGGCGACACCGCTGTTCTTCGACGCCCACAAATTCGGTGTCGACTACTCGGTGCAGGCCGGCACCAAATACTACGCAGCCCATTCCGACGTGCTGATCGGCACCATCTCGGCGCGGACGCCGGAGCAGTTCAGGAAGCTGCGCGCAGCCTGGAATCAGCTCGGGCTGATCGTGGCGCCGGAGGATGCCTTCCTGACGCTGCGTGGCATGCGGACGATGGCCGTGCGCCTCAAGGCGCAGATGCCAGCGGGCATCGCCATGGCCGAATGGCTGCGCGAACGCCCCGAGGTCGCCCGCGTCCTCCACCCCGCCCTTCCGGGCGCGCCCGGCCACGAGATCTGGAAGCGCGACTTCACCGGCGCCTCCTCGCTCTTCACCATCGAGCTGAAACCCGTCTCGATGAAGGCTGTCGGCGCGATGCTCGACGGCCTGACCCTGTTCGGCATCGGCGCCTCCTGGGGCGGTTATGAGAGCCTCGTCCTGCCCTTCGACTGCAAGGACTACCGGACGGCAACCAAGCCCGATTTCAAGGGACCGACGATCCGCCTCCATATCGGCCTCGAAGATATCGAGGACCTGAAGGCCGATCTCGACGCCGGCTTCGCGCGCTTGCGCGCGGCGAGCTGAACGAGGACCAGGCCCCTTCCACCGCCGTTCTCGGGCGAAGCGAAGCGCAGACCCGAGAATCCCCCGCAGGATGGGAGGCCTTTTCTGCAAGAGATGCTCGGGCCAAGCCCGAGCATGACGCGCCGGACAAGCTGCTTCAGACCCGGCCGATCTCGAAGTCGCGCCCGAGCAGCTTGGCGAGTTGCTTGAGCCGGCCTTCCACGCGCTCGCTCGCCAGGGAAGCGAGATCCCCAGGAAAGCGCAGGACCAGGCGGTTGTCGACGCAGGTGGCCGGGATGCGCGGCAGGATGCCGGCCATGCCGGCAGACAAAAGATAGGCGACGCGGAAGATCGCGGCGATCAGCGTCGCACGCGCCAGGAGCGCCGGCTGAAGCAGGGTCTTCAAGCCTTCGGCAGCCGGCGAGCTGGCCTTTAGACCGGCATAGCGATGGAAGATCGTCATCGCCAGGAAGGCCCGCCCGACATGGTCGATGCCTGTGAAATAGGCATGGGCGATGACGTTCATGCTCTGCTCGCCGCGATAATCCGGATGGGCGCGCCAGCCGATGTCGGAGAGAAGGCAGACGGTCTCGATCAAGCGCCCCGAAGGCTCGTCCTGCACCAACCCGGCGGTTTCGAGAATGCCGTGGACCCAGGCGATCAGGTCAGCGGCGTGACGCGGATCGCGGGCACGCAGGAGATTGTAGTCGCGCGCGGCCTGCAGCAGCGGGTCTGCGGTCTGTTCCCGCGGCGAGAGCTGCTCATGCAGCAGCCCTTCGCGCACGCCCTGCGCCGAGATGACGATGTTGCGCGGCTTGCCGCGCTTGATCAGCTCGTCCAGCACCAGCGCGCCATAGGCGAGCAGCGGCCGACGTGCCGAGGAGACGGAATCGATGGCGTCGAGCACCGAGGCGTCGGCCCGCTCGACCAGCTTGACAAAATCGGAGGCATCCTTCGGCGGGATCGCATAAGCATGCATCACGTTGAGCGGGTAGTTCGCGCGGCGCTGATGCAGCGTCGCGAGCGCGCGCCAGGTCCCGCCGACGGCGAAGAAATCGCGCCCCTTCATCGCGGCGAGCTGCGGCAGCTTGTCGAGCTCGTCCTTCACGATCTTCTCGGCCGCGCGGATCGAGCCCTTCGAGCGATCGAGCAACGCGAGGCCCCCGAGCGGGACGCTGGCGCCCTTCCCCACAGCGCCGTTCTTGACAGAAATCAGCTCCAGGCTGCCGCCGCCGAGATCGCCCACGACACCGTCCGGAGAATCGAAACCCGAGATCACGCCGAGGCCCGAGAGAATTGCCTCGCGGCCGCCGGAAATCAGCTCGATCGGCTGGCCTATCGCCTCTTCGGCGCGGGCGATGAAGTCCGGCCCGTTCTCGGCATAGCGTGCGGCGGCCGTGGCGATGACGCGGAGCTCGCCGACATGCATGGCTTCGCAGAGGATGCGAAAGCGGATCAGCGCCAGGATCGCCTTCTCGATGGCGTCCTGCGCCAACCGGCCGGTCGTGGCGACCTGCCGGCCGAGGCCGGCCATCTCCTTCTCGTTGAAGACCTGCGACGGCGCCCGCGCCAGCATCTCGTAGACGACGAGGCGGACCGAGTTCGAACCGATGTCGACGATGGCGATGGTGTCGGCGAGCGCAAGCCGCCCCGGCGCGTGCCGGAGCTCAGGCTTTACGGCCTCCCCGGCGCGAGAGGGAGCGGGGACTTGAATTCGAGAGCGATTTTCCACGTCCGGACAGACTCGGGTTCGTCATGAAGTACTTATGCGCGTTGAACGGCTCTTCGTTCGGCGCAGGGACAATGCGGCGCGAGCCGCCATCGGGCAATATCGTCCAGCTCTGCTCATTGTCGAGCAGGTTGGCCAACATGATCTGATCAAGCAACTGCTGATGCACGGTCGGATTGAGGATCGGCGTCAGGGCCTCGACGCGGCGATCGAGGTTGCGCGGCATCAGGTCGGCCGAGGAGATGTAGACCTTGGCCTTGGGCGAAGGCATGCCGTGGCCGGCCCCGAAGGCATAGACGCGGGTGTGCTCGAGGAAGCGGCCGATGATCGATTTGACCCGGATATTGTCCGAGAGGCCGGGCACGCCCGGCCGCAGGCAGCAGATGCCGCGCACGACGAAGTCGATCTCGACGCCGGCCTGGCTGGCGTCATAGAGGGCGTCGATGATCTCGGGATCGACCAGCGAATTGCACTTGCCCCAGATCGCGCCCTTGCGGCCGGCCTTCACATGGGCGACTTCCTCGGCGATATCATCGAGCAGGCGCTGCTTGAGGCTTGTCGGCGAGACGGCCATGCGCTCCAGCCCGGCCGGCTCGGCATAGCCGGTGATGAAGTTGAAGATGCGCGCGACGTCCTGCGCGATCACCGGGTCGGCGGTGAAGAAAGAGACGTCGGTGTAGATGCGGGCCGTGATCGGGTGGTAGTTGCCGGTCGCGATATGGCAGTAGCTGACGAGCTGGCCGGCCTCGCGCCGCACCACCAATGACAGCTTGGCGTGGGTCTTGAGCTCGATGAAGCCGTAGACGACCTGGACGCCGGCGCGCTCCATCTCCTTCGCCCAGCGGATGTTCGCCTCTTCGTCGAAGCGCGCCTTCAGCTCGACCAGCGCCGTCACCGACTTGCCGGCCTCGGCAGCTTCCGTCAGCGCCTTGACGATCGGCGAATTCGCCGAGGTGCGATAGAGCGTCTGCTTGATCGCGACGACATTGGGATCGCGCGCCGCCTGCTGCAGGAACTGCACGACGACATCGAAGCTCTCATAGGGGTGGTGGACGAGCAGGTCCTTCTGGCGGATCGCGCCGAAGCAATCGCCGCCATGCTCGCGGATGCGCTCGGGGAAGCGGGCGTTGTAGGGCTTGAACTTCAGGTCCGACCGGTCGACGCCCACAAGTTGCGAGAGCTCGTTCAGGCCGATCATGCCGTTGACTTCGACGATCTCGTCGGCATCGACCTTGAGCTCGCGCACGATGAGCCGGCGCAGATGCGCGGGCATGCCGGTCGAGAGCTCGAGCCGGATGACGACGCCGAGCCGGCGCTGCTTCAGCATGGTCTCGAAGACGCGGACGAGGTCCTCCGCCTCCTCTTCGATGTCGAGATCGGAGTCCCGGATGACGCGGAAGGAGCCGGTGCCCTTGACCTCGTAGCCGGGGAAAAGCTTGCTGATGAAGAGCGAAACCGCGTCCTCAAGCGTGATGAAGCGATGCAGCCCCTCGCGGGCGAGATCGGGCAGTTCGATGAAGCGGTCGATCTTGGTCGGCACCCGGATCAGCGCGTCGAGCTGGCGCCCGTCGTTCTTGCGCTCCAGCGCCAGCGCGATGGTGAAGCCGAGATTGGGGATGAACGGGAAGGGGTGCGCCGGGTCGATCGCCAGCGGCGTCAGCACCGGGAAGACGTAATTGAGGAAATAGTCCTCCAGCCAGATCCGGTCCTGCGAGCCGATGTCGCCCGGCTGCAGCAGGTGGATGCGATTCTCATGCAGATCGTGGCGAAGCTCCGCCCAGCGCGCCTGCTGGTCGTCGGTGAGGGCCGAAACCGCCTCGCCTATCGCGGCGAGCTGCTCGGCCGGGGTGAGACCGTCCTGGCTCGGCGTGACCACGCCGGCCTTGAGCTGCTCGCGCAAGCCGGAGACGCGGACCATGAAGAACTCGTCGAGATTGTTCGCCGAGATCGACAGGAAGCGCAGCTGCTCCAGCAGCGGGTGACTGCGATTCGAGGCCTCCTCCATGACGCGGCGATTGAACTGCAGCCAGGACAGCTCGCGGTTCATGAAGCGCTCGGTCTGCCGGCGCAGCGGCGCCGCATCAGCCTCGCCGGAGAGCTTCTCCAGCTCGTCGGTCACGGTCTCGAGAGTCATGCGCTTCACCCGTGTCCTGATCGTCTTTCCGCTCATGGCGCCGTTGAAGCCATTCTAGCGTGACGTTTCGATGACGGGCGACATGATTTCGTATGACAGCATGGCCGCTCTGCAAGCACGCGCTCTTTCACGCGGGCTCCTCGGGAAACAATTCCGACAGCACTTCCTGCACAAGCGGGCGCGTGACGCGCCGACCGCGCTCCAGCGCGACGCGATCGAGACGGTCCACCACCTGCCGCGCGGCGGCGAAGGAGCGCTCCATCCTGAGCGCCAGCGCCTCGATGACGGCCGTGTCGACAACGAGCTGGCGGTCGATGAAGAGCTTGACGAGGAGCGCCCGCAGCAGCCCGTCATCGGGCGGCTCGATCGTGGCGCCCGGTGCGAGCCGCAGCCGCGACAGCAGGTCCGGCACCCGCAGGCCCCAGCGGTCGGGTTCGGTGCGCGCCGTCAACAGCAGATGCCCCCCGCGTGCCTTCATCGCGTTCATCAGATGAAAGAGCGCGGCCTCGTCGAACGGCCCGGCGTCGCAATCCTCGACCACCAGGGCGCCGCCGGAGACAAGGTGCGGGACCTTTGCCTCGCTCAGCTCCGTGGCCTGAATCGTCCAGGCATGGGCGGCGCGGGCCCAGATCGCGGCAAGATGAGTCTTGCCGGCACCTTCGGGCCCGGTCAGCCGCAGCCAGGCGTCAGGCCATTGCGGCCAGCGTTCGATCAGTCCGTAGGCCGCCTCGTTGGAGGGGCCGACCAGAAAATCCTCGACGCCGTGGCGGCTGTCGACGGGCAGGTCGAGGGCGAGCTGGCGCGGACGTGGTGGCACGTCGGACATGATCGGCTCAAAGCTCGGCGTCGGCACGCGCCTTCGCCGAGGCGGAACGCCTGGCGCCGATGCCATGGTAGAGATTGCTGGCGAGATATTGCCGCAGCGCGAAGCGGCAGAGCACGCCGATAACGGCCGCAAGCGGCACCGCCAGCAGCAGGCCGACGAAGCCGAACAGCGAGCCGAATGCAAGCAGCGCGAACATCAGCCAGACCGGATGCACGCCGATCGAATCGCCGACGAACTTGGGCTGGAAGATGTTTCCTTCGAGGAACTGGCCGGCGAGGAAGACGCCGAGCGTCGCCAGCGGCCAGGTCCAGTCAGGCCAGAACTGCACGATCGCCACGCCGACCGAGAGCACGAGCCCGGTCAGCGAGCCGACATAGGGGATGAAGGACAGGAAGCCGCTGATGATGCCGATCAGCGCGCCGAAATTGACGCCGATGATGCTCAATCCGATCGCGTAGAAGGTGCCGAGCAGCAGGCAGACGAGAGCCTGGCCGCGCAGGAAGCCCGCGATGGCCATGTCCATCTCGTGCAGGAGACCGCGGATGGTGTCGCGGTGATCGAGCGGCAGCCAGCTGTCGACGGCCGCGACCATCCGATCCCAGTCGACCAGGAGATAAAAGGCGATGACCGGCGTCAGCACGAGCAGCGAGAACACGCCGACGATGGCGGTGCCGCCACTCCAGAGCGACTTCAGCAGGCCGCCGACCCATTGCGTCGCCTGACCGACGAGGTTCCCCAGCGAGTTCTGCGCCTCCTGCTGCAGGTTGCCGCCGCCGAAACGCTCCAGCCAGGGGAATCCTTTCTCCATCGCGAGTGCCTGCAGCTTCGCGGCGTCGGAAGGCAGCCTGTCGACCAGCCCGGCGAGCTGCCGCCCCAGCAACGGCGCCAGCAGCACCAGCCCCAGCACAAAAATAATCAGGAAGATGATGAGGATGACGATGGTCGCCGTCAGCCGGTTCATGCCCATCCGCTCCAGCCTGTCGGCCAGCGGATCGAGGAGATAAGCGAGCGCGAGCGCCGCGATGAACGGCAGCAGGATGTCGCGCAAGAGCACGAGCAGGAGAACGAAGACCAGGAGGGAGCCCAGCCAAAAGCCGATCTGGCGCTGCAACGTCATCGATCAGCCTCTTTCGCCTATCCGACCAGCGGAATGGGACAAATGTGCACGGAAAGCCGCAGTTCCAAGCGCCGGCCGCATGTAAAACTTCGTCAGCCCGCCATGTGGCGCAGCCAGAAGGCGAGATAGGCCGTCATCGAGGCGAGCGTCAACAGAGCGACGACGAACTCCGCCGCCGCGGCAGCCCACCCGAGATCGATGCCGAAGGCGCGCGAGCCCAGCGCCAACGCTGCAAAAGCAATCTGCGCTGCGGTGTTGAGCTTGCTGACGACGAAAGGCGCGATCGTCACCGGCCGCCCCATCAGCCAGGACAGGATCACGGCCGCCACGATCATGAGGTCGCGCGCCACGACCAGGATGACGAGCCAGGCGGGCACCACACCGACGACCGCGAGCGTGACGTAGATCGAGACGATCAGCGCCTTGTCGGCGATCGGATCGAGATAGGCGCCAAGCTCGCTCGCCATGCCGCAGCGCTTGGCGAGGAAGCCGTCGATCGCATCCGAGAGCCCGGCCACCACAAAAAGAATGAAGGCGATATCCCAGCGCGCATTGACGATCATGACGATCACCAGCGGCACCAGGAACAACCGGCCGACGGTGATCAGATTGGGGATCGTCATCCAAAACGCCCGAGCGCATCTCGACAGAAGAAGACGCTAAGATCGCCGACAGTGGATCGGCAAGAGCGAAAACGCCGATACGCCTTGCAAGGCGCGGCGCGCTTGCCTATCGCTCGCGCGAGCACAAAGGAAGGCAAAATCCAATGAGCAAGCCCGGCGCAAACGGACTGACCTATGCGCAGGCGGGTGTCGACATCGACGCCGGCAACGCCATGGTCGACGAGATCAAGCCGCTGGTGCGCGCCACGCGCCGGCCGGGCGCCGACGCTGAGATCGGCGGGTTCGGCGGGTTGTTCGATCTCAAGGCTGCCGGCTTCAGCGACCCGATCCTGGTCGCCGCCAATGACGGCGTCGGCACCAAGGTGAAGATCGCGATCGAGAGCGGACTGCACTCGACGATCGGCATCGACCTCGTCGCGATGTGCGTCAACGACCTCATCGTCCAGGGCGCCGAGCCCCTGCTCTTCCTCGACTATTATGCCACCGGCAAGCTCGACCCGAAGGTCGGCGTCGAGATCGTGCGCGGCATCGCCGATGGCTGCCGCCAGGCCGGCTGCGCGCTGATCGGCGGCGAGACCGCCGAGATGCCCGGGATGTACGCCGAGAAGGATTACGACCTCGCCGGCTTCGCGGTCGGCGCGGCCGAGCGCGGCACGCTGCTGCCGCGCGAGGACCTGCAGCCTGGCGACGTGGTGTTCGGCCTGCCCTCCTCCGGCGTGCACTCCAACGGCTATTCGCTGGTGCGCCGCATCGTGGCGCTGAGCGGGCTGGGCTGGGGAGCCCCTGCTCCCTTCGCTCCGGCCAAGAGCCTCGCCGAGGCGCTTCTGGAGCCGACCCGCATCTATGTGAAGCCGCTGCTGCAGGCGCTCAAGGCGACTGATGGAATCAAGGCGCTGGCGCACATCACCGGCGGCGGCTTCCCCGACAACATCCCGCGCGTGCTGCCGGAGGGACTCGGCGTCGCGCTCGATCTGCCGGCGATCCCGGTTCCGCCCGTCTTCGGCTGGCTCGCCAAGGTCGGCGGCGTCGCCGAGCGCGAGATGCTGCGCACGTTCAACTGCGGCATCGGCATGATCGTCGCGGCGCAGGCCGACAAGGCCGATGAGGTTCTCGCCGCTCTGGAAGCGGCCGGCGAGGTCCCCGTGAGGCTCGGCGAAATCGTCCCGGTCGCGGCCGGCGAGGAGCAGGTCAGCTACCGCGGCAAGCTCTCGCTGTGAGCACGGCCAACGCCCGCAAGCGCGTCGGGGTGCTGATCTCCGGGCGCGGCTCCAATATGGTCTCGCTGGCAGAAGCGGCGCAGGCGCCCGGCTACCCGGCCGAAATCGCGCTCGTCATCTCCAATATCCCCGACGTCGCAGGGCTCGACCGGGCGCGAGGCTTCGGCATCGCCACCGCGACGATCGACCATCGCTCCTTCGGTAGGGATCGCGAGGCGTTCGAGCGCGCGGTGGACGAGCTCCTGCGCGTCAACCAGATCGATCTGGTCGTTCTCGCCGGCTTCATGCGCATCCTGACGCCCTGGTTCGTAAAGCGCTGGGAAGGGCGGATGATCAACATCCACCCTTCGCTGCTGCCGCTGTTCAAGGGCACGCATACACATCGGCAAGCCCTTGAAGCCGGCGTCAGCGAGCATGGCTGTTCGGTGCATTTCGTCGTGCCGGAGCTCGACGCCGGACCGGTGATCCTGCAGGCGAAGGTGCCTGTCTTGCCCGGCGACGACGAGGAGACGCTGTCCAAGCGCGTCCTCGTCGAGGAGCACAAGCTCTATCCGGCAGCGCTGGCGGAGGTCGCCTCCGGTCGTGCCAGGCTGGCCGGCGACCGGGCCTGATCCTCCCCACCCTCTCGCTTGCAGCGCTCCCACTCCTCGCGCGCCCTCTCCTCCTCCTTCTGCCAACGGCGGAAGAGGTCGGCACGACGGGCGGGATAGCGCTCCTCCAGCGCTATGAGGCCGGTCATGCGGTCGGTGCGGAAATGGCGGAATGCCTGCCGGAGCTCGCACCAGGCAATGACGATGCGCACGCGCTCGTAGAAGGTCATGCCGATCGGCCAGATCATGCGCTGTGTCGCGTGGCCGCTCTCGTCGCTGTAGTGGATCGAGAGCTTGCGGCCATTGCGGATGGCGGCACGCACGGCGGCGACGTCAACCTGATCGACCGGCACGTCGCCGGGATAGGACGCCGCGAACAGCGCACCATCGAGCAGGATCGGCCGCAGATGCGGCGGCAGCACGGCGGCGACCTTGCTGACCACATCCTCGGCAGCGCGTGCAAGCACAGGATCGGCGCGCTCGCTCAGCCAGCGCATGCCGACCAGCACGGCCTCGATCTCGTCGGGCGAGAGCATCAGCGGCGGCAGGTCGAACCCGGCGTCGAGCACATAGCCGATGCCAGCCTCGCCGCGCACGGGAACGCCCTGGCGCACCAGCGCGCCGATGTCGCGATAGACCGTGCGCACGGACACATCGAGCTCGGAGGCCAGCGTCTCGGCGGTCACGGGGCGCCTGCGGCGACGCAGGCTTTGAATCATGTCGAGCAATCGTTCGGCGCGCTGCACGGCGTCGTCTCCCTACCCGGCCTCGTAGCTGAGGCACCATGGCCCAGCTGGGGTGACAGCTTCTGTCAGGAGCGTGTCAGCAGCAAGGCTGGAGACGGAACGAGCGCCGAACGGGGAACCGACCGTCATACTCGGGCTTGCCCCGAGCATCTCTCATCGGACGAGGCTCCTGCGCCTCCTTCAGATCGAGATTCTCGGGTCTGCGCTTCGCTTCGCCCGAGAATGACACCTCTAGAGGGTCGGACCGCCGTTCAGAACGGCCGCTTGAGCTTGCACTGGTCGATGAAACGCAGGCCCTTCTCGCGGGCCGAGTCGTTGAAATAGCCGGTGCCCCTGAACGCCTGGATCTCGTCCTTGGTCATGGCGTTGACCGTGCCCTTGGCGTAGCAGCTGCACGGGGTGTGCACGGCTTCGCGCGTCGTGCCGAGGAGCTGCGACTGCGTGATCAGGCAGGCGTCGAAGGCGCGCAGCTGGATCATGTAAGGGGTGAGGTTCTTCGCGGTCGGGTCCGGCGGCGGCAGCGCCGTCGAGCTGCTTGCGGCATAGGCCGAGACGCTCGCCAGGATCGACAGTCCACCGGCCAGCACGACCGCACCCATCCGCCGCATCATCATGATTTCGCCTGCCCTTCGAGAACGGGGCACATCGCGATCACCATGCTGCGCCCACGGTTCGGCATGGCCATAGAGCTAGGTCAGCGTCAAGAGGACGCGCGGTCTCTTACTGCGGTTTTCAAGGATAGTGCTTCCGCTGTGACGTTTTCCGACTGGCTGTCGCCGGTAACCGACCGGACACCGGGTTCGATTCCGAACCCGGGCTCGTCGATGACCGGAGCCCGGTCCGCCAGCTCGAGAAAGATGGCGGCGCAAAGCAGCCAGACGATCGCCACTTCCATAATCATCGCCGCCTCCTGCGCCCCCGCCGGCCGGAGTCTTCCGGCCCACAAGCGCACTCTGGCGACCATCGATTAACGACCGGTTCCCGGCCTCGTGCCGTGAAAGCGCCACCGCCCGGCCGCAGGGGGCTCACGTGGACCAGACTGGCAAAAAGAAAGCCAACTTTGATCCAACACGTTGATATTCCTGCGATAACGAAAAACTCACCTTAACCGTGCATTAATCCCCTTCCCTCAGATTGCCCTCATTCAATCGATCGGACGCGCCGTCGCGTCGGAGTTCTGGACTATGCGTTGCGTTGCGTATCTGGCTGGTCTGGCGACCTGCCTCTCCCTCTCGCTGCCCGGCAGTGCCCAGGCGCAGTCGAGCGATTATTCGACCCTCACCTCACCCCAGCCGGCCCAGAACTGGTACCTGACGCTCGGCGCCGGCGTGCGCTATCAGCCGGACTACACCGGCTCGGATGACTATATCTTCCGCGTCCGGCCGATCATCTCGCTCGGCAAGGGCCTGAAGAGCACCTGGTGGAGCGCCGAAGACGATGCGATGCTCAGCATCGGCTTCTTCTCCGGACAGGGCTGGCGCATCGGCTTCTCCGGCGATCTGCTTTGGAAGCGCAGCGCCAAGGTCAATCCGGCGCTCGTCGCCATGCCGGAAACCAAATTCGGCGCCGAAGCCGGCGGCTTCGTCGAGTTCTATCCGACCTCCTGGCTGCGCGCCCGCGCCGATCTGCGCCGCGGCATCGTCGCCCATGACGGCGTCGTCGCCGATCTCAAGCTCGACGCCTTCTCCAATCTCGGCCCCTGGACCCTCGGCGTCGGCCCGCGCATGCGGATCGCCTCGGCCGACTATGTGCGGACCTATTTCGGCACCTATGGCGCGATGCCCGGCACCGGCGGCTTCCTGCAGCGCTTCAACGCGGGCGTCCACACCGTCGGCGCCCTGGCGCAGCTGACCTATCACTGGTCCGATCAGCTCCAGACCACCGCCTATGTCGAGTACAAGCACCTCGTCGGCGACGCCGCACGCTCTCCGATCGTCAGGCCGTTCGGCTCGCGCGACTCGATCACCATCGGCCTTTCCGCGAGCTACTCCTTCGATACCGGGTCGAACTACTCCTTCGGGCTCTGAGAAGCCGCAAGCCACGGCAGGGCTTGCTCCGGCCATGGCTGGCGGACCCAAAAGAAAAGGGCGGACCGGAAGACCGGTCCGCCCTGCTGCTTTTCAGCTCAGCTTGCGGCTGGGATCAGCCGACGATCTCGTTACCCGAGAAGAACTGGGCGATCTCGACAGCCGCAGTCTCCGGCGCATCCGAGCCGTGCACGGTGTTCTCGCCGACCGACAGGGCGAAGAGCTTGCGGATGGTGCCCTCGGCGGCGTTCGCCGGGTTGGTGGCGCCCATCACGTCGCGATAAGCCGCGATGGCATTCTCGCCTTCCAGCACCTGCACGACGACCGGGCCGGAGGTCATGAACTCGACGAGCTCGCCGAAGAAGGGGCGCGCCGAGTGGACCGCATAGAAGGTTTCGGCCTGGGCCTTGGTCATCTGGATGCGCTTCTGCGCGACGATGCGCAGGCCGGCCTTCTCGATGACAGCGTTGACCGCGCCGGTGAGGTTGCGCTTCGTCGCGTCGGGCTTGAGAATGGAGAAGGTACGCTGGACAGCCATCGAATGATCCTTGGATGCGGTGCAAAAAGGGGAATGCGGCGCGCTTATAGCCGCCGCCTCCCTGCCCCACAAGGCTCGTGGCCGCGCTGTTCTCAGTGCCGCGTCAGGAAGGCACGGGCCTCGCGCAGCGCTTCGGCGATCTGATCGCGGCTCATCTCCCGCGCCAGCTCCTGGCGGTGCGGCGCCGCCCGGGCACAGCCGCGGGCAAAGGCGACGTTGAACCATTTCTGCGCCATGACGACATCGACGGCTCCTGCCCGCCCCGAAGCATGCATCAGGCCGAGTTCGTAGTAGGCCTCGGCCGAAACCTCCGCCGGGATCACCAACGAAGCGGGGACTGCGCTCATCTCCATGCGTGCCATGACACCACCCTCTTGTCGTTGTGCCGACCACCCGTCCAAGGCCTCGGCGATGAGTGCGAGAGTGAGCCCGACCTTTAAAATGCGAGCTAAATTTTGCGATGAATCGAGTCTCAACGAGACGTAATCGCCTGGTTAAAGCAACCAAGGGTTCACTTCATAATCCCGAAAATAGAAGTGATTTCAACGATCTGTCAGATCAGCTTCGCACCCGTCGTTGAGATTGGATTCACCTTGCGCACCGGAAACGCGGGCAGCCTCTTCCCTCGCGACAGCTTGAGCGACGCCGAAACGTCGATATAGTTCATATCTGAACCATGCGGGCATAGCTGGTCGGATAAGGGAGGATCGGATGAATCACGAGACCGGATCGAAACTCGCAGCCCTGGCCGCGCTCGGCATGCTTGCGGGCATCACGACGGCACGCGCCCAGGAGGTCGTCGGCGTCTGGGAGCGGGATACGGGTGCTTCGCGCGTGCGCTTCAGCAAATGCGGCGAAGCGCTCTGCGGCTCGCTCTCCTGGCTCAAGGACCAGAACGGGCCGGCCAAGGTCGGCCAGCGCATCTTCTACGACATGAAGCCGAACGGCGAGAACAAGTGGAGCGGCAGCGCTTTCAACCCGGAGGACGGCAAGACCTATTCCGGCACCATGACGCTCACCGGCAGTTCGCTGACCACGGCCGGCTGCGTCATGGGCGGGCTGATCTGCCGCTCGGTGAAGTGGACTCGGGCGAACTGAGTGCTGCCGTCATGCTCGCCCTTGTGGCGAGCATCCACGTCTTGAACGCTGCTTTCGATCTGCCGAGACGTGGATGGCCGGGACAAGCCCGACCATGACGCCTTCGCTTCAACGAAAGGATCGCGCTTCGCCTTAGCGCGCCCTCTGGCCGAAGAGGATCGCCTTTTCCTCGGGGGTGCTGATGCCCGCGGGGTTCCGCAGCTCCTCCGCTGCTTTCAGCCCGCGCTGGACGGCCGGGCGCGCCTGCATGGTTTCCAGCCAGCGTGCGACATTCGGGAACTGCTTGAGATCCTGACCCTGCTTCTCCCAGCCGCGCGCCCAGCCGATGCAGGCCATGTCGGCGATGGAGTATTCGTCGCAAATGTAGTCACGGCCTTCGAGGCGCTTGTTGAGCACGCCATAGAGGCGGTTGGCCTCGTTGGTGTAGCGCTCGATCGCGTAGGGAATCTTTTCCGGCGCATAGATACGGAAATGATGGGTCTGGCCGAGCATGGGGCCGAAACCACCCATCTGCCAGAACAGCCATTCATCGACCGAGACACGGGCGCGCTCGTCCTTCGGATAGAACCTGCCGGTCTTGCGACCGAGATACTGCAGGATGGCGCCTGACTCGAAGACGGAGATCGGCTTGCCGTCCGGCCCGTCGGGATCGACGATCGCCGGCATGCGGTTGTTCGGGGAGATCGCGAGGAATTCCGGCTTGAACTGGTCGCCCTTGCCGATGTTCACGGGAACGATGTTGTAGGGCAGCCCGCATTCCTCGAGCATGATGGTGATCTTCCAGCCGTTCGGCGTCGGCCAGTAATAGAGGTCGATCGGGTTAGCGGGCGCTTCGGACATCAGTCTCTTCCTTCCTGGCGTAAGGCCTCGGCCGGAACTTAAGCAGCCCACCGAACGGCAGGAAGTGCCGCGAGCCCGCCTTCAGCGCGACCTCGCCATGCCGTGACGGCGGGTGTCGTTCAGGGCGAGACGACCTTCTTGAAGCCCTCATGGCTCTGATCGAAGCCGAGGTTGCGATAGAAGCGATGGGCGTCGACACGGGACTTGTGCGAGCTGAGCTCGATCAGGCCGACGCGGTTTTCCGCTGCGAAGGCGAGCGCATGCTTGATCATCAAAGCACCGATGCCGAGGCTGCGGCTCTCGGGCGCGACATGAACGCTCTCGATCTTGCCACGCTTGCGTCCACGCGAAATCAGCCCGGGGATCAGTGTGACCTGGAAGGTACCGACCACCGCGCCCGCTCGTTCGGCGACGAAGAGCTCACTGTCCTTGCTGGCATCGACCTCGGCGAAGGCCTCTGCATAGCCGGGATTCTGCGCCTCGGCTCTGATTTCCTCCGGCGTCATCGTCTGTGTGGGGGCGCCAAGCATCATCAGCTCGACGATACGGGCTACATCGCCCGCCCTGGCGCGACGAATGGTGATTTCGGTGGCGGAGACGGGCGTGCGGGTCATCGCTTCGGCTTTCGGCTCGGGCAGTGGTGATGGCGGGGACAGGGTCACTCGGCGAAGAGCCGCTTCGCCATCAGCAGCGTGTTCGGGGTATCCTCCCGCCCGTCGAAGCGGGCCTGGCGTTGCAGGAAGAAACCCATGCGCTCGTAGAAGGCGATCGCCGGCTCGTTCTGGCTTTCGACCTCCAGCCGCGCCACGGGCGCCTTCGGGAAGCAGGCGAGCGCGACCTGCAGCAATGTCCGCCCGATGCCGACGCCTTGCCAGGTCGGCAGGACATAGAGCCGCGTCAGGAGGGCGGCGCCATCGCGTTCCTGCCGGGCCGAGGCGGTGGCGACGATCTCCTCGCCGATCAGCGCGACGAGGAATATTCCCTCGTCGCGGCCGAGCTGGCTGCGCAGGTTCTCCAGCGAATGCCAGGCATTGGTGATCTCGGCGACGCGCTGCCAGCCATAAATGCCATCATAGGTGGCATGCCAGGTCTCGACCAAAAGCGCCCTCACGGCCGGAACATCGGCGGCTTCGGCGTCGCGGATGACGAGACCTGCGGGCGTCACGGGGCATTCCTTCGCAGACGCGCTCGGCCTTCCCGCCATGTCGCGGGAATCGCCTGCGCCGCGGGAGCCTAGAGCATCGCGAGAAGACGTGCGAACCGGCTTTTTCGCATCGGCACGGACACAGTGTCGACAAGCAATCGCGCCTTTCGCATTCGGACGGACCCGCGCTCGAACAGCAACAGGCGGAGATCCCGCTCGATCATCCCGATCGCATAGGTCAGACGGCGGGCTGTACACGCGACAGGCGACGCGCGGCCGCGGAGAAGCCACCTGGCTCGACGACGGCGAGAATGACCCGGTTCTGATCGTTGGAGAATACCAGCGCGTCCATGACGCAATCCAATTCTTGATCGATTTCACAAGATCGTCAGTTGCTCGGAAGGCCCCGCAACACTAGCCCCTCCACGCAAGAATGACGGGCAACAAATGGTCGACAAGCCCGCGGAAACGGGCGGGGACGGCCAGCCGGATATCCGACGCCGGGAGGGCGCAGAGGAGGGAAACAGCACCAGGCCAAATGGCCATGAGGGGATTTCGCAATATGAAGCTGACGAGACGCACATTCACCCGGGGGCTGACCCTCGGGGCTTTGACCTGCACCGAGATCGTATCGCCTGCCATCATCGGGTCCGCCCGAGCGCAAAGCATCTCCTCAAACCGGCCGGATATCCGGCGCGGCACGTACCTCATCCGCAACGGCGCGGTCATGACCGTCGACCCCACGCTCGGCACGCTGCCGAAAGGAGACGTCCTGGTCCGTGAGGGCGTCATCGAAAGGATCGGCCAGGGGCTCGAGGCACCCGGAGCCGAGATCATCGACGCCAGCGATATGATCGTTATGCCCGGCCTGATCGATACGCATTACCACATGTGGAGCGCGCTCGGTCGCAACTTTCCGGGTGACAACGGCTTCAGCTACTTTCCCGCGAAGAACGCCATTTCTCCGCACCTCTCGCCGCAGGACGGCTACAACAGCGTCATGCTCGGGCTGGTCGAGCTCGCCAACAACGGCGTCACGACGGTCCATAACTGGTCGAACAATACCCGCTCGGCCGCTCATGCCGATGCCGAGCTGACGGCACATCGCGACTCGCTGCTTCGGGCGCGCTTCGCCTACGGGCACCCCGATCTGCTGGATGCCAGCAAGCCCTTCGCCTATGACGACATCCTGCGCACGCGGGACAAGTGGTTCGGCGCCGGCTCCCAGATGGACGGGCTCGTCCATTTCGCGGTCAACCTGCGGGGAATGGGTCCGAGCAAGCCCGAGACCTTCCACGAAGAGATGCAATGGGTGCTGAAGAACGGCCTGCGCGTAGCCACCCATGCCGGCCAATCGCCGCCGAACCTCAACAATGCCGCCGATTTCGAGCAGCGCGGCTATCTCGGGCCCAACTTCCTCTTCTGCCATTATGTGCCGGGCACCGAGGCGGATTTCGAAGTCCTGGCGCGGACGAAAACGCCTCTCAGCTTTGCGACGATATCGGAAATGCGGCTGGGGCGCGCCGGTGACTACCGCGCTGCTCTCATGCTCATGCGCAAGGCCGGCGTGATGCTGTCGCTCTCGGTCGACGCGAGCCTGATCGGCACGCCGAACATGTTCGAGATCATGCGCATGACCTGGAATCTCGGCGTTCCCTGGCAGGGCACGCCATCGGCCGGCCAGAAGCCGATCGAATTCGCCGAGGTGATCCGGATGGCCACGATCAACGGCGCGACCAGCCTCGGCCTGGGCGATGTCACGGGCTCCCTGACCCCCGGGAAGCGGGCCGACATCATCCTGCTGCGGGCGAACGACCTCAACATGGCGCCGCTCGGCCAGATCGAGACCACGGTGGTGCAATCGGCCGATCCGTCCAATGTCGATACGGTCATGATAGACGGACGCATCGTCAAGCGCGCCGGGCGCCTGGTGGGCTATGACGTTGCCAAGATCATCGCCGACGCGAAGGACTCCGCCCGCAAGCTGCGCAAGCAGGCCGGCGGCGTCCTGCTGCAGACATGCCCGGATTGCGGCTGAGCGGAAATGGCGGGAGCGCCTTCGGGCGCTCCCGCATCCGGCTCACTCGATTCCGAGCTTCCTCTTCAGGATCTCGTTCAGTGCCTGCGGGTTGGCCTTGCCGCCCGAGGCCTTCATCGCCTGACCGACGAACCAGCCGAGCATGGTTGGCTTGGCCTTGACCTGCTCGACCTTGTCGGGATTGGCGGCGATCAGGTCGTCCACCGCCTTCTCGATGGCGCCGGTGTCCGTGACCTGCTTCATGCCGCGGGCCTCGACGATCGCACGCGGATCGCCCCCCTCGGTCCAGAGGATCTCGAACAGATCCTTGGCGATGCGCCCCGAGATCACGCCCTCTCCGATCAGGTCGACGAGGCCGCCGAGCTGGGCGGCCGAGACCGGCGAGGTCGTGATGTCCTTGCCTTCCTTGTTGAGGCGGCCGAACAGCTCGTTGATGACCCAGTTGGCCGCAGCCTTGCCGTCGCGGCCCTTGGCCACCGCCTCGAAGTAGTCGGCCTGGTCACGCTCGGCGACGAGCACCGAGGCATCATAGGGCGAGAGCCCGTAAGTCGCGATGAAGCGGGCCTTCTTGGCATCCGGCAACTCCGGCAGCGCGCCCTTCAGACTCTCGACGAAGGCATCGTCGAATTCGAGCGGCAGCAGGTCCGGATCTGGGAAATAGCGGTAGTCGTGCGCCTCCTCCTTGGAGCGCATCGAGCGCGTCTCACCCTTGCCGGGATCGTAGAGGCGCGTCTCCTGGTCGATGGTGCCGCCATCCTCGATGATGCCGATCTGGCGGCGCGCCTCGGTCTCGACCGCCTGGCCGATGAAGCGGATCGAGTTGACGTTCTTGATCTCGCAGCGCGTGCCGAGAGCGTCGCCGGGCTTGCGCACCGAGACGTTCACGTCGGCGCGGAGATTGCCCTTCTCCATGTCGCCGTCGCAGGTGCCGAGATAGCGCAGGATGGTGCGCAGCTTCGAGACATAGGCCTTCGCCTCGTCCGCCGAGCGCAGGTCGGGCTTGGAGACGATCTCCATCAGCGCGACGCCCGAGCGGTTGAGGTCGACGAAGCTCATCGTGGGATGCTGGTCATGGATCGACTTGCCGGCATCCTGCTCCAGATGCAGCCGCTCGATGCCGACGGTGATCTGCTCGGTGGGCGAGAGATCGACGACGATCTCGCCCTCGCCCACGATCGGGCTCTTGTACTGGCTGATCTGGTAGCCCTGCGGCAGGTCGGGGTAGAAATAGTTCTTGCGGTCGAAGACCGAGCGGTTGTTGATCTGCGCGTTCAGGCCAAGACCGGTGCGCACCGCCTGGCGAACACATTCGGCGTTGATCACCGGCAGCATGCCGGGCATGGCAGCATCGACGAGGCTGACATGCTCGTTCGGCTCGGCGCCGAAACCGGTCGAGGCGCCGGAGAACAGCTTGGCGTTGGAGGTGACCTGGGCATGGATTTCCATGCCGATCACCACTTCCCAATCACCAGTCGCGCCCTTGATAAGCTTCTTCGGGTCGGCGGGGCGGGCATGCACGTTCATCTGTGGTCTTCCGGCTGCTAGAGCCGGATCCGATCGGGTTGAAACCTGATCGGTGAATCCGTCTCTAAGATGATATTAGAGAACGCGTGACCCGATCAGATTGCAACGCAATCTGATCGGCGCGCGCTCTTGGTCGCCTACGCGTTACGATGTCGGCGGCCTTGCGGCAAGCATCCGTTGCCTCGCATGGCCGCCCTGAAACCCCGCGGCATGGTGCAGCGCCGTTGCGCTCCTGCAACCAGATGGCGGGAATATGGCTTATCTGGCGCAATATCGCATTTCTTGACGGGTGATGGATCTTGACATTCGTCAGCCATCATCCCTTTTAGCGCCAAAGGTCGCAAAACCGGCTATGGTTGCGCCGCCTGTCATTCGGAGTTCCGTCATGTCACGCAGCCGTTTCATCGGCCTGGTGCTTACCTCTATTGCTACGTCGACCGTCCTCACCACGTTCGACGTCGCTGCCCAGGGAGCTCCGCCGGCCCCTCCGGTTCAGGTCGCGACCCCTCTCGCCAAGCGCATCACCAACTGGGACGAGTTCACCGGCCGCTTCGAAGCGAGCGAGCAGGTCGAGGTCCGCGCCCGCGTGTCCGGCTTCATCGACAGCGTGCACTTCCCTGACGGCTCGCTCGTCCAGAAGGGCGATCTGCTCTTTACCATCGATCAGCGGCCTTACAAACTGGCCGTCGACGTGGCCCGCGCCGACGTCACCCGCGCCAAGGCCCAGGTCGAGCTCTCGCAGAACGAGGTCGATCGCGCCGAGGGCCTGACCCAGAACCGCACCATCACGGCCCGCGACGTCGACCAGCGCCGCGCCAACCTCAACAGTGCGGTCGGATCGCTTCAGGGCGCCGAGGCCAATCTCAAGAACGCCGAGCTCAACCTCGAATGGACCGAGGTGCGGGCGCCGCTGGCCGGCCGCATCTCGAACCGCCGCGTCGACCCGGGTAACCTGATCGCCGGCGGCCAGTCGGGCGCGACGCTGCTGACGACCATCGTCGCGGTCTCGCCGATCTACTTCACCTTCGACGTCTCGGAGGCCGACTTCCTGCGCTACTCCCGCATGGCCAGCCTGCGCGACGGCTCGGGCAAGGATGCCGGCGTCCCGGTCGAAGTGAAGCTGTCGGACGAAACCAAATGGGGCCGCCGCGGCAAGGTCAACTTCGTCGACAACGCCGTGAACGCGCGTTCGGCCACGATCCGCGGCCGCGCCGTCTTCGACAACAAGGACCAGTTCCTGACGCCCGGCGTGTTCGGCCGCCTGCGCTTCTTCGCCGGTGAATCCGATGCGCTGCTCGTGCCCGACACCGTGATCGCCTCGGACCAGGCCAGCAAGATCGTGCTGACTGTCGGCCCGGAGAACAAGGTCGTGCCGAAATCGGTCGTGCTCGGACCGATCAGCGAGGGCCTCAGGGTGATCCGTTCCGGCCTGTCGACCGAGGACAAGGTCATCGTCGGCGGCAACGCCAATCCGATGGTCCGTCCGGGCGTCGCGGTGACGCCGCAGCCGGGCGAGATCAAGGTCGCGACGACGAACTGAATGCCTCCCGCGCCGACTTTCCCGAAAGCCGGCGCCCGCTTCTGGCGCCTCAACCACGCCCGACATTGAAACACGGGCGCCACCGGGCGCCCGCCCGCCTTTATCCGGACAGGACATTTCCATGTTCCGCTTCGCCCATTTCTTCATCGACCGGCCGATCTTCGCCACCGTTCTCTCGGTGCTGCTGACGATCGCCGGTGCCATCGCCCAGCGCTCGCTGCCGATCTCCGAATATCCCGAGATCGCGCCGCCAACCGTCTCGATCACCGCGACCTATCCCGGCGCCTCGGCCGAGGTCGTCGCCGCCACGGTGGCGACGCCGATCGAGCAGGAGGTCAACGGCGTCGACGACATGCTCTACATCACGTCGCAGTCGACCGGCGACGGGCGAGTGACGATCAACATCGTGTTCAAGGCCGGCGTCGATGTCGACCAGGCGCAGGTGCTGGTGCAGAACCGCGTCTCGCAGGCCGAGGCGCGCCTGCCGCAAGACGTACGCGCACTCGGCATCCAGGTTCGCAAGGCCTCGCCCGACTTCCTGATGGTCATCAACATGATCTCGCCGGACGGGTCGCGCGACGCGCAGTACATCTCGAACTATGCCTCGCTCTACGTGAAGGACGTGCTCACCCGCGTCGACGGCGTCGGCGACGTGCAGGTCTTCGGTGCGCGCGACTTCTCGATGCGCATCTGGCTCGACCCGGCCAAGGTCGCAGCACGCAACCTGACGGCGGGCGACGTCGTCGCAGCGCTCAGGGCCGCAAACGTGCAGGTCGCGGCCGGCGCGCTCAACCAGCCTCCCGCGAAGTCGGACGAGGCCTTCCAGTTTTCGGTCAACACGCTCGGCCGCCTGACCGACGTCTCGGAATTCGAAAACATCGTCGTGCGCTCCGATGCGGATGGCGGCACGATCCGCGTGCGTGACATCGCCCGCGTCGAACTCGGCTCGCAGGACTACACCACCAACGCCTATCTGGATAACAAGAACACCGTCGCCATCGGCGTCTTCCAGCGGCCGGGCTCCAACGCGCTCGCGACCTCGGACAAGCTGATCGCGACGATGGGCGAGATGGCCAAGCAATTCCCCGTCGGCCTCGAGCACCGCATCATCTACAACCCGACCGAGTTCATCGGCGAATCCGTCGACGCGGTGGTGCATACGCTGCTCGAGGCTATCGTGCTCGTCGTCATCGTGGTGATCCTGTTCCTGCAGACCTGGCGCGCCGCGATCATCCCGATCGTCGCGATCCCGGTCTCGCTGGTCGGCACCTTCCTGGTGATGAGCGCGGTCGGCATCTCCTTCAACACGATCTCGCTGCTGGCGCTGGTTCTGGCCATCGGCATCGTCGTCGACGACGCGATCGTCGTGGTGGAGAATGTCGAGCGCTATCTTGCCGAGGGCCTCACGCCCAAGGAAGCCGCTCACAAGACCATGGACGAGGTCGGCGGCGCGCTGCTGGCGATTGCGCTCGTGCTCTGCGCGGTGTTCATCCCGACTGCCTTCATCAGCGGCCTGCAAGGCACCTTCTACCAGCAGTTCGCGGTGACGATCGCGGCCTCGACCGCGATCTCCTGCTTCGTCTCTTTGACGCTCTCGCCGGCGATGTCGGCGGTGCTGCTCAAGCCGCACAAGAAGCATGACGAGCACGAGCAGCACGGCTTCCTCTACAAGCTGGGCGCACCGGTCCGCTGGTTCTTCCACTATTTCAACGCCGGCTTCGATTGGCTGTCGCGCACCTATGGGCGCGTCACCTCCAGGCTCATCCGCATCGCGGTGATCCTGCTGATCGTCTATTCCGGCCTGATCGCGGCGACCGTCTGGGACATCCGCCGGACGCCGACCGGCCTCGTGCCGCAGCTCGACCGCGGCTATTTCATCGCCGTGATCCAGCTGCCGCCCGGCTCCTCGCTGGAGCGCACGGACGCGGTGCTGCGCAAGGCCAACGAGATCCTGCTGTCGCGACCGGGCGTCGCCCATACCGTCGCCTTCGCCGGTCTCGACGGCGCGACCTTCACCATCGCGCCGAACACCGGCGTGGCCTTCGTCACACTCGCGCCGTTCAAGGACCGCGAGAAACAGGGGCTGACGACGCAGGGCATCTTCGCCGACCTCCGGCAACAGATGTTCGGCATCTCGGAAGCGTTCACCCTGCTGATCGAGCCGCCGGCCATCCCGGGCATCGGCACCGGCGGCGGCCTGAAGGGCTATGTGCAGGATCGTGGCGGACGCGGGCTCGCCGCACTTGAAGGCGCCGCCTGGATCGTCGCCGGCTCGGCCGGGCAGGTCCCGGGCATCCAGCAGCCCTTCACGCTGTTCTCGACCAAGACGCCGCAGATCTACGCCGATATCGATCGCACCAAGGCGGAGATGCTCGGCGTGCCGATCACACGCATCTTCGAGACGCTGTCGGTCTATATGGGCTCGGCCTATATCAACGACTTCAACCTGCTGGGCCGCACCTATCGCGTCACCGCACAGGCGGATAACCCCTTCCGCCTGACCACGCGCGACGTCGCCAATCTCAAGACCCGCAACGCGGATGGCGAGATGGTGCCGATCGGCTCGATCGCATCCTTCCACGATACGACCGGCGCCTATCGCGTGCCGCGCTACAACCTCTATCCGGCAGCCGAAGTGCAGCTCTCGATGGCGCATGGCTTCTCGACCGGCCAGGGCATCGCGGCGGTCGAGAAGATCGCGGCGGAGCGGCTTCCGGCGGGCTTCGGCTTCGAGTGGACGGAGATCGCGCTGCAGGAGAAGCTCGCGGGCAATACGGCGATCATCGCCTTCGGCCTCGCGGTGGTGTTCGTCTTCCTGCTGCTCGCGGCGCTCTACGAGAGCTGGCTCCTGCCGCTCTCGGTCATCCTGATCGTGCCGATGTGTATCCTGGCGGCGATGTTCGGGGTGAACTACGCCAATCTCGACCGCAACATCCTGGTCGATATCGGCCTCGTGGTGCTCGTCGGCCTCGCCGCGAAGAACGCGATCCTCATCGTCGAGTTCGCCAAGCAAGCTGAGGACGAAGGCATGCATCGCCGCGATGCGGCGATCGCCGCCGCCCGGACCCGCCTGCGGCCGATCCTGATGACCTCGATGGCCTTCATCCTCGGCGTGCTGCCGTTGACGATCTCGGTCGGCGCCGGCGCGGAGATGCGCCAGGCGATGGGTATCGCGGTGTTCTCCGGCATGCTGGGCGTCACCTTCTTCGGCCTGATCTTCACGCCGGTGTTCTACGTGATGGTGCGCTGGCTGGCGGAGCTGGGTGGCAAGAAGCGCAAGGCGCAGGCAGCACAGCAGCAGCCGACCAGAGCGCATGGCTGAAGGTGACGGCGGCGGCTTTCCAGCCACCGCCCTGCCCCGACGGCAGACACGAAAAAGGGCCGCTCGCGCGGCCCTTTTTCTTTTCCTGAGGCGTCATTCTCGGGCGGAGCGAAGCGCAGACCCGAGAATCTCATGACGAGACGGCGAAGAGCCTCCTTAGGCCCGAAATGCTCGGGTCAAGCCCGAACATGACGGCGGCGCCCCTCAGCCCCACCAGCGCTCGGAAACCGGGAAGCGGCCGGCAGCCTGCTCGATCACCTCGCCGAGCGAGAACAGCGTCTCCTCGTCGAAGGGGCGGCCGATGAGCTGCAGGCCAAGCGGCAACCCCTGCGCGTCGAGGCCGGCGGGCACGGCGATGCCGGGCAGGCCAGCCATGTTCACGGTCACGGTGAAGACGTCGTTGAGATACATCTCGACCGGATCGGCCGAACCCTTCTCACCGATCCCGAAGGCGGCGGAAGGCGTCGCAGGCGTCAGCACCGCGTCGATGCCCTGCGCATAGACCGTCTCGAAGTCGCGCTTGATCAGCGTGCGAACCTTCTGGGCGCGCAGGTAGTAAGCGTCGTAATAGCCGGCCGAGAGGACGTAGGTGCCGATCATGATGCGGCGCTTGACCTCGGCGCCGAAGCCGGCGGCGCGGGTCTTCTCGTACATCTCGACGATGTCCTTGCCCTGCTCGCGCAGGCCGTAGCGGACGCCGTCATAGCGGGCGAGGTTCGAGGAGGCCTCGGCCGGCGCGACGATGTAGTAGGCCGGCAGCGCGTATTTCGTATGCGGCAGCGAGATCTCGACGATCTCGGCGCCGGCGGCCTTGAGCCATTCGATGCCCTTCTGCCAGAGTGCGTCGATCTCGGGGTTCAGACCCTCGAGCCGGTATTCACGGGGAATGCCGATCTTCATGCCCTTCACAGAGCGGCCGACAGACATCTCGTAGTCAGGCACAGGCGTATTGACCGAGGTCGTGTCCTTCGGATCATGTCCCGCCATCGAACGCAGCATCACGGCGCAGTCGCGCACGCTCTTGCCGATCGGCCCAGCCTGGTCGAGCGAGGAGGCGAAGGCGACGATACCCCAGCGCGAGCAGCGGCCATAGGTCGGCTTGATGCCGACCGTACCGGTGAAGGCGGCCGGCTGGCGGATCGAGCCGCCGGTGTCGGTCGCGGTCGCGGCAAGGCAGAGATCGGCGGCGACGGCCGCGGCCGAACCGCCCGACGAGCCGCCGGGCACGAGGTGGTTGCCCTCGACGGCCCCGCCCTGCCCGGCTCCGACGTTGGACCCCTCACGGCGCCACGGGTTCACGACATTCCCGAAAGCCGAGGTCTCGTTCGACGAGCCCATGGCGAACTCGTCATTGTTGAGCTTGCCGAGCATCACCGCGCCGTCGCGCCAGAGCTGGCTGGAGACGGTCGACTCATAGCCCGGCACGAAATTGCCGAGGATGTTCGAGCAGGCGGTGGTACGCACGCCCTTGGTCGCGAACAGGTCCTTGATACCGAGCGGCAGGCCCTCGAGCGGTCCGCCCTGCCCCTTGGCAAGCTTCTCGTCGGAAGCGGCGGCCTGCTTCAGGGCGTGCTCGGGTGTTTCCAGCACATAGGCATTGAGGGCGCGGGCCTTCTCGACGGCGGCGATATGGGCCTTCGCGAGCTCGGTCGCAGAGAAGGTCTTGGCTTTCAGGCCGTCGCGGGCCTCGGTCAGCGTCAGGCGGGTGAGATCGGTCACGGTTTCAATTCCGTTCTGCATGCGGATGGCGATCCCGGATGGCGCTTCGCCTCCGGGATGATCGAACAGGCGCGCCTCGCGCTTATTCGATCACCTTCGGCACCATGAAATAGTTGTCCTCGGAAACCGGGGCGTTGGCGACGATCATGTCGGCGATCTCGCCGTCGTTCACCACGTCCTCGCGCTGCTTCATCGCCATCGGCGTCACCGAGGTCATCGGCTCGACGCCGTCAACATTCACCTCGTTGAGTTGCTCGACGAAGCCGAGAATGGCGTTGAGCTCGCCTTGCAGCTTGGGCAGATCGGCCTCCGGCACGGCGATGCGCGCGAGATGCGCGACGCGTTTGACGGTGGCGAGATCGACCGACATGGCGGACTCCTGACAAAGGCGCTGCTGGCGCCGGAAACGGTTCGCCGCGCTATAGCAGATGGCGGCGCGTAAGTAAGGGCTAAGACGAAGCGCGTGATGGTCGGGCTTGCCCCGACCATCTCTCTATTCAGAGATTCTTGGCTCTCCGTTGCGCTCCGGCGGAGAACGACGGCGAGATCAGATCGCGAAAGCCTCGCCCTTCTTCGGCAGGACGACCTCGATGCCGCTGCCCTGCATGCCAGCGACGAAGGTGTCGGCGTTCTGGTCGATGATCGGGAAGGTGCCGTAATGGCTGGGGATCGCGACCTTCGGCTTGACGAAGCGGGTCATGGCGAGCGCGGCGACCTTGCCGCCCATGGTGAAGCGGTCGCCGATCGGGCAGATGCAGGCCTCGACGCCATGGATCTCGCTGAGCAGGGCCATGTCGGAGAAGATGTCGGTGTCGCCCATATGCCAGAGCGCTTTCTCACCCCTGGCCTTGATGATCGCTCCGTTGGCGCTGCCGACCGGAACGTTGACGCCGCCCTCGCCCATACCGGCCGAGTGATCGGCGCGGACAAGCGTGACGCTGAACGGGCCGAGGTCGACCGTGCCGCCGGTATTCATCGGCTGGAAGCTCTTCAGCCCTTGCGAGGCCAGATGCATGGCGAGATCGTAGTTGGTGATGACGGTCGCGCCGGTCTTGCCGGCGATGTCGAGCGTATCGCCGACATGGTCGCCATGGCCGTGGGTGACGACGATGTGGCTCACGCCCTTGGAGATCGCGGCGATATCGCCCTCGAAGGCTGGATTCCCCGTGAAGAACGGGTCGATCAGGATGGCGGCGCCGTCGATGTCGACGCGGAAGGCGGAGTGGCCGTACCAGGTGAGTTTCATGCGAAGGCTCCGGAAACGTACGGGTCAATCAAGATGCGTGATCGGATATAGATCATTCCAATCGGGGTTGGCACGTTCGATGAGAGCGACCTTCCAATTCCGCTGCCAATGCTTGACGCGCTTTTCCTGGGCAATGGCTTCCGCGGGATCGTCGTAGTGCTCAGCATAGACCAGGCGCGTGACGCCATAACGTCTCGCAAATTCTGAACCGCGGCCGCCCCGATGCTCCTCGACGCGGCGGGATAGTTGATTGGTCACACCGACATAGAGCGTGCCGTTCTTTTGGCTTGCGAGAATATAGAACCACATCCCCACCCCACATGCGGGTCATCCCGGGAGCAGCGAAGCGTAGACCCGGGATCCATGCCGGAATCTGACAAGAACGGGCTCGGCAGACAACTCAGAAGGTTCCGGCATGGATCCCGGGTCGGCGCGGCTTCGCCGCTTGCCCGGGATGACCCGCGTTGAGGAAGTATCGACAAGCTGGAACAGCCCGTGCAGGTTCGTGCGATGATGCCAGACAGAAATATCCCCATGACCGACGCCGCCACACTCGCCCGCCGGATCGCCCAGGGCCATGGCGACGAGCCGGCCGATCTCGTCATCAAGGGCGCGAAGCTTCTCGATCTCGTCACTGGTGCGCTGGTCGACAGCGACATCGCCATCTGCGGCGACACCATCGTCGGGACCTATGGCAACTACGAAGGCAAGCGCGTCATCGACGCCAAGGGCCTCATCGCCGTGCCCGGCTTCATCGACACGCATCTGCATATCGAATCCTCGCTGGTGACGCCGCTCGAATTCGAGCGCTGCGTGCTGCCGCATGGCGTCACCACGGCGATCTGCGACCCGCACGAGATATCCAATGTACTGGGCGCCGAGGGCATCCGCTATTTCCTCGCCTGCGCCGAGGCTATGCGGATGGATCTGCGCGTCAATTTGTCGAGCTGCGTGCCGGCCACCCATCTGGAAACCGCCGGCGCCCGGCTCGAGGCCGGCGATCTGACACCGATGATGGACCATCCGAAGGTGATCGGGCTCGCCGAGTTCATGAACTTCCCCGGCGTGATCCATCGCGATCCCGCTTGCCTCGCCAAGCTGGAGGCCTTCTCCCATCGCCATATCGACGGCCACGCACCCCTGGTGCGCGGCATGGACCTCAACGCGTATCTCGCCGCCGGCATCCGCACCGACCACGAGACGACGACCGCCGACGAAGCCCGCGAAAAGCTCGCCAAGGGCATGGCAATCCTGATCCGCGAGGGCTCGGTCTCGAAGGACCTGCATCAGCTGATCTCGCTGATCTCGCGCGATGCCTCGCCCTTCCTCGCCTTCTGCACCGATGATCGCAACCCGCTCGACATCGGCGAGGAAGGCCATCTCGACTACATGATCCGCACCGCCATCGCCGAGGGCGCGGATATGCTGGCGACCTACCGCATAGCCTCGCTCTCGGCGGCGCGGAATTTCGGGCTGTTCGACCGCGGCTTCATCGGGCCGGGCAAACGCGCCGATATCGTGCTGGTCGAAGACCTCGCCGCCTGCTCGGTGAAGCAGGTGCTGACCGGGGGGCGGCTGGTGGAGGAGGCGCTGTTCGCGGATCGCAGAAGCATCGCGCCGGTCGGGCTCGGCAGCGTGAAGTGCCGGCCCGTCACGCCGGCATCCTTCCGGGCCCAGGCCCGGGACGGCGAGACGCCGGTGATCGGGGTGGTGCCGGGGCGGATCATCACCGAGCGGTTGTCGATGTCCCTGCCCTCGCGCGATGGCGAAGCGCTGCCCGATCTCGCGCTGGATGCGATCAAGGTCACCGTCGTCGAGCGTCACGGCAAGGACGGCGGCATCGCCACCGGCTTCGTCCACGGCTTCGGTATGAAGCGCGGCGCCATCGCCTCCTCGGTCGGGCATGACAGCCACAATCTCTGCGTGGTTGGGGTGGACGATGCGTCGATGGCGGCGGCGGCCAACCGGCTGATCGAGATCGGCGGCGGCTTCGCCGTGGCGGATGATGGCAAGGTCACCGCGGAGCTGGCGCTGCCGGTCGCCGGGCTGATGAGCGAGCAGCCCTTCGAGGCTGTGCGCCACGATCTGGAAGACTTGCGCGCCGCGGCGAAGGCGCTCGGCGTCGTGCTGGCCGAGCCCTTCCTGCAGGTGGCCTTCCTGACGCTGCCGGTGATTCCGCACCTCAAGATCACCGACAAGGGGCTCGTCGATGTCGATCGCTTCGATTTCGTGTGAAGCTTCGCGACGTCATGCTCGGGCTTGACCCGAGCATCTCGGAAACCGCCGTCTTCTCGTCCTGAGATTCTCGGGTCTGCGCTTCGCTGCGCCCGAGAATGACACCAACCCGCCGCTAGATCCTCTCCTCCAGCGCCGCCATGACCTTCTCGGCGACGAGGCCGGAGACGCGGCCGTTCGACTCCACCGTGTTGCCGGCGATATGCGGGGTCAGGATCAGGTTGGGCGCACCCGCGAAGACCTTGGCCGCGTCCTTGCCGAGCGGCTCCTGCTCATAGACATCGATCGCCGCGCCGCCGAGCTTGCCGGCCTTGAGCGCCTTGACCAAAGCCACCTCGTCCATGATGCCGCCGCGCGCGGTGTTGATCAGGATGGCGTCCGGCTTCATGCGGGCGAAGGCCTTCGCGTCGATCATGCCGCGGGTTTCCGAGGTCAGCGGGACATGCAGGCTGATGACGTCGGCCTCTGCCAGCAATTCGTCGAGTTCCAGCCGCCGGACGCCGCTCCAGGCCGGGTCGTCGGCAGGCAGGCGCGGATGAAAGGCGGCGACCTCCATTCCAACAGCGCGGGCATGATGAGCGACGTCGCGTGCGATGGCGCCGAAGCCGACGAGGCCCATCAGCTTGCCGGCGATCTCGCGGCCGATCAACTTGGTCTTGGGGAATTCGCCGGAGACCATCGCGGCATTGGCGAAATATGCGCCGCGCAGCAGGGTCATCGTCGTGCCGATGACATATTCGACGACGGACAGGCTGTTGGCGCCGGTCGCCGGGAAGACGCGGATGCCGCGAGCCGCGCAGGCTTCCATGTCGAGATTGTCGAGGCCGACGCCGAGGCGGCCGATCACCTTCAGCGCCCTCGCCGCCTCCAGCACCTTGCCGCGGACCTGAGTCTGGTTGCGCACGATTACGGCCGGGACGTCGGCGACGAGCCGCGCCATCTCGTCCGGGCTGGCATAGAGCTCGGGATCGTAGTGGACCGCGAAGCGCGCCTTGAGATTGGCGACAGCGGTGTCGTCCATGAATTCGGTGATGACGATGTCGGTCATGGGGCGGTGCTGACGATGAAACGAAGGCGTGGATCGGGGCTATAGAGCGGCGCGACGAAAGTCTCGACCAGCCGGCCGCCGTTCTTCTCGATGATGCGGCGCGAGGCGTGGTTCTCGACGTCGCAGGTGATGGAAATTTCCGGCAGCCCGGCCTCGCGCGCGACGCTGAGCATCGCAGCGAGCGCGGCGGTGGCATAACCACGGCCGGCGAAGGCCGGCAGGATGGTGTAGCCGATATGTCCGAGCACATGCTCGGGCAAGGCGAACACAGCCCTGCCTTCGACATCCTCCTGCCAGCGCAGGTTGATCGAGCCGATGAAGGGCCGCTCCGGCCGGTCCTCGGCGAAGATCCAGCGCGTCGGGCCGGGAATGCGATCGACCTCGCGGCCATCCGGCAGCTTGATGCGGCCGGGACCGCCACGGGTTTCGGCGAGGAAGGCGTCCGGGTCGGCGGCGATCGCGGCGAGCTGCTCGGGCGCGACGTTGCGCGTCGTGTTCGGCGACCAGCCGCCGCGCAAGGCCGCCTGGTAGGCGTCGAGCAGGGACTTGTCGGGAACTTGCAGCGAGATCCGCGCCGGCACGGCAGGCATCCTTTTTGGGAAGAGTCCGATAGCCGGCGCGTATAGCGCGACGGCCGACGATGCGCGATGACTTCCGCGCTACAGGGAGCGGAAACCCGCCATTCCTCGCATGCATCGCAACAGGTATCGCTCGCGAGACAGCCCGGCGCGTGATACCGCCATGCCATGACCAGCGCCGTCGTCCCGCTCGAAGCCTTCCTCGACCTGCCGGCGCATGCGCGCCTGCTCGGTCTCGATCTCGGCTCCAAGACGATCGGTCTGGCGCTCTCCGATCTGGAGCGGCAGATCGCGACGCCGCTGGAGACAATCCAGCGGGTGAAGTTCGGGCTCGACGCAGCCGCGCTGCTGAAGATTGCTCAAAAGCACCAGATCGCGGGGCTGGTGATCGGCCTGCCGCTCAACATGGACGGCACGGAGGGGCCGCGCGTGCAGTCCACCCGCGCCTTCGTGCGCAACCTCGCCCCCCTCACCGATCTGCCGATCGTGTTTTGGGATGAGCGGATGTCGACGATGGCCGTGACACGCACGCTGCTCGATGCCGACGCCTCGCGCGCCAAGCGCGCGGCGGTCGTCGACAAGATGGCAGCCGCCTACATCCTGCAGGGCGCGCTCGACAGGCTGGGCCGGCTCATTCCGCTGGAAGGCGAGCAAGACGAGTTCCATTGAAAAACCGCCTCGACGAAGAATGAGGCGGCTTCCCGGAGGGCTCAGTTGAGCAGAATCCCGCGCTTGAACGCCTTCTTCTGCGCTTCGCGCTCGTTCTTGATGGCGCGCTTGCGCTCTTCCATCGTCATGCCTGCCATCGGGTCCTGCTGGCGGCGGCCGCTGTCGAAGCCGGGCCGGCGATCATTGCCCCAGTCTCCGCGGGCATCGTCGCGGCCGGAACCGCGGCGGTCGTCGCGCCAATCCCTGCGATCGTCGTTGCGCCCGTAGCCACGGCGCTCATAGCCATCGCCGGAGCGACGCTCATAGGAGCGATCATAGTTCGGGCCGGCGTAATATTGCGCTGCGGCGGGCTGAACACCGGCCCAGCCGACCATCGCCAACCCCAGCCCGGCGATCAGAGCATTTCGAAGGGACGCCATTTCAGTGATACCTCAGCCTTCCAAACATATGTGACGCTATCGTTCTGGCGTTCAATCGCGAAGATTTCCCTGACAACCCCACAAAAATAGGCCCGCGCAGATTGCGCGGGCCTTGCAAGGCACTTCAGGCCGCGACCTCAGCGATGATCGCGGAAATCATACGGCGCATAATAGCCGTAGGGCGCATAGTAGCGCTGCGGATAAGCATAGACCGGCGGCGGCGGAGCCGCGTAGTAGCCTTCATCGTAGTACGGTGCCGCATAGGCCCGGTTGTTCGCCGCGACAGCCGCCGCGCCGAGGATACCGAGGCCAACGGCCCCCGCGATCGCAGCGCCGCGCGACGGGCCACGATAGCCGTAGTAGCCGCCGCGGTACCCACCGCGGTAGCCGCGGTAGTACTGGGTATATCCGGCCTGCGCCTTGTCGAGCCGCGCCGCATCGAACAGGCGCTGCTCCTTCGCCATAGCGGGAACCGCGTAGCTGCTCACCGCCAAACCTGCGGCAGCCAGCGAGACGGCGAACTTCTTACCCAGAGAGATCATGACGGCATCTCCTTTCTCGGGACCGCCCCGAACCATGAATACAGGTTCGCTCGATCCGGTTGAATGCGACCTGAACCAATCGCGGCAGCATTGCGGCACGGACACAACGCCTCTCCGTCAACACCCTTGCCGGCTGTGGGCCGCCATGGAACAGGATCGTTCGATCCTTGTCGCTTCAACCGATGACGGGTTCCGTTGTTCCTGCCCCACTTTGCCGGCCTGCCATGCTCGATAGCCTGATCGCCGTTTTCCTCGTCATCGCGACAGGGTGGGTCCTGAAAGTCCGTAACCTCGTTTCGCCCTCGCATTGGCTGGGCGTCGAGCGCCTGACTTATCAGGTCCTTTTCCCGGCCGTCGTCATCCATACCCTCGCCATGGCCGATCTGCGCAGCGTACCGGTCATTGCCATGGGGGCGAGCCTCGTCCTTGCCATTCTCAGCGTCGCTGCGCTTCTGCTCGTGACTCGGCCGCTCCTGGCCCGAGCGGGCATCGGCGGGCCCGCCTTCACCTCGATTTTCCAGGGCTCGGTCCGCTGGAACACCTTCGTCGCACTGGCGCTCGCCGCCGGCCTGCAAGGCCGCAACGGCGCGACTCTGATGGCGATCGCCGTCGCCGCGATGATCCCCTTGCTCAACGTCATGTGCGTCGTCGTCCTCGCGCGCTTTGCCAACGGCAAACCAATGAGCGTTGGCGGCACAGTGCGCTCGATCCTGTACAACCCCTTCATCTGGTCCTCTGCCGTGGGCCTTGCCCTCAATCAGGTCCAGTGGCTGCTGCCTTCGGCTTTCACCGGCTATCTCGACGTCCTGGGGCGGGCTTCCCTCGGCATCGGCCTGCTGGTCGTAGGCTCTGCGCTCGATCTCAATCGCCTTGCGCGCCCTCGCCTGGCCCATTGGGTCGCGGCCGGGTTGAAGCTCGCGGTGATGCCGCTGGCGGCGTGGCTCTATGCCGGCTGGTTCGGCGTCACCGGCCCGGCCCTGACCATGACGATCGTCGCCGGCGCCGTCCCTACCGCGACAGCCGCCTATTTCCTCGCCCGCGATCTCGGCGGCGACGCACCGCTCATGGCCGAGATCACAACCCTTCAAACCCTGCTGGCACTCGCAACGCTTCCAGTCGCCGTACTCCTGCTGACGTAAGCAAGCAGAGCTTGAAATTTTCAAGAGAATACAATTTATAATTGCATATCGTAAGGGAACGCCTGCGAACGAGTTCCGTGCCTGCCAGACGAGGGAATCCATGCGCATGAAGCCGAAGGCGCGAAAGCTGGTTCCGCCCGAACCGGACCTCGACGAGCAGGACGACACCATTCCCGATCGACCGATGACCGCGCTGGAGGCTGCATCCTTCATCGAGAGCATGGCAGCCGAGCTGCGAGGCATGGCGCGCGGCACGAAGCTCGAGACCTTGTCCTACTTCCTGGAGATGACGCGGATCGAGGCGTCCGCCGAAATCGAGCGCCTGATCAAATCGAACGGCAAGGACCGGTAGACCTCAGCCATCCGAACACGAAGCAGGTCAGAAGCGCGCCCGCGACAACGCCCCTCCGGGGTGACGGCGCACTTGCCCTTCGATTTCCAATTCGACCAGTACCCGGTTGATCTCGCGCGCGGCATGACCGCTCGCGCGGACGAGGTCATCGAGCGCGATTGGCGTCGGTCCCAGCAATTCCAGCACGAGGCGCCCGAGACCTGGCTGCAAGGTAGCCCTCTTGACCTTCTCGGCCGATGGCGGGGGATCGAAATCCCCTTCATGTCGGATGAACCCCGGCGCCGGCGCCACCTCCGGCAGATCGAGTTCATCCCACATCGCCTCGCTCGCCGGTTCGCCGGCGGCCTCCCGCAGCGCCGAGCGCTCCAGCCAGGAGGCCGGGCCCTGCCGGCGCAACGGCGCGAGCGCCTCGATGACATGCGCCGCTTCGGCGCAAAGCGTCGCTCCCTCCCGAATCAGATGGTTCCCGCCTTCGGCACGTGGATCGAGCGGCGAGCCCGGCACGGCAAAGACCAACCTGCCCTGCTCGTTGGCGAAGCGCGCCGTGATCAACGAACCCGAGCGACGTGCCGCCTCGACCACCACAGTGCCGAGCGAGAGGCCGGAAACCAGCCGGTTACGCCGGGGGAAATCGCGCGCCCTTGCGACCCAGCCGAGCGGCATCTCACTGACGATGGCGCCCTGCTCGGCGATGCGTTCCGCCAGAGGGATGTTTTGCGGCGGATAGATTTCATCGAGCCCGCCAGCGAGCACGGCGATCGTGCCGGTATCGAGGCTGGCCTGGTGGGCTGCCGTGTCGATGCCGCGGGCGAGCCCCGAGACAATGGCGAAATCGGCCTCGCCGAGCTCGCGCGCCAGCCGGCCGGTGAACTTCATTCCTGCCGCGGAGGCATTGCGGGAACCGACGAGGGCGACCGCCGGCCTCTGGAGAGACTGCACCTGCCCGAGCACCGCGATCAGCGGCGGCGCCGAATCGATCGCCCGCAGCGGTATGGGGTACTCCGCTTCGCCGAGCGCGATCAGGCAGCCGCCGAGACGTCGCAGCGCCTCGATCTCGCGTTCCGCCTCGGCGGGCTGGCAGATGCGGATTGGACGGCCTGCTCGTCGCGCGAGGTCGGGCAAGGCCTCGAGCGCAGCACCAACCCCGCCGAAACGGTTCATCAGGGAACGGAAGCTGCGCGGGCCGATGCTCTCGCTGCGGATCAGCCTCAGCCAATCGAGACGCTGGCGATCGGAGAGGACGATGCCAGCCATGTTCAGCTCTCAGCCCTTCTGGCCGATCTTGCCTTCGCGCCCGGCCAGAAGCCGGGCGATATTGGTCCGGTGCATAATCCAGAGCAGCACGGTCAGGATGGCCATGACGATGGCCGCCTGGTGCATGCCGGCCCAGAACCAGAGCAGCAGCGGCGTCAGCAGGCTGGCCACCAGCGCCGAGAGTGAGGAGTAACGCGAGAGATAGGCGACGCTCAGCCAGACCGCGGCGAAGACGAGCGCGATCGAGGCCTTCACGCCGATCAGCACGCCGAGATAGGTCGCGACGCCCTTGCCGCCCTTGAAGCCGACCCAGACCGGGAAGAGATGGCCGAGAAAGGCGCCGATGCCCGCCGCCAGCGCCGCCTCCGGCCCGCCGAGCAGGCGCGCGCCGACGATGACCGCCACCGTTCCCTTCAGCATGTCGCCGACGAGGGTAGCGGCCGCGAGCTTCTTGTTGCCGGTGCGCAGGACATTGGTCGCGCCGATATTGCCGGAGCCGATGCTGCGCAAATCCGGCCCGCCCGCCAGCCGCGTCAGGATGATGCCAAAGGGAATGGAGCCGAAGAGATAGCCGACGACGAGCGCGATCAGCGTTGCGGAGCCGGAAAGGCTCCAGTTCAGAACATCGGTCATGCCGCCCTATTCCCCACAGTCCACGGGCAGCCTAGAACATCGGACCGAAAAGTGGAAACCACTTTTCGGGCAAATCCGGTGCTACGGCAAAGAGATAGATTGCCACTTGGCGTCCGGAAGGACGCGCGGCGATCTAGCCCGGCTCGCCCTCATACACCACCCGCCCGGCGACGATCGTCGCGGCTACGATGCCTTCCAGGCGAGCCTCGTCGAAGGGCGAGTTCTTGGCGCGCGACTTGAGCTTGCGCTTGTCGACGACGAACGGCGCCTCGGGGTCGAACAGGACGAGGTCGGCGGGAGCACCCGGAGCAAGCCGGCCCGATGGCAGGCCGAGCAAGGCGGCCGGCCGCGCCGACAGGGCGGCGAGAAGCTGGGGCAGCCCGATATGGCCCGCCTGCACCAGCCGCTGCGCGGCCGACAGCATGGTCTCAATGCCGAGCGCGCCGTCCGCTGCCTCGGCGAAGGGCTGGCGCTTGGTCTCGACGTCCTGCGGATCATGGTCGGAGACGACAGCGTCGATCACGCCTTCGGCGAGCGCGGCGACCAGAGCGAGGCGATCATCCTCGTGGCGAAGCGGCGGCGAGACCTTGCAGAAGGTCCGGTAGTCGCCGACGTCGTTCTCGTTGAGGGTGAGATTGTTGATGGAGACGCCGCAGGTGATGCGGGCGCCGTCCTGCTTGGCGCGGCGTACGAGTTCAGCCGATTCCGCGCAGGAGATCATCGCGGCGTGATAGCGGGCGCCGGTGGCGCGGGCGAGGCGGATGTCGCGTTCCAGCATCACCGTCTCGGCCTCGAGCGGGATGCCGGGCAGGCCCTTGCGACTGGCGAACTCGCCCTCGTTCATCACGCCGGAACCGCGCAGTTCCGGGTCCTCGACATGGTTCATGATCAGCGCGTCGAAGTTGCGGGCGTAGATCATGGCGCGGCGCATCACCTGCGGGTTGCGCAAGGCCCTGGCGCCGTCGCCGAACGCGACCGCTCCGGCCTCTAGAAGCAGGCCGAATTCGGTGATCTCCCGGCCTTCCAGCCCCTTGGTCAAGGCGGCGCAGGGCAGCACGTTGACGATCGCCTTGTCGCGGGCACGGCGCTTCAGGAAGTCGATGATGGCGGGATCGTCGATCGGCGGGTCCGTATCCGGCCGGCAGACGATAGTGGTGACACCGCCCGCGGCAGCCGCCTGCGAGCCCGAGCCGAGCGTCTCGCGGAATTCGGCGCCGGGCTCGCCGAGGAAAGCGCGCAGGTCGATCAGGCCCGGCGTCAGCACCTGCCCCTTCGCGTCGATGCGGCGCACGCCCTCGCCCGTCGCGGGGTCAGCCCCCCATGCGACCGAGGCGACGGCGCCGCCGCTCAGCAAGACGGAACCCTTGCCCTCGCGCCCGGACGCCGGGTCGATGAGGAGCGCGTTGACGATCGCGATATCCTGCGTTTCAGCCATGTTCGGTCCCGCCACGCTCAGATATTCGGCAGATGCTGGGCGAGGGCATCGAGCACGGCCATGCGGACGGCAACACCCATCTCGACCTGCTCGCGGATCAGCGACTGCGCGCCATCAGCCACTTCCGACGAGATCTCGACGCCGCGGTTCATCGGTCCCGGATGCATCACCAGCGCATCGGGCGCGGCGCGCTCGAGCTTCTCGCGATCGAGGCCGTAATAGCGGAAATACTCCTTCGAGGACGGCACGAAGGCACCGTGCATCCGCTCGAGCTGCAGACGCAGCATCATCACGATATCAGCGCCTTCGAGCCCTTTGTTCATATCGGTATAGAGCTCGACGCCCATGCGCTCGATGCCCGCCGGCATCAGGGTGGAAGGCGCGATCAGCCTCACCTTGGCGCCGAGCGCGTTGAGCAGGATGATGTTGGAGCGGGCGACGCGCGAATGCAGGATGTCACCGCAGATCGCCACGGTCAGCCCCTGGATGCGGCCCTTGTTGCGGCGGATCGTCAGCGCGTCGAGTAGCGCCTGCGTCGGGTGCTCGTGAGCGCCGTCACCGGCATTGACCACCGAGCAGCTCACCTTGCGGGCGAGCAGATTGACCGCGCCGGCAGCGTGGTGCCGCACCACGATGATGTCCGGCCGCATCGCGTTGAGGGTCGCGGCAGTGTCGATCAGCGTCTCGCCCTTCTTCACCGAGGACGATGCGACGGACATGTTCATCACGTCGGCGCCCAGCCGCTTTCCCGCAAGCTCGAAGGAGGCCTGCGTGCGGGTCGAGGGCTCGAAGAACAGGTTGATCTGGGTGCGGCCGCGCAGCGTCGCCGTCTTCTTCTCGACCTGCCGGGAGAGCGCGACATAGGCCTCGGCCCGGTCCAACAGCCCCTCGATGTCGAGATGGGACAACCCCTCGATGCCGAGCAGGTGGCGGTGCGGATAGAGCGGGGCTGGCGATGTCATTTGAAGGTCGCTGTTTAGGCGCGACTCGCCCCCGGCGCAAGCCGCCCGAATAGAGAAAGGCTGTCATGCCGCGCGCAGCGGTGGAGCTTGCGTCCGATTGGCGCTAGGTCAGATGCCTCGCCGTTCGCTCCCCACGTTTTGCCGAAGGGATCAAGCCTTGTCCGCCTCCACGACCGCCTTTGTTCCAGCGTCTCACGGCATCGAATGGGAAGCCCTCCCCCCGGCCGAGGCCGGCCTCGACGTCAGCAGGCTCGCGGCAGCGGTCGCCTTTGCCCAGGATCACGAAAGCCCCTGGCCCCGCAGCCTCTACTATCCGGACGGCAGCTATGTCGGAAATGTCGAGTGGAATGAGACGGGTCCCTGGACGGAGATCGTCGGGCCTGTCCGCGAGCGTGGCGGCCCGGCAGGGCTCATCCTGAAGGGTGGTCGCATCGTTGCCGAATGGGGCGACACGAGCCGCACCGACATGACCTTCTCGATCGCCAAGAGCTATCTGTCCGTGCTCGCCGGCATCGCCTTCGACGATGGGCTGATCCGGGACGTCGAGGAGCCGGTCGGCAAGAGCGTCGACGATTCCGCCTTCGCCGGCCCCCACAATGGCGCCATCACCTGGCGCCATCTGCTGCAGCAGTCGAGCGAATGGCAGGGCGAGCTATTCGGCAAGTCCGACCAGGTCGATCACAACCGCCAGATCGGCCCCGGTGCCGACAACAGCCGCAAGGGCCAGCGCCGCGAACTGCGCGAGCCCGGCAGCTTTTACGAATACAATGACGTGCGGGTGAACGTGCTGAGCCACGCCCTGCTCAAGCGCTTCCGCCGGCCGCTGCCGGAGGTGCTGCGCGAGCGGATCATGGACCCGATCGGCGCCTCGCCGGACTGGCAGTGGCAGGGCTACAGCACATCCACCGTCACGATCGACGGGCGCGAGATCCAGTCGGTGCCCGGAGGCGGGCATTGGGGCGGCGGGCTCTTCATCGGCGCACGCGACCATGCCCGCTTCGGCCTGCTGATCGGCCGCAAGGGCGCGTGGAACGGCCGCCAGCTCCTTTCGCAGGCCTGGGTCGAGCGGATGCTGAGCCCCTCCCCGACGCTGGGCAATTACGGCTATCTCTGGTGGCTGGCACGCGGCCCGGCCGCGCGATCGGGGGTTCCCGAGACCGCCTTCTCGGCGCTCGGCGCCGGCAGCAACGTGATCTGGGTCGAGCCCGAGCGCGACATCGTCGCCGTGCTGCGCTGGATCAACGGAGCTTCGACCGAAGGCTTCATCGACCGCCTGCTGGCGGCGCAAAGCTGAGAGCGCGCCGCGTTCGCCCGGTTCGCGCTCAATCCTTCACCGAATAGACGTGTTCGGGCCCCGGAAAGCGCCGGGCCCGAACCTCGGCAGCGTAATCCGCCACGGCCTTGTCGACATCCTCGGCAAGGTTGCCGAAGAGCTTGACGAATTTCGGCACGCGCCCGGTCAGGCCCAGCATGTCGTCGAGCACGAGCACCTGGCCGTCGCAGGCGGCGGAGGCTCCGATGCCGATGGTAGGGATCGCGATTCTGGCCGTTATTTCGGCCGCAAGCGGCTCGGCCACCGCTTCCAGCACCACGGCGAAGGCGCCGGCTTCCGTCACCGCCGCGGCATCGGCGGCAATCGCCGGCCACTCGGCCCGGCTGCGCCCCTGCGCCTTGAAGCCGCCGAGCACGTTGACCGCCTGCGGAGTCAGCCCGACATGGGCCATCACGGGGATGCCGCGCTCCACCAGGAAGGCGATGGTCTTCGCCATGCGCTGCCCGCCTTCGAGCTTCACCGCGCCACAGCCGGTCTCCCGCATGACGCGGGCCGCGTTGCGGAAAGCCTGCTCCGGGCTTTCCTCATAGCTGCCGAACGGCATGTCGACGACGACCAGTGCGCGCTGCGAGCCGCGCATCACCGCCTGTCCGTGCAGGATCATCATCTCCAGCGTGACCGGCACGGTGCTGTCGAGGCCATGCACGACCATGCCGAGAGAATCCCCGACCAGCAGGAAATCGCAATGGCGATCGGCCAGCGCCGCCATCGGCGCCGTATAGGCGGTCAGGGAGACGATCGGCTCCGCTCCCTTGCGGCTGCGGATGTCCAACGCCGTCCGGCGCCTGATCTGTGCTTGCGAAGACACGCTCGCCTCCCCATTTCGTAGCCCAAGCCGGAGAATGGCCCTAAACGGTCCCGTGCAACACGCAAAGCGCAATCGCCGTTTGACACGGCCCGCCCGCTGAACCACTTTCGCGCGCATCATCCGAACCGCAGCGGTCTTGCGGGTCGCGGAACCGTCCGTTAGGGCCGGCTCCGCGCTCTGATCAGAGCCGTTATCGAGACACGAAAATCATGAAGCTCCTCGTCGTCGAGTCGCCGGCCAAGGCCAAGACGATCAATAAATATCTCGGCTCCGACTACGAGGTCATCGCCTCGTTCGGGCATATCCGCGACCTGCCGGCCAAGGACGGCTCGGTCGAGCCCGACAACGATTTCGCCATGAAATGGGAAATCGAGGGCCGCGGCGCCAAGCAGGTCTCCGAGATCGCGCGCGCCGTGAAGGGCGCCGAGAAGCTCATCCTCGCCACCGACCCGGATCGCGAGGGCGAGGCCATCTCCTGGCACGTGCTGGAGGCGCTCAACCAGAAGAAGGTGCTGAAGGGCATCCCGGTCGAGCGCGTCACCTTCAACGCCGTCACCAAGGACGCCGTGCAGAAGGCATTGGCCAATCCGCGCGCCATCGACCAGGCGCTGGTCGATGCCTATCTGGCACGCCGCGCGCTCGACTATCTCGTCGGCTTCACCCTTTCGCCGGTGCTCTGGCGCAAGCTGCCGGGCGCCCGTTCGGCCGGCCGCGTGCAGTCGGTGGCCCTGCGCCTCGTCTGCGACCGCGAGCGTGAGATCGAGGCCTTCCGGGCGCGCGAATACTGGTCCCTGGTGGCGACGCTCGCCACAGAATCCGGCCAGACCTTCGAAGCCCGGCTCGTCGGCGCCGACGGCAAGAAGATCGCCCGGCTCGACATCGGCAACGCCGAGGAGGCCAAGGCCTTCAAGGAAGCGCTGGAAACAGCGCTCTTCACCGTGAGCGAGGTCGAGGCCAAGCCGGTCAAGCGCCACCCCTACCCGCCCTTCCAGACCTCGACGCTGCAGCAGGAGGCCTCGCGCAAGCTCGGCCTGGCTCCGGCGCGGACGATGCAGCTCGCCCAGCGCCTCTACGAAGGCGTCGACATCGGCGGCGAGACGGTCGGCCTCATCACCTATATGCGAACCGACGGCGTCGACATGGACGGGTCGGCCATCGCCGCCGCCCGCCGCGTCATCGGCAAGGAATTCGGCGACCGCTACGTGCCCAACGTGCCCCGCAAGTACACGGTCAAGGCCAAGAACGCGCAGGAGGCCCACGAGGCGATCCGCCCGACCGATCTCGGCCGGCTGCCGGCGATGGTCGCGCGCCAGCTCGAACCCGAGCAGGCGAAGCTCTACGAGCTGATCTGGAAGCGCACCATCGCGAGCCAGATGGAATCCGCCGAGATGGAGCGCACCACGGTCGACATCGCGGCGAAGGTCGGCGCGCGCCATCTCGATCTGCGCGCCACCGGACAGGTCGTCCTCTTCGACGGCTTCCTGACGCTCTATCAGGAGAGCCGCGACGACGAGGAAGACGAGGACTCCAAGAAGCTGCCGGCGATGAAGGCGGGCGACAAGCTGGAGAAGCGCGCCATCGCCGCCGATCAGCACTTCACCGAGCCGCCGCCGCGCTTCTCGGAAGCCAGCCTCGTCAAGCGCATGGAAGAGCTCGGCATCGGCCGGCCATCGACCTATGCCGCGACCCTCTCGACCTTGCGCGACCGCGAATATGTCCGCATCGAGAAGAAGCGCCTCGTGCCCGAGGACAAGGGCATGCTGGTCACGTCGTTCCTGGAGAGCTTCTTCAAACGCTATGTCGAGTTCGACTTCACGGCGAACCTCGAGGAAAAGCTCGACCGCGTCTCCAACGCCGAGATCGACTGGAAGGCGCTGCTGCGGGAGTTCTGGGAGGAGTTCCAGGCCTCGATCGGCGAGACCAAGGACCTGCGCGTCGGCGACGTGCTGGAGGCGCTGAACGGCATCCTCGGCGACTATATCTTTCCGCAGAAGGCCGATGGCTCCGATCCGCGCGTCTGCCCAAATTGCGGCAACGGCCAGCTCTCGCTCAAGCTCGGCAAGTTCGGCGCCTTCGTCGGCTGCTCGAACTATCCCGAATGCCGTTACACCCGTCCGCTCTCCGTCCCGGCGGCTGAGGGGGAGGCTTCCGCCGAGGGCGGCCAGGGCACGCCCGGCGTGCGCGTGCTCGGCACCGATCCGGTGACCGGCCTCGAAGTGACGCTGCGCGACGGCCGCTTCGGCCCCTATATCCAGCTCGGCGAGGGCGAGAAGCCGAAGCGCTCCAGCTTGCCCAAGGGCATGAGCCCGGCCAGCGTGACGCTGGAGAAGGCGCTGGCGCTGCTCGCCCTGCCGCGCGAGGTGGCGAAGCATCCCGAGTCGGGCGAGCCGATCCTGGTCGGAATCGGCCGCTACGGACCTTATGTCCAGCACGGCAAGACCTACGCCAATATCGACAAGGACGACGATGTCCTCGAACTCGGCGGCAACCGCGCCATCGACCTGATCGTCGCCAAGGAGAGCGGCGGAGGTGGCCGGCGCGGTGGCGCGGCGACGCCGGGACGGGCGCTCGGCGAGCATCCGGCCGGCGGCACGCTCGAAGTGAAGGCGGGCAAGTACGGCCCCTATGTCGCCTGGGGCAAGATCTTCGCGACATTGCCCAAGACGATGGCGGCCGAGAGCATCACGCTGGAGCAGGCGATCGAGCTGGCGAACGCCAAGGCCGAGACGAAGGGCGGCGCCAAGGGCAAGGCCAAGGCCGCCGCCGGCGCGAAAGCCAAGGCTCCGGCGAAGAAGGCGGCCGCCAAGAAGGCGCCGGCCGAGAAGGCAGAAAAGGCGCCAGCCAAGAGCAAGGCCAAGGCTGCGGGCTGACCTGCGCCACCGGCGGCGGAGAGCGGAGCCATGCGCCTGGCAACCTGGCTCCTATTGGGAAGCGGGGCGGTCCTCTGCGTCGCGACTTTCGCGGGCAGGATTTGGCTAAACAGGCTCGCCCGACGCCGTTGACTTCGCCAGCGATGGGAGGAGGATAGCAACACTGATGCGTCACCACGCAAGAGAGGGGCGCCTATCATGACCATCGCCAAAAAGCTCCAAAGCTATATCGACGGCCGAGGCATCGCCTATGACACCGTCGCCCATAATCGCACGGCTACCAGCAGCCAGGCGGCGCAGGCGGCCCATATTCCCGGTAGCAAGCTGGCCAAATCGGTCGTCGTCCATCACGAGACCGGCTATGTCCTCGCTGTCGTGCCGAGCACGCACCGGATCGAGCTCTCGCGCTTGCAGGATGTGATGGAGAGGCGGCTCGGCCTCGCCTCCGAGGACGAGATCGGCTCGCTATTCTCCGATTGCGACATCGGCGCCGTCCCACCGGTCGGGTCGGCCTATGAGGTACCGGTGATCCTCGACAAGAGCCTCGGCGACGCCAAGGAGGTCTATTTCGAAGGCGGCGACCACCGGACGTTGGTGCATGTCAGCGGTGCCGACTTCCTCAGCCTGATGAAGGATGCGCGGCTGGCAAGCTTCAGCCACCCATCCTAGATCGCCGCGCATCCGATCGGATGCGCTATCGGTGATCGGTCTCGGGATATTTATCGGTGTAGCGTGAGACGGACGCCCTGCGGCATGCAGCGTGATGAAAACGCGGGTCTCGGCCGGCGGCGGATGCGCCGGCCGGAAGTTAGGCGTTTCCTGCGACCACGACGATGCGCCGCACCTCGCCGCGCAGGAAGGCCTGCAGGAAGCGCTCGTAATCCTTGAAGGAAATGCAGCCGTTCGAATCGCCGCGCGGCCCGAGCAGATAGGTGTGCGCCAGCAGCCCGGCACGGCCATGGATGGCGCCGCTGCCACCGACCGGGTTCAGGCGGATGGCGCGCACGCCGTGGAACAGTGCCTCGCGTTCGGTCAGCGTATAGGTGTGCGGCGGCGTGACGCCCTTCATCCGGACGTGGGCGTAGCTCGGGTCGTCCATCATCTCGCCGAGGCCGGAATGCGCCTCGAGCCGCTCGCCATTGGGCATGTAGACCATCTTGGCGCTGATGTCGTAGATCGCGGTGCCCGCCTCGGCGGTGCGCGGCGGCGTGCCGGCCGAGGGGCTGAGCCTGGCGACGCGGCCGCGGTCGATGACGTCATCCTGCGGCGCGGCATAGGCCAGCGCCGTGCCTGTCGGCTGTTGCTTCTGCACGCCGAAGAGCTTCTCGAAGAAACTGCGGTTGTCCTCCGGCGTCGGCGCCGCAGCAGCCGTGCGGTTGCGGCGCGGCGAAGTCGGCTGCGCCACTCGCGGCTGCGGCTGAGGCTGAGGTTCAGCCTTCGGCAGCAGGTCCAAGGGCCGCGGCACCGGCATGGGCATCGGCGCCGCCTTCTCAGCCAGCGTGACCGGTGGCTGCGGCGGCAGAGGTAACACCGGCTCGGCGGCCGCGATGGAGGACGACGACGCGGGCGGCTTCGCCGGCTGGAAGGCGGAACGGGCGGGAGTACCCTGGGCGAAGGACGCGGCCTTGCCGCCGGACAATGCGGGATCGAGCAGGCCGCTATAGGCGGGGGCCGGCTGCGTCGCGGCGCGGCCGGCAGGCGCCTTGCGGGCAGCTGCAGAAGGAACACTACCGGCGTCAGGCGCCGGTGCGCCCTGCCCCAACATCCAGAAGCCGGACATGGCGCCACAACTCAGGGCGGCGGCGAGGAAGAACCCTTTCAGCAAAGGCCGGCGGCGTCGGCGCGAGCGCACATAGGGCACGCCGCCTTCCCGCACATAGGTCGCATAGGTCATCCGCCGCACTCTCGATACACTTACGCCACGCCCCGCGGCGGACACGGCTTCGCCGCTCGCGCCCCGGTCGAGGGAGGCGCGATTTGCGTTGCGATGTGGCCGAGTATGCCGGGAGAACCCAAACTTCTTTCTGCTTCGATAAGGCGCTGTGTTGGTTAATCGCCGGTGAACCGCATCGATAATTTTTGCGGATGAGGAAGCTGCGGTTGTCAGGCCGCCGCGGCGCCGCAAGACGATGCAAAGGCGGCGCGATCAAGGCCGCCGGATGGAGGAACGGAGACAAAGATTTTTACCTGGCCGCCGCGATTGGCCCATTTTTTTCGGGCAGGGCTGGCGTGTCAGCCCATTTCTCCCAACCCGGCTCTCGAATCGGATATGTCGCAAGCATCGCAGCCGCAGGGCTTGTCGCCTCGAGAATCTCAGGCCTTCATGGCGGCTGCGCAGGGGGGCGGGACCGACGTGACCGAAGCAGCCACCGAGCCGAGGACGAGCTCTGTTGCAGCGCTGGGTGCCATCGTCAGCGGCGCGCTCATCCTTCAGGTCGCCGCCACGATCGTGAACACGGCGGTGCCGCTGAAGATGGCGCTGGAGCAGAAGGCCCCGCTGCTGATCGGCCTCGTCGGCTCGGCCTATTCCGTCGGCTTCCTCGCCGGCTGTTTCGTCATCCCCGCCTTCATCCGCCGTGTCGGGCATATCCGCGCCTTTGCCGTCTTCGCGGCCTTGCAGGCCGTGCTGACGCTGGGCTTCTCGGTGACGCCGCTCGACGTCTGGGGCATTTCACGGCTGGGGATGGGCTTCGCCGGCGCCGGCCACGCCATCTGCATCGAGAGCTGGATCAGCGGACAGGCCAAGGCCGGCCAGCGCGGCCGCGTCTTCGGCTTCTATCAGATCCTCAACCGCCTCGCCCTGATCGGCTCGCAGATCGGCGTCGGCTACGTCTCGCTGCAGTCGAACGACATCTTCCTGCTGGCGAGCGCCGCCTTCTCGATCGCGCTGATCCCCGTCGGCATGACGAAGGCGAAAGGGCCGGAATCGGGCGAGGTCGTCTCCGTCCGGCTCAACACGATCTGGCAATACGCGCCGGCCTCGGTCATCGGCTGCCTCTATGTCGGCCTGATGGGTGGCGCGCTCACCAATGTCGCACCGGCCTACGGCATCCTGATCGGTCTCGACCAGGCCTGGGCGATCCTGCTCACCGCCGGCATCCAGATCGGCGCACTGGTGCTGCAGTGGCCGCTCGGCCTGCTGGCGGACCGGGTCGAGAGCCGCATCATCATGCTGAGCGCCACGCTTTCGGTGGTGCTCTGCTCGCTGGCGCTGGGCGCAGTGCTCTGGTTAGCCCTGCCCCATGCCCGCTTCTGGCTGTTCGGCCTGTTCGCGCTGATCGGCGCGGGCTCGATGCCGATCTACACGGTCGCCGTCGCCCATGCCTATTTCCGGCTCGGCCGCGAGCGGGCGCTCGGCCTCTCGGCGCAGCTCCTGTTCCTCTGGGCTACAGGCTCCGCCATCGGCCCGCTGGTCTCGACCGCCTTCATGCAGGTGGTCGGACCGAACGGACTGCTCGCCTATCTCGGCCTGCTTTCGGCGGCGGCGGGCGCCTATCTCGCCTTCCGGCTGCGGCGCAACCCGCCTTCGGCCAATCCCTTCGGGGAGCGCCCGGCCACTGCGCCGACCATCCCCGACGTCTCGCCCTCCGGGCGCTCTCAGGGCGGCAAATAGGACAGCGTTCCATCGCCTGGCTGAAACGCGAGTCAATCCGGCCGCAGCGAAGCGGACGGCCGGGTTTCACGCCTGAGCGTGGTTCGGACACGCTCCGGCATGGCTTCCAGGTCAAGCCCGCGATGACGGCGGTTGTTCGGGGGAGGCGGAACGAACGCTACGCCTGGACAGCATGGCGGCTGGGCTTGGCCTTGAGCTTCAGCTCCTGCAGCTCCTCGCGCTCGCGCGGGGTGTTGCGCATGAGCTGGTCCTTGCCGGGCTGGTACTGCACGGGCTGGGCGACATCGACGCCGTACCAGGCCGCCGCACGCAGCACGAAGGACGGATCGGCGAGATGCGGGCGCCCGAGCGCGACCAGATCGGCACGGCCGGCGGCGATGATGGTGTTGACCTGATCGGCCGTGGTGATGTTGCCGACGCACATGGTCGCGACCTCGGCCTCGTTGCGGATGCGGTCCGAGAACGGCGTCTGGAACATGCGGCCATAGATGGGGCGCGATTCCCTCGCGGTCTGGCCGGTCGAGACGTCGACGAGGTCGCAGCCCTCGGCCGCGAAGGCCTCGGCGATCGCGACAGAATCCGCCGCCGACAGACCGCCTTCGACCCAGTCGGTCGCGGAGATGCGCACGGACATCGGCTTCTCACGCGGCCAGGCCTCGCGCAGTGCCCGGAAGACCTCCAGCGGGAAGCGCAGCCGGTTCTCGACCGAGCCGCCATAGTCGTCCGTGCGCTTGTTGGTCAGCGGCGAGAGGAAGCTCGCCAGCAGATAGCCATGGGCGCAGTGCAGCTCCAGCATGTCGAAGCCGATACGCTCCCCACGCTCGGCAGCGGAAACGAACTCGGCCGTCACCCGATCCATGTCGGCGCGAGTCATCTCGCGCGGCACCTGGCTCTCCGGGTAGTAGGGCAAGGCTGAGGCGGAGACGATCGGCCAGGCGCCTTCCGACAGCGGCCGGTCCATGCCCTCCCACATCAGCTTGGTCGCTCCCTTGCGCCCGGCATGGCCGAGCTGGAGGCAGATCTTCGCGGCCGAATGACCGTGGACGAAGCCGACGATGCGCTTCCACGCGGCCTCCTGCTCGTCATTCCAGAGGCCGGCGCAGCCGGGGGTGATGCGAGCATCCGGGGCGACGCAGGTCATCTCTGTGAAGATCAGCCCGGGACCACCGATGGCGCGCGAGCCGTAATGCATCAGATGCCAGTCGCCAGGCATGCCATCCTGCGCGGAATACTGGCACATCGGCGAGACCGTCATGCGGTTCTCGACCCGCATCTCGCGCAGCTTGAAGGGCTGGAAGGCCGGCGGGACGGGCGAGCCGTCCTTGCGCCGCTTCGCCAACGGACCCAGCCCATCCGCGACGAGCCTATCGACGGCTGAGACCATTTCCGGGGCGCGCAGCGCCAGATTGTCGTAGGTGATCGCCTTGGAGCGGGTCATCAGGCCGAAGGCGAAGCGTAACGGCTCGAAATCCCAGAAGCGCCTGAGCTCCTCGAACCAGACGAGCGAGACATCGGCGGCGTGCTGGGTCTTCTCGACCTCCTCGCGGCGCTGCGTCTCGAACAGCTTGAGCCCGGCGGCAACGTCGAGCTTCGCCTGCCCCATCGCCTTGTGCAGCGCGATAGCATCTTCCATCGCGAGCTTGGTGCCGGAGCCAATCGAGAAATGCGCCGTCGCCTTGGCGTCGCCGATCAGCACGACGTTCTCGACGACCCAGTGGCGGCAGCGGATCATCGGGAAATTACGCCAAAGCGAGCGGTTGGTGACGAGCCTGTGGCCCTGAAGCTCCTCGGCGAAGACGCCCTCGAGGAAAGCGGCCGACTGCGCCTCATCCATGGCACCGAGCCCGGCCTTCTCGAAGGTCTCCGGGTCGGTCTCCAGCACCCAGGTCGAGCGCCCGGCCTCATACTGGTAGCAATGGGCGATGAAGACCCCGTGCTCGGTTTGCTTGAAGAAGAAGGTGAAGGCGTCGAAGGGGCGGGTCGAGCCCATCCAGGCAAATTTGTTGGGGCGCAGGTCGGTTTCCGGCTGGAAGCGCTCGCGCCAGTTCTCGCGCAGGCGGCTGTTGACACCGTCGGCGGCGACGACGAGGTCGTAGTCACGCTTCAGCGTTTCGACATCAGCGATGTCATCGCCGAAGTGCAGGTTGACGCCGAGCTCGCGCGCCCTCGCCTGCACCAGCATCAGCAGCGAGCGACGCGAACAACCGCAGAAGCCGTTGCCGGGCACGCGGTAGCTGTCGCCCTTGAAGTGGATCTCGATGTCGTCCCAGTAGGCGAAGTTGTCGCGGATAGCGGCATAGCTCTCGACATCCGCCGCCTTGAAGGTGTCGAGCGTCTGGTCGGAGAAGACCACGCCGAAGCCGAAGGTGTCGTCCGCCTGGTTGCGCTCGAAGACATCAACCGAAATCTCCGGCCAATCCCGCTTCATCAGCAGCGCGAAATAGAGCCCTGCCGGCCCTCCGCCAACAACCGCGATACGCATCGACGCCTCCATCAGGGAACCGGCCGATCCGGTCTTGAAAATATTTTAAACCTGAAATGATTTTGAACTCAAGAGCCTTTGGCGACCTTAGCGCGAAGCGCCGCGGAAAAAGCCACGAGCTCACATAAGTTACGTGCCGCGCTGCAAAATCTGCGGTCCGTCGACCGGCGAAAATCAACAGGCTTGCAAATTGATTGAGGTTTAAAATATATTCGAGGACGGAGGTCGAACGGTCATGACTCTGCAGGGACAGCACGCGCTGGTGACGGGGGGTGGACGCGGCATCGGCCGAGCCATCGCCGCCGCACTGATGCAGGCCGGGGCGCGGGTCAGCATCCTCGGCCGTGACGAAGCAGCGCTGCGGGACGCCGTCACAGCCGGGGCCGCCGCCGATTTCGCCGTCTGCGACGTGCGCGACGAAATCTCGGTTTCGGCCGCTCTGGACCAGCTTTCCCGTGAGCACGCCTTCGACATCGCGATCGCCAATGCCGGCGCGGTCGAGACCGGTCCGTTCATGCGCAGCGACAGCGAGCGCTTCCGCCGCATGGTCGAGATCAACCTGATCGGCACGGTCAACCTGTTCCATGCCGTGCTGCCGGGCATGCTGGAGCGCCATCGCGGGCGGCTGGTCGCCATCGCCTCGACGGCCGGGCATCGCGGCTACCCTTACGTCAGCGCCTATGCGGCCGCGAAGCATGCCGTGATCGGCCTCACCAAGTCGCTGGCGCTGGAAACGGCTCGCAGCGGCGTCACCGTCAACGCCGTCTGCCCCGGCTACGCCGACACCGACATGGTCGCAGGCGGGCTCGATACGATCACGGCCAAGACCGGCAAGAGCCGAGAGCAGGCCCTGGCCGAAATGGTCAAGGACAATCCGCAAGGGCGCCTGATCGCTCCCGAGGAGGTCGCAGCTGCCGTCCTCTATCTATGCGGGCCGGGCAGCGATGCCGTCACCGGCCAGTCGCTTCTGATCAATGGCGGGGAGTTCTGAGATGGAGACGCCCTCCTCCACATTGATGCTCGACCGAGAAACCAAGGCGAGCGAACGCCCCGGCGACCATAAGGACGAGTTGCGCCTGTGGCTGCGGATGCTGACCTGCTCGACGCTGATCGAGACCGAGATCCGCAACAGGCTGCGCGAGGAGTTCAAGACCACCCTGCCGCGCTTCGATCTGATGGCCCAGCTCGACAAGACCGCAGTCGGCATGACGGTCGGCGAAGTCTCGCAGCGGCTGATGGTCTCGAACGGCAACGTCACTGCCGTCGTCGCCGGGCTCGTGACGGACGGGCTCGTCGACAAGCGCTCCGCGCCGCAGGATCGGCGCGTGCAGATCCTCACTCTGACGGCGCAGGGCCGCAAGGCCTTCCGGGCCATGGCCGAGCGCCATGAAAGCTGGATCGCCGAGTTGTTCGCCGGGCTCGACCAGCCCGAGATCGGGCAGCTCTTCCGGCTGCTCGGAGAGACCAAGACCTCGCTGCATCGCGCCATCGCCGGCCGGGCGAAGGACGCAGCCGACGGGGCCGCGAAGGGAGACGCCTGATGACCACCGCCAATGCCACAACCCTGCCGCTGGCGGGCTTCACGCCGCAGCATTTCGCCCTCGCCGTCTCCGGCAAGGTCGCGACGGTGACGCTGAACCGGCCTGAGAAGAAGAATCCGCTGACCTTCGCAAGCTACCGCGAACTCACGGATTTCTTCCTTGCGGCGCAGAAGGAAGAAGAGATCAAGGCGATCGTCGTGACGGGTGCCGGCGGCAATTTCTCTTCGGGCGGCGACGTCTTCGAGATCATCGGCCCGCTGGTCGCGATGGAGACCAGGGACCTCCTGAAGTTCACCCGGATGACCGGCGATCTGGTCAAGGCGATGCGGGCCTGCCCGCAGCCGATCGTCGCGGCCATCGACGGCGTCTGCGCCGGCGCCGGCGCCATCGTCGCGATGGCATCCGACCTCAGGCTCGGCACTGCGGGCAGCAAGATCGCCTTCCTGTTCAACCGCGTCGGCCTCGCCGGCTGCGATATGGGCGCCTGCGCGATGCTGCCGCGCATCATCGGCCAGGGCCGCGCCGCAGAACTCCTCTATACCGGCCGCGTCCTCAGGGGCGAGGAAGCCGAGCGCTGGGGCTTCCTCAACCGGCTCTGCGCGCCTGAGGCCGTGCTGGCCGAGGCGCAAGCGCTCGCGACGGAGCTTGCGGACGGCCCGACCTTCGCCAATGCGATGACCAAGCGCATGCTCGAAATGGAATGGGCAATGTCGGTCGAAAGCGCGATCGAGGCGGAAGCCGTGGCGCAGGCGTTGTGCATGCAGACCGAGGATTTCGCCCGCGCCTATCACGCCTTCGCCGAGAAGCGGAAGCCGGTCTTCGAGGGCAACTGAGATGAGCAGCGCCCCTCGCCTCGGCCTCGATATCCTCGGCGACACGCTGGACTGGCCGTTCTTCGAGGAGCGCCATCGAACCTTCGCCGCTGAGCTCGCCGGCTGGGCCGATTCCTATCTTGCCGATCTGCCCCACGACGATGTCGACGAAGCCTGCCGGGCGCGCGTAGCGGCGCTGGGCGCAGCGGGTTTCCTGAAGGCGGCCGTGCCGGCCGCTTATGGCGGGCTTTCCGACAAGCTCGATGTCCGCACGCTTTGCCTCGCCCGCGAGATTTTGGCTGCTCATGACGGGCTCGCCGATTTCGCATTCGCCATGCAGGGGCTCGGCACCGGCTCGATCAGCATCGCAGGCTCCGAGGCGATGAAGCAGCGTATCCTGCCTGGTGTCGCGGCTGGCAAGTGGATCGCCGCCTTCGCCCTCTCCGAGAAGGAGGCGGGCTCCGATGTCGCAGCCCTGGCGACGACCGCGACGCCGGATGGCGCCAACCATGTCCGCATCGACGGCGAGAAGAGCTGGATTTCGAATGGCGGCATCGCCGACCATTACGTTGTCTTCGCCCGGACCGGTGAGGCGCCCGGCGCGCGCGGGCTTTCCGCCTTCCTGGTCGAGGCCGATGCGCCCGGCCTGGCCATCGCGGAACGCATCGAGGTGATCGCGCCGCATCCGCTGGCGACCTTGCGTTTCGAAGGCTGCCGCGTGCCACTCGAGAACCGCATCGGCGGGCCGGGCGACGGCTTCAAGGTGGCGATGGCGACGCTCGATATCTTCCGCTCGACGGTCGGCGCCGCCGCGCTCGGCTTCGCGAGGCGGGCGCTGCACGAGACGCTTAGCCATGCCAATGGCCGCAAGCTCTTCGGCGCCACGCTCGGCGACCTCCAGCTCTCGCAGGCGGCGATCGCCGAGAGTGCGGCTGAGGTCGATGCCGCCGCCCTTCTCGTCTACCGCGCCGCCTGGACCAAGGACCGCGGCGCCGCCCGCGTCACCCGCGAGGCAGCGCTGGCGAAACTCGTCGCGACCGAGAACGCCCAGCGCGTGATCGACCGGGCCGTCCAGCTTCATGGCGGCCTCGGCGTCACCAAGGGCGTCAAGGTGGAGGAACTCTACAGGGAGATCAGGGCGCTGCGCATCTACGAGGGTGCCAGCGAGGTCCAGAAGGTCGTGATCGCGCGCGACCTGCTGAAAGCACATGCCGCAAAGGCAGGGGAACGAGATGACAGCAACCGGATTCGCGAGATCGGGACTTAAGGACAGTTTCGCGCGGGACAACCTGCCGCCGCGCGAAAGCTGGCCCGATCTGAGGCTGGAAGAGGCGGGGCTGAGCTACCCGGAACGGCTCAACTGCGTTGCGGAGCTGCTCGACAGCCATATCGCTGCAGACCACGGCGGGCGCACGGCGATCATCGCCGCCGATCTGCAGTGGAGCTATGCCGACCTCGCCGACAAGGTGAACCGCATCGCCAATGTGCTGACCCGCGATCTCGGCCTGGTCAGCGGCAACCGCGTGCTGCTGCGCGCCGGCAACACGCCGATGATGGTCGCCGCCTATCTCGCCGTCATAAAAGCCGGCGGCATCGCAGTCGCGACCATGCCCATGCTGCGGGCGGGCGAACTCGCCTATCCGCTGCGCAAGGCCAGGATCGCGCTGGCGCTCTGCGACCACCGCCTGACTGCCGAGCTCGATGCGGCGAAGGCGCAGGTGCCGGGCCTTGCCCGCATCGTCGCCTTCGGCTCGGCGGGCAGCGAGCTTGAAACGCTGATGGCGCAGCCGGGCTACGAATCTTTCGAGGCCGCCGACACCGCCCGCGACGATGTCTGCCTGATCGCCTTCACCTCCGGCACCACCGGCGAGCCGAAAGGCACAATGCATTTCCACCAGGACATGCTGGCGATCTGCGATGCCTATGGCGCACGTGTTCTGAAGGCCTCGCCCGAGGACCGCTTCACCGGCTCGCCGCCGCTCGCCTTCACCTTCGGGCTCGGGGGGCTCGTTCTGTTTCCGCTGCGGATCGGCGCGGCGATGGTACTGCCCGAGAAGGCGGGCCCGTCCGATCTCATCGATGCGATCGAGCGCTACAAGGTCAGTGTCGTCTTCACGGCGCCGACCGCCTACCGCGCCATCCTGGACAAGCTCGACGGACGCGACATCGCCTCGCTGCGCATCTGCGTATCCGCCGGCGAGGCGCTGCCGAAAGCGACGTTCGACGCCTGGCAGGCGAAAACCGGCCTACCGCTGCTCGACGGCATCGGCGCGACCGAGATGCTGCATATCTTCATCGGCGCACCGCGCGAGGCGATCCGGCCAGGCTCGACCGGGCTGCCGGTGCCGGGCTACGAGGCGAAGATCGTCGACGAGAACGGCAACGAGGTCGCGGACGGCACTCCCGGCAGGCTCGCCGTGCGCGGGCCGACCGGCTGCCGCTATCTCGCCGACCCCMGGCAGGCCAAATATGTCCTGAACGGCTGGAACATCACCGGCGACACCTATCTGCGCGATGCCGACGGCTATTTCTGGTACCAGGCCCGCTCCGACGACATGATCATCTCCGCCGGCTACAACATCGCCGGGCCGGAAGTGGAAGCCTGYCTGCTGACGCATGAGGCAGTGGCGGAATGCGGCGTCGTCGGCGCGCCCTGCCCCGATCGCGGCCAGATCGTGAAGGCCTATGTCGTGCTGCGCGAGGGCGTCAGAGGCGACGAAGCGCTGGTCAAGGCGCTGCAGGAGCATGTGAAGGCCGGCATCGCGCCCTACAAATATCCGCGCGCCATCGAATTCGTCGCGGCCCTGCCGAAGACGGCGACCGGCAAGCTGCAGCGTTTCGCCCTGCGCCAGATGGCGCAGGCCGAGACCTGATTCCCCCGTTCAACCAGAGCCAAACGGCCGAAACCAAGGCGACCCTTCATGTCCGAACTTCCGCAGTCCCGCGCCATCCTGCCCGAGGGCTGGCCACAGCCGCGCGGCTATGCCAACGGCATGGTGGCGGACGGTCGCGTTCTGGTCACGGGCGGGCTCGTCGGCTGGAACGCCGAGGGCATCTTCGCGCAAGGCTTCGTCGGCCAGTTGCGCCAGACCTTCCTCAACATCAGGGCAGTCGTCGAGGCCGGCGGCGGGCGCGTCGAGGATATCGTGCGCCTGACCTGGTACGTTACGGACATCCAGAGCTACCGCGACAGCCTTCGCGAGATCGGACCGATCTATCGCGAGGTCTTCGGCAGGCATTTCCCGGCGATGGCGGTGGTCGCGGTCACGGCGCTGGTCGAGCCGCAGGCGCTGCTGGAGATCGAGGCCACGGCGGTGGTCGCGCACTGAGCAGGACGGCGTCGTCCCCCGCATTCATGCGCCCGTGAAAATACTCGCACGCGACGCCGTTTATTAGGTGTTCACCAAGATTCCAGGCCGAGACTTCGGGAGCGTCGCACGCTTGCGGCGTTTTCCGGAGTATCTCCATGTCCAATGTCAGCGGTATCGGTGGCGGCTTCCGGCCACACCACAAACCTCCCAGCTTCGACCAGATCGACAGCAACAGCGACGGCGGCATCAGCCTCGATGAATTCGAGAGCGCCGCGCCCAAAGGAGCCGACAGCTCCAAGAGCGAAGAGCTCTTCAAGAAGATCGACGCCGATGGCGGCGGCTCGATCAGCAAGGCCGAGTCGGATGCGTTCAAGGACAAGGCCAAGAAGGCCGACAGCCTGCTGCAGTCCTTCCTGTTCTCCCTCCAGGCCGACGGAACACAGAATGCGCAGGCGGCTTCGACCAATGATTTCGCCTCGGTGTTCAAGCAGATCGACGGCGATTCCAGCGGCGGGATCAGCCAGGGTGAGTTCACCTCGGCCTTCGGCGACAGCCGGTTGGGCAGCGACCGGCTGAACCAGCTTTTCAGTGCTCTGGACAAGGATAGCGACGGCTCCGTCTCGCAGGACGAGGTGAAGGCCTTCCAGTCCACGCTGCAACAGTCCGGCGAACGACACCACCGGCGGCCGCCCCCGGAAGCTATCCAGAACGCCTCGCAAGCCTATGTCTCCGCCTCGCAGCTCCGCTCGCAGGGAACCACGGAAACGAACTACACCCAGGCGGCCTGAATTCCGCCGCCCGGTCGCCGCGCTGACCCGAGGCAACCGCAAGACCCTCGACGCCGACGGCAGAAGCCGCTGGCGCCGCTCTTCAGATCCCCGCGCCGTCCTGCAAGGTCCCAATCGGCGCCTTGCGCCAGAGCCGCATATGCAGCGCCCGCAGGCCAGGACGCAGCAGGATATCGCCGAAGGCGAGCGCCAGAGAGACCGGCGCATTTGCCGTCAAGGCAAAGGCCGCCAGGAACAACCCCGCCGTACTCAGCACGCGCCAGCTCGCTGCCGCCAGCCAGGCCCGGCGATCCGGCGTACCGCGCCGGCCGACTATACGGATGACGTTGCGCCGGAACCGGGCCGCTACGCCGCCTTCGCCGATCGCGCCGTGTTGCTCGGCATCCCCGCCCGGCTCGACGAAGCCGAAGGCGACGGTCTCGTTGCTGATCCGATCGACCAGGATGAAGCCGCCGAGCTCGTGGCTCTCGGCATAGGGCTGCGAAACCAGCGGCCTGTCGAGCCGGAGCGTCACCAGCCCGATGCCGTTCATGCGCAGGGCTTGCGCCGGCAGCGGCCGGAAACCCTCGATGTCGATGCTGTGGTGCAAGGTCTCGACCGTCGCGCTGGCGCTTTGCGTCGCCAGTTTCAGCAGGAACTGGCCGCCCTCCAGCATGGCGCGTTCGCCCGTCCAGAGCAGTCGTGCCGTGAGCCCGCGGCTGACCGGCAACGCCGTGTCCGCAGCGACGATGACGTCCCCGCGCGAGATGTCGATGTCGTCTTCGAGAGTGACGGTCGCGGCCTGACCGGCGGCGATCTGACTGGCGTCGCCAGCGGCACCAATCAGCCGGGCAATGCGGCTCGTGCGTCCCGAGGGCAGCGCTACGACCGGATCGCCGACGCGGGCGCGGCCGGCGACGGGCGTGCCGGCATAGCCGCGGAAGTCGAGATCCGGGCGATTGACCCACTGCACCGGCAGGACGAAGCCTTCGCCGCTGCGGGCAGCGCGCGCGATCGCAACGCTTTCGAGATACGGCAACAGCGCCGGGCCGTCATACCAGGCCATGAGTGAGGACGGCCGCATGACGTTCTCGCCGTCGCGGGCCGAGACCGGGATGAAGCTGATCGAGGCAAAGCCGAGGCTCTTCACCGCGGCGCGGTAATCGGCCGCGATCCGCTCGAAGACGGCCTGATTATAGCCGACGAGGTCCATCTTGTTGATCGCGACCACGACATGGCGGACACCGACCAGCGAGACGATGAAGGAGTGGCGGCGCGTCTGCGGCAGCAGGCCCTTGCGTGCATCGACCAGGATGATGGCGAGATCTGCTGTGGAGGCGCCGGTCGCCATGTTGCGGGTGTATTGCTCGTGGCCGGGCGTGTCGGCGACGATGAAGCTGCGCGTCTCGGTCGCAAAATAGCGATAGGCGACGTCGATGGTGATGCCCTGCTCGCGCTCGGCCGAGAGGCCGTCGACCAAGAGGGCGAAATCGGGCGCCGCGCCTTGCGTGCCGAATTTGCGGGAATCGTTGTCGAGCGCGCTGAGCTGGTCGTCGAAGACCGCGCCGGCCTCGTAGAGCATGCGGCCGATCAGCGTCGACTTGCCGTCGTCGACCGAGCCGCAGGTGATGAAGCGCAGCAGCGAATGTCGGCCGGTTTCGGAGGCGGCTGGCGTATCGTTGGCGGGGCGAAGATTCTGGGCCGGTTTCGACGTCTTCAGGTTCTTTTTGGCCAGGTTCCTGGCGATAGCGAAGCCCATCAGAAATAGCCTTCCTGCTTCTTCTGCTCCATCGAGCCTGAGCCGTCATGATCGATGACGCGGCCCTGCCTTTCGGAAGAGCGCGAAGAGCGCATCTCGGCGATGATGTCGGTGAGGCTCGCCGCCTCGCTTTCGACCGCGCCGGTCAGCGGGTAGCAGCCGAGTGTGCGGAAGCGGACCATGCGGGTCTCGACCACCTCGCCGGGAAGCAGCTCCATGCGCTCGTCGTCGCGCATGATCCAGGCGCCGTCGCGCTGCACGACAGGCCTGGCTGCGGCGAAATAGAGCGGCACGACCGGAATGTTCTCCAGCGCGATGTAGTCCCAGATGTCGCGCTCGGTCCAATTGGAGAGCGGGAAGACACGGAAGCTCTCGCCGCGGTGCTTGCGTGTGTTGAAAAGCTGCCAGGGCTCCGGGCGCTGGTTCTTCGGATCCCAGCGATGCTCGGGCGAGCGCAGCGAGAAGACACGCTCCTTGGCCCGGCTCTTTTCCTCGTCGCGGCGAGCGCCGCCGAAGGCCGCATCGAACTTGTGCAGGTCGAGCGCCTGCTTGAGGCCTTGCGTCTTCATGACGTCGGTGTGGATGCGCGAGCCCGAGGAGAAGGGGTTGATGTCGGCTTCGACACCCTCCCGGTTGATGTGGACGATGAGGTCGAGCCCCAGGCGTGCCGCCGTCTCGTCGCGAAAGGCGATCATGTCGCGGAACTTCCAGGTCGTATCGACATGGAGCAGCGGGAAAGGCGGCTTGGCCGGGTAGAACGCCTTCATCGCCAGATGCAGCAGGACCGCTGAATCCTTCCCGATCGAATAGAGCAGCACCGGCTTGTCGCAGGTCGCTGCCACCTCGCGGATGATGAAGATGGCTTCCGCCTCGAGCTTCTGGAGATGGCTGAGCTGGATCATGCGTGAGCTCCCGCCGGTGCGGCTTTGCCGCGCGCCAGCTTTCCGTCCGGCCCGACATGCAGGCCGCATTCCTTGGCAGCGTCGTCCTCCCACCACCAGCGCCCGGCCCGCTCCGGCTCGCCGGGGCGGATGGCACGGGTGCAGGGCTGGCAGCCGATCGAGACGAAGCCCTGCGCGTGGAGCGGGTTGAGCGGCACGCCGTTCTCTTGCGCGAAAGCGAGCGTGCGCGCGCGCGTCCAGTCGATCAGCGGGCTCGCCTTGACGAGCCGGCGTGCCAGATCCGCCTCCGCGAACGGAACCGCGCCGCGCGCCGCCGACTGGTCGGCGCGCAAGCCCGTCAGCCAGACGTCGGCGCCCGCCAGCGCGCGGCCGAGCGGCTCGACCTTGCGGATGTCGCAGCAGGATTTGCGAGCATCCCGCGAAACATGGAAGCCGTTGATGCCGTTCTGGCGGACATAGAGTTCGACCGCGTCGTGCCGCGGGTAATAGGGCCGGATCAGGATGCCGTAGCGCTCCTCGGTCTGCTGCCAGAGCGCATAGACCTCGGGGAAGAGCCGGCCGGTATCGAGCGTAGCGAAAATCACCGGCAGCTTCGCCGTGGCGATGAAATGGGTCAGGACCTGATCCTCGAGGCCGAAGGATGTGGTGAAGACCACCGCCCCCTTCGCTCCCGCAACGGCCCCGGCGAGGCGAGCCGGAACATCGACCGCGCCGTGCGCAGCATTCAATGTTGTGGCACGGCTTGCCAGCATTTCGGCGGCACCCTCGTCCGGTGCCGTTTCAGTCGCTTTCGCCTCGTCCTGGCCGGGGCTTTCCGCCATTGTCCTGCCGTGCCGCTTGTTCGGTAAATCGAACAGACGACTTATACCCGCAGGGGTCAAAGCTCAATTCACATACAGTAGCGGGTTTTTTCTTATTTCACTTTCAGAGGAGAAGATTGTTTTAACGAACGCTGCACACCCGCAGGCGAGTGATGTTCCGACGACGACCGGACAGCGGCATTCAGCGGGGCCACGCAGGAGGCGAAACGAACGAGTGCCTGCTTCTCAATGGAAATCCCGCGATTTCGGCAGGATCCGGACATTGCGCGGATGGCGGTGGCGCGGCAGCGGCGGGTTCTTCAGCTCGTCGACGGACATGGGGACCTCGGCGCGGTGCGTGTCCGACAGCGAAAGCAGATCGGCCGAGCGGTCGACGATACGCTGGGCCATGAGATGGACGACGCCTTCGACGCTTTTCTGCACCCTGCCCTCGACCAGCATCAGCCGCGCGCCCATGACCTCACGGCGGAAGCGCTCGAACAGCCGCGCCCAGATCACGACATTGGTGATGCCGGTCTCGTCCTCCAGCGTGACGAAGATGGCATTGCCGTTGCCCGGGCGCTGGCGCACCAGCACGACGCCGGCCGTGCGGACGAAGGCGGCGTCGGGCTTCGCATCGGTCTCGGCGCAGCTCAGGATGCCCTCGCGCCGGAAGCGCGTACGCAGCAGTTGCATCGGGTGCCCCTTCAGCGAGAGCCGGACGGTCTGGTAATCGGCGACGATATGCTCGGCGAGCGGCATGACCGGCAGCGCCATGCTCCGCTCCGAGCCCAGCTCGCGCGCCTGCGCAGCCTGGAAAAGCGGCAGAACGGCATCGTCCGGCAGGCGGCGCACGGCCCAGAGCGCCTCGCGCCGGTCCAGCCCGAGCGAGCGGAAGGCATCGGCATCGGCGAGCAGGCGCATGGCGCGGGCGGGAAGGCCGGCGCGGCGCATCAGTTCCTCGACGTCGCGGTACGGGCCGCCTGCTTCCCGCTCCCTGGCGATGGCCTTCCCCCATTCATCCTTGAAGCCGTCGATCTGACGGAAGCCCAGACGCAGGGCGAAGGGGTCCCTTTTGCTCTCCTGACGCGGCCGGTCATGGTAAGAGCTCGATTCCGAAACGGCTTCCAAGCTGTTGTCCAAAAAGCTGGAATTGACATCGGCCGGCCGCGCTTCGACGCTACCGTTCTCTTCCGCCTCACGGACAATCTGGGCCGGAGCGTAGAAGCCCATCGGCTGGGAATTCAGCAGCGCGGCGGCAAAAGCGGCCGGGTACCATCGCTTCAGGAAGGAGGAGATGTAGACCAGCTTGGCGAAGGAGGCGGCGTGGCTTTCCGGGAAGCCATAGCTGCCGAAGCCCTTGATCTGCTCGAAGCAGCGCTGGGCGAAATCGCGCTCATAGCCGCGCGCGACCATGTTTTCGATCATCTTGTCCTTGAAGTGATGGATAGTGCCGGCGTTACGAAAAGTCGCCATCGCTTTGCGAAGACCATTGGCATCGACATCCGAAAAGGCTGCGGCCACCATTGCAAGTTTCATTGCTTGTTCTTGAAAGAGCGGAACGCCAAGGGTTTTTTCCAGGACCTCTTTCAATTCATTTTTGTCGTGAGGGGGCTTTGGCGATGGATAATCGACCTTCTCCTCTTCGTTTCGTCGCCGCAAATAAGGATGAACCATATCGCCTTGGATCGGACCAGGTCGGACGATCGCTACTTGTATGACGAGGTCGTAGAATTCCCGAGGCTTCAGCCGCGGCAGCATGTTCATCTGGGCGCGGCTCTCGACCTGGAAGACACCGAGCGACTTGCCCTCGCAGAGCATGTCGTAGGTCGCCTCGTCGCCATCCTTGAGGTCGGCGAGCGCGTAATCCTTTCCCCCGTTCGCCTTGATCAGATCGAAGGCCTTGCGGATGCAGGTCAGCATGCCCAGCGCCAGCACATCGACTTTCATCAATCCGAGCTCGTCGATGTCGTCACGGTCCCATTCGATGAAGGTGCGGTCGTCCATTGCGGCGTTGCCGATCGGCACGGTCTCGTCGAGCCGCCCGCGCGACAGGACGAAGCCGCCGACATGCTGCGAGAGATGGCGCGGATAGCCGAGCAGGCGGGTGGCGAAATCGACGGCGCGGCGGATCGTCGGATTGGTCGGATCGAGCCCGGCCTGACGGACGCGGGCATCGCCGATCTCGCTGCCCCAGCTCCCCCAATTGGTATCGGCGATGCGGGCGGTGACGTCCTCGGTCAGGCCCAGGACCTTGCCAGCCTCGCGAATGGCACTGCGCGGCCGGTAATGGATCACGGTCGCGGCGATGCCGGCACGCTCACGGCCATAGAACTTGTAGATCCACTGGATCACCTCCTCGCGCCGCTCGTGCTCGAAATCGACGTCGATATCGGGCGGCTCCTTGCGCTCGGTGGAGATGAAGCGCTCGAACAGCACGTCATTCTCGTCCGGGTCGACCGCAGTGATGCCGAGCACGTAACAGACGGCGGAATTGGCGGCCGAGCCGCGGCCCTGGCAGAGAATGCCCCTGCTGTTAGCGAATTCGACGATCTGGCGGATCGTCAGGAAGTAGCGGGCGTATTCGAGCTTCCCGATCAGATCGAGTTCCTTCGCCAGCAGCTTCTCGACCTTCTCCGACACGCCGTCGGGATAGCGGATCAGGCAGCAGCGGCGGACCAGTTCCACCAGCCAGTCCTGATCCTTCCAGCCGGGCGGGATCGGCTCGTCCGGATATTCGTATTTGAGCTGTCGGAGATCGAACTCGATGCGGGAGAACAGGGCTTGCGTTTCGGCGATCGCCTCGGGCGCGTCGCGGAAAAGACGGGCCATTTCCTGCGGCAGCTTGAGATGGCGCTCGGCATTGGCTTCCAGCAGACGCCCGGCCCGCTCGATGGTGGTGCCCTCGCGGATGCAGGTGAGCACGTCCTGCAGGTCGCACTGCCCGATGGAATCGTAGAGCGCATCATTGGTCGCGATCAGCGGCGTGCGAGTCGCTGCCGCGATCACCTTCAGGCGCGCAAGGCGGCGGCGGTCGTCGCCGCGCCGGTGCATGCTGGCGGCGAGCCAGACAGCGCCGGGCGCAGCATCGTCCAGCTTGGCGAGCAATGCAGACAGGCCATCGAGGCTGCGCGCAGGCATCAGGATCAGCAGCAGGTCGCGGGCATCGTTCAGGAGGTCGTCGAGAACGAGATGGCACTCGCCCTTCTTCACGCCGTCCTTCAGGTTGCCATGGCTGAGCAAACGGCAAAGGCGGCCCCAGCCGACGCGATTGGCGGGATAGACGACGATGTCGGGCGTGCCGTCGGCGAAGACGAGACGGGTGCCGGTCGCGAGCTTGAAGCCATCGGCCTTCGCTTTCATCTCCTCGGGCGTGAAGGGCAGAGCGGCGAATTCGGGGTTCTCGGCCCAAAAATACTCCCCTGGGCTGCCGCCTTCCCTGACCTTGTCGGGCGCCGGCAGACCGTACTCGCGCACTTGCTTCAGTGCCGCCCAGGCGCGCACGACGCCGGCCACCGTGTTGCGGTCGGCGATGCCGATGCCGGAATAGCCGAGCAGCAGCGCCGTCAGCACCATATGCGGCCCCGGGGAGGCTCCGCGCAGGAAGGAAAAATGCGTGGCGGCAACAGGTTCGGCGAAGGCATTCGCAATCTGATTCATGCGAAGAGCCCGTGCAGGAACCAGCGCGGCGGGGCGCTGTCGGCCTCGTAAAAGCCGGTGCGATAGAGCCAGAAGCGACGGCCTTCGGCGTCTTCGACGCGGTAGTAATCGCGCATCGGCTCGTCGCTGCCGTCGCGCCACCATTCGGGCGCGATGCGCTCCGGCCCCTCGGCGCGGGCGACGTCATGGATGAGGCGGCGCCAACGGAAGCGGATCGGCGGGCCGTCCGGCACTTCCGCGATGGCCTCGACCGGCTGCGGCGGTTCGAAGAGCTGGAGCGGACGGGCCGGCGGCTCCGCCGGCTCGGGCTCGGGCCAGATCGCTTCCGGCAGAGGCGCGGCGGCCGAGAGCGCTTTCGCAGCGCGGACGGGATGGTGCGTGTCCTGCACCGCGAAGCGCAGCACCCGGTCACGGCCAAAGCGGGTGACGAGCCGGTCGACGAGATCGGCCACGGCCTCCTCCTCGACGGCGCGGCCATCGAGGCTGTGTTGCGGCGTGTTCAGCGGTTCGCAAACGGGCACGGCGAGCTTGATCGCATCGAAACCGAAGCCCGGGTCCAGCGGATCGGCCAGCGTCTCGACACGCTCGCGATAGAGCCGCAGCAGCGCCTTGGCGTCGCGCGACGGGCGGCCGGTCTCGATGGCGAGACGGCGGACAGCGCCGTCGCTGCGGAAGAAGCCGATCTCGAAGAGGCGCCCGCCTTCGCCACGTGCCTCCAGCACACGAGCCGCCTCCCCTATCAGGCGGATGACCACCGCCTCGAGGCTCGCAGTATCGGCGAAAGGCTCGGCGAAATGGCGCTCGACCACGCAGTCCGGCGGCTGGCGCAGGGGTGTGATGCGCCGATCCTCGCGGCCGAGGATGCGCCTGAGCTTCGTCGCCAACGCCTCGCCGAAGCGGGAGGACAAGGTTTCAGAGGGGCGCTCCGCGAGATCGGCCAGGCTCTTCAAGCCGGCGCGGGAGAGTGCAATCACGGTCTCTGCTTCTGCCTCCAGAGCCGCGACCGGTAGCGGGCGAAGCGCCGCTTCGTCCCGCCCCGGCGGGATAATGCCGCCCCGGGCGAAGCGGGCGCAGGCGCGGGCGGCGTCGGGCGTGCCTGCGATGGCGGCTTTCAGGCTCAAGCCCATCCGGTCCATCACCCGCCGCACAAGGCCGACCATCCCCTCCTCGCCGCCGAAGAGATGGGCACAGCCGGTGATGTCGAGCATGAGGCCATGCGGCTCGTCGCGCGCGACCAGCGGGGTGAAACGGTCGCAGAAGGCAGCGAGCGCCTCGATGAATGCGCTGTCGACCTGCGGCTGCGCCTCCAGCGCGACGAGATCGGGGATGCGGGCGCGGGCATCGGCCAGCGTCATATCTCGCGTCAGGCCGAGATCTATGGCGCGCTTGTCGCAATCGACCAGGCGCAGCGCGTTATGCTGCGTCTCGACCAGGACATACGGCTTCTCAGCCGGCGCGCCGAAGGCCGGAATCGCGCCCATCCGCCGCAACCTGTCCGTCGCCAGGAAGGGAAACCAGAGGGCGAGATAGCGGCGCGGCATGGTCTGTCCGGGAAGCCCGTCTGTCGGATCGGTCGAAAAGGCTGCGTTCCGCGAAAGATCGTCGGTCACGGTCCCACTCCACACGCCACTCACGTTCCGCCGCGCCGCCGCGCTGGCGCAGCAATCTCACCGCAAAAGCCGGGGCACCCGGGGCATTGGCCTCCAGCGCCCGCGATGCGAGCGCCCGGACCTGCCAGCGCGTGCGCGCCGCGCTCGGCGCCTCGGCCGCCGCCACGCGCAAAAGCAGAACCGGCACGCCCGAGCTCTCCGCCGCCAGGGCGAGGCGGCGGCTCGCCGTCAGATCGAAGGAGCGCGGCTCGCCCCAGGGTTCGATCAGCACGGCACCGAGCGCGGGGCAGCGCGCCGCCTCGGCGCCGGCCCGTAGCGCGCTTTCGCCGTCGCGCGCCCGCACCAGGAGCAGGCGCGCCGGATCGAGGCCGAGCTCGTTCAGGCCCGGTGCATGGAGCCGCCCAGCCTCGGCATCGACGAAATCCTGCCGCGCCCAGAGGATGGGGCCTCCGCCTCCCTTCCATTCGATCCGCCCCGCCCGCAGCGCGAGGCCGAGCGCGAAACCGGTCGCGGCGGCGAGATCGGCAACCTCAGCGGCGTAGACCTCGTGCAGCGCCGCCCGCGCGAGCCCGCCATTCAGGGCCTCGTCCAGCGAAGCCACGCCCAGACCGATCCGCGCCTGCGAAGCCGGGCCGGCGCGCAGGGCCGCCTCGGCAAGACTACGGCGCAGATCGGACAGGGTCGGGGCGGTGGTTACGGTCATGGGATGATGCAATTGTTCTCTCTTTGTTCTTTTATAGACCTCTCCCCGTCGGAAGGCGAGTCGAGTCTCGCCGCCCTCCGTCTCGCCCCTGTGTGCCAACACACGAAGTTTGTCGGCACGAGCGGGTAGTGTGTCGGCATTGGTAGCCAAAATGTGTCGGCAGCCGCTGCTCCACTTGATCTGAGCCCTTTCATCAGGTGAGTGAGAACGGGGTAGCGCGCACAACCCGGCCCAGCGCCCGCGTCGTTGACCTGACCGCGACATCGCTCGACGCCCAAGCTTTCTACACAGGTGCATATCTAACCGACCTGGAGCGAGCCGTGCGCGTTCGCTTGGCCAGCCAGATCGCAACCTCTCGGGCGGACGCTGAGCGTAGGACAGCCGAGCAAAAGGCCAATGAGGAGAGGGAACGCGCCGACCGCCAGGCCAGGCTGGAGAAGGAAAGAGCCGAACGGGAGGCCGCTGCGGCGCATGCCGAGGCGCAGCGGATAGAGGCCGAGACCCGTGCCAAGGCTGCTCGGGCCGAAAGGACCGAGCTCCTGGAGAAGACCCGAGACCTTATTCGGACGAAAACACTCGCCTGCATCGGCAAGGAAGGGGCGACGATGCTCTTAACCGACGAGAAGGCGGAAGTTGTCGCGAAGGCGGCCATGATCTTCTGCCAAAACGACATCGACGCGCTCGTGAAGGTCACCACCGAGCTGGTGGAAAACGAGTCCGGTGGGCCGTCAGATCGCTCATTGGTTCGGAAGATCGCGGAGGATCGTGTCCGGGAGGTCGTCACCGCTTATGTCATCCGGTCACGCGGCGATCTGATCGGGAAGAACCTGAAGGAGCAGCAGACGCCTTCGAAGCCAGCCGAGAGTTCCAGAAATTCCCCCACCCTCTAGCTCGGCGACCGCGGCTGCCTGTGCAGGCCGGTGGAAAGGACGCTTCATGGGATTCAGGTTTCGGCGTTCCGTTCGTCTCTTTCCCGGCGCAGGGTGAACTTCAGCCTCAGCGGTGTGAGCGTGAGCGCCGGCGTGCCGGGAGCGATGATCAACATCGGCCCGCGCGGCAGCCGTCTGACCATGGGCCTGCCCGGCACTGGCATTTCCTACACTCGCAATCTGAGTTCGCCTCGCCCCGTAAGACGAGCGTCGACCCCAGCTGAGGTCTATCTGGAGCCACCGGTTCCACCCGAGCCGATGCACCCGGACCAGAGCCGCAGCCAGGGCCCTTGGTCGGGGAGATCAAGAGCGCCGAGGTGGCGAGCCTGACCAGCCCGGACCTCGGGGGCCTAAAGCAGTTGATCAACGATGCGGCGCACCAGAAGGTCTTGCTCCAGTCGGATCTTAACGAAGCGGTCGCAGATCGGCGTCGCGCCTGGCGGAAACTGCGACGTCGCGAACAGTTGCCACTTCGCGTTGTGATGAAGTCGTCCATCCCGACCGCGCGCGTTGCTTTCGAGGAAGCGGAAGAGGAGGCCTTGAAGGTCGCGGCAGCGATCATCGCGACAGAGATCAAGGTGGAGATCGATCTCAACGATCAGACATGGGCGGCGTGGGCTGAAGTGACGAAGACGTTCGATCGGCTCTCCCAGGCCGCGAAATTCTGGGATGTCACATCATCCGTCGCTGTTGACCGCTTCCGCACCCGGTCCGCCGCTCACGAGCCATCCGCCGGAACCGATCGATCGACCAGTTCGGGAGGAAGACCGAGACGACCCGTGTCATCGCATGCCTCCAATTCGAAATCCGCGCTCTCGCCCGCCCTGGCCCTGATCAGTTCAACAAGCCAGCGCGGTCGTCCCATTCCAGGCACCGGCAACACTGTCGATGGCAGAACCGAGACGCGCCATCGGGTCATCGCCGCCGTGGGCTGACCGAAATCGGAGGCATCGACCTCTCGTCGCCATCGTCGCAGCGCGATGCCGATAGCACCTGTCCCCTCCGCAGCCAGCTGAAGGCGACGTGACGCCGTCATGGACAAGCGGGCTACCTCGCCGACGACGGAGCCCAGCCCGCCATGGCGCAGGCCCTCTTCCATGCAGGCGAGCACCGTCTTGTCATCTCCTGCCTCGACATAGATCACGCGGTCAGGGATCAGCCCCGCCTGCGCCATCGCCGGCGCGAAAAGATCGGCTCGGGTGAGACACCAGAGCACCTTGCCACGACTCCTGGCGGCAACTCCGGCGCTAAACAAAGCCGCTGCCGCACCATCAATCGCCCCATTTCCGCCGCCGGCGACTTCATGGAGTGCCCCCAGCGTTAGGCCTCCACCAGGCAAGCGCGAATCAAGCGTCGCGATTCCGAACGGCAGCACAGTCCGACCGCGGGCGCCTCGGCCCTCGATCCGCTCAATCTGGTCGCGGAGCGACTGAAATACCGGCTGTGGCCGCAACGGGCTTTACCTGCCAGAACGATGCCTGATGTTCCCTTTATGTTCTCGTTGACAGACCAAGAGTCAAGCTCGGTGTTTGGCGGGAACACAGCGACACGACGGGAGGTTGCCGAGGCACAGCCTCTTCCTCCAAGCAGGAGTACTGATGATCTCCGATGATCCAACCGAAATCGTTGAGCAGTCCTACGAGGTCGTCGCTTGGCGAGGGCTGGCACTGGCACTTCTAGCGCAGATCCTGGTTCCAACGCCGGAGAATGAAGGGGAATGCTCCCAGTTCCTTCACACCGTCTTGGCAGATATTCTCGATCAGACGGTCAACAGCGAGGCAATGCCTGCCGAACTCGATCGAGGCGCCTTGCGGGCCGAACTGGAAGGCGTGAACGAGCGCCTCCGGCAGGAGCTCGCTGAAGCGCAGCTCGATCGCCAAAAGCTCCGAAAAGAGTAGCTGAAGTCGGGAGCCAACTGATCGCCAACAGAGTATCGACGACCTTCAGGACGCCCACGTACTAGGGAGCAACGTACGTGCCGCAGCCACCAGGAACATAGAAGCTGGGAACACGCGATCGATCCGTGCGATTAATCCCGGGCCCGCAATCCTGAGCAGAGCATCATGTGAAGCGCACCTCAACGCAGCTCGCCGAATGGCCTCTCCCATCTACAATTACACTTGGATCGCCGGTCCGCGCCAAGGGAATCGAGCGGGAAATGAGGCGGCGGCTTCCTTGGTCGACGCGGAAGCACCTCACGGTCGAAACCGGCAAAGCGATCCTTCACATGCCGGACGCCGAAGCTGCTGAGTTTGACGCTCGATCTGCGATCGTAGCGGATATGTTGGCCGATATTGCCGAGTTGCCCATCCTCCCCAGCGAGGCCGAGGACATTCTCTCCATTTCATCTCGTGAGCGCCACAAGTGGCTCAATGATGGACGACTGCAGAGCGCGGGAACCAGAACGGTCAAGCTGCGTGGCCGAGCCAAAGCCGTCACATTCCACGTGTTCACCCCAAGTTTCATCGAGCAAGTCCTCGATAGCGGCCTGCCGGAAATCTGGCGGGAAGAGGATATCGCAACGACAGCAGAGAACCGGCGGCGAGCAGCAGGGAAAGCAGCTTTGACGCGCGCGGGAAAGCGTTTGGCCAAATCCCGTAAGGCAGCGACCGGTCCGGACGAACAGAAAACCGGCCTCGACGGCTGGGAAGAGTTTGAGGCTGAAGGTTTGCTTCGGTGAGGTATGCCGCCCGGAGGGACGGGAGAGAAGCTATCCAGCTATCGCCTGCACCTGTCGGCATGAGCGACACCCCGTCTGTTCAGGGCCTCCATGCGGCATAATCGCCGTATCTTTCACGCGGCGGCGGCCAGGCTGGCGATTGCGGCTGCCACACCACCCGGGCCGTGCGGGATTTCTTTGGCTTGAAGCGCCATCTCAACGGCTCCGAGCGCTCCAATAAGCGCCGCAGCGTTGAAATGACCCATGTGGGCGATCCGGAAGGCTTTGCCGTGATAATCTCCAATCCCGAGGCCGAGCGTCACGCCACAGACGTCGCGCGCGAAGGCGGTGATGACGCTTACGTCGACGTTAGGCGTTAACACCGCCGTCACAGACGGCGCTCGCTCGGATCCCTCGGTCACTCCGAAGGTGAGAGCCTGACCACTCGACCAGAGTTCGACGGCAGCATGTGTCGCCTTGGCAAGGGCGGCGTGGCGGCGCCAGATCGCCTCCAGCCCTTCCTCGAAGATCATGTCGAGCGCGGCACGCTGTCCGAAGAGGAGATGCTCAGGCGCAGTGCCGCAATGCTTCATGTAGGCCAGCACGTTCATCCGGCCACTCCAATCCCAATAGCCGGTGCGCAGGTCGGCGCGCTTATGGGCGGCCAGAGCTTTCTCGTTGGCCGCGACGAAGGCGAGGCCTGGCGAAGACATGAGACCCTTCTGCGAGGCTGAGACGCCAACGTCGATGCGCCAGGCATCCATCTCGAATTCCATGCAGCCAAGGGAGGCAATGGCATCGACCATGAACAGAGCGGGGTGACCGGCGGCGTCGATGGCCCTGCGAATGGCCGGGATATCGTTGACGATTCCTGCTGCGGTATCAATCTGAACGACCATCACAGCCTTGATCGCGTGCTGCGTATCGTTGCGTAGCCGGGCCTCGACTGCTGCGGGATCGACGGCCCGGCGCCAGCTACCGGGGAGCATCTCGACATCGACGCCCATGAAGCGGGCCATCTCACCCCAGCCGACGGCGAAGCGGCCGCTTTCGAGCACGAGAACCCTGTCGCCTCGCGACAGAACATTGCTGAAGGCCGCCTCCCATCCACCATGGCCGTTGGCGGCGTAGACGAAGGTTTCGCCGTCAGTCCGGAAGACGCGCTTGAGATCGGAGAGAACCGTTTCGGTCAGGCTCACGATGCTGTCGGAACTGAGTTCCTCAGCCGGCCGCATCATCGCCTGGAGCACGCGATCGGGAATATTGGTGGGGCCTGGCATCGCGAGTAGCGGCCGACCATTCGCCAGGGACATGCCGAATCCTCAGGACAGTAAAATCACCACAGCAGAGATCCGCCAAGCGCGTTTCCCGGGCAAGTGCGTGCGCGCATTGCTCGACATCTCGCGCTGCATGACGCGTGTGCCGACTCGATCGGCAGGCGGCGTCCAAAAATCTCTATGAGGCGTTCGGGCTGTACCTCCGTTTCAGCTCTCCGCTGTCGTCGTAGCTGGCCTCGAAAACCGGCGAAGCGAGAGTGGCGCGAACTTTCAGTGTTCCGGCTCCGCTGTTCGTAAATCCATGACGGCTGCCAGCGGGCACGATGACCGACTGGTTGGGCAAGACCGACATAACCTCGTCCTCGATGCGGATCTCGGCCTGCCCCTCAATGACCTCCAGAATTTCTTCGACCGTATGCGAGTGCATCGGCGCGCCAAGGCCTGGTTGGCAAAGCTGCTCGAAGATGCAGAGCTGGTGCGATCCGACGACGGCTGAAACCCGCATCGAGGTCAGCACGCCCTCTCGCCACTTTTCGAGCTCGGCGTTGGGCTCAATCACGCGCATGCGTTGGTTCCTTTCAGCGGCTCCCCCACCCTACGATGCAATGACCTCACGCAGGACTTTCGGAGAGAAACATGTTCACGCACATCATGATCGGCAGCAACGACCTGGAGCGATCCAAGGGCTTCTACGACGCCACATTCGTCGCGCTTGGAGGTCAACCGGGTGAGGTCGATGCCAGAGGCAGGCTGATCTACGCCCACAGCGGCGGCCGGCTGATGATAACAACTCCGATCGATGGCAATCCGGCAACCTTCGCCAACGGCGGGACTATCGGCATCGCTGCGGCTAGCCGAGAGCATGTCCAGGCCTGGCACGATGCCGGAACGACGCATGGGGGAAAGTCCATCGAGACCCCGCCGAGCGAGCGTCCCAATGGTGCTTTCGTCGCATACCTTCGCGACCCTGACGGGAACAAGCTCACCGCGCGCTCTCAGCCGACGAAGTAGGCTTGGCCCTTTAACGATGTGCAACTAGCTCGGCACCGGCGCGCCATCCCGGGTGGAACAACGGACGATTTCCACCAGCAGCCACTGACGCCTCCGCGGGCGAAAGGGTAGCCCATCCCGCGAACGGCCGCCCATCGCGCTGCTTCCGCAGGGCTCAACGCTTGGCTGCCTTGGAACAGAGGCACCGCGGGCCTTTTCCTCGTCCAGGCGATACAGCTTGGAGACGACAGGTGTGCATTTCCAACCAAGATGAATATCAAGCGGCCGTCCAGCGCCCGGCCGCCGTGAGCGACGCTCTCCGCGTTTCCGAAAAGGGCCGCGAGTTCCAGAGCCTGACTTCGGCAATTCGCGAATGGGATGAGGCCCACAAGGGTGAGAATGCGAGCGGCCCCGAGCCGGACCAGAGCCTATTACGGCCGGACGATCTCCCGTTCTGAGGGCTGCCTGGCAATCTCGGAAAGCTTCAAAAAGATTGACCATGAGCCACTCAGCCGCCGGCCAGAGCTATCTGCCAGGTTTTGGGAACGGCTTGCTCACAAAGCGCGAGCCGGCTAGGCCATATCGCCATGGCTGCTCGGCGGCTTTCGAAATCCCAATCCGGGCGCTGCAAGAAATCTCCGGCGCATGTGTTCGGTCTACGATCGAGAAAGGGCTGCGTTCCAAGCTCAATCCATCATGAGCGCTTGTTATCCCGAGCGCCTGGGCCAAGCGCCCTGGCCCATTGCAGAGATTGATCATGCTGCCGCGGCGCGCCTGCATTTCAGCCAACCCATCTGTCGGTTCGATGGCTCTGATCAAGACCGCGCCATCGCCCGCAGCGACAATGTTAAAGCACCAGTGCAGCCCATAGGACCGATAAACGTAAGCGTGCCAGGAAGGCCCAAACATAACCGCATTCCGCGGTGTCGGGCCTCGGAAACTGTGCGAAGCTGGATCGTCAGCGAGATAGGCCTCGGTTTCGACGATGGTTCCTCCTACGCCATCAACGAGCAGCCCGACGCCAATCAGGCGTGGTGCAAGCTCCAGCGCGGTCAAGGCTTTCAGCTCGGTCAAAGTTGATGGCATTTGTTCGATTGCGGGCTTGCTGATGGCGCGGACTTCAACTCGCGCCCTGAAGCCTGCAGTAATCAGCGCAGCAGCGGGAGAACGGTGGCGGCGGCGATCGCCACGACGATGGCACCTCGAATGAGGATGCCATTGATCCGAGCCATAGAGGCATCTGAGCTGTCAGGCGTACGCATAACTTCGCCTCCCTCGAAGTGCGGCTTCGGACCCAGTACGCGCGGATGCAACCCCATGAATAGCAATCCGTCACACTCTCCTCTCGTGTGACCAGGCCGCCACGACGTTACAACTGCCCCGGCGATTCCGGTTTGCTGCGTTAATCCGAAGCTTGGATCGCACTGGGTGCAGCTGACGCCGAACAATCTGGCCTGTTAGGGATAAAGCTGGCTCGGTGCTTCGCGTCGCGGCGCAGCGCGCCAGGCCCGTATCGCGTCTCGCGATTCTGGCCGGAGCTATATCAGCCAGTGCTGCACGGTCATCGAAGTGGGGCTCGCGGGCCGATTATCAGCCATCGTTCGACGAGTTAAGCTCGTCCGGCCTCAGCCCCTCATCAAGGGCTGCTGGGATCGCCTTTCTGAGTGCGTCGTTGATCCGGTCCTGCCAGCCGGGGCCGCCATCCTGAAAGTGCGCCAACACCTCGCTGTCGATCCGAAGAGTGACCATCTCCTTGGCGCCCGGCAGAACGGTACGCTTCTCGATTGACGCAGGTGGCGCCACTTTCGGCGCAGCAAAAAGGGCTTCCGCCTTGTCCCGCGCGCTCGTCGGGCGGCGCGTTCGATCGTTGCTCATGAAGTCCTCATACCCGGCACCTGATAACCGATAGTAACAGGGACTGGATGGAAAAGGGGCGTAATCCTGTACCCGCTCAATCCTGGAAAGTTGCTTCGACGGAGGGCGCCTATCACGTAGACGTCAGTGGGAACGCCACTGACCATGATGGTTCTTTGGTGGTTCGGGAATCCGGCAGTGCCAACCTCTTCCGAAGTCGCCTAGTCCTCAACAAAGCGTTCGACGAATCCCGAGGGGACGTGATCTGGATGCGAGCCGATCCACCCTCTATGACCCAGTTTTCGCGGTGCCGGCGGATCTCGACGGTTGCGCTCACTGCCTGCTCTCCCCGCCCAATTTGTCGCGGCGCAGCTCCCTCTCCACAGCCTCGGCGGATGAACCAGCGGCAGGCACGGCATCTTAAAGCCGTGCTTTGGAGACGCCGAATTTGTCGTTCCAATAGCGCACCTCGTAGTCTCATTGAGATTAACCCGCGACCGATCCTGTGCACCACAGCTGCTCTTGTCGTCTGGCTGATCCTCCTGGCGCTAAGATCCCCAAAGGAACGGACGGTTCCGGCATTGGGGACACCTCCCAGGGCAGTTTCGCCCGAGCGAGTGTCAGGAGGGGAGGAAAGCTGTTCCGCGGCGTCCACCCGAGTGGTCCCTGGGTTGCGCCAAGCCGAAAGGCGCTCAGGAGATAATTACGCCCTCGCTTGGATCCGCTGAATCAAACCAAACTCTCGGCGAGGAACGGCCATGAGACGACTGCGTTCAAGGATCGTCTTTGGGAGATACTAGGCTATGCAGACCACCGTGACCGCCCTTCGTTTCGAGCCCTGGAGCTTCGTCCCAAACAATCCCCGGCTTCCCGCACTGATCTATGAGGGGGCGTTCGGTCCCGATGCTGCCGATCTGGCGACGCTCATGGAAAAACGGTTCTCCGAAAATGGCTGGCCACCGCAATGGCGCGATGGAATCTACGATTTCGATCATTATCACTCGCAGGGTCACGAAGTGCTCGGCATCGCGGCAGGGCACGCGAAGCTGATGCTGGGGGGCGATACGGGCCGGGAGGTCAAGGTGACGGCCGGCAATGTGGTGGTTCTTCCAGCGGGAACGGGTCACCGCCAGCTCAGCCAATCTAACGATTTCCTTGTTGTCGGCGCGTACCCGCCCGGCCAGACCGGCGACATCGTCCGGGAGGAACCGACGTCGGCCATGATCCAAAAGATTTCGATCTTGAGCTTCCCGCCGCGGGATCCAGTCGTTGGAGTCGACGGCCCGATGCTTCGCCTATGGGCTGATGCGAGCGTTACCTGAGTGATTGGGCGCATTCCAGTACGGTAGAACGATTGATGCCTCTGAACCCCTCCTCCCCGCTTGCGCAGCTCCTGAACGCTCCCATGAAGACTGGGCAGGTTGTGTGGTTGGGCATTCGGCCGGCGCGTAGCGAACCAATGGTCGCGCTCCAAAGCGCCGATTTTGACATTACCCGCGGTGTTGTTGGCGATCGCCACACCCGCGCCGCGGGCAAGCGCCAGGTGACTCTGATCCAAGTTGAGCACCTCTCCGCGATTGCCAGTTACATAGCCCGTTCAAAAATTCACCCGGGCGAATTGCGACGCAATGTTGTGACCCGCGGTATCAATCTGCTCGCGCTGAAGGATAGGCGCTTCAGAATCGGTTCCGCGATCCTCGAAACCACGGGGGAGTGTCATCCCTGCTCCCGGATGGAGGAAATCCTCGGCGTGGGAGGATACAACGCTGTTCGGGGCCATGGCGGCATCACCGCGCGCATCATCGAAAGCGGATCGGCCAGCGTCGGTGCTGCCGTTGCACCGTACCCAGGGTAGCTTTCACGCGATCCCGAGAAGCCCCCTAAACTCGTCAATTACGTTCAGCATGCGGTACTTCCTCCCATCATGGGTGCGGTCTTCGACGAAGTCGTAGGACCACACGTGATTGGGCCGCTCTGCACGCAGGCGGATGCGAGATCCATCCGCGAGCGAGAGGCGGCCGCGCTTGGGTTGTCGGGCCGGAACCTTCAGCCCCTCACGTCGCCAGATGCGCTCAACCCGCTTGTCGTTGACGACCCAGCCTGCCGTCGAGCGCAGCAGCGCGGCGATCTTGCGATAGCCATAGCGGCCGTAACGGCGGGCCAGTTCGACGACGTCGGCGATGAGCTTTTCCTCGTCGTCTCGTCCATGCGGGATGCGGCGCTGTGTCGAGCGATGCTGCCCGAGCACGCGGCAGACCCGCTGCTCCGACACCTTCAGGACGACCCGGACATGCTCAATGCACGCACGGCGACGCGCGGGGCTCCGTAGTTTCCCGACGCGGCTTCCTTCAGGATCAGCTTGTCGAGCGTCAGGTCCGCGACGGCGCGACGGAGCCGGGCGTTCTCGGCCTCGAGCTCCTTCATCCGCCTCACCTGATCCGTCTTCAGGCCGCCGAACTCGCGGCGCCAGCGATAGTAACTAACCTCCGTCACGCCCATAGAGCGGATCGCGTCGGCAACGGATTGCCCCTGCGAGACCAGCACATCGACCTGGCGTAGCTTCCCGACGATCTCTTCGGGCTTGTGGCGTTTCTTCGGCATCTCGGTCCTCCTGTCTGCCAAAACACATACTTCAGGGTGGACCAATTCAACGGGGGTGGATCAGCCGCCGAAATTATGTCGCTTGGAGCCATTGAAGACGATCAGTTCGCCGCCACCGATGGATTCACCACTGACTTTGGCCAAACCCAATCGCCCGAAGGCTTTGCAGGCTTCGACCTGAAGTTGAGGAGAGGTAGGAAGAACGAGCGCCCAGGGGCCGCTGACCGGATAATCGTTTGCCGAATGCGCTACCCCAGATGACAATACGAAGGCAAAAATCACGTAGAATATTCGACGCATCTCGGACCTCATGCTCAGTTCGTTATAAGTCTACGCATTGGGTTGAGAGCGAGGTTGTCACCACGCTCTCGCGTCTATTGATATGCGATAGGTCGCGATCTCTTCGAATTCTTATATTCCTGCTGGATCTCATACCATCGAAACAACGCCGTATCGAATAATCTCTCATTTACGAGCGCGGGCTCATTGCGAAGCCGGCCTTGAGGATCGTTCTGCCGAAGAGAAGCAAGCTCATACGAAGCTGCCAAGGTTGGTTGGCAATTGTATAACTTACCATCCTGACGATTGAATACGTAGGTGGCCATCAAGGGGGAAAGCATACCGTAGAGTCCAAACTGGCGTCCCTCAGAGGTGCCAAGGCCGGCTGATTTCTTGGAGACAATCGTAGGTTGACCCTCTAGGCGGACCCATTCTTCCAACGCCAGGCCCGCGAACGCCGGGGCGCATTCACGTTGGTCGCGAGAACTCCCCCAGATGTTGTGGTGCAAAATATTTTCTGTACTAAAAGATGGCGGCCCCTGCTCCGCAACCAAAGCATTCTGAGCGTCTTGTAGTTTATCAGGCGAAACAAGGACGGAGTGCATGAGTTCAAAAACCCGTCCTGGCAGATTGGGAACTGTCATGATTGCGACAAACTCGGAGCCGTCACGGTTGACGTACAAACGCCCACCAAACTCCACTTGCCAAAGGCCATCCCGGTTTCTGAAGCTGCTGTCCGTTCCGAGAAATTTATGATTGGCTGTCGGAAGATCATAGACAGATTCGACTGCCATTTTCCGCCTGATCAGCTGGTCGGCCTCTCGAACCGGTTGGCCGAGCCTTACGCCAAGTAACTCCGGCCCGTACCCTTGGGGGTCCAGCATCCGGACAGCAGGTTCGACAAGGACAGGGAAGGTGGGAAACGCGGGTTGCGGCAGCACGGGGTTGGCCGGGCAAGCGGCCTTTCGGTCCGCCGGAAACGCTTTGCAGGCACAAATGAACTCGGGCTCATTGAGACTGGCGCCTAGATCCTGGAACCCACAGGCTTCATTCGTCGCATTCCGCATGAGTTCATAGGCGTTCATCTCTTTCAGGCAAGCACCATTGGCAATCCAGAGCGCTGCGTGCGCAGCGACAAGTTTCGGGTCTGCGTCAGGCGGTGGAAAATTATGCAAGAGTTCTTGATCGGCCGCTTGAAGTCGCTTGAAGCAAATCTCAACGGAATTCGCGGCGTTTGAGCTGATCGAATTGTCGAAATATTTCGTCCGGCATTTGAGATTGTCGCCATCATCTTTGGTCGAAATCATGCAATAATTTAGAATCGTTAATCTCAGTTGCTCCGCAAATTTTACCGCCGCGACATTGTTCCAATTATATCCGGTACGCATCTGATAGACGAATTCTTCGAAATTTTTGCCAGGAAGCCCAAGCTGCCTGAGCGCGATACCTTCGCCGGCGCGTATTGTGTTCCGCCTCTCGATGGCTTGATCGATATCTCTTTGAAGAGCCGTTCTATTGGTGCAGTTTCCGCATTGATCCAGAGCCTTGCGCAACGTCAGTATACGTAGCTTAAGCTCCTCCGAAGCCTGAAGGTACTGACCAATCGCGGCGCCCGGCGCAAGCAGTTTCCCGGTCGCGGGATCTCGGCCGTCGAAGGATTGGCCAAATAATGGCTGCAGGAGTGAAGCCGAAAATAGCAAAACGAGCGCAAGCCAGAACGGCGCCCTCGAAAGGGGGCGATATCGACGTCTCCGCGTGGAGCGCGATCTCAGTAGGCTTGGGAGCTCCAGACGGAGGTGGCCGGATAGAGCAGAAAAAGCGCGCACGCTCATCGTACCCTCCTTTTCCCTTTTGACTGCCTTGTCATGTGGAACGCTGCAGCCGGCCGCATTATTACGTTAATCTGCCCATGACGCTAGGTTAAGTTGGCCCGTATGCGCCTTCAGAAGAGTGTGACTGAAACCAGATGGGGTGGATGCGCCCGCTCGTAATTTTAGGTTCGAGCAATCCCAAAATCCGCCTCTTCCGCGGTAGGCGCTGCCTTCAAGATTGCGCCACAAGCGGTCGTTGAATTAAGCCCGGAACCGGTCGCTCGCGGCTCTGATACGAGACGTCGTATTCCCGAGCTCCCAGAGCGATCATCGTGGGATCGTTGTCATGCCCCCGCTTTCCAATCCGTCCATGGCGTCCGGAAACCGCGCTGAGGCGCATCGGTCGACGGGACGGAATTTTGTCGATCTGAACGTCGCATTTCGCGCGAGCCGCAGGGGCATGCTTGGGGCTTGTGCTGTGTTAGCCCCCCCGCACGGAAAATTCCCGCTCCGCTCTGGATGACGACAGAGGGCTCTTCAACCACAGTTGTCGATCCCTGCGTTGGATCGTATCGCTACAGCTTAAACCGATCTATCAACGCTTTCGGGTTCAGCGATTGACGAGGACGATGGCGGACGACAGCAGCTCGGTGCGTAAGCGCTTGGGGCAGTTCTATACCCACAGGTCGGAGGCGGAATCACTCGCAAATTGGGCCGTTCGCACGGGGATGGAGAGAATCCTCGAGCCCAGCGCGCTGCGCGACAACCGCCGCCCCAACCGATGAGTTCGCGGCGGTCGATCTAATCTTGGTCGACGCCGATAGCCCGCCCGGAGCGCGGCGCGCTCAATCGGAGATCTACAACTTCTTCCGCTAGCGAAACCGCAATCGGCCCCGAGCAACTCTTTGCTCGGGGCCGATTGCGTTGCGCGTCCGCGCGATGATTTTCCTACTGTTTCAAGCCAGTTTTGCCGGCCTAGGGCCTCATTTCCGTGGCCAGAATGCCGACAGACTATAGCCTCAAATGCCGACAGACTTCCTGCAACGCCGAAATTCGATATCAACAATATCAGAGACTTACAAAGGCGACTGCCGACAATCTATGCGTTCCGCACACCCTGACGGGTGATGACACCGAACGGGATGCTCCGGCCTTCTTGGCCGTCGGGATGCCCCCAAACCGCCGCCATGGCGGATCGGCCGCCCACGCGCTAGCTTCACAGGCATGTGGGGGATTCTCCAAGCCTACTGGCCGCATATCCTTGCCGCCATCTCCATCGTGATGGCGGCTATCGCCGGCGCGCATGCGGTGATGACGAAGGACGAAGTGCGCGCCGCCATCGGCTGGACCGGCGTCATCATCCTTTCGCCGATCGTCGGCCCCCTTCTCTATGCGATTGCCGGCGTGAACCGCATCCGGCGCGCCTCGCTCCTCGCGCAACGGACCGGCCACGGCCGGGCAGCGACGCATTTCCACGTCGGCGACAAGGCGGTCGGGGCGCGGTTCGGGCAACGTTTCACCGCGCTCAAGACGCTGGGCGACCGTGTGGCCCGCCACCCTCTGACCACCGGCAACAGCATCGAAACCCTGCGAACCGGCGACGAAGCCTATAGCGCCATGCTGACCGCCATCGCGGCGGCCGAGCGCAGCGTCATCCTCGAAAGCTACATCTTCGACCGCGACCCGATCGGCCTGCGCATCGCCGATGTGCTGATCGCCGCGCATCGGCGCGGGGTTGCGGTGCGCGTGCTGATCGATGCGGTCGGCGCCCGCTATTCGGTGCCCAGCATCGCCGGCCATCTGCGCGAGGGCGGCGTCGCGGTCGACGTGTTCAACGGCAACATCATCATGGGCCTCAGGCTGCCCTATGCCAATCTGCGGACGCACCGGAAGATCATCGTCGTCGACGGGACCGTCGCCTTCATGGGCGGCATGAACATCCGCCAGGGCTTCACCCGCGAGTTCGCCGGCGACACCTATGCCCATGACACGCATTTTCGCCTGACCGGACCAATCGTCGCCGATCTTTTCACGGTCGCGGCGGAGGACTGGCGCTTCGCCTCCGGCGAGGCGCTCGAAGGCCCGGCATGGGAAATCACCTTGCCTGCCGCCGGTGAATTCGCCGCGCTCGTGCGGGCCGTGCCGTCGGGTCCCGACAGCTATCTGGAGACCAATCACAAGCTCTTGATGGGCGCACTTTCGGTCGCGCGGCGCTCCGTCAGGATCATGTCGCCCTATTTCCTGCCGGATCAGGAATTGATCAGCGCACTCGTCACGGCGGCGCGGCGCGGCGTCGACATCGACATCATCGTCCCCTCCGTCAACAATCTGGTGCTGGTCGACAGGGCGATGACCGCGCAATTCGACCAGATTCTCAAGAATTATTGCCGAATCTGGCGCTCGACCGGCCCGTTCGACCATTCCAAGCTCTTCGTCGTCGATGACTGCTGGGCCTATGTCGGCTCCTCCAACCTCGACCCACGTTCGCTCAGGCTGAATTTCGAGATCGACATCGAAGTGCTCGACCATCATTTCGCAGGCGGAATCGCCGAGCGCGTCGAGGCTGTGATGGCCCAGGCGACGCCGGTCACGCTTGCCGGCCTGCGCGCACGCCCTTATGTCTTGCGTCTGATGGACAGGTTGATCTGGCTCGGCTCGCCCTATCTTTGAGCCGAGCGGGTCGCAGCCCTGGCGCCACGGATATGCAAAGCTTCGTCCTGTTCGATTCGAGCGGGCCAAAGCCTCAAACGGCAGAGCGATGCAGAAGAAGAGCCCGAGCCTGCGCGCCAGCATCATCGCCTCGCTCCGCCAGCGGAAGAACCGCGATGAAGCGTCCAGGCATGGGCCGGGCGAGCGGCCGGCAGGCACGCTGGTCGCCTCCTACAATGTTCACAAATGCGTCGGCGTCGACGGCCGCTTCGATCCTGGCCGCATCGCGCAGGTGATCCGCGAGATCGCCCCCGACATCATCGCGCTGCAGGAAGCCGACAAGCGCTTCGGCGCACGCCACGGCCTGCTCGACCTTACCAGGCTGAAGGAGGAGACGGGTCTCCTCCCCGTTCCCATCGAGAGTGCCAACGCCGCCGCCCATGGCTGGCACGGCAATGTCGTTCTGTTCCGACAGGGGCTTGTGCGAGACGTCCATCAGGTCTCGCTGCCCGGGCTCGAACCCCGCGGCGCGCTGGTCGTCGACCTCGATCTGGAGGGCGGCAGGGAGGTGCGCATCGTCGCCGCCCATCTTGGCCTCCTGCGCCGCTCGCGCTCGCAGCAGACGCGCATGCTCCTCGACGTGATGAGGAACCGCGACGAACGCCCCACCCTTCTGCTCGGAGACCTCAATGAATGGCGCCTCGGCGACCGCTCGTCGCTGAAGGAACTCGGTCCCACTTTCGGCACGCTGCCGATGCCCGTCCCGAGCTTTCCCTCGGGCCTGCCGCTGCTGGCACTCGACCGGATCATCGCCAACCGGCCGGAGATGCTGTCCGACGTCACGGTCCATGATACGCCGCTGGCGCGCATCGCCTCCGATCACCTGCCGATCAAGGCCATCCTCGACCCGAGCCTCGCGGGCCTTCCCCTGCCTACTGCCGCGCTCGGGCACGCGGTCAGTCCGGCTGCCGCGATCATCGGCTTTCGGAGCGGCGCCGCGCTTGCGGGACCAGAGGAGGGTCCCTTGCCGATCTCGGAGCTTCCGGACGGAAGCGAAGGCAGCAACCGGGCGCTCGTGCGCAAGGCGGGCGACCGGCTGAAGCGCGCGGTCAAGCGGACCCTGCGCCGGGCCTGACACACCTCCTTGGAAGCTATCGCGGTCCAGCGTCATGACGCGCATGCGTTCCGACGCTGGCAACATCCGACAAATGCTGCTTTCTGGCCCTGTCAGCTGCAAGATGGCGTGGAATCAGATGCCGGATGCCTTGGCCGAGCGCCCAAGCGCGCTGCAACTCTTCCTGATCTTCGCGCGGATCGGGCTGACCAGCTTCGGCGGCGGCTTGAGCGGCTGGATGCTGCGGGAATTCGTGCAACGGCGCCGGCTGATGAGCGAAGAGGATTTCCTCAACGGGCTCTCGATCGCGCAAGCCCTACCCGGCGTCAACGTCACCAACATGGCGATCTGGATCGGCTACAAGCTCGGCGGACGCAGCGGGGCGATCGCCTGCTGGCTCGGCATCGTGTTGCCGGCCGCCATCGTCATCGTGCTGATCGGCACGCTCTTCTCTTCACTCGGCGGCTATGCAGTCACCCATGTCGCCCTCAACGGTGCCGCCTCGGCCGCGATCGGCCTCTCGCTGGCCATGGGATTGACCGCGGCACGGCGCGTGCCGCGCCGGGTCTTTCCGCTCGCGATCATGGCCGCGACCTTCTTTGCCGTCGCGATCCTGAAACTGCCGCTGCTCTGGACCGTGCTCGGCGCCGGCTCGCTGAGTGTCGCCGTGACCTATTATCGGGGCTGAGCACCGGACGATGCCCAATCTGCCGCTCAGCATCCTCGTGGTCTTCCTGCCGCTCTCGCTGGTGACGATCGGCGGCGGCCAGAGCGCCATCGCCGACATGCACCGCCAGATCGTCGACGTGCATCACTGGCTGAGCGCCGCGCAATTCGTCGACGCCTTCGCGATCGCGCGGCTGGCGCCGGGGCCGGGCTCGCTCCTGGCGACGCTGATCGGCTGGCAGATCGCCGGGTTCTGGGGCGCGCTGGCCGCGACCGTCGGCATCTTCGGGCCGACCGCCTTCCTCATCTATGGCGTCGCCCATATCTGGTCGCGCTATGAGGGCGCCCGGCTGCTACGCGCGCTGGAAAAAGGCCTGCGCCCCGTCGCGGCCGGCATGATCCTGGCCGCCAGCTATGTGCTGATCCAATCGCTCGACGGCGGCTGGCTCGGACGCGGCACCGCGCTTGTCTCGACAGCGCTGCTGATGCTGACGCCGATCAATCCGTTGCTGCTGATCGCCAGCGGCGCCGGCTGCTTCGTCGGGCTGCATCTGCTGGCGCTGATCTGAAGAAATGACGGGGCCGGGCGCGTGGTTCGTTGATCGGGCCACGCAGCTTCACTATCCCTCTTGTCGACAAGAGGTGTGCGAATGAAACCGGCGAAGACGACCACAAGCGCAGTGCCCGAGCGCAAGCGCGGCTCCGGCGTGAAGCTGGTCTACGACCTGCTGCGCGACGAAATCCTCGATCTGGTGCTGCCGCCGGGCAGCCCGATCGACGAGGTGCAGCTCGCCGAGCGCTTCGAGATGTCGCGCACGCCCATCCGCGAGGCGCTGGTGCGGCTGGCCGGTGAAGGGCTGATCGTCACCCTGCCCAACCGCTCGACGATGGTGTCGAACCTCGACTTCCTGAATCTGTCGCCCTTCTTCGACGCCCTGATGCTGATGTACCGGGTGACGACACAGCTTGCGGCGCAGAACCATCGCCCCGAGGATCTGGACGTGATCCGCGCCCGGCAGGCGGAGTTCGCCGCGGCGGTGAAGGCCCAGGATGCGCTCGCGATGATCGCGACGAATGCGGATTTTCACGCCGCCATCGCCGAAGCCGGCCGCAATCCGTATTTCAACAGCCTCTTCAACCGCCTGCTCGACGAAGGGCGCCGCTTCCTGCGGCTCTACTATCAGTCCTATGACGACCGGCTTCCGCAGCAATTCGTCGACGAGCACGAGGACATGATCGCGGCTATCGCGGCGCGCGACATGGCGGCCGCCGAACGCCTCGGCCGCGCTCATGCCGAGCAGATCATCCAGCAGATCCAAAAGCTTACAGTGGGCGACAAGCGACTGGAGATTGCCCTCTGAACTGCCTGTCGAATTCTTGTCGACAAATAATATGCAATGTGAGATAAGAGCGCCGGGGAGAGGCGGATCGCTGCGCGACACGGTTCCTCTCCCGTCCCACAAAGCCAGCAGGAGAGCGCGATGAAGGCCAAGATTTTCTCGGGCGTGATCCCCGCCCTGATGACGCCCTGCAAGGCGGATCGGACGCCCGATTTCGATGCGCTGGTGCGCAAGGGCAAGGAGCTGATCGCCGCAGGCATGTCGGCCGTGGTCTATTGCGGTTCGATGGGCGATTGGCCGCTGCTGACCGATACGCAGCGCATGGAAGGCGTCGAGCGGCTGGTCAAGGCCGGCATCCCGGTCATCGTCGGCACCGGCGCGGTCAATACGGCCTCCGCCGTGGCGCTTGCCGCCCATGCGCAGAAAGTCGGTGCGCAGGGTCTGATGGTGATCCCGCGCGTGCTCTCGCGCGGCACGGTCGTCCTCGCCCAGAAGGCGCATTTCAAGGCGATCCTCTCGGCCGCGCCCGATCTGCCGGCCGTGATCTACAACAGCCCCTATTACGGCTTCGCCACCCGGGCCGACCTGTTCTTCGCCCTGCGGGCCGAGCATCCGAACCTCGTCGGCTTCAAGGAATTCGGCGGCCCGGCCGACATGCGCTACGCGGCCGAGAACATCACCAGCCGCGACGACGACGTCTCTCTGATGATCGGCGTCGATACCGCCGTCTTCCACGGCTATGTGAACTGCGGCGCGACCGGCGCGATCACCGGCATCGGCAACGTGCTGCCGAAGGAAGTGCTGCATCTGTGCAGGCTGTCCGAGGCGGCAGCCCAGGGCGATGCCGAGGCGCGCCAGCGCGCGCTCGAGCTGGAGCAGGCGCTCGGCATCCTCTCCTCCTTCGACGAAGGCCCCGATCTCGTGCTCTATTTCAAGCATCTGATGGTGTTGAAGGGCGACAAGGAATACGGTCTGCACTTCAACGAAACGGACATGCTGACCGAGAGCCAGCGCGGCTATGCCGAGGCGCAGTTCAAGCTGTTCAACAGCTGGTATGCCGCCTGGACGAAGCAGCCCGGCGCCGTGCAGAAATACGCCGCCTGACGAGCGAGCATCGACCGCGCCTGTGGCGATGGAGGCCAGCCCCTTCGCCACGGGTTCCAAGGCGCCTCGAGAGACCGGATCCATGGCCAGCTACACCTTCTCCTGCCTCGACGGCCACACCTGCGGCAACCCCGTCCGCCTGGTCTCGGGCGGCGGCCCCAGGCTCGAAGGCGCAAACATGCTGGAGAAGCGCGCGCATTTCCTGCGCGAGTTCGACTGGATCCGCACCGGGCTGATGTTCGAGCCGCGTGGGCACGACATGATGTCCGGCTCGATCCTGTATCCGCCGACCCGGCCCGATTGCGACGTCGCCGTGCTCTTCATCGAGACCTCGGGCTGCCTGCCGATGTGCGGGCATGGCACGATCGGCACGATCACCATGGGCATCGAGAACGGCCTGATCACACCGCGCGAGCCCGGCCGGCTCTCGATCGACGCACCGGCCGGCAAGGTCGACATCACCTACCGCCAGGAAGGCCGCTTCGTCGAAGAGGTGCGGCTCACCAACGTCCCGGGCTTCCTCTACGCCGAGGGGCTGACGGCGGAGGTCGAAGGCCTCGGCGAGATCGTGGTCGATGTCGCCTATGGCGGCAATTTCTACGCCATCGTCGAGCCGCAGAAGAACTTCCGCGACATGGCCGACCATACCGCCGGCGAGCTCGTCGGCTGGTCGCCGAAGCTGCGCGCGGCGCTCAACGCGAAATACGAATTCGTCCACCCGGAGCACCCGGAGATCCGGGGCCTGAGCCATATCCAGTGGACCGGCCGGGCGACCCAGCCGGAAGCCCATGCCCGCAACGCGGTGTTCTATGGCGAGAAGGCGATCGACCGCTCGCCCTGCGGCACCGGGACCTCGGCGCGGATGGCCCAGCTCGCCGCCAAGGGCAAGCTCAAGGTCGGCGACGAATTCGTGCACGAGTCGATCATTGGCTCGCTGTTCAAGGGGCGTGTCGAGGCGGCGACCACCGTCGCCAACCGCGAGGCGATCATCCCCTCCATCGCCGGCTGGGCGCGGATGACCGGCATCAATACGATCTTCATCGACGATCGCGACCCCTTCGCGCACGGCTTCGTCGTGAAGTGAGCCCGGCGCTTCCCACCGCTTAAGCGCAAGCGCCCTCACCTCTCAGAACGACGCAATCCGACGCTGCCCGACAGATGTCGAGTGCGCCGCGCATGCGGCTCGCCTTGACTTATCGCACCTCAATAAATATCCAACCGGTTGGATATTTATTGGAAAACCCATGGGCAGGCACAGAACCATCGACCGCGAGGCGGTTCTCGACGCGGCAGAACGGGTCGTGATGCGGGCGGGAGCCGCGCATCTGACGCTGGATGCCGTGGCGGCCGAGGCCGGCATCAGCAAGGCCAGCGTCCTCTACGACTACAAGAGCAAGCGCGCACTGATCGGCGCCGTCATCGAACGTCGCGTCGGCACCGAGGAAAAGCGGATCCAGGCTTTCATCGCGGCCGAAGCCGGCAAGCCGGATGCGGATATTCACGGGCGCCTCGCCGCCGCCTCGCGCTCATCGTCGGAAGAAGACCGCGCGGTCGCCCTCAACCTCTGCGTCGCCCTGGCACAGGATGCCGAGTTGCGCGGGCCCGTGCAGAAGTCGCTGCAGAACACGCTCTCCGCCATCGCCGCATCCTCGACACATCCGCGCGGTGCACTGCTCGCCTTCCTCGCCGTCGAGGGATTGACCCTGCTCGACTGGTTCGGGCTGCTCAGCTTCCCGGAAGCCGAGCGCGACAGGTTGATCGCCGAGATCGGCTGGTTGGTCGGGCAGTCGCCGAGCGCACTTCCCCAAACCTGAAACGCAACCAGATCACATATCGAGCGCCGAGCCCGAACCCATGCCTTTCTCGTCTTTGACCCTCTCCCGCATCCTCGTCATCGCGCTGCCGCTGTTCGCGGCCGCCTGCAGCGAGGAAAAGCAGCCGACCAAGACCGCTGCCCAGATGCCACCCGTGACGGTCGGCATCGTCACGGCCGAGGCGCAGAACCTGCCGGTGACCAACAACCTGCCGGGCCGCATCGCGCCGACGCGCATCGCGGAGGTGCGCCCGCGCGTCACGGGCATCGTCGTCGAACGGGTGTTCCAGCAGGGCAGCCTCGTCAAGGAAGGCGACGTCCTCTACCGGATCGACCCGGCCCCGTTCCGGGTGCGCGTGGCCAGTGCCGAGGCGACCCTGAAGCGCGCGGAAGCGACGCAGTTGCAGGCCCGCCAGCAATCCGACCGCATCATCGAGCTGCGCGAGCGCAACGTCGCCAGCGCGCAGCAGCAGGAAAGCGCGACCGCGGCGCTGGCCCAGGCCGATGCCGATGTTGCGGCTGCTCAGGCGGGCCTCGCCGCGGCGCAGCTTGACCTGCAATACTCGGAGGTCCGCGCCCCGATCAGCGGCCGGATCGGCCGCGCGCTGATCACGGAAGGCGCGCTCGTCGGCACCGGCGCCGCCGACATCCTGGCGACGATCCAGCAGCTCGACCCGGTCTATGCCGACTTCACCCAATCCGCCGGTGAATTGCTGGCGCTGCGCCGCGCTCTCAAGCTCGGCGCACTGACGAGCTCGGACCCAGGTGCAGCCAATGTCCAGCTGCTGTTCGACAATGGCGAGCGCTATCGCCATTCGGGCAAGCTGCTGTTCTCGGAGGCCACCGTCGATGCGACGACCGGGCAAGTGACGCTGCGCGGCGAGTTCCCGAACCCGGAAGGCGATCTCCTGCCCGGCATGTATGTCCGCGTCGAGATCGAGCAGGGCGTGCAGAGCAACGCCATCGCCGTGCCGCAGCAGGCGATCCAGCGCGATGGCCGCGGACAGGCGCAGCTCTACATCCTCAAGCAGGACGGCACGCTGGAGCTGCGGCCGGTCCGCGCCGGCCGGACGCTGGACAACCGGCAGGTGATCGATGACGGGCTGAAACCCGGCGAACAGGTCGTCGTCGAAGGCTTCCAGAAGATCCGCCCGGGCGCGAAGTTCACCGGCGCACCCTGGCAGGCAGCCGCTCCAGCCAAGACCGCCGGCAAGCAGGGCTGATACGATGCCGAGCTTCTTCATCGACCGGCCGATCTTCGCCTGGGTCGTCGCGATCTTCATCATGCTCGGCGGGATCATCACGATCCCGATGCTGCCGATCGCGCAATACCCGAACGTCGCGCCGCCGCAGATCACGATCAGCACCAACTACCCCGGCGCCTCGCCGGAGGACATCTACCAGAGCGTCACGCGCCCGGTGGAAGAGGAGCTGAACGGCGTTCCCGGCCTGCTCTATTTCGAGTCCACCTCGGAGGCGAACGGCCGCATCAACCTGACCGTCACCTTCGCGCCCGGCACCAAGATCGGCGAGGCGCAGGTCGAGGTGCAGAACCGGATCAGCCGCGTCGAGCCGCGCCTGCCGCGCTCGGTCGTGCAGCAGGGCCTGCGCGTCGAGCAGGCGGGCACCAGCTTCCTGCTGCTGGTCACGTTGACGTCGGAAGATGGCCGTCTCGATGCCGTCGGGCTCGGCGATTATCTCAGCCGCAACGTGCTCGGCGAGATCCGGCGCGTCTCCGGCGTCGGCAGCGCGACGCTCTTCGCGACGCAGCGCTCGATGCGCATCTGGATGGATGCCGAGAAACTGCTCGGGCTCAAGCTGACCGCGAGCGACGTCATCGCCGCCGTGCAGGCGCAGAATGCGCAGGTCGCGGCCGGCCGCGTCGGAGCCCAGCCCAATCCGATCGGCACGCAGCTTTCCGCCACGGTTCTGGTCAGGGGCCAACTCACCACGCCGGAGGAGTTCGGCGCAATCGTGCTGCGCGCCAATACGGACGGTTCTTCAGTGCGGCTGCGCGACGTCGCGCGCGTCGAGGTCGGTGGCGAATCCTACAACTTCTCGACCCGTCTCAACGGCCAGCCGAGCGCAGCCATCGGCGTCCAGCTCTCGCCGACCGGCAATGCGCTGGCGACGGCGACGGCGGTGCGCGCCAAGATGGACGAACTCGCCCGCTTCTTCCCCGCCGGGCTGAAGCAGGAGATTCCCTACGACACCTCGCCCTTCGTGCGGGTCTCGATCGAGAAGGTGATGCACACGCTGCTCGAAGCGATGGTGCTCGTCTTCGTGGTGATGTTCCTGTTCCTGCAGAACTTCCGCTACACCGTGATCCCGACGCTGGTCGTGCCGGTCGCGCTGCTCGGCACCTGCGCGGTGATGTTCGCCGCCGGCTTCTCGATCAATGTGCTGACCATGTTCGCGATGGTGCTGGCGATAGGCATCCTCGTCGACGACGCCATCGTCGTGGTCGAGAACGTCGAGCGCATCATGGCCGAGGAAGGGCTGCCGCCAAAGGAGGCGACCCGCAAGGCGATGGGCCAGATCAGCGGCGCGATCATCGGCATCACGCTGGTGCTGACGGCGGTGTTCGTGCCGATGGCCTTCTTCCCCGGCGCGGTCGGCATCATCTACCAGCAATTCAGCCTGACCATGGTGGTCTCGATCCTGTTCTCGGGCTTCCTGGCGCTGACGCTGACACCGGCGCTCTGCGCCACCTTCCTGAAGCCGATCGCCAAGGGCGGCCATCACGAGAAGAAGGGCTTCTTCGGCTGGTTCAACCGCGGCTTCGACCGCGCGACGAACCGCTACGCCGGCGCCGTCGGCGCGATCACGCGCAAGCCCGGCCGCTACATGGTGATCTATCTCGCGCTGCTCGCCGGTCTCGGCTGGGGCTTCCTGCGCCTGCCCTCGGCCTTCCTGCCGAACGAGGACCAGGGCTATCTTCTCGTCGACATCCAGGCGCCGCCGGAAGCCAGCGCCAACCGCACGCTCGAAGTCCTCCAGCAGGTCGAGAAGATCGTGCTGGCCGAGCCTGCGGTCTCCCGCATGGTCGGCATCTCCGGCTACAGCTTCGCCGGCGCCGGCGAGAATGCGGCGCTTGCCTTCATCACCCTGAAGGACTGGAGCGAGCGCGGCCCGAACGATTCCGCCGCGGCGATCGCGCAGCGGATCAACGGCAAGATGTTCCAGATCAAGGACGCGCAGACCTTCGCACTCTCGCCGCCGCCGATCTCGGGCCTGGGCAACTCGACCGGCTTCAGCTTCCGCCTGCAGGATCGCGGCGGCCTCGGCCAGGAGGCACTGTCGGCGGCGCGCACGCAGCTGCTCAATGCCGCCACGCAGAGCCCGGTGCTCGCGGGGGTGCGCGTCGAGGGACTGGCCGACGCCGCCCAGGTCAACCTGATCATCGACCGCGAGAAGGCGAATACCTTCGGCGTCGCCTTCGCCGACATCAACGCGACGATCTCGGCCAATCTCGGCTCCTCCTATGTCAACGACTTCCCGAACGCCGGCCGCATGCAGCGCGTGACCGTGCAGGCCGATGCGAGCCAGCGCATGCAGGCGGCCGATCTGCTGCGCCTCAACGTCCGCAACGTGCATGGCGGCATGGTGCCCTTCTCCGCCTTCGCTACGGTCGAATGGCAGAAGGGGCCGACGCAGGTCGTCGGCTACAACGGCTATCCGGCCGTGCGCATCGCCGGGCAGGCCGCACCGGGCTATTCGTCGGGCGCGGCGATCGCGGAGATGCAGCGGCTGGCGCGCGACCTGCCGCAAGGCTTCGGCTACGAATGGACCGGCCAGTCCCTGCAGGAGATCCAGTCGGGATCGCAGGCGCCGTTCTTGATCGGGCTCAGCATCCTGTTCGTCTTCCTGCTGCTCGCGGCGCTCTATGAGAGCTGGTCGATCCCCATTGCGGTGATGATGGTGGTGCCGCTCGGCGTCATCGGCTCGGTCGCGGCGGTGACGCTCAGGGCGATGCCCAACGACGTCTACTTCATGGTCGGCCTGATCGCGATCATCGGCCTCTCGGCCAAGAATGCGATCCTGATCATCGAGTTCGCCAAGGACCTCCATGCCGAAGGCAAGCCGCTGCTGGAGGCGACGGCCGAGGCCGCGCGGCTGCGCTTCCGCCCGATCCTGATGACCTCGCTCGCCTTCACGCTCGGCGTCGTGCCGCTGGCAATCGCGTCCGGTGCGAGCGCGGCGAGCCAGAACGCGATCGGCACCGGCGTGCTCGGCGGGATGATCTCGGCGACGGTCCTCGCGGTCTTCCTCGTCCCGGCCTTCTTCGTCTTCGTGATGAATCTGTTCCGCCGGGAAGAAAGCTCCAAGCGGGCGCCGCTGGAGATCGTGGAGCAGAAATGAGGGCTGGGGGCGGCGTTTCAGCCGCCCCTTTGCCTGTCGAAGCGCAGCCAGCGATGCTCTGCCGAAGAGGCGACCGCGCATTCGATGAAGCGGACGCCGCGGGCGCCGTCGACCACGGTGGGGTAATCGGCATCCAGAGGATCGGCCACGCGCCCCGCCTGACGGGCGCGGATATCTGCGAAGACGCCGCGATAGATGTTGGCGAACGCCTCGATGAAGCCTTCCGGGTGACCGGGAGGGATCCGCCCTGCCCGGCGTGCCGATTCACACAGCCAGGGCGACGCGCGCGTCAGGACCTGCATCGGGCCGTCATTGCGGTGATGGACGAGCCGGTTCGGCTCCTCCTGCCGCCATTCCAGCGTTCCGAGTTCGCCCGAGACGCGCAGCCGGAGGTCGTTTTCCAATCCGGCATTGATCTGCGAGGCGACGAGCACGCCCCGCGCCCCGCCGGCAAGGCGCAGCAGGATGCTCGCGTCGTCATCCAGCGCCCGGCCGGGCACGAGCGCACCGAGATCGGCGACGAGTTCCTCGATCGCGAGCCCCGTCACGGCCGAGACAAGGTTTTCGGCATGCGAGCCGATATCACCCAGCGCTCCGGCGATGCCGCTGCGGGCGGGATCGGTGCGCCACCCAGCCTGCTTGTTGCCAGTCTTCTCCAAAGCGGTGGCAAGCCAGCCCTGATTATACTCGACTACGACCTTGCGGATGGCGCCGAGCGCGCCGGAGCGCACCATCTCGCGCGCCTGCCTGATCATCGGATAGCCGGTGTAGTTATAGGTCACGCCGAAGACCGTTCCGCCTGCCGTCACCGTTTCGACCAACGTATCGGCCTGGGCGCTCGTATGAACCAACGGCTTGTCGCAGACGACGTTGAAGCCCGCTTCGGCGAAGGCCTGCGCGATCGGGAAATGGCTATCGGTCGGAGTGACGATGACGACGGCATCGACACGGGCCTCCGGCGGGCGCTCCAGTTCCGCCTCGAGCAACGCCTGCCAGCTTGCATGGTTGTTCATATCGCTGAGGCCGAGAGCGCGCCCGGAGGCCAAGGCCTTCTCCGGCGTCGAGGACAGCGCGCCGGCCGTCAGCTCCGCCTGCCCGTCGAGGGCGATGGCATGGCGGTGCACGGCGCCGATGAAGGCGCCGTGACCGCCGCCGACCATGGCATAGCGCAGCCGGGTGGGAAGTGCGTCGGTCATCGGCCTGTCCATGCGTGAACTGGTGGCCGCCCCGGAAACGGAGCGGCCGGGAAGAGATCCGAAACGCCTTCAGAACGGCGAGTCGGGGAAGTAGAAGTCCTTGGCGTTGCTCTTGTCGATCAGCACCGAGGGGATAATCGTGGTCGCCGGCAGCTTCTCGCCCTTCAGCCGCGCCTCGGCCGTCAGCTTGATCGCGTCGTAGATGAACTTCGGCGAATAGCTGACATTGGCCTGGATGCGCGGGTCCTTGTTGTCGAGGATGACCTTGACCATGTCCTTGGCGCCGGCCCCGCCGAAGATGATCTTGATATCCTTGCGGTTGGCCTGGTCGATGGCGCGGATCGCGCCGAAGGCCATGTCGTCATCCGCGGCCCAGAAGGCGTCGATGTCCTTGAAGCGCGTCAGGAAGTCCTGCGTGACCTTGTAGGCGTCGTCGCGGTTCCAGTTGGCGAACTTGGCGTCGAGCAGCTTGATGTCGGGATGGCCCTTCAATACGCCGTTGAAGGCGTCCATGCGCTCGGTGTCGAGCGTGGTCGGAATGCCGCGCAACGCGACGACCGTGCCCTTCCCGTTCAGCGTCTTGGCGATGTACTCGGCCGGGATCTTGCCGAAGGCGGTGTTGTCACCCGCGACATAGGCGTCCTGGGCGGAGGTATCGGTGAGGCCGCGGTCGACGACCGTCACATAGGCGCCCTTCGCCTTCACATTGGCGACCGGCCGCGTCAGCGCCGCCGACTCGAAGGGGAAGACGACGAGCGCATTGATCTTGTTGACCGTGCTCAGGTCCTGAAGCTGGTTCGCCTGCTCGGTCGCGTTGGCCGCCGTGCGGATCGTGATCTTGAGGTCCTTGTGCTTGGCCTCCAGATCCTTCTTCGCCTGGTTCGCCCAGTAGTTGATGCCGCCCATGAAGCTGTGGGTCGCGGCGGGGATCGAGACACCGAGATTGACGGGCTCGGCGGCGGCACCGCTCGCCGCGAAAGCGAGGCCCGCTGCCGTGGCGGCGAGCAAGAGGCTGCGTCTGGTCTGCGTGGACATCGCTTCTCTCCCTATCCGGCTCGCCTTCAGCGGCGGCCTTTCTGCAAAAACGCGACGGTGATGATGACGAAGCCCTGCACGGCGGCATTGAGATAGACGCTGATCAGGCTCGTCAGGTTGAGGATGTTGCTGATCACAGAGAGCAGGATCGCGCCGATGACCGTGCCGGTGATGCTGCCCTGCCCGCCCTTGAGCGCGGCGCCGCCGACGATGACCGAGGCGATGGCCTCCAGCTCCCAGAGCAGGCCGGTGGTCGGCGATGCCGAGCCGAGACGCGGCACATAGAGCAGCGTGGCGATGCCGACGCAGATGCCGAGCAGCATGTAGGTGAGGATCTTCACCCGCTCGACATCGACAGCCGCATAGCGCGCGACCATCTCGTTGGAGCCGATGGCCTGGACGTGGCGGCCAAAGGGCGTCTTGTTCAGGATCAGCGCGCCGATGACGGCGACCAGCAGGAAGACGATGACGGGTACGGGCACGCCGGCGAGGCTGCCATAATAGACCGGTGCGTAGATGTCTGCGAGGCTGTTCTCCAGCGTAAGCGCGCCGCCATCGGCGAAATAGGTCAGGTAGGCGCGGAAGATGCCGAGCGTGCCCAGCGTGACGATGAACGGCTCGATGCGCCCCTTGGCGATCAGCACGCCATGGATCAGGCCGAAGGCCGCGCCGAGCAGCACGGCGAGCCCAGCCCCGCAGAAGACCGCGAGCAGAGGCGAGCCCAGCGCGCCTGCCGCCCAGTTGATGAACATGATGACGCAGCCGGCGATCAGCGCCGCCATGGAACCGACTGAAAGATCGATGCCGCCGAGGATGATGACGAAGCACATCCCCACCGCGATGATGCCGATGAAGGCGGTGCGGGTCAGCACGTTGAGGCCGTTGTCCAGCGTGGCGAAGTCGCCGTTGAGCAGCGCGCCCAGGCCGCAGAGCAGGATAAGGCCGACGATAGGGCCGATGCTGGCGATGCGCTCGGCCAGCGGCGTTCCCGCCTCGCGACGCGCTGCTGCGGGTCCGGCCTGCAAGGTCTCAGGCTGCGACATGGCGCGCTCCCGTTGCGTAGGCGATCATCGTCTCTTCCGTCATCTCGTCGCCGGTCACGGTCGTCACCAACCGTCCCTCGCGCATGATCGCGACGCGATGGGCTAGCCCGATCAGCTCGATCAGCTCCGAGGAGATGACGACGACAGCGAGCCCCTGTGCCGCCAACTTCTGGATCAGGAAGTAGATTTCACGCTTGGCGCCGACATCGACACCGCGCGTCGGCTCGTCGAGCACCAGCACTTTCGGCTGCGGGTGGAGCACCTTGGCGAGCGCCAGCTTCTGCTGATTGCCGCCCGAAAGGGAGCCTGCGCGCGCCTCCAGCGACCCGGTACGGATACCAAATTCGGCGACAGCCGTCTTCAGCGCCTCGCGCTCGGCGCCCTGGTCGAGCCAGGGTTTGGCGTAACGCTCCAATGCCATGAGGGTCAGGTTCGGACGCAGCGGAAAGGCGACGTGCAGCCCCTTTCCCTTGCGATCCTCGCTCAGATAGGTGAGCCCGTTGCGGGCAGCGTCGCGCGGCGAGCGCAGCGTGATCGCCTTGCCGCCAAGCCGGATCGCGCCGCGGCCGGCCCTCAGCCCCATGATGCCTTCGAACAGCTCGGTGCGGCCAGCCCCGACCAGCCCCGCAAAGCCGAGAATCTCGCCCGGCCGCACCGCAAAGGAAATATCCTGCGCCCAGCCGGGTACCGTGAAGGCATCGACCTGCAGTGCCGGCGCGGTCGAGGCGTCCGGTTCGATCTTGTCGGGAAAGAGATCGGAGATCGCGCGGCCCACCATCATCGTCGCCATGTCGTGGCGGGTCAGGGAGGCGGTGGGCGCGCGGCCGACCAGCCTGCCGTCACGCATCACCACCACCTCGTCGGTGATGCGCTCGACCTCGTCGAGCTTATGCGAGATGTAGACGATGGTGACGCCTTGCGCCTTCATCCGCTCGATCAGCCCGAAAAGGCGCGCCACCTCCGATGGCGTCAGCGTCGCGGTCGGCTCGTCCATGATGAGGAGGCGTGCCTCGCGCGAGAGCGCCTTGGCGATCTCGACCAGTTGCTTCTCGGCGACGATCAGGTGGCGCACCGGTTCGTCCGGGTCGCGGGCAAGACCGACCTCCGCGAGTGCAGCTTCAGCTTCGCGGCGCATGACGCGTTCGTCGAGGAACCAGCCCTTGCGGCGCTCATGGCCAAGAAAGATGTTCCCGGCGATCGTCAGATCCTCGGCCAGGTTGAATTCCTGGTGGATCAGCACGATGCCGCGCGCCTCGGCATCGCGGGAACCGGAGAAGGGAACGGGTTCTCCGTCGACCACCACCCGGCCTTCGCTCGGCTGCTCGTAGCCGGCGAGTATCTTCATCAGCGTCGACTTGCCGGCGCCGTTCTCGCCGAGCAATCCGTAGACACGGCCGGGCTCGAGCGCGAAGGAGACGCCGTGCAGGACCTGGACCGGACCAAAGCGCTTGACGATGCCGTCAAAGGCGACCGAGAGACCCGCCCGCTCCTGCCGCGTTCCGCTCATGCCGGGCTCCCGCTGCGCAGGGCCTCGCGCATCGCGAGCACGCCGGCGCCGATCAACCCCGTCTCGGAGCCGAGCGGGGCGGCAGTGATTTCGAGATGCCGGGTCGAGAGGGCGAGCGAACGCTGGTTCACGCTCTGGCGGATGGCGGCAAGAAACATCGGGCCAATCGCTGCGACGCCGCCGCCGATAAAGATGTGGGACGGGTTGTAGAAATTGACGAGCGCCGCCAGCACCTGGCCGATCAGCCGGCCGGAGCGGCGCACGATCGCATCGGCCTCCGCATCACCGGCGCGGCAGGCCGCGCCGACATCGATCGCTTCCACCCTGCCCTTTCCGGCGAGCTTCGCCGCAAGCGCCGGGCTGCGTCCGCTCCGTGCAGCCTCCGTGCCCATCGCCACGATCGCGGGCGCCGCAGCCATGGCTTCGACACAGCCGCGATTGCCGCAGCGGCAGAGCGGCCCCTCTGGATCGGCGCAGATATGGCCGATGTCGCCGGCTGAACCGGTCGAGCCGCGATAGAGTTCGCCATGGCAGACGATGCCGCAGCCGATGCCGGTGCCGACCTTGATGACGAGGAAATTGTCGATCTGCTTGCGCTGCCGCCAGAGCACCCCGAGCGCCATCAGATTCACGTCGTTGTCGACGAAGACCGGGGCATCGGTGATCTCGCCGAGGTCGTCGCGGATCGCGTAGCTGTCCCAGCCCGGCATCAGCGGCGGATTGACGAGCTGGCCAATGGCGAAGTTGACCGGGCCGGGCACTCCGATGCCGATGGCGAGAACACGGTCCGGCTCGATGCCGTTCTGCGCGAGCATCGCGGGCAGCAGGCTGCGCAGCCGAGCCATGATCGGGCCCGGCCCGGCTCCGACATCGGCCTCCTGCGAATGGCGCGCGATGATCGAAAGGTCCGGCTGGAGCAGAGCCACGTCGAGGCTGGTCGCGCCGATGTCGACCCCGACGAGGATGCCGATCCGGCCATTGACCCGCAGCGTCTCGGGGCGGCGCCCGCCGGTTGAATGCTGGACCCCGGCCTCGTCGAGCAGGCCCTGATCAAGCAGTCCAGCTGCGAGCGCATTGGTCTTGCTGCGCGAGAACTGCAGCGTGTCGGCCAACGCATAGCGCGCAACGCCCCCGGACCAGAAGGTCGCTTCGAGCAGCGCGAGCTCATCCGGGCTCAACCTGTGCCAGGGCAAGGCTATGACCGTCCTCCCCATCCATTCGATCTTGTCGCGACCGATTGCCGAACAGGCTAGGAAAGCTGCCGCGGATGCTCAAGACCGAACTTCGGCCAGATTACGGCAAAAGAGAAACGGAAGGCATCGCCCGGGCTTGCGGGGCCCGGGGACGACCTTGCCGGGCTGCTCGTGCTGGCGCAGCCGAAATGCTCGACGAGCCCCGCAACGGGGTAGATGAACCGAGCCGTCTCAGCATCGAGAGATCGCGAAGCGGACATGATCGCCGGACCGGCCCGATCGAAGGCGGAAGCCTTCACCACGCCTGAGGGAGGAGGCGGCGACCTGATGAACTCATCAGACTTGATAGACGCTGACGGCGGACTTCAAGAGCGTTTTGTCCGCATCTGCGGACGAGAACTGGGAATTGTTGTTCGCCGGCTGCAGCTGCAATGCGTTGTTCATTCCCCAAATCGCAGCCTGTGTTCGGTTCTGAACCCGGATCTTGCGCAGGATGGCTTTGACGTGGACCTTTACGGTCGCCTCGGCGATATCGATCTTTCGCGCGATCGACTTGTTGGCGTCCCCTTCGATCAGACAACGCAAGATCGCCATTTCCCGCGGAGAAAGCAGCGGTGCGCCCGCGCTCTCCGGTGGAGAGCATGGCAAAACCGGCTCGTCGTCGACGGGAACGGGGACGGCTTTAGGGCGGCGATTTTTTTTGACGGAGGACGTCGATGACGGGAACGTCGGGGGGAACACCGTCTCACCCAGCATCACCAGTTCAATCGACTTGACGAAGGAGTCGCAGGAAATGACGTTGGCGAGGTAGCCGCTGGCCCCGGCCTTGAATGCCAAAGCTGGCTCGTTCGGCTCGTAGTGATCCGTGACAACAGCGATCGGCACGTCCGGATGCTGGTCCTTTACAAGCTCGATTTCCGCTACCGCGAGGTCGAAGTCATCGCTGGTGTGAGCGATGAGAAACATGAGCCTCTGGGCACGAATCTTGCTCGCCAATTGCTCTTCATAGGACGCCGAGGAAAGGATGCGAAAATTCTTCTCCAGTAAAACCCGGGCAATGCCCTCTTTCATCAGGGAGTATTTTCCGATGAGGACGATACCATACGCTTTACTCTCCCTCATTCGTCCCTCCTGAACCATCAGGAAAACTCATATCCCCTCTAGGTAGGCCAGGCATCGGCTTTAGTCGTCAGCGGAAATCTTTATATATCGAAATTGCAAGATTATATTCTACCGAAATCCATCTTGCTAATATTCGACGAATAAATACTCATCGACGCAAACTTTCGACGGTCGATATTCGATCGGCCTTTTAATCGCCTCAGATCGTTAGGGAAACTTTCAGCCAGTGAAATGCCCGTAACGTGTCAGTCATCAGCTCGACGTGGAGTCGAACGGTCGGCATCGGCAGAACTTATTATTAGCTAAAATTCGCACGGCCGGCAAGCCAATTAGCAAATCATTAACTCTCGCACCAAGGCTTCGCACTGACGATGCCCTTGCGTCATGCCGCATCGAATGTCGAATAGCGAATTGTTTTTTATCGATTAAATTCTGAAGAGCGGCGGATTAACCTAAAATATGAATGACAGACCGTCCCCCGCGTTAGAGTCCTGTCTCTGAGCCGATAGCTCAGTGTCGCCGCAACATAGACAGCTGCAAGCTCATCCGGCCCCGGGCGTAAGAAAAATGCCGCTCCGCGCGATCGAAATCGGCTCTTCAATCTGCGACATGGCCGCCGACCGAACATGCCGACCACCAAGAATCTCGTAAATTGCCCAGCGTGGTTTCCCAACACACCGCCCGCCCGAGATTCCATGAAGCAGCGCCGGGCGTGCTTCACACTCAACTTTCTCGCCCGGAGCGAGCTCCGGGCCAGATTGAGCCCACCCTCAAGGTCGAGTGTCATCCCCCTTTCGATGTCGCGCGCGCACCTCTCAGCATATAATGCAGACGAATTCGTCCACTTAGCATCCGGAACGTTTCCTTCGGATTCAGGATCAAATCGAATGCCTTTGCCGCGATACCGACAGAAAGCTTACGCCCATCAAATTGATACCCAAGCTCTCGCAAGCGCTCCGCATGGTAATCCCAGAATTTCTTGTCCTTAAATTTGAAAGCACTGGCAGAAAGATAAGAATAGTACTGATCCAACAGCTCTCCGACGCGCTCTTCACGCTCACGCTTGGTCAAGTACCAGTCGCCATACTCTTGGCAGTCGCTGATTTCTGCCGAGACATAGGCATTGAATTCGAGAGAGGAGGTCGTTGCCCTCTGGTAGTGAATTCGCTCGTGCGCAAGAACCTGATGCACAAAGCCGAAATCCGCATATCGCAGATGCTTCAAGCAGGCACTGATATCCGCTTCCTGGGTCGGATTTGGAAAGAACTCGTCAGTATTCCGCATCAGATCTGACCGATACAGAACCGAGGTCGGGTTTCCCAGCACTCTCTGCGCCCCGAGCAGGTGAGCGCGACAGATATCTCGACCCGAAACCACGGTTTGCGAATACGGCAACCCAACGTTCCGAACGTACCAGATGTCTTTGGCACCGCTCAGTTGATAGGCGCCGACGATCCCTACCGACGGATTCTCCTCGGCGACACCGACCATCTTTTCAAGGCACTCCGGGTAGATCCAGTCGTCACCCGAGACCACTTTGCAATACTTGCTGTCTGCGGAAATCAGGCCAAACGCCTTGTTATGGTTTGCTATAATCGGCAACAGAGTTTCATTGCTGACAACACGAATGCGGCTGTCCCGCCGACGATACTCCTCAGCAATGTCGAGCGTCCCATCGGTGCTGGCATTGTTGAGAATGATGTATTCGAAGTTCTCGTAGGTCTGAGACAAGACGCTTTCGATACACTCCCGAAAAAACTCTCCGCCATTGTATACAGGCGTCACAACGCTAACCAGCGGACCAGCTTTCGTGTTCATCTTAGGCCCCCTCTTGAGAATAAGTCGTTCCCTCGGCGTAGTTTTCTTTGCTTTCCAGGAGCAAATTATCGAACTGCAGATTTAACTGCGATCGAAATTGCTCGGCGCGACTGCCGATACGAGCCTTGACCTCGTCCATATTGGCTATCAGGCGATCGGCCATAGCCGTCAGCCCTTCCGCATCGGATCGGGAAATTTCGACGCAGTACTCTGCCAAGCCCAAGCTTTCCATCAAAGTGGTAACCTTGGGATGCGGCGCCAAAGCGATAGGCGGCACGTTCGACAACGACGCAAATATCACGCCGTGAAAGCGGCATGTCACGTAAAAATCCACATGCGAGAGCGCCGCAAACATGTCGTTGATGTTTTCGACAGGTTCTCGCGTAACACGATCCGACGCCAAGGTCGGGCAATTCTTGCGGATCGCCGCATCAAGATCTGCAATCGCCTGGGAATCGAACCAGATGTCGCTGCTGAAGAGCTTGATCCGATAGCCTCGCGCCAGCATTCGGCCGCAAAATTCGACCAGGTTATCGATCAGGTGCCGATAGCCTTGATTGTCGTTGACCCAATGCCGGGAGGAGTCGCCGTAGGCCATCGGCCCAATGCCGATCACGCGCTCTTCTCCCAACTCGATCGGCTTCGTCGCCGGCGGGTCAGGCAGCCGAAGCCCCCATACCGCGTCCGCGACAACCTTCATCTTGCCCCGGAAGCCGATCTTGCGGAGCAGCTTGCCCGATGCCTGATCTCGCAGAGACACATAATCGGCCATGTCGAGCGTGCGCCTGACGAACCAACGGCTAAGCGAGGAATCCAGCGGACCTGCACCGCTGTTCAGGAAAACGCATTTGACGTTCAAGCACTTGGCGAGAAGTATCCATTTGAACAGCGTATAGGGAAACGCCCAGGGGCCGCCCCAATCGAGGAGCTGCCCTCCTCCGCAGATGATGATCATATCGAGTTCGCTGACAAAAAGAAGCGAACGCCCTAGAAACAGGATCTCGCGAATGAATTGAGCGGGTCGTGTGATCAGCACGTCCTTCATTGTCTTGGCCACGAGAAACAGGGGCCCGGCCTTCTTGGCAGCGGCCTTCAGCCTGCTCGCAAACCTGCCGGGATCAGCAGGAGGCAACGCCGATGACCATTCCTGCTGGAACGGGAAAACGCTTTGGCGCATCGCGACACAGGGGATTCCGTGCCGGCGCGTGGTGTCTGCCGGATCCATCGAGAGGCCGACGACGGAGACCTCGGGGGACCTGCGCGTGATGTTATCGAGCACCGCGGCTATGGAAGCCTCATCGCCCAGATTGCCCGTGCCGCAATGCGCCAAAAGCCCGATGCGGTTGGGCTTCTGGATCGCTGCATCCGCGGATTTGGCGCAGCTCTCCTGCTGCCCGGACCAGGGTCGATCGACGGCCTCGGCGGCGCGAACATAGATGTCGATCTTGTCGCTCATGCAGAACGCACTCGCTGCTGAACACGAAACGCCGCAAATCTCGATAGCGCCGCCGCTGCCGCGGCCTCCCCGCTTTTGAAGCTTTCGTCGGTCCACATGTAGCCCCAGTCGCCATAGCGACCGCAGTATGAGATCCCGATATCATCGAGATAACCGTGGACCGTCTTGAGGGCTGCGGCGCGATCGAGGTCGAATATTATGTTGGCATAAGGCAGATACATCGCCGTGCTGAACACGACCTGGTCGCTGTCGCGCAGCAGACCGCATCGGCGGAGATCGTCGATGACCGGCTGCACCCAGTCGTCAGGCTTCCCAGTGAATGGCTTGTATTTGTCAGAGAAATAGATCTCCGCCTGAATGCTCCCCATACCCTTCGGGGCATTGTTCTCGGAAAGCATGTGAGGGAAGCCGAGCCGCGTGAAGCAAATGTCTTCGTCGTAGAAATACGACATATGCGCGCTGGAGATGTCCTCACGATCCACGCCGATATTGACCAGAACGCATGACGAGCAGGCAAGCTTGCGCGATGCTTCCAGGACGTCGCTCGGCGCCCCCTCGATCATGCGAATGAGGTCGGGAAGCGGTACGGACGAAATCAGGGCGTCGTATTCCGTCCGCACGCCGTTCGAGAATTCGAGCACGCGCGTCTGCGGATTGACGGACACCAGCTCGTGATTCAGCTGGATACTTCCGAACGGCACGAATTTCTGCAGATAGGATACGAATCCGCCCTGCTTCGGATAGCGGAAATGCGTGATGTAATGAATGTTCGGCGACGACGCCGAAATCGCGCCGCGAAGCACTTCTTCCAGCGTCGGCCGGTAGATACGCGGCCCCAGCCAATCGGTGCTCATGTTCTCGGCTGTGGTGAGATGATACTTGCGCGTATACTGTTTCGGGAAGAGCTCGGCGAAAGTCGATCCGAAGCTGGCCACCAGCCAGTCGTTATAGTTGTTGATCGCCCCGTCAGGTTTTTGCCGTTCCTCCACGAAGTCCGCGATCACCTTCACGATCACATCTTCCGGAAGGCCATGCAGGTGGAGCTGGACAGGATGTTGCGGCCAGTAGCCCCGCCAGTAGTTGTTCAGATTGATCTGGATGGTTTCATAGAGCTGGTCGACACTGTCGGCGAACAGCTCCTGAATGCGTTCGTCCTTCGTGAAGGAAATATGCGGTCCGATATCGAAGACGAAACCGGGCTCGTGACGAAACGACATCGTATGGCCGCCATAGTACGAATTCTTGTCGTACATGATCGGCGTGATGCCTTCTTCCCGGAGTCGGTGTGCTGCACCGAGGCCGGCCATTCCAGTTCCAAGCACGACGACGTTTGGCATTGATGCACGTCCTTTGGGTTGCCGCGCTGTTGCGGTGTCAACCTTCGGCCATCGGGAGCATAGGCATCGGAGCGGCTGCTTTCGGTCGCGCAGCGTGAGCGTTCTGGGCGGCATAGTCCTGCAGCAGATATTCGTAGCGCTCGATCTGCCGGCGCGTGAGGGATTGGAGATCCTGCCCCGCCTGAAACGCGTGATACCATTCGACGATCCAGGCCAGGCTCTGGTCGAGCTGGAGAACCGGGTGCCAGTCGAGAGCTGCCCTCGCCTTGGCGGTATCAAGGCGCAGCAGCTGCGCTTCGGCGGGATGTGCCGCTGCGTCGAGCGTCCAGGAAGCCCCCTCGCCCCATAGCGTCACGAGCTTGTCGACGATCCAGGACACCGGCTTGGCATCCGTCTCCAACGGCCCGAAATTCCAGCCCGACGCGTAGCGGGCTCCGTCCTCGGCAAGCCTCTCGCACAGCAGCAGGTAGCCGTGGAGCGGCATCATGACGAACTGCCACGGCCTGATTGCCGAGGGGCTGCGGATGCGGCAGGGCCGGCGACCCAGAAAGGCTCGGACAAGATCCGGGATGAGCTGGTTGGCTGTCCAGTCGCCGCCTCCGATGGCATTTCCGGCGCGGACGCTCGCCAGCGCGACGCCATGTTTGGACAGGGTATCCGGCGAGAAATACGAGTCGCGATAGGCGCTGTTCACCAGCTCCGCGCAGCCCTTGGAATTGGAATACGGGTCGTGACCACCCATCGGGTCGCTCTCGCGATAGCCCCAGACCCATTCCTGGTTCTCATAGCATTTGTCGCTGGTGACATTGACGACGACGCACGGACGCTTGAGCTGGCGCACCGCCTCCAGCAAATGGACCGTACCCATGACGTTCGTCGCATAGGTCTCGACCGGTTCTTCGTAGCCGTAGCGAACCACGGATTGGGCCGCCATGTGGATGACGACATCGGGCTTGCATTCGGCGAGCGCGGATTTGAGATGGGCGTAGTCCCGAACGTCGCCACGGATCGAGCGCACGCATTCGCCGACCCTCGCCTGCTCGAAGAGGCTCGGCTCGGACGGCGGCTCGAGCGCGTAGCCCGTGACGTCCGCCCCCAGCGCATCCAGCCACAACGACAGCCAGCTGCCCTTGAAGCCCGTATGTCCGGTGACGAACACTTTGCGGTTCTGCCAGAAAGAACGGTTCAGCATGACTGACCTAGCCCCGCGGTAAAAAGGTTATCCGGTTATTCCTGAGCGCTTCCGAACTCCGCGCCGGTGAGACTGTTCGCGCAGCGACTTGCCCGGTCACGAGGCCGCCGCGACGAGGACACGATGCGGCGAAGCTTCCACTTCGCGCATCGGCCACCGCAGCTGCTGCTCGCGCCAGAGCACATCGGCCCGGCGCCCTGCCGGCAGGATGACATCGTCGAACGAGACGACGTCGTCCTTCTTCCGGTCGCGCCGCAAAATGCAGTTTTCGGACAGACCGATCGGCAGCGCGTCTGCCGCGCGCGCATCGACGGCGTTCTCGATCAGGCCGTATGCGCAGAACCCGCCGATGCCGTCGAGGCGTTCGCCGGCCTTCAGATCGCGCTTTGCGACCGTGACGACCTCGCAGACCGGTCCCGCCAGCGGCGCCACGGTCGGATCGTGCTGGATGACCGCGCGCCCGATGGTCGAGGCGATCTGAAGATGCGGCAGATGGAACGGTGTGTAGAAGACGTAGAACGGCCCCTCGCCGAGCTTGTAGTAGGCGAGCTGAGCCTTCTTCAGCGGCGACTCTTCGTGCACGACGACAAAGGCGCCGGTGTGGGGCGCCGCGCCCAGAGCATAGTCCACCAGCCCCGTCTCAAGCATCGCGTCCGCGGGCAGGCGTTCTCCGATCTCCCGAACGTCCTTGCAGGCCGGTCCGAACATCCCGCGGCGACCGACGCGGAAACCGGTCGCATTGGCCAGCACCGTCGTTTCCATCGACAGCTTCGTGGCATCGGCGAACGAGGTGACCTTGCGGGCATCCTGATCGTTCTTTTCGGCGAAGGCCCGCTGCGTGTCGGGGTTCCGATAGTAGTCGACCATTCCCTTGATGTTGCCGGCGGCAACCGGCCGCAGCCCGAGCGTCCGCAGATAGCGCAGCAGCGTCATGGCAACGCCTGGTTCATCGCCATCCGTGTTGGTGAGCACCACGCCGGCTTCGCGGGCGCGCTCGTTCAGAATGGGGCCAATCAACGAGTCGAGCTCGGCATTGACCATCACCACATGCTTGCGATGCGCGATCGCGTCGAGAACCACCGACGCACCGGCCTCGACCGTCCCGGTGACCTCGAGGATGATGTCGATGGCCTTGCACGCGGTCAGCACGCTCGGATCGTCCGTCAGAACCGGCGTCCCGCCAGCAATGGACCGCTCAGCCTCCAGCGCCGACGAGACGCGGCTCCAGCCCTGAATGTTCGCTTCGCGGAAGGCCCGTTCAGCATTCGCGACGGTCCGGTTAGCGATTGCGACGAGGCGCATTCCCGGCACCGGAGTGCCAAGCTGGAGAGCGATCGCGCGGCCGGTAGCTCCCGCTCCGACCATTCCCACGCGGATCGGGTGCCCCGCAGCCTCGCGCTCCCGCAAAACGGTATCGACAGCCATAGCCTGGTCCCCCCATCCGATCACGCCAGCAAAAGCAATCACACGGTCACGTACGGAGCAGATGCGACATGGCTGGGCACAGGTATTGCCGGCGGCCAGTTGCGGTCCTGCTCTGAAATTTCGGTCACTTCCAAGGGCCACACGATGCCGAAGGCCGGATCGTCGAAGCGCACGCCCCTGACGGCGGCCGGCGCATAGAAGGCCGAGGTCATGTAGTGCATCTCGGTATCCGCCTCGAGCGTCTGGTATCCATGTGCGCAGCCCTCCGGCAGATAGAGCATGCGTCCGTTGTCGCCGCTCAGCACCACGCCGTACCAGGCGCCGTAGCTCGACGATTCCGGCCGCAGATCCAGGACGACGTCGAATATCGCCCCCCGCGTGCAGCGCACCAACTTGGCCTCTCGGGCAGGCGCTTCCTGGAAGTGCATGCCCCGGACCGTCCCGCGCTTCGTGCTGAGCCCCATATTCGCCTGGACAGGCTCGAACGCCATGCCCTGATCGGCGAATTCCTTGAGGCACCAGGCGCGCATGAAACGCCCGCGGCTATCGGCGTACGGAGCGGGGTCGATTACCATCGCCCCATCGACACTTGTCTTCGCGAAGTGCATCCGCCACCTCTGGAATTCAGGCTCCTATACAAGAATAATGCCGGTCATATTGCCGGAGTTCCGGCGCAGAACTACGCCGGGCCAGAGATTTGCTTTATGGATCAGAGAGTTTCGCGACCGCGCCCGCCCGGCATGCCGGAGTCCGTCTTGACGGGCGGTCAATCAGGCGGATTTCGCAGCTGCATCAGACGGAGGGCGTGGCTCTCGCATCGCGAAAGAGGTCGAGATACAGCGCCTTCTCACCTGCGATGAGAAGCAGGGCTGCGACATAGGCTGCGCCGAACGAGCCGACATCCAGCATGAGACGCAACACCGGCGACAGCGCCGGCGCGGCGAGTCCATGCACCACATAGGCGATCGCTCCCGCGACCAGGCTTGCGGCCAGCGGGCTCGCCAGTGCCCCGACGAACTCGCGGTATCGAACCCCGGTGCCGTACAGCGCCCAGATGGTGATCGGGATCACCTTGAGCACCATGACCGCGGAATATGCCATTGCGACACCGCGTGGACCGTAGGGAAGCCCGATCAGCACGCCCGTGATCATGAGCGGGGCAGAGAACAACCCGATATGCACACCGCGCTTGACCATGCCGAGCGCATTGAGCAGCCAGCCGAGCGGACTGGAAATCGCGAACACCATGATCGTCGGCGCGAGAATCCTGAATATCTCAACGGCACTCGTCCATTTCGGTCCGAGGATGACGATGATCAGATCATCGGCGAAGAGCGTACAGACGATCGTCAGAGGCAACGTCAGCGTCACCACCAGCGAATAGCCCTTCAGGAAGTAGCGCCGGAAACGATCGGGATCGCCCTTGGTCCGCGACAGCGCGGCAAACGCGACCTCTCCGATGGTGGAGTTCAGATTCTCGGTCGGGAAATTGATCAGGTAGAAGCTCCGGCTGTAGAGGCCGGTCGCCTCCGTGCCCCATACGCGGCCGAGCAGAAGCTTGTCGATGTTGTTGGTGATATAGGACAAAAATCCGATCAACGTTGTGCCGACACCGAACCGCAACATGGAGCGGAGCCCGGCGACGATCCGCGGCCGGCCGGGGATCCAGCCGCTCGACAACCACAGCCCGATGGTCGTTGCCAGCGGCAGGGTGATGGTCATCGAGACGATCGCCCAATAACCATAGCCGCTCACCGCCATCCCGATCGACACAGCTGTCGCGATCAGGAGCGAGCTGATCTCGATCTTCGCCGACGTCCCGAATGCCATGCGACGCTGAAGCAGCACGCCGTGTTGAACGCCCGCCGCCGTGATGACGAAGGTGAAGGCGATCACATCCATGATCGCCAGCAAACGCGGCTCGCGATAAAACGCGCTGACCAGGGGCGCAGCGACGATGGCCGTCAGCGTGAGCGCCGCGCCAAATGTCAGATTCAGCCAAAACAGCGACGACGACTCGTCTTCGCTCAGCGTGTCGCGCTGGATGGCGGCCTGAAACAGGCCGAAGCAGCCGAACATGTTCAGCACGCCCGTGAAGGCTGTCACCATGGTGACGAGCCCGTAATCGTCCGGCGTCAGCAATCGCCCGAGAACCATGAGCGCACCGATACGAACCGTGAAGCCGAGTCCGCGCGAGCCGACATTGATAAGTCCGGCGCGAACGGTCTTGTTCTTCAAATCGTGCATGACGTTCTCGATTGCCGGTTCAGAGCATCAGCTTCCGGGCATAGAATGCCTCGGCATATCCGCTGGGCGCGTTGCATTCCATTCCGCGCAGCCGCATCAGTGCCATGAAGGTCGAGCGGTCAAACCAATGCTTGTTGCTTTGGGACTTGAAGGTATTGAGGATCAGATCGACTTTCTTTTCGCAGACATCGTCTGAAAGAGCATTGAAGACGATCGGCTGCCCGAGATCACCGTCATACTTCGGAATCTCGTATTCCAGGATCAGGTGACTGCGAAACGTGTTCCAAGTCAGCTCGGCGATCAGCCGGTGGTCCTGATGCGAATCGTGACGGTTGTGCGTGAAGATGATGTCCGGCGACACCTCTCGCTTGAGCTCTTCGAAGACATTCTTGATGTCGGCTCCAGCGAAAGGCATGTAGCCATCCTGAAAGTCCTTCAGGACGACCCGCTTCATGCGGGCGGGGTCGACGAATTGTCGCGCCCCGTTTTCCGCTTCCGATGCGCGAACCCCGTTCGCGCTGAAGACAACCCAATGGAACACCGCGTCCGGGCGCTCCGCTGCGAGCTGCAGCACTGTTCCGCCGCAACCGATCTCAATGTCGTCGGAGTGGCAGCCCAGGCACAGGACCTGCAAAGGGGCAGCACCGCCGCCATCCGGCTTCAGGCGAAGCATGGTCACGCCACCTGCGTCATCGTGGGAGCCGCTTGCGGCATGGCGGGAGCCCCTTGCGGCATCACGGGAGCCGCTTGCGGCATCGCGGGAGCGACCTGCGTCATCGCGGGGTATGGCACCGCGGCGCAGTCCTTCCACACCTTCCACGGCGGATTGGTGTCATTGAGTTCCTCGAGGCGCTGCTTGTCCTTGAAGGTGTCCATGCACTGCCAGAAGCCGGTGCACTTATGCGCCAACAAGGCTTGTTGCTGGATGAGCCGCGCGAACGGCTCCCGCACCAGCTCGTCGCCGGGATTGATGTAGTCGAAGATTTCGTTCCGGAAGACGAAGAAGCCGCCGTTGATCCAGATGTCCGAATGGCTCAGCGCCGACACCTCGGCGATCTTGCCGTCCGGCGCGGTCCTGACGATATCGAAGCTCGCCGTCGGCTGGACGAGAAGCAGGGAGCCAACTGCGCTGCTCTGCTGCATCTCCTCGATCATCGTCGGCAGGTGCAGATCGCTGAGGCCATCGCCGTAGTTCGCGAGGAAATACTCTTCGCCGCGCAGATAGGGCTGCACGGCCTTCAGGCGTTCACCGATCGTCGCGTGCAGGCCGGTCTCCACGAAGGTGATCGTCCAGTCGTCGCTATCGCGATTGATGAAGTCGATCTTCTGGCCGCCGCGGGACCAGACGAAGTCGTTCGAGATCGACTCGTCATACTTCAGGAAATAGTCCTTGATGGCATAGCCCTTGTGGCCCAGGCAGAGAATGAAGTCCTTGTGACCGAAATGGGCGTAGTACTTCATCAGATGCCAGAGAATGGGGCGCGAGCCGATTTGCACCATCGGCTTCGGCACATCATCCACATAGCCCCGGAGCCGCATGCCGGCACCACCGCAAAAGAGTACGACCTTCATGATACTCTCCTTCCGTAAATGCCCGCGGACCGTGGCCCGATTTTTCTTATCTCAGGAAGCGGTAACGACCTTCATTTCTTCAGGCCGCCTGTATCCATAACGTTTCATCGTCGCTTCATCGGCCATGTTGAGGACCGTGCCGATAAATTTAGGCCGGGCCTGACCGGTGGATTGAAAAGCCTGCCGGACAAGCTCGGATTCCGTCGCTCCCCATTTCACGACGAGCAGGAAGCCATCCAGCGACTGGGCGGCGGCTCGCACCTCGGGGCCAGCGACGAGCGACGGCATGTCGACGATCACCAGGTCATAGGAGCCTTCCGCGGCTCTCAGGATGTCGTCCAGCAAGTCGCGCCGCATTGGACGGAGCCGTCCCTCGGGCCGTTCGGCCAGCGGGAGGACATGCAGCCCTGCCTGCGCCTTGACGATGCAGCCGAGCACTTCGGTCTCCTGATCTGCTCCAGAACCGAGCGGAGAGCGCGAGAGGCTCGCAACCCAGCGCGAGACAGAGGGGTTTTCCGGTACGGCGTCGATCAGCAGGACACGCTTTCCAGAGGCTGCCGCCATCTTCGCCAGACCGATGGCAAGCGTCGTAGCCCCCTCACCCGGCAAGGTCGACGTCACACCGATCGTCCGCGGTCCGCGCAGGGAGGTGTCCTGCAACGTGGCAGCCACGCGTCGCAACACCTGGGCTTCGGATGCGAGCAGATGCCGGGCGGCGGTGTCCTCGCCCGATGAACCGAGGCTCTGGAAACGGGGCACGACCCCCAGGCACTCCAGATCGAGGACGTATTCCATCTGTTGTGCGCTGCGGATCGTATCGTTGATCACGTCGAGCAGGATGGCGGCGGCGGCGGCCGCGCCCAGGCCGAACAACGCCGCGGCAGCAAGGATCAATATCGCCGGCGGTCCGTCTGCCTTGACCGGCGGCTCCGCTTCCGAAACCACCTGAGCGCTCGGGCCAAGGCTTTGATAGAGCTCGCGTAGCGTTGGCGCCTTCGACGAGGCCGCATCCGACGCCCGTCCGCGCTCCTGCAAATAAATACGGATCACGCTGTTGACGATGCGAGCGGCCTTCTCTGGGTCCGAGGCTTTGAAACTCACCGTGATCATATGGCTCGTTCCGACCTGGCGAACACCGAGTTTGCTGTTCATCGCTTTCAGCGCTGCGCCATAGGCCGAGCCGTTCTGGCCAGCGGCCGCCGAAGACTGCGCGGTATCGGCCTTTTGCGGCTCGGACGGCGCCCGGCCGTCGGCCGCAAATTCAGGGTCCTTGGTCAGTTGCAGTTCGTCGATGACCTTGACCAGCACGTTGCCGGACCGAAGAAGCTCCATCTGGTTCTGAACCATCGGGAGATCGGCCCGGCCTGGCAGGACCGCCATATCGGGCCCGGTCAGGACCTGCCTGATGTAGACGAGCACCTGGCTGGAGGCGGTGTATGTCGTCGAGCGGGATCCGACATAGAAGCCGGCGATCGCCAGACAGAGCAAGGCACCGATACCCAGCAGCCGCTTGCGGCTCCGGAGACTTCCCAGACCGAACGACGGCCGCGGCCGCGTATCGATCCGGTAGTCGGACCTCTCCGTGCTATCTGTGACCGGTGGGTAGCTGCTCTTGTCCAGCATGGGGCTCAATCGAAAAGAGGGCCTCGGTTCCGATGCCGGTTCGGCTCGACAGATTTGCAGATGAGGAGAAACACCCTGCCGGCGCGGTCGCGTCGTGATGCGACGGTAACTTTAGCGCCTGCCCTTCCCCCCACCCGGCGCCGTCCGCCTGCAGTGGCATTCATAGAGCAAACGCCGGACGGTCAGCCCCCGTTCCTGCGGCGCATGCTTCAGAACTGCATTGAAACGCCTGACGGACAGGGGAAGATGAAAGGCAGAGGCCGGGCCGGTCGGTCAGGTGCGGATGGGCCGGAGCCTGCGGCCGAAGCGAGATCGTTCGGCAGCGAAATCGGCTGGCGGCTTTCGTCCGATCACTGCCCGCCGCAGGGGTGCTTTCCAGCCGCTATATGACCTTCCGACGACTTCTACCGGGCGCCGCAAGCATTTCTTCCCGGCGGATCCAGGCATAGATCGTGCCCATGACAAACCAGAAGTACCAATTGAAGGACAGATAGAAGTGCATGTTGTCCGAATAGGACTCGAGCACATAGGTCATCAGGACACACAACATGACCAGAAGTCCGGGCGGATCGCGCGGCAGCCCCCTCACCAGGCGATAGGCCACCCAACCGATGAGCCAAGCGAATGCAAGAAGGCCAAGAAGCCCGAGTTCGAAGCTCATCTGCAGATAGAAATTATGGCCGTCGATGCCTTGGGGGCCAATCAGCGGAAAGAAGCCAGGCGTCGCCGGCTTGAACGACTCCAGGCCATGACCCAGGAGAGGCCTTTCCAGCGCCTGCGGAATGGCGGATTCCCACAGCGCCTGCCGCCAGACGTAGGAATTCAGCCGGTTGCTTTCGTTGAGCTGCGCGAAGTTGTCCACCTCTGTTGCTGCGGTGACATCCGTCAACCGGTCCATCAGGCTCGGATATGCGACGAACAGCACCGGCACCAGCAGAAGGCCAGCGAGGAAACGGCGGTCGATCTTGAGCGCATACACCAGAAACATGAGCCCGCAGACCCCCCAGGCGCTGCGCGTTTTGGTGAGCATCAGAAATGCGGTCAGGAGCGGGATGTAGAGCGTAACCAGCATGTAGATGCGCGGGCTCACGCGAATGATCCGCGATGCTCTGACGTAAAGCGACAGCCCCAGCACCAGCACGAGATAGAAGGCATAGATGTTCGGATGCGAGAACGTGCTCTGCAGGCGGAATTCGGTCAGATCGGACAGCCCGCGCGCAATGTCGACGAAGGCGTAAAGCGTGGGTGGGATGGACGATCCGATCACCACGAGGACGAACAGGGAGACATCGCGGGAAGACCGCAAGATGAAGAACGGAATCGCGAAGAACGCCCAATAGGATACCAGCACGAAAGCAAGGCGCGCCGCGGCCGTGAAATCCGGCGCATAAAGTGTCGAGCCAAAGGCGATCAGAAGGAACGGCCCCCATAGCGCCAAGACAGGAAATGGCGCCCTCAACGGCTCCCGCGCGAGAAAGACGATTGCAAGCGCGATCACGAGCACGTTGAAGAGGGCGCCCACGCCCATAGACGAGGCGCCGGCGTCTCCTGCCAGCAGATTGAAGATCGGGTCGGAAGAGGCCCGGATCAGCAGAACGCCGAACACCGCAGCACGCAGGAATCTCCAGATCGCTTCATTGTTGGCTGCTCGCACAGAGGCCGTCTGCCAGACGCGATCCCCGTCGCCCTGAAGCGTGCCGCCATGGACAGCGCCGACCGAGCCGGATGTCGGTTTCATGCTTCCCGCTCCCTGGCGCCGATCCATGCTTGAGGACGCTCCGCGCTCACCTGGCTGGCATCACGGATCGGTTGCAGCCAGAGCTCGACCTCCTGACGCCAGGAGACCGGAACGGCGGCGGCGGCCCGAGCCTGTCCGACCCGATCCGTCGTCTGCGGCGCGATCAGCGCGGCGGCCACGCGCGGCAGCTCCCGCCATTTGCCGTGCCTGAACGCAAGCGCCGTGAAAATGGATGCGGCCCGCCACCGCGCCCCCCCTCGCAGAAGCTGCCTGGCGAGATAGCGCTCGTGCCCCGCCTCATCCGAGCTGACGCCATAGGCCGCCGCCAGTACCGCGTATCGCTCGGCGATGACCAGACGCCCCGTCCGCATGGGATTGATGTTCATCGACAGCGATTGCCGGCCCAGGCGATAAGCGATCAAGGGCCGGTCGACGGCCGCCAGCTGCGAATGCTGGGCCAGCCTGATCCAGAGATCCCAATCCTCGGAGCCGCGCAGCGCGGTGTCGAAGCCTCCGACCTCCCGGACAAGATCGCGTTCGGCGATCACCGTCGATCCCGTCGGGATTCGGTTGCTTTCAAGCAGGCCCGCCAGCACGTCTCCACCCTCGACGTGGTGGTGACCGATGATTTGCAGGTTCTCGTCGACAACCGCGACACCCGTACACCCCCACCGCGCCGAACCGGCGCGCAATGCGGCAAGCTGCGTCGCCAACTTGTCCGGCGCCCACAGATCGTCATCGTCGCAGAAGGCCACCCATCGCCCGCTGGCGCGAGCAAGGCCGGCGTTCCGCGCGCCCGATATGAAGCGCGGCTGCGCGTGGTGCACGACCGTGACCCGCGGATCCGCTGCAGCGAGGCGATCGAGCCAGGGGCGTGTCTCGTCGGTCGAGCCATCGTTGACCACGACGAGTTCAATCGAGACGCTGTGCTGGCGCAGGATGGAATGGACTGCCTGAGGCAGCATGTGCCGGCGATTATGCGTCGGAACGATGACGGTGACATCAACCACTCAGGCGCTCCTCGTCCGTTTCATGCACACCACCGCTTGATCACCCATTCGCCCAGGCGGAGTGGCCGGGCCTAAGCGTGACCACGTTGTCCGCTCTCGCTCCCTGGCCATCGGCGACCGCTGTCTCATAAGCGGTCGCGGGCTCTTCGACCTGCTCGGCCCCGTCGATAGGAGTCGGCATCTCCAGGCCCTCCGCCCTGAAGAGAGCGGCCAACCTCCGGCATTCCTGGACGATGTCGTGCTGCTCCAGCACACGCTTTCGCCCTGTGGCGCCCATGGCCTTCACGACAGTGTCGGGCGTATCCAGGCATTGTCTGATGGCGCCTGCGAGCTGATCGATGTTTCCTGCCGGAACGAGCCAGCCGCAGGCCTGGTCCGTAACCAACTCCGGAATGCCTGCGACATAGGTCGTGATGACCGGGCGGCCGAGCGCCAGCGCTTCCATCAGGACGACCGGCAACCCCTCGGCGAAACTCGGCAGGACCAGCGCCCTTGCCTCCCGTATGGCGGCGCGCACCTGGGCGTTGCTCATCCAGCCCGCCAGCACGACCTGCTGTTCCAGCCCGAGCTCCCGGATGCTTCGCTCCAGTTGCGGCCGCAGCGGGCCGTCTCCGACCATGGTCAGCCTGAACGGCACGCCTTCACGCGCGAGAACGGCAAGGGCATGGAGCAAAACCAGTTGCCCCTTCTGTTCGCTCAGGCGGCCAACGGTCACGAGCTGAGATTTGGGAACGATCTTGAGCGGCTGCGTGCTCAGGAAATCGGAGTCCAGTCCGCAGCGCACCAGCTTGATCTTCGCCCACTCCTCCGGAGGGATCCAACGGCAGAGCTGGCTTCCAGTAAACGAACTCACGACACAGACGAACGCGGCATGCTTCACTTTGGCGGGCAAGCCCAGATACTCGGGCCTGTCGAACTCGTCCGGACCATGCACGGTGAAACTGTACGGCACACCGGTCAGAATATGGCAGAGCATGGCGACTTCCGCGCCATTCGTTCCAAAATGCGCATGGACGTGCTGGATGTTCTCCTGCATCACCCACCGCGCAAGGACCAGCGCTTCGGCAAGATAGGCCAGGTGGAGCGGCGCCGGGCGACTTGAGCGCCGCATCATTTTCAATGCAGCCCAGGTGGTTTTCGCCAGCGCTTTTGGCCTTTGCACCAAGGCGTCGGCAAAGGCCGCAGCAAACTTGGCGAGGTTGCCGTCGAAGATATAGCGCGTGCGCTCCCTCTCGCGGACATCGTCCGGATCGACCAGCTTGCGGCCATTATTTCGAAGCGAAACACGGAGAACCGAAATCCCGTTCCGCTCGAGCTCGACGATCTCCCGCCGAATGAAAGTGTGCGAGACCGCGGGATATTCGGACACGAAGTAACAGATCCGCATCGACGCTTCCCTTGTCGTTCAATAGGCGTTGGTGTACGCGCGCTTCGATATGACGGTCAGGACCATGATCTTCAGATCGAAGAAGAATGACCAGTTATCGACGTAGTAGAGATCGTGTTCGATCCGCTTCTGCATCTTCTCGAACGTATCGGTTTCGCCCCGAAGGCCATTGACCTGGGCCCAGCCGGTGATGCCCGGCTTGACGTTATGCCGGCGGAACATCCTGCGGATCTGGTCCGCAAACATGTGATTATGCGCGACGGCATGCGGCCGCGGCCCGACGATGGACATCTCACCCCTGAGAACGTTCAACAGCTGGGGTAGCTCGTCGATGTTGGTCCGCCGCAGCACCCGTCCGATGCGGGTCACGCGCGGATCGTTCCGGACGGCCTGACGAAACTCGTTGGTCGCGTCGTCCAAAGTCGTCATGCTTCGGAACTTCAAAACCAGAATTGGCTCATTGTTGAAGCCAAGACGTGTCTGCCGAAAGAGCACCGGGCCGCGCGAGTCGAGCTTGATCAAGGTGGCGATGACAACGAACAACGGCCACAGAAGCGTCAGCGCCGACGCGGCGACGACGATATCGAAAGTGCGCTTCAGCAGCCGGTCCCGCAACGAGCACGGCCCGCAGAACAATTCGAGCACCCGCTGTTGGCCATAATGTCCGATGCGGCTGCGGCGCATGAGCTCGGCCAGTTCCACCGGCAAAAGCTGGATGCGGACAGGAAGCTCCGACAGCGCCCCAACTGTACCGGCGACAACCTCCATATTGTCCGAGCCGAACAGAATGAGCACCGCGTCGATAGGCAACGCCCGGCATTCACGCCGGATCTCTGAGAGCTGCTCCTCCAAGGAAGCATTCCCACCGGCCTGCCCGGACGCAGAGGGAAAGTCGTACCACCGCAGGATATGCTCGTGCCGTGCCGCCAGCCGCGCGCGAATATCTCCTACGGCCTGTGCGCCGGGCATGATCAATACGACCATGCTTTCCCGACGCCATTGCCCGCGCCGGCGCACATGATCGATGACTTGCCAGAGAACCGCTCTGATGGCGATCTGGCCCAGCAGCGCGGCCACCAGCTGCGCGAGGAACGTGCCGCGAGAATAATCGTCGAGATTGTCGGTCACGTAGCCGATCGTCAGCAGAATGACGAATGAAAGACCGATAGCGGCGCCGCCCCGCGAACGGCTGTGCTCGTTCCATTCCGGGCCAAGCAGATCGTACTGGTTGTCGGCAATGCACAGGGCGACGTACAGCGCTCCCGCCGCGACGGAAGCCAGGGCGTATTCGGCCCGGAAGAAGATCACGCCGTAAACAGCCGCCGAATAGGCGACAAATGCGCCGTATGCGCAGGCGACGACCACGACCATCTCGAGGCAGGCCACCACCACGGTCCAAAACACCTGCGTCCTGTGACTGAGCGCAGTTGCGGAATGATGCTGGGTTCCGGGAGAAACAACATTTGTTGACATTGGCTCGCCAAACGCTCCCGCAGTTTTCCAAAGACTCTCGACGCCCGCAGAAGCTCAATGCGGGCGAGAGGCGCGGGTTCTTTACGTTCGGTGAAGTTTGGTTTTCGCACGAGATCGTGAGCGTAATCGACGACCAAAAGCGCAACGGGTTGCGCTTTTGGTCGTCGCGTTTCGCTGAGTGACGCAACGTCATCATTTCGCTTTCTTGGCGATGGACCAGATCATCCCCAAAAGCGGCAAGTCCCTCACCGCGAACAAACCATCGGCTTCGACCGTTAGCTCTTCAGACGGCGTGCAACGCAACGCGCGACGGCCTCCCGCCGCGACGGCTGGTGATTCAGCCATTGCTTTCGCTTGAGGACTTTTGCCTGAGGGATTGTCCATGCCGTCAGACACAGTTCAGCTTCCCGCATCTGAAGCAATACGGCCCAGTCAGACCCAGATTCTGAACGGTCGCTTCGACAAGCTCTCGGCAAAGCAGACCGTGGAAGAACTCATTCGAGCCATCCACGCAGGAGAGCGCGGCGTCCTGTCCACGGTGAACGTCGCGATCCTGATGATGATGCGATCCAACCCACGGCTGCAGCGCTTCGTCGATTCATCGCGCTGGACGGTCGCCGATGGACAGCCGCTCGTCTGGACATCGCATCTTTGGCAACAGCCCTTGCCTGAGCGCGTCACCGGGATCGATCTGATCGATCAGCTATGCGCGCGCGCAGTGCAGGAGCGCATCGGCGTCTATTTTCTCGGCGCCGAGAGTAGCACGGTGCGCGCGACCGTCGACGTGCTCCAGAACCGACATCGCGGCCTCGATGTCCGCGGCCATGCCGATGGCTATTTCGGGCCCGAGCAGGCCGAGGCACGCGCGAAAGCCGTGGCGGAAAGTGGAGCCGAGCTTCTCTTCATCGCGATGGGCGTGCCGCGGCAGGAATATTTCATCGAGGAGCAGTGGGACAATCTCGGCGCCCGGGTCGTCATCGGGGTCGGTGGCAGCTTCGATGTCATCGCGGGACTGCGAAAACGGGCGCCTGCCTTCGTCCAGCGCGTCGGGCTCGAGTGGGCCTATCGCCTCGCCCAGGAGCCTCGCCGGTTGTTCAGGCGCTATCTGGTCACGAACTCGCAGTTCCTCGGCCTGATTTCCTGGAGCGCCATCGCCCAGGCCTCCCATTTCCGACGTATGACCCCGCGACCCTAAACGAGGGCTGAGATGGCTCCCCGCAAACGAATTCTTGTCGTGATGGGCACGCGGCCCGAGGCAATCAAGCTCGCCCCCCTCATTCTGACGGCGAAGGCCGACCCCGAGCGCTTCGAGGTTCTGGCCGTGCGCACCAGCCAGCATCGCGAGATGCTCGATCAGGTCGTGGCCTATTTCGACCTGCCCATTCTCGCGGACCTCAACATCATGCGCAAAGATCAAGGCCTCGCGCATGTGACGATGGCAGCCCTCGAAGGCCTGCAACGGGTGATTACGGAAGTCCGGCCGGATGTCGTCGTCGTGCAAGGCGACACCACGACGAGCTTCGTCGGCGCGCTCGCAGCGTTCTACGAGAACGTCCCCGTCGCGCATGTCGAGGCCGGGCTGCGAACCTACGACAAGCGGGCCCCCTTTCCGGAGGAGGTCTATCGCCGCCTGACGAGCGTCATCGCAGACTATCATTTTGCTCCGACTGAAACGGCCAGGTACAACCTGCTGAAGGAAAATGTGCCGGCAGAGACGATATGGGTCACCGGCAATACGGCGATCGATGCGCTTTTTCTGACACTCGCGAAAGCCCGCCCCGCGGCGCAGGTTCGAGCGCCCTCTCCCACCCTTCTGCTGACCACGCATCGCCGGGAAAACCACGGCGAACCGATGCAGCGCATCTGCGAGGCTGTCCTGATCCTGCTGGAGGGTTTCCCGGATCTGCAGGTGGTCTGTCCGGTGCACCTCAGTCCGCGCGTCCGGCAGGTGGTCGGCCCGATGCTGGGTTCTCATCCGCGCGTGTCGCTCATCGAGCCGCTCGGCTACGAGCAGTTCGTGCTGGCGATGAACAGCGCCCACATCATCCTTTCCGACTCCGGAGGCGTTCAGGAAGAAGCGCCCGCGCTCGGGAAGCCGGTTCTTGTCCTCCGGGACACCACCGAGCGCCCGGAAGCCGTCGAAGCCGGCACCGCGCGCCTCGTCGGCACGGAAGTGGACGCGATCGTTTCGGCCTGCAAGGAGCTGCTAACGGACCCCGAAGCGTATCGCGCCATGGCGCAAGCCAAAAATCCGTTCGGCGACGGCCACGCCTCCGAACAGATACTCGACGTGCTCGCCAGGTCGCTCGGCAGCACCGAGCGCCGCGAACAGGCCGATTCGACAAGAGCGCCCGAGAACCTTGCGCTGGCGCCGAGAGTGCCGGCCGAAGCGATCCTCCAAGCGGCGCTCGCCGCAGAGGGCCCGGCGCGGATGCCAACGAGCGTTCAGGGACCGGGTTCATCATGACAGCCGTGATCGGGACAGCCACCTTCGCACTGGTGATGCTGGGTCTCCTGACCGCGATCCCGGTCGCCTTTCTCTTTATACAGATTGGCGCGGCGCTCCTGCCGACGAGGCGATCCACGTCGACCGCCTCCATGCCCTGTCCGCGCTTCGCGGTGATCATGCCCGCCCATAACGAAGAAGCGATCGTCGCACACTCGATTGCTTCGATAATGGCTCAATTGCCCCCGGCCGGGCGCCTGCTGGTGGTGGCCGATAATTGCTCCGACGGCACCGCGCAGGTGGCGGCAGGCGCGGGCGCGGATGTGACCATCCGCCAGGACACGACCCGGATCGGAAAAGGCTATGCGCTGGATCACGGGGTCCGGTCGCTCGGCGCCGATCCGCCGCAGATCGTCATCGTCATCGACGCCGATTGCGAAGTGATGCCTGGCGCGCTCGAAACTCTGGCAATGCAATGCGCCGCGACCGGGCGGCCGGTCCAGGCACGATACTCGATGCTGGCACCTCCATCGCCGAGCCCGGCGGACAAGGTCTCGCGGCTGGCCTGGACGATCAAGACCTTCGTGCGACCGCTGGGCTCGGCGCATCTGGGATGGCCGTGCCAGCTGATGGGCTCCGGGATGGCCCTGCCCTTCTCCCTCGCCAGCCAGCTCGATCTTGCGACCGGCCATCTGGCGGAAGATCAGAAATTCGGCGCCGAGCTCGCAATCGCTGGAAAGGCGCCGTTCTTCTGCCCCGACGCGCAGATCGTCAGCCAGCTTCCCCAGGGCGAAACAGGCAAGCGTCAGCAACGCACGCGATGGGAGCACGGACATCTTGCAATCATCGGAGAGTTCTTCCTTCCGCTGATCAGGCGCGCGCTCTCGAAGCGCAGCCTGCACCTCTTCGCATTCACGCTCGACCTCTGCATTCCACCGCTAACACTGCTGGCAATGTCGATCGTGCTGATGGCGGGCCTGAGCCTCTCATGGTTCGTCGTGACGGGTGCCGCGAGCCCGCTGGTCGTTTCCTTCACCGTGCTGGCCTGCTTCACCGGAGCTATCGGCGTCGCATGGTGGCGCTTCGCCCAGGAGATCATTTCCTGGCGCGAGCTGGCGGCGGGGTCGGCCTATTGCCTGCTCAAGATCCCGTCGTTCATCCGCTTCTTCGTCAACCGCCAGATCGATTGGGTCCGGACGGAGCGATGAAGGCGGCCTGCGGCCGGGTTTGGCGCATTCCTCTCGAGGCAGTCGGTCGGATGAGATCGCATCGCACACTGCAAAGCCTTTGGGCTCTGCCCTTTCCGGTTCTGGCCTTGCTCGCCTGCCCGCTCGCGATCGCCGCGGCCACCGGGTGCTGTTCATCCGCTTTGGCAAATGACGCGCGGAATGCTGCCAACGAAAGACCAAGCGGTCAGTTCACCCTGGGCGAGCGGCCCTTCGTAGCCAGCTCGTCCTGGAACACGCCCATCGCCTCGAACGCCACTTTCGAAGAGATCGATTGGCCAATGGGCGCCCGGTTCGGCGTCGCCTGGAGCAGCTATTCTCCTGCCATTCATGTGAGTTCGGCTTCGGACCCCGTCGTTTCCGTCGAACACCCGGCAAGCTGGGGACTTCCCGCAGGCACCCTCAAGATCCGCATCCCCGCGGATGCGGATGGCGCTCCGGGGACCGACGGGGAATTGCTGGTGATCGACGGCGATACCGTTCACAACTTCTGGCAATTCAAGCGGCTGAGCCCCGAGGCGGCGACGGCGCGGTCCTATGCCGCGACGAACCTCGTCACCGGAGACGGCTGGGGGCGCAGGTCGCCCTTTCTCGGCGCCGGCATCGTGGCGGCGGGATCGAGCCAGCTCGCCGGCTTGCTGGTCCAGGCGGAAACCGACCGCGGCGACATCTCACACGCGTTGCAGATCGCGGTCGATATGGCCTACGCGAAACCGGGCCGCGTCGGCGAGGCGATCAATGGCGACGGCGTGAATCCGGATGGGTTGGTTCAGGAAGGCGAACGCCTGGCCATTCCGTCCAGCGTGGCGATGCCGCGAGGCTTGTCACCTCTCGGGCAAAAAGTCTTTCGCGCCTATCAGGTCTACGGAGCATTTGTGATCGACGTGGCTGGAGGCGTCACTAATTTGCGCGCCCAGGCGAATGCCTACGACCGTATGACGATCGTGGCACTGCAACAGGACCTTGCCCGGATCTCCCCGCTGCTTCAGCGCGTGGGGCAGCCAAGCGAGGGAAATCCCTGACCATCCCGGGAGGGGCGCAGGCAAGGGCCTGTTCGAAACGATCGTCTCGATCATTGCATTAAACGCATAGCGGTCAGCCATACGGCTCGATAGGCCGCCTTTTGCGCATTGCAGCTTCATTCTGCATGTCGAGAGAATCGCTGATTCTATATAGCGTTTAGCCAAAAGCGCAGATCATATAGTCAAGATATCCCCAGATTTTCGTGCCCAAACAATTTCATTTTGGCATCACATTCCAAACACGATATCTGGCCACGTTCGCTGGTGGATGGGCCTTTGATTCGCCGCCTCATATGGCGATGACCCGTCATCCGACCGCTAATCGCGCGGCGTGCCTGTCTATTTCGCTGCGTTTCCACGGAACGGCGAGGACTACCCGGCTGGCCTACTAATTCCGCTCCCGTTCCTTTCTATATAAAACTAAGGAAAATAGGCTTATGAGCTCACTCGAAACTCGCCCATTTACTGCGTCTTCGAGTTGGAATACAGAAGTAGCTAGCGATGCAAACTTCACAAAACTCAATTGGCCCGCGTCGACAGGCTACAATTACAGCGTTGCATGGAGCAGTTATTCCCCAGCGGTTTACGTTGCTTCTTCTTCAGATCCACTTGTACAAGTCACTTATCCCCCGGGATGGGGTTATCCTGGCGGCACCATCAGCGTTCACATGCCGGCCGCCGCGAATGGCGCCGCGGGTACTGATGGCGAACTAATCGTCATCGATGGCGACGTCGCCTACAACTTCTGGCAGTTCAAAAGAACCAGCAACACGAGCGGTTCGGCCGCTTCATTCGCGTCCGAAAACATCGTCACGGGCGATGGCTGGGGCAGCAAGTCGCCCTTCCTCGCCGCGGGCATCACGGCTGCCGGCGCAAGTCAGCTCGGCGGTCTGCTCGTCAAGGCGGAAACAGACGACGGGGTGATCGATCACGCGCTGCAGCTCGCGGTCGACTTCTCGCTCGCCAAGCCCGGCGCTGTCGGCCAGGCCATCAACAGCGACGGCAGCAGCGCGTCGGGCATCGTCCAAGAAGGGCAGCACCTCGCGATCCCGCCGGGTACCCCTATGCCTGCCGGCCTCTCCCCACTTGGCCAGCAGGTCTTTAAGGCCATGCAGCAGTACGGCGCCTATGTCATCGACGTAGCCGGCGGCACGACCAATATTCGTGCGCAATCCAACGCCTATGACGACGCAACGATGACCGCGTTGTGGCACGACATGGGGAACATCACGCCATTGCTGCAGGGCGTGAGCGGTGGCACGCCGGGTTCGGGCAATTCGGGCACCAATCCGACGAACCCGACCAATCCGACCAACCCGACAACACCGACGAACCCGACGAACCCAACCACGCCCAGCGGCGACACGACTGCGCCGACGGTGCAGTGGGTTGCGGCCAACGGGCCGGGGGTCACGAATGGTACCGGCACGGTCAAAGCCGGCGACACCGTGAGCCTGACGCTGAAGTTCAGCGAGTCGGTCAACGTCAGCGGCACGCCGACTTTGTCGCTCAACAGCAGCGGCACCGCCAAGTATGTCGGCGGCGCCGGAACGGACACCTTGCAGTTCGAGTACAAGGTTGCCGCAGGTGAGAATGCTGCCGATCTCGAGATCAGCGGTTTCAACCTGTCCGGTGTGAAGGACCTGGCCGGCAACGCCGCCAATGTGACTGGTGCCCCGCACCAGCCCGGCGGAACGCTTGCCATCAACACCACGGCGCCCGTCGACCCTGCGAAACCGGTCGATACAACGGCGCCGAACGTCCAGTGGATCGCTGCCACCGGGACGGGCCTCAGCAACGGCAACGGCACGGTCAAGGCCGGCGACACCGTTCGGTTGTCGGTCAACTTCAACGAGGCGATGACTGTCAACGGCACGCCGACCTTGTCGTTGAACAGCAACGGCACCGCCAAGTATGTCAGCGGCGCCGGCACCAACACCCTGCAGTTCGACTACAAGGTGGGCGCCGGCGAGAAGGCCTCGGACCTCGCGGTCTCCGGGTACAATCTGGGTGGTGTCACGGATCTGGCGGGTAATGCCGTCAATCTTGCCGGCGCGCCGCTCCAGCCTGCCGGAACGCTGGTCGTCGACACCAAGACGTCGTCGGCCGACACCACGAAGCCCAAGGTCCAGTGGATCGCGGCCAACGGGTCCAGTCTCAGCAATGGGAACGGCACCGTTCGCGCCGGCGACACTGTCCGGTTGTCGGTCAACTTCAACGAAGTTGTCACCGTCAACGGCACGCCGACCTTGTCGCTGAACAGCAACGGCACCGCCAAGTACGTCAGCGGCGCCGGCACCAACACCCTGCAGTTCGACTACAAGGTGGGAGCCGGCGAGAAGGCCTCCGACCTTGCGGTCACCAAGTACAACCTGGGTGGTGTCACCGATAAGGCAGGCAATAGCGTCAACCTCTCCGGCGCGCCCCTCCAGCCCGCCGGAACGCTTGTCGTCAGCACGACGTCGGCCAGTCAACGGACCACAGCACTCACCTCGTCGGCGACCGCTCTTGCGGCCCCTGCGACGGTGGCGTCCACTGTGGACCCGTCGGCTAGCAGCTCGTCCTCGACTTCACCGACCGCCACAGACACCTCGCTTAGCACCACCAGCCAAGCGAAAAATCTGTTGGACCTGACGTTCGGTAGCCGCAAGACGGTTGGTTTCCCCGGCTTCCAGGATCAAGGCGCAAGCGCTGCGCCGTCCGACAGCTCGGTGACGCCCAAGCTTGCCCTGTTGAGTCAGTATGCGGCATCGAGCTTCGCCGCGCCTTCGGCGACATCCAGCGCTGCTCAGATGCAGGGATGGTTGAACAACGTCGCCCAGACCCTGGCGAAGCCACACGCGTAATGCATCAGCCCGAAAGGTGGCATCCCACCTTTCGGGCATCCGATGCGTCAACGATGACGCCGTGCGCCCGGAAGGGCGCACGGCGATCTGAAACGACAATCAAAATCAACGAAACACCGAATCTGGCGTCTTCGTATCAACGCGGCATGAGAGCGTTCTGACGCTCGTCGTGGTTTGCATGTGGGGGAACTCCCCGCGCATGCGTCAACGATTTATACGCGGGACAGAAAAGCTTGAAAAAGCCCGATAACGACACCCTTCCGTTGCCCGATGGCGGCCTGGCCGCGCTTATGTTCATCCTGAGCAGTCAGGGCGTGAGCGTAACCCCGGAGCAGATCCAGCATCAGTTTCCCGGCCGCCGCATCGGCGTCGTGGAGATGATCCGCTGCGCCAAAAGCCTCGGTCTCAAAGCCCGGTCTGTGACGACGAACTGGGAGCGCCTGGCGCATACGCCGCTCCCCGTGATCGCCGCCATGCGCGACGGAAGCTTCCTCCTGCTCGGACGATGCGGCGAAGACAGCATCCTCGTCCAGGCCCCGAACGCCCCACGGCCGAGCATGATGTCTCGGGCCGAGCTGGAAGCGGCTTGGGACGGCCGGCTCGTGTTGATGACGAAGCGGGCTTCGCTGACCGATCTCGCCCGCCGTTTCGACGTCACATGGTTCATGGGCGCCATCCATAAGTACCGGTGGCTCCTCACCGAAGTTCTGGTAGCGTCCTTCTTCCTCCAGCTCTTCGGCCTGATCTCGCCGCTGTTCTTCCAGGTCGTCATCGACAAGGTTCTCGTGCATCGAAGCATGAGCACGCTGGACGTGCTCGCTTTCGGGCTTGTGGCCATCGCCGTGTTCGAGGTCGTCCTCGGCGCCTTGCGAACCTACCTGTTCTCACACACCACGAACCGGATCGACGTCGAGCTCGGCGCGCGCCTGTTTCGTCACTTGCTGGCGCTGCCGATCGGCTATTTCCAGGCGAGGCGTGTCGGCGATTCCGTGGCCCGCGTACGCGAGCTCGAGAACATCCGTAACTTCCTCACCAGTTCAGGGCTGACCCTCGTCATCGATCTGTTCTTCACGGTCGTCTTCGTCGCCGCGCTGTTCTTCTATTCGCCGCAGCTGACCTGGATCGTGCTCGCGTCGCTACCCATCTATGTTGCGATATCCGCGGGCGTGACGCCGCTCTTTCGTCGGTATCTCGACGAGAAATTCGCCCGTGGCGCGGAGAACCAGGCCTTTCTGGTCGAGAGCGTGACGGCAGTCGAAACGCTCAAGGCCATGGCGATCGAACCCCAGATGCAACAGCGCTGGGAGGAGCAGCTGGCGGCCTATGTCGCAGCAAGCTTCCGGGTGCTGAGCCTGGGCAACGTCGCCAGCGAGACCGTTCAGCTCGTCAGCAAGATCGTGACCGCAGCGATCCTGTATGTCGGCGCGAAGCTGGTCATCGGCGGCAGCCTTTCTGTCGGCGAGCTCATTGCGTTCAACCTGCTCGCCGGGCGCGTCAGCGGCCCCGTGCTGCGGCTGGCGCAGATCTGGCAGGAATTCCACCAGACGCGGCTGTCGATCGCCCGCCTCGGCGATATTCTCAACACCACGCCAGAGCCGGCCTACAACCCCAGCCGCACGGCCCTTCCGTCGGTCCGCGGCGACATCTCCTTCGAGCATGTCACGTTCCGTTACCGGATCGACGGGCCGGAGATTCTTCGCGACGTCAGCCTCAACATTCCGGCCGGGCAAATGATCGGCATCGTGGGCCCATCCGGGTCCGGCAAGAGCACCCTGGCCAAGCTCGCCCAGCGGCTCTACGTGCCGGAAAGCGGCCGGGTTCTGGTCGACGGGGTGGATGTCGCCCAGATCGATCCTTCCTGGCTGCGCCGTCAGATCGGCATCGTTCTGCAGGACAATATCCTCTTCAACCGCTCGATCCGCGACAACATCGCCTTGGCCGACCCTGCTCTTCCGGCGGAAAAGGTGATCGAGGCCGCGACGCTGGCAGGCGCGCACGATTTCATTCTCAAACTGCCCGAGGGCTACGACACGATCGTCGGCGAGCGCGGCGGCAGCCTGTCGGGCGGGCAGCGGCAACGCATCGCCATCGCTCGCGCCCTGGCGACTAATCCGCGCATCCTGATCTTCGATGAGGCGACGAGCGCACTCGACTACGAGAGCGAGCACATCATCCAGCAGAACATGGCGCAGATCGCGCGCTCCCGGACCGTGCTTATCATCGCGCATCGCCTTTCCACCCTGCGGATGGCCGATCGCATCGTGACTATCGAAGGCGGCCGCCTGATCGAGGATGGCACGCACGAAACACTGATGCGGACAGGCGGCCGGTACGCCACGTTGCACCGCCTCCAGTCCGGATTGCCGGAGGCCGGAAGCACGCCGGCGGCGGCGAGCCAAGCGGCCGCGCGATCCGCGACCACGAATACCATCGAGACAACCGCTCTTTCCATAGCCCAGGGGACTCATGCGGCGCGCTGATTTCCCGGAGGGAAACAGCCGCGGCGAAGCAAACGCCATGCACGCGCTCACAAACGATCAGTCTGGCCTTCTTGCTCTGGAGATGCTGCTGCGGCTGCGCGGCGTCGCTGCCACGGTAGAAGAGCTTCGCCGCCATATCGGCAACGGCGCCGTCGGCATCGCCGAGATGCTCCGAGGTGCTCGGGCATACGGCTTCGCAGGGCGGTCTCAGTCCGTCACCTGGGACAAGCTCGCCGATCTTCCGCTGCCCTGCATCGCAGAGCTTCGCGGCGGGGGTTTCCTGCTGCTTGGCAAAGTGAGCGAGGAAAAGGCGGTTGTCGTGGCCTCGAACATCACGCAGCCCACCTTGCTGACGCGGGCCGAATTCGAGGCCCAATGGGCGGGGCGTCTCGTCTTGCTGAAACAGGCCGAGGAAGTCGCGGGGCTCATGCCCCGCTTCGACAAGGCTGTCGCGATCCGGGCACGCCAGGCTCTGACGACGACGGCACAATGGGGCGAGCGCAGTACCCGCGCGGCGGTGACGGGTCTAGCGACCCGCTCGCAAGCCCTTCAAAAGGCAATTATCGCACGATCCATGAATGAAAATCGTATGAGATCCCAGGAACTTGCGTTCCTGCCGGCTGCGCTCGAGATCGTGGAAACCCCGCCTTCGCCTTTGGGGCGCACCATCGGCCTGAGCATCATCGCCGTCTTCGCCGTCGCGTTGGTCTGGGCGTGCATCGGCACCGTTGACATTGTTGCCGTTGCACCCGGGAAAATCATTCCCAGCGGCCGGACCAAAACGGTCCAGCCATTCGAGACCGGCGTCGTACGCGCGATCCGGGTCCATGACGGCCAGAGCGTCAAGGCCGGCGATGTGCTGGTCGAGCTCGATACGACCACCGCCGATGCCGAGCTCGGACATCTGCAGAGCGACCTGATGGCCGCGCGCCTCGATATCGCCAGGCTGCAAGCAGGGATCGCCAACAAGGACGACCCGCTTTCGGCATTCAACCCGCCTGAGGATGCCCCGGCCGATCTGCTCCGGATGTACCGTGGCTTCCTTGTTAGCCAAAACGGCGAGCAAAAGGCCAAACTCGCCGCCATTGACGGTCAGCTCGCACAAAAGGGAGCCGAACGCGATACGATTCAAGCCTCCGTCGACAAGCTGAAGTCCACCATCGTCCCGCTCCAGCAACGGGTCGAAATTCGCGAGCAGCTTTTCCAGAAGGAGCTCGGATCCAAGGTGACTTATCTCACCGAACTGCAGGATCTCGTCGGCCAGCGCCAGGACATCCTCGTTCAGGAGAAACGCGGCAACGAGACAAATGCCGCGGTTACCGCACTGATGGAGACACGCACGAAAACCATCGCCGAGTACGAGCGGACCCTTTTCGACGAGCTGACCAAAGCCCAGCAGAAGGCAGCTGGCCTCAAGCGGGATATCGTGAAGGCCGAGCAGCGCAAAAGCCTGCAAAGGCTGACGGCACCGGTCGATGGCATCGTGCAGCAACTCGCGATTCACACGATCGGCGGCGTCGTGACGCCCGCACAGTCGCTGATGTTCGTCGTTCCTGCGGAAAACCGGCTGGAAATCGAGGCGATGATCTCGAACCGGGACATTGGCTTCGTGAGCGCCGGCCAGGAGGCCGCCATCAAGATCGATACCTTCAATTTCACACGATACGGCCTGCTTCGCGGAACCATTCTCAGCGTTTCGCAGGATGCTATCGCGCGCGACAAGATTCCCGACAGCTCAAGCGACAAGACGTCGGGCGCGAACAATGACAGCAGCGAGCCGCGCGGCCAGGAACTGCTCTATTCTGCGCGCATTTCCCTCGACCGCACGCAACTGGCGATCGAGGACAAGCAGGTCAATCTATCGCCCGGCATGGCTGTGACGGCGGAGGTCAAGACCGGACGGCGGCGGATCATCAGCTATCTGCTCTCGCCGCTCTCCCGCTATCAGCACGACAGCTTGCGCGAACGGTAAGCGCGGCTGTCTCGCCAGAGCTCCGGGCGGGAACGTTCGGAGAGCCAAGAACCATATCGCCGGAGCTTACCTGCTCCGGCGATCAAAAAAACCACCGCGTGGAATCGCCGCCCTGATGGCCGACCATGACCGCGCGTGTCTGACTATCGGAACCGATCTCGCTGACGCTCTCGATCGCAAGCAGCGCCGCGAGTCGCGAGCGGGCTCGGTTGATCCTGCTCTTGATCGTTCCGGTCGTGGTGCGGCAAAGCGTGGCCGTATCTTCGTAGGATAGTCCGGCCGCGCCGACCAGCAGGAGCGCCTCGCGCTGGTCGAACGGGATTTCTCTCAGAGCCGCGCAGAACTCCTGATATTCAAGCTGGCCTTCCTGCTCCGGCGCCGAGCGCAACGCCTCGGAATAGCAGCCGTCCGCGTCCTCCACCTCATGCCGGCGCCTCCGGAGATCGGAGAGGTAGCAGTTTCGCAGGATCGTCGTCAGCCAGGCGCCAAGGTTCGTGCCCGGCCGAAAGGTGTCGATTTTGCTGATGGCACGCAGCAGCGTTTCCTGCACCAGATCGTCGGACCTGTCTGCGCTGCGACTGATGGACATGGCGTAGGCACGTAGCTGCGGCTCAAACGCCAGCATCTGCTGCTGAATGGAGGGCCCACCAGCTTCCTTCGTCTTCCCGGAACCATTGTCTCCGAAGGCCATCGTCGATCTCCCACTCACATCCACGGGACGCAACAATCCATCACTCGCAAGCGAAACGAGGCCGGCTCGCGGCTGCGCAGATCGCGCAGCCGCGCTGCTACTGCTTGACCCGCGCAGGAACCATGACGTTGGTCTGTTCAAGCGGACCGATACCCAACCCGCCCGGAAGGATGCTCCTCTGGACCCTGAGCACATCTCCGGGCAGGAGTTCGGTGCTCTCCAGCGCGTCGATCGTCTGCGCCTTCCCGTCCTGCATGCGCACGACCGTCAAGCTGCGGGTTTCGACAGCGCCGTCGGAATTGCCGACCAGGGTCGGGATCGTCACTTGGGCCTCGACCAGAAGACTCCTGTTGGTCTCGAATTTGACGCTGATGTCGTCGAGATCCATCCGGACTTTCTGCACTTCGGCAGTCAGGGACGCATTCCGTTCGCTCTTCAGGTCGAAGATCCTCTGATCGGCCTGCGTGATGTTCTGGCGCGCCCGCAAGATCAGCGTCTGGAAGCCCTGCTCGTTCATATCGAGCTGGGCCTGCATCCGTTCGAGGTTCGTCAAACGGCTCAGGGTCGACAGGCCACGCTTGACCAAATCCCGAACTTCCACGAGCTCCTTTTCAACGCTCGCATATTGGGCCTTGGTCGCTTGGATCTGGAGCTTGATCGCGTCGATCTCGCGTTCATACAGGCCGCGATTCCGCTCGACGCTATCGATCTGGGTTTTGAGCGCGTCGACGTGAATGTTCAGAAGCGAGCGCTCTTCGTCGATCAACTGCCGTACCCCCGTGTCGTTCTGCGACCGCGACACGAGATCGGACGGAAACTGGATATCGGCCTTCATCACCAGCTCGGCGTTCAGGCGAGCCCGGCGCGCCGTCAGCTGCTGATACCGTCTGACGAGAGTCCGCATTTCGCCGGTTATGTTGATGCTGTCGCGATCCAGCCGCATCAGGCCGGGATCGTTGAACCGCAGCCACCCGCCGGACAGGCTGACGACCTGCAGAACGGTCATTCCCGGACGGAATGGATACTCACCGGGCTTCTGCACGTCGCCCAGGACATAGACCGGCCGTGTCTCGAGAATCTCGACCGACGCGCCGGGCTTGTCGGAAATGCCCGCACGGATAAAGCGGTCGGAAATCTGGTTCGCGATCTCCTTGGCCGAAAGGCCGTCGACCGGAATATCTCCAACGGGAGCAATCGAAATCGTACCGTTCGCGCGAACCGTGTATTCGCCGCTCAGCTCAGGATACTGGAAGATCTTGATCTTGAGCTTGTCGTTGGCACGAACACTGTAATCGGATGTCGCACGGACGGCACTTCCGCTGAGGACGCACAGAACCAAAGAAATTGATCCGGCGACGTTAACCCATGAACGGTTCTGCTTCATTGTAGCACCTCTCCGATTCATGATTACACGGCGGCAGGCTCGGCTGGCATCGCCAGTCCGAAGGGGAGCCGTCGGGTAGTCGTTGCTGCTTCCGCCTCCCAGAGCTTGTCTCCGAACTGTCCGATCATCCGATCGTCGACCATGTTCAGGACCGCTCCGATGAAGTCCGATGGCATAGCGCCAGATACTGCGAAGGCGCGCTCGACCCGTTCCGTCTCCGTGTCACCCCACTTGATAACCAGCAGGATCCCGTCGAGGTTCTGCGCGGCCATGCGAAATTCGGCTCCGCGTTCAAGCGGCGGCAAGCTGACGACGATAAGGTCATAATCGACCGAGAACTTTTGATTGCTGTGCATCCACCAGTTTGCGGCGCCGTCGATATTGTCCGAGACCGAAGTCACGAGAACATCGGGGCCGCTTCCACGGTTGTTCCGGAGGCTGCCGTCAAGCGGCCGCACGTTCGTATCGGAAGCAGCTGCCCCCCCGGGCGGCACTTCTTGAGCAGGGGTGCGCGACGTCCGGTTCCGATCGAGTTCCACAAGCAACACTCTCCGCTGGCTGCGAGCGGCCAGGTGCGCGAGCTGCCTTGCAACGGTCGTCGCCCCCTCTCCTGCTATCGAAGAAGCAATGCCGACGACGCGCGCCTTCGATGCTTCGATCGCCACCGTCATCCGAAGCAGCGTCTGGTTCAGCAGCGGAGCGGGCAGAAATTGATCGTCCCTGGCCGACTCTTTTGTCGAATGGAGCGACCCCGAAACCGCCGGAACACCGCTTTTCAGCAAAGGGATCGCGCCTATGCATTCCAGGCCGAAATCTTCAACCTGCGCGGCAGTGCGGATCGTCTTGTCCTTGAAGTCCAGCAACAGAGCCAACACCGATCCGACGGCAAGCCCGGCAATGACGGCCGCCAGGATGACGAGAATCTTCCGCGGCCCGCTCGGCTTGTCCGGAGCAAGGGCCCGCGTCATCACATACACGCTGGGACCCAACCCCTGCAGCCGCTCCCGCAGCAACGGCGACCTGCTGCCGTCCTCCGCGCTGACTCGCGCCTGAAGCATGATCTGGCTGATGCCGTTCGCGATCCGCTCGGACTTCTCCGGATCGGAGGTCGTTACGTTGACGAGAATCGTGTGGCTTGTTCCAACCCGCTTCAGTTCGATGCGCTTGGCGAGCGTGTCGACGGCGAGCTCCTGTCTGCCGCGGCTTTCATCGGGCGTCGCCGACGGCGCGCCAAACAGCCGCTGCGCGATGCTATGAAACGGCATCGCGGTCGGAACGAATTCGGGATCCTCGGACAAATTCAGCGATTGCACGACCTTGGTCAGGGTGCCGCGCGAGCGGATAATCTCGATCTCGTTCTCGACCTGCGTCAGATCGGCACGCCCCAGAAATATGACCAGATCCGGACCCGGCTGAACTTCCTTCACATAGATCAGGAGTTGGGTTGATGCGGTATAGTTCGCTGGCTTGAGGAAAGCGAAAAACAAGCCCAGCATCATGGACAATACGACACACGCACCAACGAGCTTCCAGCGGCGACGGAGGCTGCCAAAGCCGAGCGGTGTTAAAGATTGGCGCTCTCCAATATAATCCGGCATCGGGCTTCCGATCTTTATCTACCCGCCATCCGATGCCCGCGCGGCGATGTCGTCTCTTGAAAAGACTGCATTAACGCCCTCACTCGACTTCGGTACGGCAGAGAACGAATAAAAAACAACCGCAACAATTGTCACTGCAACTTGGCCGGCAGCGCCTCGAAGCTCTGAGCGGCAGGAGCGTTGGACAAAGTGAGCTCTACCCGTTCGGAATCCACGATCCGTGCGGCCCTCATCCAGACGAAAGCCCGGTTCCACACTTCCCAACTCATTCCTTCCATGATGCTCTCGTAGTCTTGCGGGCTGAGACGACGAAGAATCAGTTCAGCCACCATCCGGGCGCGGTCGCCGCCCGCATTGCTTCGCTTCTCCTCGGTCCTCCTCAGAAGTTCGGGCTTGGAGAAGAATGACGAGGCAATCTCTTCGCGCACCGGGCGATCACCTGCGTCCACCTTTTCCTTCGTCCTTGAATCCGAAACCTGAGAATAAATATCGCTGCGCGACACGCGCTCGCCGCTCTCGAGCCGCTTCAGAATGGTGTTACGGACCGCAGGCGGAGTTTTCTTGGAGAGGTAGACGCGAAGCGTCGAGGGGACCATCAGCGCGACAAGTTTCGTATCGGACTCTGCCTCACGCGCAAGCTTCATCAAGTCCTGCGCGGTCCTTATCTTGAACTCGCACGCCTTTTCGACCCATTTAACGAAAGCGCCATGGGGCATCTTTTCTTTAATGCAGAGAAGTTCACGCCCGATTTCGACAGCGTGTTCAGTCGCCGCCCGTCGAAGTGCCTTGATCCTCTGTGCGGCATCATGCAATTCCGTCGCGGAGATTTCTGCGTCCGATGCCACGATTACATCCTCACTACTCAACCCACGAGAGCAATGAGCTTACGCTTGGAGCAGTGCACAACGAAGCGAGCAAAGGGATTCCCGCCCGCACAAATGAGGTAGCCCTTCTGGATTACCTCGAAATTCGTCGCGTATGCTCTGAAGATCAGGCGAGGCGCCGGATGAGGCCATGGCGGACGTGATATAGAGGGATGCGCCGACCGCGTAGATCACATCCCGGCGTCATTCCCGGGCCGCCGGGCGCGCCAGATCCAGACGAAGAGCGCCCTACGAACCCTCGGGCTGAACGGCGAGAGGCGAGCCCATCGCGTTTGGCTTTCGCGGCTTGGTCGCCCGCACCTTCAACGACGAGGCAGCACGAGGGGCTTCCTCGATTCCCGCAACAACATGACTCGTTGCTTTCAGCAACTTACGCCACACACCGAATCAGTGGCGCGGTCTACGGGAATCGAACCCGTCTTCCCAGCGTGAAAGGCTGGTGTCCTAACCGATAGACGAAGACCGCTTTGTCTCGAACCGTGTAGATCCGTGCCGAAGCGGGGCGAGGTATAGTGGCAGGCCTGCCGCTCTGCAAGCGCCCGTTCACAAGAAATGTGGATGACGTGCCTTGGCGGGCAGGCAGCTAGACCGGGCGAGCAAGATCGAGGATGCGCAGCTCCGCCGTTTCACTGCCGCCCCAACGGTTGAGCGAGAGCGTCGCGGCCAGATGCACGGTCTCGCCCCGTGCCGCCAGCAGGGCTTGCCCCAGCGGCTCCTGGGCCGCGCGGAAAGCGATGCCGCCAATGCTGGCGCCATCGCCCGAGCGCAACTTGATGCGGACATGCCCGCCGCTGCCGATCTCGATGGCGTCCGTCAGGCGGTGCGCCGGAAAGACGAAGACCGGCTCCGGGCTGCCGGAGCCGAACGGTCCGGCCTTGTCGATCTCGGCGATCAGGCGCGGGGTGGCACCGCCCGCGCTGAGTGCGGCATCGACGAGGAGCGCCTCTGCCTCGCCGGCGGCGCCGACCTCGCGAGCGAGATAATCGTTCAGGAACGCGTGGAACGGCGCGGCCTGCCCGCTTGCCAGCGTGACACCGGCCGCCATGGCATGGCCACCGCCCTTGATCGCCAGGCCGGCCTCGACGGCGGAGCGCACGGCCCGCCCGAGATCGACGCCAGCGACCGACCTGCCGGAGCCCGTCGCCCCGCCCTCACCGTTCAGCGCGAGCGCAAAGGCCGGGCGGCGGAAGCGCTCCTTGAGCCGCGCCGCAACCAGACCGACGATACCGGGGTGCCAATCGGCGCTGCCTGCGAGCAGGACCGGCAGTTCGGCCATGCCGGCAAGCTCATGCTCGGCCTGCGACACCGCCTCCAGCACGGCGAGCCGCTCGATCTCCTGACGCTCCTGGTTGAGGCGATTGAGTTCGGCGGCGATGCCGCGCGCCTCCACCTCGTCATCGCTCAGAAGCAGGCGCGCGCCGAGCGCGGCGTCTCCGATGCGTCCGCCCGCATTGATGCGCGGCCCGAGCAGGAAGCCGAGATGCCAGGGCTGGATCGGGCCGTCGAGGCCCGAGACATCCATCAGCGCCGCAAGGCCCGGCCGGGCACGGCTGCGCATCATCGCCAGCCCCTGCCGCACGAAAGCGCGGTTGAGCCCCTGCAGCGGCACGACGTCGGCGACCGTTGCCAAGGCGACGAGATCGAGCACCGCCAGCAGGTCGGGCTCGCCGCCGCGCGCCGCCCAATGGCCCTGGCGGCGCAGCGCCCGGCTGGTGGCGACCAAAGTGAGGAAGACCACGCCGGCGGCGCAGAGATGGCCGAGTCCGGAGAGATCGTCCTGCCGGTTCGGGTTGACCAGCGCCTCGACAGCCGGCAGCCGCTCGGGCGCCTGGTGGTGATCGAGGACCACGACATCGAGGCCGAGCCTGCGGGCCTCCGCCAGCGGCTCCTCGCTGGTCGTGCCGCAGTCGACCGTGACGAGGAGGGTCGCGCCCTCGCCTGCGAGCATGCGGATCGCCTCGCTGTTGGGGCCATAGCCCTCGATCAGCCTGTCGGGGATATGGATCCGCGGGCGGGCTCCGCCTTGTGTCAGGAAGCCGGCGAGCAGCGCGGAGGAGCAGGCGCCGTCGACGTCATAGTCGCCGAAGATCGCGACACGCTCGCCCTTCATCGCCGCCTGGGCGAGCCGCGCCGCAGCGGGCTCCATGTCGGTGAGGACGGCCGGGTCCGGCAGCAGATCGCGCAGCTTCGGCTCGAGGAAGCGCGCAGCCTCGGCGGGCTCGACACCGCGGGAGGCGAGCAGGCGCGACAGGATATCGGACAGCCCCTCGCGCTGGGACAGCGCCTCCGCCCGGCCGAGACCCGCGGTATCGAGCCGGTCGCGCCAGGGGCGGCCAAGCGCCGAACGGGTCACACCAAGGAAAGCGCGGGATTGCTGCATCGGACTCATCGTCCCAACGGCGTCGCGCAAGCTGGGCGCCAGGTCAACCGGCGTCGACCTTGGCCCGGCTCTATACCGCCGCCATACTGCCACCAAGCCGCCAGCCAAGGCGGCGCCCGGGGTGGATCATGCAGCACGAAACCGATGTGGCGATCGTCGGCGCAGGGCTTTCGGGCCTCGTCGCGGCCTGCGAGATCGCGGAAGCCGGGCGCAGGGTCGTGCTGCTTGATCAGGAGCCGGAGCAATCGCTCGGCGGTCAGGCGTTCTGGTCGCTGGGCGGGCTGTTCTTCGTCGACAGCCCCGAGCAGCGGCGGCTGCGCATCCGCGATTCCCGCGAACTGGCGCGGGACGACTGGTTCGGCTCGGCGGGCTTCGACCGGCCGGAGGATGAATGGCCGCGGCGCTGGGCCGAGGCCTACCTCGAATTCGCAGCCGGCGAGAAGCGCAGCTGGCTGCATGCGATGGGCATGCGCTGGTTCCCGGTCGTCGGCTGGGCCGAGCGCGGCGGAAATCTCGCGACCGGCCATGGCAATTCGGTGCCGCGCTTCCATGTGACCTGGGGCACGGGCCCGGGTGTGCTGGAGCCCTTTTTGCGTCGGGCGAGGGGGGCGCAGGCAAAGGGTCTGCTCTCCTTCCGCTTCCGCCATCGCGTCACCGGCATCACGCGCCGCGGCGGCGCGATCGACGGCATCGAAGGCGAGGTTCTGGAGCCGAGCGACGTCGCGCGCGGCAAGAAGAGCGGGCGCGGTGTCACCGGCTCCTTCAAGCTGAAGGCGCAGGCCGTGATCGTCACCTCCGGCGGCATCGGCGGCAATCACGAGCTCGTCCGGGCGCATTGGCCGGCGCGCCTCGGAACGCCCCCTGCCCGGCTGCTCTCGGGTGTGCCCGACCATGTCGACGGCGCGATGCTCGCCGTGGCGCAGGCTGCCGGCGGCCGGCTGATCAATGGCGACCGGATGTGGCACTATGTCGAGGGCATCGCCAACTGGGCGCCGATCTGGCCGCGCCACGGCATCCGCATCCTGCCCGGCCCCTCCTCGCTCTGGTTCGATGCACGCGGCAATCGCCTGCCAGTTCCGCTCTTCCCGGGCTTCGACACGCTCGGCACGCTCGAGCACATCATGAAGACCGGCTACGACTATTCCTGGTTCGTGCTGAACCGCAGCATCATCGCCAAGGAATTCGCGCTGTCGGGCTCCGAGCAGAACCCGGACCTGACAGGCAAGAGCTGGCGGCAGGTGCTAGGTCGCGCCGGCGGAGGCGTACCCGGCCCCGTGCAGGCCTTCATGGACAAGGGCGAGGATTTCATCGTCGAGAGCGATCTCAGCCGCCTCGTCGAGCGCATGAACGAACTGACCGGTGAAAAGCTGATCGACGAGGCGTATCTGCGCGGGCAGATCGAGGCGCGCGACCGGGCCCTCGCCAACCCCTTCGGCAAGGATCTGCAGGTCACGGCGCTGCGCGGCGCGCGCAACTATCTCGGCGACAAGCTGATCCGCACGGCCAGGCCCCATCGCATCCTCGATCCGGCCCATGGCCCGCTGATCGCTGTGCGTCTCAACATCCTGACCCGGAAATCGCTCGGCGGGCTGATGACGGATCTGTCGTCGCGCGTGCTGGACGCGGCGGGTGAGCCGCTGCCGGGGCTCTATGCCGCTGGCGAGGCCGCCGGCTTCGGTGGCGGCGGTGTCCACGGCTATCGCGCGCTGGAGGGCACCTTTCTCGGCGGCTGCATCTTCTCGGGCCGAGCCGCCGGGCGCGCGGCCGCTGCGGCCATAGCCTGAGGGCGCAATCCCTTCCATCAACAACTTACGGTGGTGTATTTCCGAAAAGCCGCGCCACGGCTTGCGCGCGGCTGCGGGCACCGAGTTTGCGCTTGGCATTCTCGACGTGGCTGTGGGCGGTCGTCTGCGCGATGCCGAGCTTTTCGGCGATCTCGCCATCGGACAGGCCATCGGCGACATAGGCAAGGCAGTCACGTTCGCGTTGGCTGAGGCCAAGCGCAAGCGGGGCGGGCATGGCGGTGAACCGTGTCATCCGCTCATGTGTCAGCACGGCAGCCAGGGCGATGACCTGAATGTCGCGCGGGGAGAAATCGAAGCGCTCGAAGCTCATGCTGATGACACCGACGCGCCCGTCCGGCTCGTGACAGGGAACGGCCAGGCCATCCTCGACGCCGATCTCGCGCGCAAGCTCGAGGCCGCGCCAACCGGTCAGCTCCGGAAAGCCCGGCGCGCTCCAGCGAAAGGGCGAGACGCGTCTTGCCGGCGCGAAGATCACGGGGTTTCCCCGATCGAGCCCGCGCCTCATATATTCGTCCAGCCAGCCGGGCGGCGAGAACTGCGCATAGCGCCGACCACCGGCAACGATGCGCTCCAGGGGCAGCGCTGGAGAGGCGGGAAACGACCCCGCAAAGAAACCGCAACTTCCAAGCGGAGACAGCGCCTGACGTAGAATAAGCCCTGCAGCCATCGGCGACGCGGCCCGATCGAGGCCGCCGACGAGGTCGATAGCTCGGGCGAATGCGGGCAAAACAAACCCCGGAAAGATTGCTTTCCGGGGCTAGCACAAGTTCCGCTAGGTTAGAATGTCATTCGACATGTGAAACCCGCTCAGTCGAGCTGGAACTTCGAGAACTCGCGGTGCTCGCCATAGATGCGGCGGACCGTGCCGGTGATCGAGCGGTAGACCAGCGTCTCGGTCTCGATCATGTCCTTGCCGAACTTCACGCCCGAGAGGAGGCCACCATCGGTCACCCCCGTGGCGCAGACGATGACGTCGCCCGAGGCCATCTCCGACATGTCGTACTTCTTGTTCGGGTCCTTGACGCCCATGCCCGCCGCACGCACGCGCTTCTCCTCGGTGTCGAGGATGAGGCGGCCCTGCATCTGGCCGCCGACGCAGCGCAGGGCAGCAGCAGCCAGAACGCCCTCGGGCGCGCCGCCGATGCCGAGATAGAGGTCGATGCCGGTCTTCTCCGGCTGGGTGCAGAAGATCACGCCGGCGACGTCACCGTCGGTGATGAGGCGGATCGAGCAGCCGGTCTTGCGGACTTCCTCGATCAGCTTGGCATGGCGCGGGCGGTCCATGATCAGCGTCGAGATCTCATGCGGCTTCACGCCCTTGGCCTTGGCCAGCGCGTTGATGTTGTCGGCCGGCGAGGCATCGAGGTCGACCACGCCCTTGGCATAGCCCGGGCCGATCGCGATCTTGTCCATGTAGACGTCCGGAGCGTAGAGCAGGCTGCCGGCGCCCGCCATCGCCATCACGGCGATCGAGCCCGGCATGTCCTTGGCGCAGAGCGTCGTGCCCTCGAGCGGATCGACGGCGATATGCACCTTCGGGCCCTGCTTGTTGCCGACCTTCTCGCCGATGAAGAGCATCGGCGCCTCGTCGCGCTCGCCCTCGCCGATGACGATCTCGCCGTCGATCGGCAGGCGGTTCAGCTCGCGGCGCATCGCGTCGACGGCCGCCTGGTCGGCGGCCTTCTCGTTGCCGTGGCCGCGCAGGCGGGCGGCGGAGACGGCGGCGCGCTCGGTGACGCGTACGAGTTCCATCGAGAGATAGCGCTCGATGATCTGATCGGGGGCGATTTGAAGAGCGACGGACATGAAATGGTTTCCCCTTGCAATGCTGCGGGTGGAATCGACCCGAAGGCCTATTCCCGCTCTATGCGGATGACTTGCGGCGGTTCCGCGACATGACCGTCCGCGGTGACCTTTTCGAGCGCGGCACGGATGGCTGTCTCGCTCGTGGCATAGGTGATCAGCACGACCGGAACCGGCGCGCCGGAACGGCCTCCCGGATCACGGTTGGCGGCTTCGGGCGAGCGGCGCTGGACGATGCTCTCCAGCGAGATGTCCGCCTCGGCCATGCGGGTCGCGATCGCGGCCGCCGCACCCGGCCGGTCCGCGACGGCGAGGCGGACATAGTAGCCGCCTTCATGACGCTGCATCGGCGCGCGCTTGGCCTCCTCCAGACGGGCAACCGGCAAACCGAACGGCAGGCCGGCCGTGCCGCGCGCGACATCGGCGATGTCGGCGACCACCGCGGAAGCGGTCGGATCGCCGCCGGCGCCCGGGCCGACCAGCGTGATCTCGCGAACCGCATCGGCATCGACGCTGACGGCGTTGAGCACGCCCATCACCTGCGCGATGGCGGAGGATTTCGGCACCATCGTCGGGTGCACGCGCTGCTCGATGCCGGTCTTGGTGCGCTCGGCGACGCCGAGCAGCTTGATGCGGTAGCCGAGCTCATCGGCCATCTTCAGGTCAAGTGGCGTGATCGCGGAAATACCTTCGACATGAATCGCTTCGGCATCGATCTTCGTACCGAAGGCGAGGCTGGTCAGGATCGCCAGCTTGTGGGCGGTGTCGAAGCCTTCGACGTCGAAGGTCGGATCGGCCTCGGCATAGCCCAGGCGCTGTGCGTCCCTCAGGCAGGCCTCGAAGGTCAGCCCCTCCAGCTCCATCCGCGACAGGATGTAGTTGCAGGTGCCATTGAGGATGCCGGAGATCCGGCCGACATTGTTGCCGGCCAGCGCCTCGCGCAGCGTCTTCACCACCGGGATGCCGCCGGCCGATGAGGCTTCGAAGGCTAGCGCTACGCCCTTGCTTTCGGCCAGTTCCGCCAGTGCCACGCCATGGGCCGCGAGCAGGGCCTTGTTGGCGGTGACGACATGCTTGCCGGCCGAGAGCGCGGCTTCGACCGCTGCCTTGGCCGGGCCGTCCGAGCCGCCCATCAGCTCGACCACGCAATCGACGTCGTCGGATTTCGCCAGCGCGACCGGATCATCGAACCAAACCAGGCCGCCAAGATCGACGCCGCGGTCGCGCTTGCGATCGCGGGCCGAGACGGCAACCACCCGGATCGACCGGCCGCAGCGTGCCGCCAGCGCATTCTCCTGCCGTTGCAGGATCTTCAGCACCGAGGCGCCGACCGTGCCGAGGCCGGCGAGGCCGATGCGCAGAGGGGACGATGAAGCTTGCGGCAGGGTCGAGATCATGGCGCCGGGTTGGCATGCGGCACGGGGCAAGTCAACGGAGAGCAATGCTGCACCGCCCTCCGAAATGTCGTCGGCGCTACTCGCGCCGGGCCGAAACAACGAAAGCGGCGATGCCTCCCTCGATCGGGCCTGAGCCGAACCGACGCTCCAGCGCCTTCGCCACAGCCTCGGTCGCAGCCATCAGCCCCGGCGCGCCCCGCGCCTCGATTTCGCCGCGGATCGGCGTCCCGTGGCAGAAGCCCGTCGCGACATCGATCGCGGATTCGGCTCGGGAGCGCTTCTCGACACGCTCGATCACCGGCCGCGCGAAGCCGCCGGCCAAGAGATCGAGTTCTATCGTTCCGACGTCATGATAACCATGCGGCGTGCGCTCGATGAAGCGAGGAGGATCGGCCGGGAACGTCTCCGCCAACGCGTCCAGCAGCACCCCCGCGAAGTCGTTGCTGCCGACCGCGTCCCAGACATTGAACAGATAGCGGCCGCCCGGCCGCAGCACGCGCCGCACTCCGCTATGGCTTTTCGGCTTGTCGGGAAAGAACATCGCCCCGAACTGGCAGGCTACGACATCGAAGCTCTCGTCCGCGAACGGCAGATCGAGTGCGTCCGCCTGCTGCCAGACGACCCTGTCGTCGCCCGCCAGCTGCGCAGCGGCAAGGTCGAGCATCGGCTGATTGAGATCGGTCGCGACGATGCTCGCGCCATCGAGACGCGCAGCCATCGCGCGCGTCAGCGCGCCCGTCCCGGCTGCAAGTTCGAGAATGCGCGAGGGCCGTGAGGCCATGACGCGAGCGGCCAGATCCTCGGCATAGGGTCGAAAGATCAGAGGTACGAGCAGCCGGTCGTAGATCTGCGGAATGGGACCGGCGAAAACCTTGTCCGTCGCTTCCATGGCAGCACCTGTTACAGCACCCCTCGGACAGGATAGCTCAGCGACTGACGTAACGAAACCGCATTATTCAAACCACCGCGCGCATGCGCGCGGTGGTGAAGCACCGGCCCGAAGGACACGGCGCTTCAGCGATTTCCGCAACCTGTCTCAGCCGAAATGGCAGACGACCTCGGCAGCGACGCGCTTCACCTTGCCGTCCTCGAAGCCGAGATAGATGCGCAGCAAGTTGCTGCCGAAGGCCGTCGCCTTGATGGTGTGCAACGCCTCGATGGAGTTGCCTTCGGAAACCGTGCTGTTCTCGACCGCCGGGGTCCAGAACCAGGGCTTCGGCGGATCGATCGTGATCTCCGTGAGCTTGCGCTCGGCGTCGGCCCGCTCCGTCCCGACGGGGATGAAACGGGAGACGATCTCGGTCGCGTCGCGGGCGCATTCACGCCCGTTCGTGACCGACAGCACTTCGGAAACCAGCGCCGAGCGGGTCTGCGGGATGCGCCCCTTCGAGTAGTCATAGGTCGCAACGAGGCAGACCAGGGCGAAGACGGCAAAAGCGACGCCGAGCAGGCGGCCTTTTCGGAGCATGGAGACGGGCCTCGGACGCGGTGCGGAGCAGGCTGTCCGCACCGCATCGGTTCCCATGTTTTGCGCCCCCGTGTCCAGAGGCCGCAGCACCACACCCTCCGGAGATCCGCCCTACCCCGCCTTCGGCATCTGGATGACGTTGTGCAGCGTGGCGTCGGCGCCCTTCAGGAAGCGGCCGATATTGCGCGCCGCCTGGCGGATGCGCTGTTCGTTCTCGACGATGGCGATGCGGACATAGTCATCGCCATGCTCGCCGAAGCCGATGCCGGGTGCGACCGCGACCTCGGCCTTCTCGATCAGGAGCTTGGAGAACTCCAGCGAGCCCAGATGGCGGAACTTTTCGGGGATCGCGACCCAGGCGAACATCGAGGCTTCCGGCGCCGGAAACTCCCAGCCCGCCTTGCCGAAGCTCTCGACCAGAGCGTCACGGCGCTTGCGGTAGATGTCGCGCATCTCGCGAATGCAGTCGTCGGGCCCGTTAAGCGCAGCCGCGGCCGCGACCTGGATCGGCGTATAGGCGCCGTAGTCGAGATAGGACTTCACCCGCGCGAGCGCGGCGAGCAGGCGCTCGTTGCCGACGGCGAAGCCCATGCGCCAGCCGGCCATGGAAAAGGTCTTCGACATCGAGGTGAATTCGACCGCGACGTCGATCGCGCCCGGCACCTGCAGCATCGAGGGCGGCGGGTTGTTGTCGTCGAAATAGACCTCGGCATAGGCGAGGTCCGACAGCAGGATGATGTCGTGCTTCTTCGCGAAGGCGACGAGGTCACGGTAGAAGTCGAGCGTCGCGACATAGGCCGTGGGGTTCGCGGGATAGCAGGTGACGAGCGCGATGGGCTTCGGCACCGAATGCGCCATCGCCCGCTCCAGCGCCGGGAACATCGCCGGGGTCGGCTCGGCGGGAACCGAGCGAATCACGCCGCCCGCCATCAGGAAGCCGAAGGCGTGGATCGGATAGCTCGGATTCGGCACGAGCACGACATCGCCCGGGCCGGTGATGGCCTGCGCCATGTTGGCGAAACCCTCCTTGGAGCCCAGCGTCGCGACGACCTGCGTCTCGGGGTTGAGCTTCACGCCGAAGCGGCGCTCGTAATAATTCGCCTGGGCGCGGCGGAGGCCGACAATGCCCTTCGAGGCGGAATAGCGGTCTGTGCGCGGCTTGCCGGCCGTCTCGACCAACTTCTCGATCACATGCTTCGGCGCCGGCAGGTCGGGATTGCCCATACCGAGATCGATGATGTCGACGCCCTTGGCGCGCTCGGCTGCCTTGATCTTGTTGACCTGTTCGAAAACGTAGGGCGGCAGGCGCTTGATACGGTGAAAATCGGTCATTTCGAACAGGTCCTCGGCCGGCGGCGCCGGCAGTGTCTTTTCGGGCGCGTGTCACTTCTTTGCGCAGGAGGTGCTTAGCACCGCATCTTTCGTCCGCACAGAACAAAAAACGCAATATTTTGCTGCTGCGACGAAATGGCGACACGAGCGCCGAACACCCCCTCTCTTCGCCGAGGCCGAAAATCAGTTCTGAGGAATCTTCGCAGGCTGAGGAGCGGGCGTCTCGCCCAGCGACTTCGCCTGAGTGCCGGCGCTTTCATTGGCCTGGCGCTTGGCCTCGAGCTGAGACTCGATCTTCTGGAAGTCCGAGCGCTTCTTGCACGGGTCATTGGGGCCGCGGGCCGGCTTCGGCGCCGCAAAGCGGGCCGCCTGCCCCGTCGGCACATAAGGAGCCGGTGGATTCGGCCCCGGGCAAAGCTGATCGACCCCGATCGTGCTGCCAACGGGGATGTATTGCGCATCCGCAGGGCGCGTCTCGCGGACGAAGCTCTTTGCCTCCTGCGGCGTCGTCGCCATGCCGGCCGCTTCCGCCACGCCCTTGACGCCCTCATCCCCGGCGCAGCCCGCCAGGGCGATGCCAGCAGCGGCCATCACCACCGCGATCCGAAGCGGCTTCCTCGCAGGCATCTCGATCGGCATGGGTTCTTCCAGCAAGTTTGTCGAATGTGCTTGGTAAAGCACAGCGGTTGCGTCCTTAATAGGACCAAAGTGGGAAGCCATGCGCTATCCTATGACGACAAGGGGGAAGACGACTCATGAACCGCCATGTCGACGACCGAGCAAAGGACCACAAAGGTTCCGCCGAGTCTCCGGTTCCTGACTTCGACCAGTTCGCGCAGAACATGGGACGGCTCGTAGAGGAATACGGCAAGGTCACCGCCGCCTATCTGAAGCCTCTGGAACGCGGCCAGACCAAGACCGGCCAGGCCGACGAGGCGAGCGACATGGTCAAGACGCTCGGCCGTGTCGCCGAGCAGTGGGTCAACGACCCCGCAAAGATCATCGAGGCGCAGGCTTCGTTGACCCGCGACTTCATGAATCTGTGGAGCGCGGCGCTGAAGCGCGCCAGCGGCGAGGAGGTCGCCCCGGTCGCCGAGCCCGACAAGCGCGACAATCGCTTCAAGGATCCGGACTGGACGAACCTCCCGACCTTCGACTTCATCAAGCAGGCCTATCTCATCGGCTCGCGCTGGGCCGAGACCATGGTCGAAAAGGCCGACGACCTCGACCCGCATACGCGCAACAAGGCGCGTTTCTACATCAAGCAAATCGCCGGAGCGCTCTCGCCGACCAATTTCGTCGCGACCAATCCCGAACTGCTGCGCGAGACGCTGCGTCAGAACGGCGAGAATCTGGTGCGCGGCATGAAGATGCTCGCGGAGGACGTCGAAGCCGGCGGCGGCGAGCTCAAGATTCGCCAGTCCGACGCCAAAGCCTTCGAGGTCGGCGTCAACATTGCGATGACGCCCGGCAAGGTGATTTTCCGCGACGACGTCATGGAACTGATCCAGTACACGCCGTCGACGCCGCAGGTACTGAAGCGACCGCTGCTGATCGTGCCGCCCTGGATCAACAAGTTCTATATCCTCGACCTCAACCCGGAAAAGAGCTTCATCCGCTGGTGTGTCGAGCAGGGGCTGACGGTGTTCTGCATCTCCTGGGTCAACCCCGACGCCCGGCATGCCACCAAGGATTTCGAAAGCTATATGCATGAGGGCATCTTCGCCGCCCTCGATACGATCGAACGCGCAACGGGCGAGAAGCGCGTTTCGGCCATCGGCTACTGTGTCGGCGGCACGCTACTTGGCATGACGCTCGCCTATATGGCCGCCATCGGCGACAAGCGGATCGAGAGCGCCACCTTCTTCACCACGCAGGTCGACTTCTCGCAGCCGGGCGAGCTTTCGGTCTTCGTGGACGAAGAACAGATCCACGCGATTGAAGAGCAGATGGCCAAGACCGGCTATCTCGATGGCTCGCGCATGTCGGGCGCCTTCAACATGCTGCGGCCCAACGACCTGATCTGGTCCTACGCGGTCAACAATTACCTGAAGGGCAAGACGCCCGCTGCCTTCGACCTGCTCTACTGGAACTCGGATTCGACCCGGATGCCGGCGGCGAACCATTCCTTCTATCTGCGCAACTGCTATCTCGACAACAAGCTCGCCAAGGGCGAGATGACGATCGACGGGAAGAAGCTGAATCTGCGGCGTGTGACGATGCCGGTCTACAATCTCGCCACGCGGGAGGATCACATCGCCCCGGCGCAATCCGTCTTCAACGGCTCGCAATGTTTCGGCGGCCCGGTGGAGCACGTCGTCGCGGGCTCCGGCCATATCGCAGGCGTCGTCAACCCGCCGAGCAAGGCGAAGTACCAGTACTGGACGGGCGGCCCGGCCAAGGGAAGCTATGCCGACTGGCAGGCGAAGGCCGAGGAACACCCGGGCTCGTGGTGGCCGCATTGGTTCGCCTGGCTCGAAGCGCAGGCACCGAAGAAGGTGGCGGCGCGCGAACCGGGGGGCGGCAAGCTGCCGGCGCTCGCGGATGCGCCCGGCACCTATGTCAAGGTCCGGGTCTGAGACGGTCCGAGGCGTGCCATCATCGGCGGATGGGCCGATACGCTGCGCAAGCCCGCGCCGCCTCGTCGAAGTCATCGAGAGGGCCAGGCATCGGAGCCCCGGAATAAGCAGGTGGATTGGCGCGCTCGCGAGCAGATGAACGAGCGGCCGATCCGCGCCTGCCGCTGAAATATCGGCCTGAACCCTTCGGGGCGGATCGCCGCCAACGACCTTGCCAGCATCGGAAACAGAAAAGCCGGCCCGAGGGCCGGCTTTTCGAGCACGTTCTGCGCTGAAGTCAGTACTTGCGAACCACCGGATGGACCGGGACGGTCTGAGTCGGGTCGTCCCAGCGATAGGTGATGCCGACCGAGGCGACGTGAACATAGGGCTTCGCTTCGGCGGTGTAGAACACGGCGCCCTGCTGCGGATGCGCGCCGTCGTAGTTCACCTTGGCCTTCTTCACGTCGATATAGGTGTAGCCGAGGTCGAGCTTGATCTTGTCGGTCAGCTGGTAGCTCGCGCCGGCGGAGAGCCAGAGCCGGTCGTTGTCGGAGATGAAGATCGTGCGGTTGCGGTCGTTGACGGCCGAGAGCTCATAGCCGACGCCAGCGCGCAGGGTCAGCGCGTTGCTGTACTTGTATTCCGCGCCGAGCGAGAAGAACCAGGCATCGTCATACTGGAAGTTCAGGCTCGTCGCCGGGATGCCGGCCTTGCTGACGACCGGGATGTTGCGGAAGCGGCTCCAGTTCGTCCATTCGACGCCAGCATGCACCTGCCACTGGTCGTTGATGACCTGCGAGACGCCGAACACCACCGAATCCGGCAGGTTGAGATTGGCCCTGACCGGGATGACCGCAAGTGGGGTGCGCAGCGTGCCTTCCAGCGTCTGGCGCACTTCCGAGCGATAGGCCAAGCCGATGTTGGTGCCCTGGAACGGCGTCAGCGTGAAGCCGAAGCGGTAGCCGAAATCGATCGTGTCGCCTTCGATGATGACCGGCGGTGCCGTCGGGCCGATGCCGGCTGCCTGCTTGAGGCTCGTATTGAGGTACTGGACCTGCAAAGCGGCACCGACGGAGAGCCAATCATTGACCTGGTAACCGATGGTCGGCGAGACGTTGATGGTCGTGACCTTGGCGGAACGGCCATAGATCTGAGCGGCATTCACCTGATCCTCGGCCTTCGAACGCAGGCCATAGGGCGCGCCGGTGTGCATACCGATCCAGAGGCGATCCGTGAGCTGCCAGGCCGAATAGGAGGCCGGGATGAAGCCGCCGTCACCGCCGATATTGCCCGTCCCGTTCTGGATCGGGCTGGCCGGCCCGAATGGCGAGCCGAGGCGTGTGACCGAAGTCGGATCGTAGCTGGCATTGGCGTTGAGGTAGGTGAAGTTCCAGTTGCTGGTGCGACCCGGGAACATGGTGATGGTCGCCGGGTTCCAGGCCATCGCGCCCATGCCGATGCCGCCGGACGCCGCGCCGGCAAACGCCATGCCGAGGCCTTCGGCACTCTGTCCGCTGCGGATCGCAAAGGAGCTCGCCGAAGCAGCGCCAGCAGCAAGGAGAGCAGCAAGTGAAACCGTGGCGGCTGCGGCAGTACGAACGAGGCCCTTCATCGAATCCATCCCGGCTAAGGTTCTTCGAGGTTACGCGCCCTCGCTTGATTCGAAGCATGCCGCGAGCGGTTTCCTGCCGCAATCCCGCCGGCATCGCCCAAAAACGGCCTCTGGATTTCCTTATTCGCGGTTGCGAGAGGCCAAAAATGGCCAAAAGCGACCGATTTCGCGACATCGCTCGCTCGATCGTTCAGAAAAGGATGGTTTATATCAGAACTATTGCCGATTTTGCGCCGGCAGCATCCCCCCGGCCTGCCGCGCACTCATCGTTGAGAAAGTCGCTTTGGAGCGCGCCGTTGCAATCGGGCAACATCTTGGGCACCCTGCTGCCGCGGGCGGGCCATGCACAGAGACGGACTTGTGTTTCGCCGTCACATCCGTTCAGAGTCAAAAACCCATTTAGATCGTTTGAAACGGGGGAAACACCTTGAAACTGCTCCGCTACGGCGCGCTCGGCCAGGAAAAACCGGCCCTTCTCGATGCCCAGGGCAAGCTGCGCGACCTGTCCGGCGTCATCCCCGATGTTGCCGGCAAGGCGCTGACCTCGGCCTCGCTCGCCAAGATCAAGGCGGTCTCGCCTGAATCGCTGCCGCTGGTGTCGGGCGCGCCGCGCATCGGCGCCTGCGTCGGCGATGTGCGCAACTTCATCGCCGTCGGCCTGAATTTCGCCGACCATGCCGCCGAGACGGGCGCGGCGATCCCCAAAGAGCCGATCCTGTTCAACAAGGCGCCGAACTGCATCGTCGGCCCCAATGACGACGTCATCATCCCGAAGGGCTCGAAGAAGACGGATTGGGAAGTCGAGCTCGCGATCGTGATCGGCGACGGCGGCTCCTACATCGAAGAGAAGGATGCGATGGCCGCGATCGCCGGTTTCTGCGTCTGCAACGACGTCTCCGAGCGCGAATTCCAACAGGAGCGCGGCGGCCAATGGGCCAAGGGCAAGGGCTGCCCGACCTTCGGGCCGCTCGGCCCCTGGCTGGTGACCGCCGACGAGATCAAGGACATCCAGGACCTCGGCATGTGGCTCGAGGTCGATGGCGAGCGCGTCCAGAACGGCTCGACCAAGACGATGATCTTCGGCGCCGCCTATCTCGTCCACTATATCAGCCAGTTCATGCGCCTCGATCCAGGCGACGTGATCACCACCGGTACGCCCCCCGGCGTCGGCCTCGGCTTCAAGCCGCCGCGCTTCCTGAAGGGCGGCGAAGTGGTGACGCTCGGCATCGAAGGCCTCGGCGAGCAGAAGCAGAACTTCGTCGCCTACAAGGGCTGAGTTCTCGCGCGGGACGCGCCAGGCGCCCGCTCAGCGACAGCATGAGACGCCGGCCATCGCCGGCGTCTTTCTGTTTGATCGATGGAAACGCCGCAAGCCATCCGATGGATGCGCGGCGCAACCGGTGGCCAGCGCGCATAAAAAACGCCGCCAGAGCCGCTTGACCCGGCCTTGACGGCGCAAAGTTACGTTCGCTGACGGCCACGCCGTCTTTGCCTCGCCACTCTCACCCGCTTTCGACGGGCTTACATCCCCCAAATGGGGGGTCCCGCACTCAACGCGGCGGCGCGGCCGTCTTGAGCAGTCCGACGAGGTCCGCCTGCCGGCGTGAGCCCGTTTTTGCCAGAATGCGCTTCAGCGTCGTGCGGGCCGTCGCCTCGGTCACGCCGAGGCGCTGCGCCGCTTCGCGGGGCGTGTGCCCGCCCGCGATCGCAGCCGCCAGACGCGCTTCCGCCGGCGTCAGATCGAAGAGCCCGCCGATCAGCCCGGCCTCAGGCCCGGCCCCCGCCGTTACCGGCGTCGCGACCACGATGGCGCTGGCGAAGGAAAACACGTCACGGGCCTGCCCGCGTACCGGCGAGAGATGCAGCACCATCGGCGCCCCGCCACGGCGTGCCGGTATCGGCAGAGACCGCACCGGTTGGGGCAGATCAGGCCGCGACAGAGCCGCAATGGCGGCAGCCAGCAGATCGTCCGCGGGAGCATGCGCCACGGCAAGGCGTGCCGCGCGATCCTGGAAGACACCGGGCATCAGATCCTGAAACAGAGCGTTGGCATCGATCACCTGCCCCCGCAACCCAAGGACGGCGGCGGGAAGCCCCATCACTTCGAGGGCCTGCGAGGCGGCTCGCGCCCGCTCCATCGCCAGCCGACGCCCAAGCAAACCAGCGCGCGCGAAATGCGACCGCAGGCTGTCCAAGGCGGAGATGCCCCTGGCGTCGACATAGCCTTCGGTCAAGGACCGCTCGCAATGAACGATCGTCATGTCGCCTGACGGCGCCGCGATGGCGGTCGCGACAGCGGAACCATAGCCGGCCGGAATCAGGATGTCCTGATAGAGCGGCGCGCTCGCGATCTCGTCCGGGCTGAAAACGTCCTTGTCCGTGATGAAGCCATGCCGGCCATGGACGAGCAGACGTTGCGCCCGCTCGTTGATGCCGAACGGGATGCGCCGCAGCACTTCCTCGTAAGCCTCGCCAAACTCGGGAGAGGATGCGATCAGGCGTGCGTCGTCATCAAGTACCGTGCCGAGCAACGCTTCCTTGCAGCCGGCGAGTCTGGCCGTATCCCGCAGGACGCGAGACCAGCCCTCAGGCACGATCGCGGCTTCATAAATGCCGTCGATCAGCGTGTTTTCGAACTCACTGCCCGCCACGATTTCCCTCTGCCCAGGAGGGTAACCTTGCCGCAGCAAGCTGGCCTCCCCCAATTGGTGGAGGCCAGCTTAGCCTTTAGACGTAATCGGCGGTCGGGAGCCCTCTGCGCGCGCTCAGCCTTCCGGCAGGCCGAGCATCAGGCGGATGTTCTGGACAGCCGCGCCCGAGGCACCCTTGCCGAGATTGTCCAGGCGAGCGACGAGCACGGCCTGGCCGAGATCGTCCTGCCCGAAGACGCGCAGCTCGAGCTTGTTGGTGTCGTTCAGCGCTTCCGGCTCGATCTTGCCGCCCATGCCGTCCTGGGAGTGCACGCTGACATAGGTCGAGCCGGCATAGCGCTCGGCCAGCGTATGGTGGAGATCGCCGACGCTCGGCCGCCCCGGCAGCGTATCGAGATGCAGCGGAACCGAAACCAGCATGCCCTGCCGGAAATTGCCGACGGAGGGCACGAAGATCGGCCGCCGGGTCAGCCGCGAATAGGCCTGCAACTCGGGCAGGTGCTTGTGGCGCAGGCCGAGCCCGTAGAGCTCGAAGGCCGGCGCGACACCGGTCTCGAACTCCTCGATCATCGACTTGCCGCCGCCGGAATAGCCGGAGACGGCGTTGACCGTGACGGGATAGTCATGCGCCATCAGCCCGGCATCGACGAGGGGGCGCAGCAGCGCGATGGCGCCTGTCGGGTAGCAGCCCGGATTGGCGACGCGATCGGCCTTGGCGATCTTCTCGGCATGGCCCGGCTCGAGCTCGGCAAAGCCGTAGACCCAGCCTGGCGCAACGCGATGGGCGGTCGCGGCATCGACGATCTTGGGCGCGTCCGTGCCGAGCTGGTCGGCAAGCGCAACCGATTCCCTGGCAGCTTCGTCCGGCAGGCAGAGCACGACGAGATCGACGCTCGCCATCATGTCCTTGCGGGCAGCCGGGTCTTTGCGCTTGCCCGGGTCGATGCTCTTGACCGCAACCTCCGGCACGGCCGCCAGCCTCTCGCGGATACCGAGACCCGTGGTGCCGGCTTCGCCGTCAATGAAGATGGTTTTCAGGTTCTGGCTCATCAGGACCCCCGATCGCTGGACACGCGCGTCAATGGATGGGCTTCAGGCATAAAAAAACCGCGCTTCACGGCGCGGTCGCGGGCGTTCGGTCACAGGCCGAGCGTCATCGCGGGCGCGCCGGAGCGGCCGGAAACGAGCGACGTCGGGAAAGGTTGCTGACCATGGGCTCGATATGAGGGAGCCACAGCGCCCTGTCAATAACGACACGGCGCAGCCTGAAGCATAACCGCACCGCGCCATGTTCGCGGCGGTTCCGGTGGTCGACGGCGGCGCTCGTCTTTTCCGAGTCGCTGCAACGGCTTGCAGGCGCTGGCTCCGACTTCAAATCCGCGGCTTCGCAAACTGATTCAACCCGCGTTCTTCAGCGCCAGCGACTGGATATGGTGCTGTGCGATGGTCGCGGCGGCGATCGCGGTGATGTCGGCATGGTCGTAGGGCGGCGAGACCTCGACGACATCCATGCCGCGGATGTCGAGCTCGCGGAACGCCCAGAGCATGCGCAGGGCCTGATCCGCGCTGAGCCCGCCCGAGACCGGCGTGCCCGTGCCGGGCGCGAAGGCCGGGTCGAGCGCATCGATGTCGAAGGTGAGGTAGGCCGCCCCCTGCCCCACCCGCTCCCGGATGCGCTCCGCCGTCCCGGCGACGCCGAGCGCATGCGCATCATAGGCGTCAATCCTGGCGATGCCGCAGTCGCGCGGTGCGACCGTGCGGATGCCGATCTGGATCGAGCGCTCGACATCGATCAGCCCTTCCCGGACCGCTTCCAGCACGAAGCTGCCATGACCGATCCCGCCGGGACCGTCGTCCCAGGTATCCTGATGGGCATCGAACTGGATCAGTGCCAGCTTGCCATGGCGGGCGACATGGGCGCGCAGCAGCGGCAGGGTGATGAAATGGTCCCCGCCCAGCGTGACGAGATGGGCGCCAGTGGCGAGGATGCCAGCAGCCTCCGTTTCGATCGCCGCGGCACAGCCCGGCAGATCGCCGCGCGGCAAGGCGCAGTCGCCATAGTCGACGGCCGAAAGTCGTGCAAAGGGGTCGATGCCGGACGGGTATTGCGGATCGCCGTCGAAGATCGCGCTGGCGCGCCGGATCGCCTGAGGCCCGAAACGCGCGCCCGGCCGATTGGTGACGGCGAGGTCGAAGGGTACGCCCCAGATCACGAGATCGCAGCCCGCGACGTCCTTGCCGTAAGGCCGGCGCATGAAGGACAGCGCGCCGGCATAGGTCGGATCCGCAGCGCCGTCGCGCCTGCCGCCAGTGAAGGCGTGATCGATAGGCGGCTTGTCGCTGGCTTCGGTCATGATCGTCCTTCGAATCAGCGGCGCGCGGTGAACCAGACAAACAGGCACCAGGGCAGGATCAGCGCGAGCGCCGTCAGCACGAGCCGGAACATCGTCCAGGCGTTGGGATTGTTGAGCGCGCGGCCGTCCAGCTCCGGCACGCCATGGATGAAGCCGAGCGCCACCGCCGGAGCGAGGAAGATGGCCAGCGCCCGGCCGATGCGCCGCGCACGCGGCATATCCTCGCGCGCCAGCATCAGCAAAGCCGGCACCGCAATCATGCCGAAGGCGATGAGAGTGAGAATGACGCGCATGGGCTCTTGCTACATCAGGGGCGAACAGCGCGCGAGAGGCAGCTCTCTCCTTCACGCCCGAGCGCAATTCGTAAGCCTCCGCATAATAAGGAAGCACATGATTGTGATCGCCGCCTCCAAAATGCCACGGATCAAGCCGCAGGAGCGTCTCTTTCCGGGAAGCATCCTTCGGTGTTCCTGCAAGCCTGCGGGAACGAATAACCCTTGCCTATCAATGCAGTGGTTTCGGAGGCAGCTTATGAAGACAACACTGGCCGCAACGGCGTTCGCCCTGACCCTCGCCCTTGGAGGCATCGCCGTGCAATCGGCCGCCTCAGCCCATCCGGCAGCACCAAATCCGGCGCTGATGGGTACCGGGGGCCTGGTCACCACCGTAGCCGCCAAGGCGCATCAGCCGGCCGAGAACAAGCTCGCTCCGCAAACCCAGCAGGAGCCGCAGGAATATCCGAAGTACCACGACCAGGCGACGGACGCCTACTACTCGCCGCCCCTGAAGGCCAATCCCTGCCGATTCACGCAGGCTCCCATCGATGGCGTGATGAAGCAGGTCGAGGTCTGCGACTGACGATCTCGAGTTGCTCGGGGCCATCCTTGCCCCGCAACGAGTTGTTGAGTGTGGCGTTGCGTTGCGTCGCGAGCGGGTCATCCGACCCGCTCGCTCCGAGGCCCGATCACGAGGCCTGCGCGCTTTGAAGCCGCCGAGCTACAGCCTCCGGCGGAAGCCCGCGCGGCGACATCAGCGGCCGCCGGAGACCTTCAGGATCACGCCCGTCGTGTAGCTCGATGCTTCCGACAGAAGAAACAGCACCGCCTCGGCGATCTCGTCGGCAGTCGCTGCGCGCTTCAGCGGGATCAGCGGCGCGATGCGCGCGACACGGCCGGCCTCCCCCGTCGAAAGCGCGTGGATTTCCGTCTCGGTGATGCCGGGCGCCACCGCATTCACGCGGATGCCATGGCCCGCCAGTTCCTTGGCGAGGCCGATGGTGAGGGAATCGACGGCCCCCTTCGAGGCGGCGTACCAGACATATTCGCCGGGAGAGCCCAATTCCGCCGCGACGGAGGATATGTTGACGATCGCCCGTGCCGGCGCCGCTTCGTTGGCGAGAAGCGCCCGGGCCGCCTCGCGCGCGACCAGAATCGCACCGGTCACGTTGACGTCGATGCACTCCCGGATCACGGCGGTATCAGCCTCGGCCAACGAGCTCGACTTGCCGGTGATGCCGGCATTGTTGACGACATGGGTGAGCGGGCCGAGCGCTGCCTTGGCTTCCGCGAAGATGCGGATGATGTCGGTTGCGCTCGCCATGTCGCCCCGCAACGCGACAGCTTTCGCGCCGGCGGCCTGGCAGGCTTCGACGACCTCGGCCGCGGCCTTGTCGTTGCTCTGGTAGTTCACCGCGACATCGTAGCCGCGCCCCGACGCCATGATGCAGGTCGCCGCGCCGATGCCGCGGCTGCCACCGGTGACGAGAAGGACGGGGCGGGTCATGGCGGGCTCCTGCTGATCGGTCGAAGAGGCGCCAGAGAATACGAAAAGGGCGACTCTTGCGAAGCCGCCCTTCCGCATATCGGATGATCCGGAAACGATCAGCGCTTCGAAAAATAGAATCTTACATTTACGAATAGCGTCGCGCGCGAAGGTCAATCACGCGCTCGTCGCACGGCCTTCGACACGAACCGCCTGAGCGCTCCCACCGGTCGAGACGGTCAAGGACGTGATGTGACGCGTTCGAGCCAGATCTCGTGCCAGAAGATCAGTTCATTCTGGGGGCATAGCCCGAGATATTCTCCGGTCGCGGCCACACCTGCCAGGACAATGCAAGCACTGCCCATCGACAACATTTTTCCGCTGGCCTCGTCGACAATGGTTCGCACAACCGACGCGACGCGAAACTCCCCGCCGCAAAACCGATGCATTTCGCGATCGAACCACAACCCACGATTTTTCGACAGGTAATTCAACGTTTGTTCGATCTCCAATCGCGTCTTCACGCGCACGATTTCTCCCGGCTGGAGATCGAGCACTTCCTTTGGACTGGTCTTGCGGTCTGTCGGCTCGCGGTAGGGCGCCTCCGCACCGCGGAGTTTGCGCTGCACGGTGTTGAACAGCGCGAGTGCGACGGCCACGATGAACGGACCGAGCCGGACATTGCCCGAACGCAATTCACGCCAGTAGTGCCTCGGGTCACGCCAACTCAATCGTGCTGTCGCCGTCGGCAGCTCGGTCATTTGACAAGCGTACCGCTCCTCGCCATCGGCCGATCTGACCCTCGTGTATGTGTTCAGCCTCGACGCGTCGGCCGCTTCCAGCGCGGGCAAATCCACCTCGGCGCTGTCGCTCGGGGCGAGCCAAGCCTCTTTCCAGATGAGTTGACAACCGGCCTGGCAGCCACCGTGTCCTGCGCCATCACACCGCAATTCATCCAGCAGCACCGCGTCCTGCAAACGCCGCAGATGAGGTGCCGTAGGGCCGTAATAATAGTGGATCTTCTCGACACGCCGAAAGACGCGGAGACGTTTACCGCAGTGGCGCGACATCTCGGGCATGAACGGCAGGCCGTCCAACCGACCTTCGTCATCGAGTGTCGTCGCGATTTCCGCGAAGGGCCGGATCTTGACCCACTCGCCCGGCCGGAGCCGCAATCGAGCCGGCGATCCGGGAAGCAGGCTTAGCAGCTTCCGTCGTAGGTGAACGAAAGCACCGGCGGCGCATTCGCGCGGACGCTTGGAGTAGTAGGGTTGGCCGCGCAGTTCCATCGCGTCACGGGACAGACCAATGAGTCCGCCCAACACGACGAGACCAGCGAGGGCTGCGGCCGCCAAACAAAACACGAAGAACAGGATCGCGACGAGCCAGGGAACAGCAAAGACTGCACCTCCGGTCAGTATCGCTATTAAAAAGAAGGCCGATGCGGCCACAGACGTCCTTTGGTAACTGCTCCGATTGTTCGACATGCAGTTGGCGCCCCGTTAAAAATTCATAAAAATCTCTCTTTTTAAAACAACTACACGGCTTAACTTGATTTATACGTCGATATAATCGGCCTATAACCAATTATCGTAGTTTCAACCTATTACATTCCGTAACTGACTTCAAGTTTCCACTCTGTCGAACCCAGTTGCCGGTCTTCTCGGTCAATTTGCGAAAACTGGAGCGCCTGTGAAAGCCAATCAGAGCCGGTACCGGCGTTTCCAAAGATTCTGCCATCTTATATTTCCCGCAATCCCTCGGGCGCATTGACGTGCCCCGCCCGAATTCCAGTCATCGACAAGCTTGGTCCATCGCACCGGAGATGGACCGTGCGGCGCGATCGTTTCAATGTGGAGATGTCAAAAACCGAGGCTGGAATCCCGGCCCCGTCAGGGGCGTTTCCGAGCCCATGTCAATAAAAAAGAGGGTTGGCATTTCTGCCAACCCTCTGATTTTGAAACTCTTTTGAAGAGTGTAATCAGCGCTTCGAGAACTGGAAGCTGCGGCGGGCCTTGGCCTTACCGAACTTCTTACGCTCGACGACACGCGAGTCGCGGGTCAGGAAGCCTTCCTTCTTGAGCGGGCCGCGAAGCTCCGGCTCGTAGAAGGTCAGCGCCTTGGAGATGCCATGGCGCACCGCGCCGGCCTGGCCGGAGAGGCCGCCCCCCTTGACCGAGACGACGACGTCGTACTGGGTCACACGGTCGACGAGCTGCAGCGGCTGCTTGAGCACGAGGCGCAGCACCGGGCGAGCGAAGTAGATCTCCTGATCGCGGCCGTTTACGGTGACCTTGCCCGAGCCGGGCTTGATCCAGACGCGGGCGATCGCGTTCTTGCGCTTGCCGGTGGCGTAGGCGCGGCCCTGCGCATCGACCTTCTTGACGTGGACGGGAGCAGCGGGCTGCTCAGGCTTGGCGACTTCGCCGAGCTGGGCGAGAGACTGAAGAACTTCGGCCACGGTCAGACCCTCTTGTTCTTGCTGTTGAGCGCGGCGACGTCGAGCGCCTCCGGCGACTGGGCAGCGTGCGGATGCTCCCCGCCCTTGTAGACGCGCAGGTTGCCGAGGATCTGGCGGAAGAGCGGGCCGCGCGGCAGCATGCGCTCGACAGCCTTCTCGACGATACGCTCCGGGAAGCGACCTTCCAGGATGAACTTGGCCGAACGCTCCTTGATGCCGCCCGGGAAGCCAGTGTGGTGGTAGTACACCTTCTGGTCACGCTTGCGGCCGGTCAGGGAGACCTTCTCGGCGTTGATGACGATGACATTGTCGCCGCAGTCGACGTGGGGGGTGTAGGCGGCCTTGTGCTTGCCGCGCAGACGCATCGCCACAACGGAGGCGAGACGGCCGACGACGAGCCCGGAGGCGTCGATCACAACCCACTTCTTTTCGACATCGGCGGGCTTGAGCGAGACGGTCTTCATCGCGGTACCCCTTCGGTTGCGTAAAAAAGGACAAGCCGCCGGAGAGCCCGGCGGCGGTGTGGCGTCGGGATAGGGGCAAGGAAGCCGGCTGTCAAGCGTTACCGTCGACACTCAAAAGCAGAAAACGCCGATTTTTCAATTGCCTGAGAAAAACGGTATCATGATACCGCATTAATTTGCGCACCCCCGTCATTGCGAGCGCAGCGAAGCAATCCAGGAGAGCCGGGCCGAACGGTCCCAACCAGTCCTCCTGGATTGCTTCGTCGCTTCGCTTCTCGCAATGACGGGATAGGCTTGCAGAACGGACATCGACTCACCGCTCCGCCGGGATCGAATAGGTCCCCGTCGCATGGCAGACCATCTCGGTCTCACCCTGCGAATAGAGGCGGACTTCGCCGACGGCGAGCCGCTTTCCGAGTTTCAGGAGCTTCGCTTCGCCGATCAGGGCCGCCTGCCCGGGCTTGCGCAGGAAGTTGAAGCTGAGGCTCGTCGTTACCGCGAGGCCGACCGGGCCGATCTGGGCGAGGATCGCCGCATAGAGCGCTAGGTCGGCCAGCGCCATCATCGTCGGCCCCGAAATGGTCCCGCCCGGACGCAGATGCTTCTCGTGGTAGTCGCAGCGCATCCGGGCCGTCATGGGCCCGACCTCCTCGATGAAATAGGTGCGGCCGCCATGGTGGAGCTGCGGGAATACCTCGTCGAGATAGCTCTCGATCTCGGCGGCGCTCATGCGGATCGTCATGCGAAAAACCGAAGCCTAAGGCGGAAGTTCTCCCCTTGCAGCATGGTCGGCCGCCCCCGACAATAGGGCAAAATGCGAAGGCGGCTCGCGCAAATATGGCGGCGCGGGCGGTGCCGGGAAGGATCGTCATGAACGCGCATCACCAACCGGACACCGCCATCCTCCTGCGCGAGGATGCCGAGGGCATCGCGACGCTGACGCTGAACCGCCCGCAGGCTCGCAATCCTCTGAGCGAAGCAATGCTGGCCGCGCTGAGCGAGGCCTTCACCGCCATCGCCGCCGACCGCTCGGTGCGGGCCGTCATCCTTGCCGCCGCAGGCCCCGTCTTCAGCGCCGGGCATGATCTGAAGGAAATGACCGCCCATCGCGCCGATGCGGATCGGGGCCGCGCCTATTTCGAAGATATCCTCGGGCGCTGCTCGGCGATGATGCAGCAGATCACCGCCCTGCCCCAGCCGGTCATCGCGGCCGTCGAAGGCACCGCCACCGCCGCAGGGTGCCAGCTCGTCGCGAGCTGCGACCTCGCTGTCACTGGCAGCGACGCCCGTTTTTGCACGCCGGGCGTCCATATCGGCCTGTTCTGCTCGACGCCGATGGTCGCGCTCTCACGCAACCTCTCGGCCAAGCACGCCATGGAGATGCTGCTGCTCGGCGAGATGGTGCCAGCCGACGAGGCCTTGCGGATGGGGCTCGTCAACCGCGCCGTGCCGGCGGGCGGAGCCCTGGCGGAAGCCCGTCGTCTCGCCGCGACCATCGCCGCGAAGTCATCAGCGACGGTCAAGATCGGCAAGCGCGCCTTCTACGAGCAGCGCGAGATGGGGCTGAAGGCCGCATACGACCACGCTTCGGCGGTCATGGTCGAGAACATGCTCGCGCGCGACGCCGAGGAAGGGATCGGCGCGTTCATGGAAAAGCGCGCGCCGATCTGGGAATCATAGCAGGCCCGGCACATCGACTGCCGGGCTTGTCCTGCAGTGTATTCAGACGATTTCCCGATAGTGGTGTTCCACGACCGGTGCAGGCGTGGCGGCCTCGCCCTCACGAGCCGGCTCCGCCGGCAGTTGCAGGACTGTGGCGCGCTGGCCCTCCACCAAGCTCGTCACCATCACCAAGCGGCCGTCCGGCAGTTCGAGCGCATCGTGATGGACATAGGGCTTGTCGAGATCGACCTGGCGGAAACGCGCGACCCTGGCACGATATCTCCGGTTGGGCAGCAGCCCCATGCCGCGATCACACTCGATATCGGCCGCGAAGGCCAGCTCCGTCCCGGGCATGACGCAGACGGCCACGTCCGCCCGGCCGACAGCGCAGAAGCCGCGGGTGCTCGCTTGCGGAAAGCGGGTCGAAACCAGCTCGTCGCCGACCTTGGCTGGAGTGGACATCACATTGTGCAGGCTATAGTCGCACATGGCAGGCCCTCCTTTTCACTGACAGGTCGGGGGCCATCCCCGACGCATCAGCAAAGCACGAAAGCATGGCGGGCCTATGTTGAGCGTGCCTTGACATGCCGCAGGAGCGTTTTGATACCCTTCACTTTTCTGCGAGTGCCCGCAATTGAGCCACGATTCCTACGACGATGCTGCGATCCGTCGCATCCTGCGCGAAACGAAGCGGATCGCGCTGGTCGGCGCCTCCGCGAATGAGGCGCGCCCAAGCTGGATCGTGACGAAATACCTGCTCGACCGCGGCTACGATGTCGTTCCGGTCAATCCCGGCCTCGCCGGGCAGACCATCCTGGGCAGGACGGTCTACGCCTCGCTCAAGGACGTCCCCGGCCCGATCGACATGGTCGAGATCTTCCGCAACTCGCAAGCCGCCGGGCCGATCACCGACGAGGCATTGGCGCTCGATCCCCTGCCCAAGGTGATCTGGATGCAGCTCTCGGTGCGCAATGACGAGGCCGCGGCCCGCGCCGAGGCGAAGGGCGTCACCGTCATCATGAATCGCTGCCCGAAGATCGAGTATGGCCGGCTGTCGGGCGAGATCGGCTGGCAGGGCATCAACTCGCGCATTCTTTCCGCCAAGAAGCCGGTACTGGCCGGCAAGGGCTTCCAGAAGCTGACGATCAATCGGCCGGGGACATAAATCCGAGTTTCTCGGGTCAAGCCCGAGAATGACGCGCAAGGGAGAGGCAGGACAATGCGCGAGCTCGCGACGACCTGCTGCATCGTCGGCGGCGGACCGGCCGGGATGATGCTGGGCTTCCTGCTGGCACGGGCCGGCGTCGACGTGACGGTGCTGGAAAAGCACGCCGACTTCCTGCGGGATTTCCGCGGCGACACCATTCACCCCTCGACGATGCAGTTGATGCAGGAACTCGGCCTGCTCGACGACTTCCTGAAGCTGCCGCACACCGAGGAACGGCGCATCGTCGCGCGCTTCGGCAACGAGGACGTGCCGATAGCGGATTTCAGCCATCTGCCGGTCGCGGCGCCCTATATCGCCTTCATGCCGCAATGGGATTTCCTGGATTTCCTCGCCGATCGAGGCAGGGACCTGCCGCATTTCAACCTGCTGATGCGGGCGAAGGCGACCGGGCTCATCCGCGAGGGTGGGCGCGTGACCGGAATCACCGCGGAAACGGAGGACGGCGAGACGACGATCACGGCCGATCTCGTCGTTGCGGCGGACGGGCGCCATTCAGACCTGCGGCGGGCGGGCGGCTTCACCGTCAACGAGATCGGCGCGCCGATGGATGTGCTCTGGTTCCGCCTGTCGCGGCGCGAGAGCGATGCGGCGCAGACTTTCGGGCAGGTCGCGCGCGGGCGCTTCGCGGTGATGCTCAACCGCGGCGACTACTGGCAATGCGCCTATGTGATCCCAAAGGGCACGCTGGAAAAGCTTCAGGCTGCCGGCCTCGACGCCTTCAAGGCGAACCTCGCCGAACTGCTGCCGATCCTGGCCGATCGCGCCGGCGAGATCGCAAGCTGGGACGATCTCAAACTGCTCTCGGTCGCCGTCGACCGGCTGGAGCGCTGGTGGCAGCCGGGGGTGCTCTGCATCGGCGATGCGGCCCATGCGATGTCGCCGATAGGCGGCGTCGGCGTGAATCTGGCGATCCAGGATGCTGTGGCCGCCGCCAACCAGTTGGCGGCCCCGTTGCGGGAGAGACGAGTCTCAGACAGCGACCTTGCCGCCGTGCAGGAGCGCCGGACCTTCCCCACGAAGGCGACGCAAGGCCTTCAGGTCGCGATCCAGAACCGCGTCATCACGCCTATCCTCGCCGGTAGCGGACCGGTGCAGCCGCCGCTCCTGCTCAAGCTCCTGCAGTGGTGCCCACCGCTACGCCGCATCCCGGCGCGGCTCGTAGGCATGGGTTTCAGGCCCGAGCATATCGGGCCGGAGCTGGCGCTGCGCCCCTGAATTGACGCTGCCGGCAGCGTTCGTTAAATCGAACGAACGGTTTCATCAAAAGTGTCAGGGAGAACGCCATGTCCGATCGTGCACCCGGTTTCAGCACACTCGCCATCCATGCCGGAGCGGCTCCCGATGCGGCGACGGGCGCCCGCGCCACGCCGATCTACCAGACAACCTCCTTCGTCTTCGACGATGTCGACCATGCCGCCTCGCTGTTCGGCCTGCAGGCCTTCGGCAACATCTACACTCGTATCGGCAACCCGACGAATGCGGTGCTGGAGGAGCGCGTCGCGGCGCTGGAGGGCGGTACGGCGGCGCTCGCCGTGGCCTCGGGCCATGCGGCCGAGTTCCTGAGCTTCCACGCTTTGCTGCAGCCGGGCGACGAGTTCGTCGCGGCGCGCAAGCTCTATGGCGGCTCGATCAACCAGTTCAACCACTCCTACAAGAACTTCGGCTGGAACGTGATCTGGGCCGATTCCGACGATATCGAGAGCTTCGCCAAGGCGGTGACGCCGAAGACCAAGGCGATCTTCATCGAATCCATCGCCAATCCCGGCGGCGTCGTCGTCGACATCGCCGCGATCAGCGCAATCGCCAAGAAGCACAATATCCCGCTCATCGTCGACAACACGATGGCGACGCCCTATCTGCTGCGCCCCTTCGAGCACGGCGCCGACATCGTCGTGCATTCGGCCACCAAGTTCCTCGGCGGCCACGGCAACTCGATCGGCGGGCTGATCGTCGACGGCGGCTCGTTCAATTGGGTCGGCGACGACCGCTACCCGATGCTCTCCAAGCCCCGGCCTGAATATAACGGCATGGTGCTGGGCGAGACCTTCGGCAATTTCGCCTTCGCCATCGCGACCCGCGTGCTCGGCCTGCGCGATCTCGGCCCGGCGCTCTCGCCCTTCAACGCCTTCATGCTGCTGACCGGCATCGAGACCCTGCCCTTGCGCATGCAGCGCCATTGCGAGAGCGCGCAGAAGGTCGCCGAGCATCTTGCCAAGCACCCGGCGGTGGAATGGGTCAGCTATCCCGGCCTGCCCGGCGACAAGTACCATGACCTCGCCAAGCGCTATGTGCCGAAGGGCGCGGGCTCGGTGTTCACCTTCGGGCTCAAGGGCGGCTACGACGCCGGCGTGAAGCTGGTCTCGAACCTCAAGCTGTTCTCGCACCTCGCCAATATCGGCGATACGCGCTCGCTGGTGATCCACCCGGCCTCGACCACCCACCGCCAGCTCACCGACGAGCAGAAGGCGGCATCAGGCGCCGGCCCACAGGTCGTCCGCCTCTCGATCGGCCTCGAGGATGTCGAGGATCTGGTCGCGGATCTCGATCAGGCGCTGGCGTGACGTCCCGCGTCATTCTCGGGCGGCGCCATGCGCCGACCCGGGAATCTCCTGCCGGAAAGGGCGCCCTTCCGCGTTGGCAATCGGGAGCTCACCGTCAAGAGATGCTCGGGGCGAGCCCGAGCATGACGAGCCTCATGCTCCCGCCACCCGCCCCGTCCGGGTGACATGGACCACCGCCATCGCCAGCACTGCGAAGGCGAGCGCCTGATGCGCCAGCCCGGCCCAGAGCGGCACGACCAGCAGCAAGGTGACGATGCCGAGCGCAGCCTGCGCCGTCATCAGGCCGGCGATCGCCGTCGCGCGCTTCGCCGCGCTCGATTGAGGGCCGACCCGCCGCAGGCGAACCGCCTGCCAGAGGGCGAAGGCGAACAGCACATAGGCGCCGAGGCGGTGGTTGAACTGCACCAGCGCGACATTGTCGACGAAGTTCTCCCAGAACGGCGTCTGGGCGAAGAGCAACGAGCCGGACGGCACAAGCGCTCCGTCCATCAGCGGCCAGGTGTTGAAGGTGAAGCCCGCCTTCGAGCCGGCGACGAGCCCGCCGAGCGCGATCTGGACAAAGGTCAGCGCAAGGAGCAGCCAGGCCATGGCGCGGCTGCCGACGGTTTCGGGCCGGCGCAGCGGCGTCAGCCATGTCGCGAAGGCGACGACCGAGGCGAAGAATAACCCGGCGAAGGTGAGGTGCAGCGTCAGCTTCACCGGCGCGACGGCGACCATGCCGGGCTGCAGGCCGGAAGCCACCATGATCCAGCCGATCGTGCCCTGCAGGCCGAGCAGCAGCCCCATGCCGAACAGCGTCGCGATCTGGCGCGCCGGCAGCAGGCGGCGCAGCGCCACGACGAGGAAGCCGGCGAGATAGACGAGCCCGATGAAGCGGCCGAGCTGACGATGGCCCCATTCCCACCAGTAGATGAACTGGAATTCGCCGAGGCTCATGCCGTTGTTGAGGATCTGGTATTGCGGGCTCGCCTGGTACTTGGCGAACTCCTCGGCCCAGGCCTGTGCCGAGATCGGCGGCAAGGCCCCGGTGATCGGCTTCCATTCGGTGATGGAAAGGCCCGAACCGGTCAGCCGCGTCGCGCCGCCGACCACGACCATCACGAAGACGAGGCCCGCCACCGTCCAGAGCCAGCGGCGGATGCCGGCATGATCGGCCTTGGCGATATCGCCGGCAGTCTGGTTGAGCGCAATGGTCACGGGTGCGGGGCTTTCGGTCGCAGAAGCTGGCTGGCGCTTCACAAGCGCCTTCGCCGGTGACATAGACCCCTCGCGACGGCGCGACAACGCCCGCAATGCCGCAGCAGCCGCGTCCGCGCGGCGGAGAGTCTGATGAAACAACGCAACCGCAAGCTGCTCGGGACGGTGCTGATCCTTGTCTTCGTCTGCGTCTACGCGCTGGTCGCGATGGCGCTGGCGCAGGGGCGGATCACCGAGGCGCCGAAGCTCGTGCAGACGATCGCCTATATCGCGCTCGGCCTCGCCTGGGTGCTGCCGCTGCTGCCGCTGATCAAGTGGATGGAGCGCAAGGACCAGGCTTGAGGCCTCGCCTCAACCGACATCGAGGCTGCTCCCGCGGTTCCGCAGCCAGAACGGCAACCCCGCCAGCAGCGCCCGCAGCGCCGTCTCGTTCTGGTGCAGCCCGTTAAGCGAGACGCGCGGCAGCGCGTGAAAATGGCTTACATGGTCCGGGAAGAGATGCCCCGGCCGCGTCGTCACCGCACTGACGAACCCCGCGTCCTGCGCCAGCGCGAATTCGCGCGGCCCGGCGGAGCCGGGATCTCCGACCGGATAGGCGAAGTGCCGGATCGGTATCGCCAGCTCCGCCTCCAGTCGCGCCTTGCTTTCAGCGATCTCGCGGCGCGCGGTCTGGGCATCGTGCTTGGCCAGCATCGGATGCGTCAGGGTATGAGCGCCGATGGTAACGCCCGGCGCGCCGGAGAGCGCGCGCAGCGTCTCCCATGGCAGGCATTCGCGCTCGACGAGTGCAGCCGGGTCGATGCCAGCCCGGGCCGTCAGCTCGGAGATCGCCGACAGCAGGACGGCTTCCGGCCCCTTGCGCAGGCGCCAATAGAGCCTGTCGAAGGCACGGTTCTTTTCGGCGTCGGTCTCGGTGCGGGCGGCGAAGGGGCCGTCAGACAAGGCGATGTCGAGGCGCGGCAAAGCACGGATCGCCTCTTCCAGCTCCAGCCACCAGAGCCGCGCCGTACGATCGGCGAAGCCCGGCGTGACGAAAAGCGTCCAGGGCACGCCATGCTTCGCCAGCACCGGCCAGGCGTGCTCGACATTGTCTCGGTAGCCGTCGTCGAAGGTCAACGCCACGAAGAAGCGCCCGCGCTTCGGCTGCCGCAGTCGCAGGATGGCCTCGTCGAGCGAAACGATGTCGTAGCCCTCGGCCTTGATAAGGCTCAGAGCCTCGTCGAGGAATTCGGGCGTGATCTCCAGCAAGGCATTTGGCGCGAAGCCGCGCGCCATCTGCGGACGCACGTGGTGCAGGGTCAGGATCATCCCGGCGCCTTGCGTGAAGCCGCGGCTCCAACGATCGGCCCGCGTCGCCGCCATCAGCTTGAATGCGGCCGCGATGGCCTTGTGACGTCCGTTCATCGCCAATCCATGCAACTGCCCGCTAACGCTGTTGCGCAATAGCGCTGCCGGGCCGAACGATCATGACCGATCCGTTCACAATGGCGGGTTAAGGAGGACGGCCTCAATCCTCCAAGGGGCCGAGGGACCATGCCCGCCATTGCCGCCGAAACATCGCATCCCAGAACCGCGGCCATGGACAGTCGCGCAGGCGAGCGCGCCTGGGCGTCGATCGCCATCGAAAGCGATATCCGGTCGCTCGAAGACATCTGGCGGCCCTTCGAAGCAACGGCGCTGGCGACCCCCTATCAGGCCTATGGCTGGATCCGTCCTTTCGTGGAGACGATGGGCGCCGACCACGGGATGACGTTTCGGTATGCGCTCCTGCGTGATGCGCAGGGCGCCCTCTGTGCACTGCTGCCGCTGGTCATCACCCGGCGCAGCGGTATCCGCTTCGCCGAAATCATCGGCGGCAAGCATGCTAATTACCATATGGGGCTCTATGCTCCCGCCTTCGCCGCCAGGCTCGATGCAGCGCTCGCACAACAGATGCTGGCCGAGATCGGCGCGGCGATCGGCGGCCTCGATGCACTCGTCTTCGTCAACCAGCCGACGCACTGGCGCGGGTATCTCAATCCGCCCGCCCTCCTTGCAGCCGGCCCGAGCCCGAGCCGGGCCTACAAGCTCGCGCTGATCACGGGTGATGGCGATGCCACGCTGAAACGTTCGATGAGCAGTCATGCGCGCAAGAAGCTCAAGAACAAGCACAGCCGCTTCAGGGATTTCGGCCCGTCGGCGATGAACCGAGCGAGGACGCCCGATGAGATCGAGCGCGTTCTCTCGGCCTTCCTCGAACAGAAAGCCGCGCGCTTTCGTGCGATGGGCGTGCCCGATCCATTCGCAGAACCGGCGGTCCGCAGCTTCCTTTCACGGGCCGCGAGCTGCGAGGGCAACGCTGCGCCCGCCATCGAGCTCTACTCGCTCGATCTGGCGGGAAAAAGCACCGCCACCTATGTCGGCGCCACACTGGGCGAGCGGTTCTCGGGAATGGCGACCTCGTTCGACATGGAGAGCGAGACCGTCCGGACCAGCCCGGGCGAGTTGCTGCTGGCCGAGCTGATCCGGCAGAAATGCAATGATGGCTCGGCCGCTTTCGATCTCGGCGTGGGCGAAGCGCGCTACAAAACCACCTTCTGCGACGACCACGACGATCTGGTCGACACCTTCCTGCCGCTGACCTTCAAGGGCCGGCTCTTCGCCACGATGGCCCGGGCAAAACGCGAACTGAAGCGGCGGATCAAGGCCTCGCCGGTCGCGCTCAAGCTGGCGCAGCGAGCCTCGGGCTGGCTGCACCGCAAGGAGCGGGACGAAGACTGAGGCCCGCCGGGGTGATTACGCCTCGGCCGGCACCTCGGCGCGCGGCGAGGACGCCGTGGGAACGCCGCCTTCGGCGTCGAGGATGAGCGTGACCGGCGCTTCTGTGAGCTCGCTCAGGCGATAAGCGGCTTCGAGGGCGTGACCGTTGCCGAACTGGCCACTCATCACAAGGCCACCCTGGGCGCGACGGGCGACGGGGCTCAGCATCGCACCATCGTCGCTGGAGGCAGCGGCAACCAGCACCCAGTCGTAGGTCTCGCAGAGCGCATCGAGCGCAATATCCACGAGGTCGGGCGCCGCCAGCACGGCAGCGCGCCCCGCACGCCCGGGACCGATGCTGTGCAGACGCGAGCCCGGCGCGCGCATAATGATGTCGGAGAACAGGGCCTCGCCTGCAAGGAGTTCGGAGAAGCCCGGCTCGTCGTGCTCATCATCCACCGTCAGGTCGACGAGAATGCAGCGGCAGCGCTGCGCAAGCAGCTTGGCGAGGTCGCGCGCGTTGGCAGCCCCCTCCCCGCCGCCATCGAGCACGAGCATCATCGGGGCCATGCCGCGCGGCGCCTCCTGCGTCCGCTCGGCGATCTCCGCGAGGGTCCGCTCCGGCCGGTCGAGGTCGAGCCGCAACTGGCCCAGGCGCCCGGCATGGGTCAGCAAGCCGGCGACGCGCTCGTGGCGGGGCTCCTGCGGCGCAGGTCCAGCCTGCTCCGTCTCGTCCTCGTTCTTGCCGGCAGAGACCCAGCGCGGCCGGCGCGGAGTCTCCGGCAGCGGCCGGCCCTGGCCGTTGAGCAGCTCGCGCGTGACGATCGTTGCCAGCGCGACCAGGAAGGTCGCGAGCGTAGCGACCAGCATGACGGGAACCTTCTTCGGGAAGGACGGCTCGGTCGGCTGCACGGCACGCGAGATGATGCGGGCATCGGCCGGCGTGGCATTCATGGTGTCCCGCGCCACCGCCTCGCGATAGCGCTGCATGTACTGCTCGAGCTGGTCGCGCAGGGTGCGCGCCTCGCGCTCGAGCGCCCGCAGCTGCACCTCGCTGTCATTGGCGGACGAGACATTCTTCTTCTGTCCGTCGAGCGCAGCCTGGAAACTCTCGACGCGCTGGCCTGCGATCTTGGCTTCGTTCTCCAGCGTCCGCACGGTCCGCTCGGCGGCGGCGCGCAGCTGCCCTTCGAGGTCGAGAAGCTGGGCGTTGAGCTCCTTGATCCGCGGGTGCTCGGGCAGGAGGCTGCGCGACTCCGCCGCAATCTGCGCGCGCAGATTGACGCGCTGCTCGATCAGGCGGCGCACGAGATCATTATTGGCGACGTCGGGGATCTCGAAGGTCCGACCCTGCTTGATCGCATCGCGGATCAGCCCTGCCTTGGCCTGTGCCTCGGTCTGCTGGCTGCGCGCGGACGAAAGCTGGCTCGAGAGATCGGTGAGCTGCTGCGAGGTGATGGTCGTGTTGTTGGAACCGACCAAAAGGCCGTTCTTGGACCGGAAATCCTCGACTTTCGCCTCGGCCTCGGCCACACGCTTGCGCAGCGGCTCGATCGTGGTCGAAAGCCAGTTCGAGGCGCTGCGGGCGTTTTCCTGCTTCGCCGCCTCCTGGAACTCGAGATAGGTCTCGGCGATGGTGTTCGCCGCCTTCGCCGCAAGCGCCGGATCGACCGAGGTGAATTCGATCGACACGATCCGTGAACGGCCGACGGGGAAGACCAGCAACCGGTCGTAATATTTTTCGAGGACGCGGTCCTCCGGCGAGCGATCGGCAGGGTGCCCACCCAGCCCGATCATAACCGCCAGCTTGCGTACGCTGCTGAGCGCGCCGACGCCGGAATCGAACTCGGGGTTGCCGACGAGTCCGATGCGCTTGATCGCCTCGCGGGCCAGATCGCGCGACATGATGACCTGGACCTGGCTCTGCACCGCTTCAGCGTCGAACTGACCGGAGGAATCCGGCAGCGACTGGCCCGGCAGTGCGTAGAAGGTGCCGCGGCTTTCCAGCAGCAGCCGCGCCTCGCCCGTATAGCGCGGCGTGACGATATTGACCGCAAGGAACGACAGGCCGAGCGCCGCAAGCGTCGGCCCGATGATCCAGAGCTTGCGGCGCTTGATCGCGGCCCACAACGCGGAGAGGTCGAGCATGTCGCCCCGGCCATCGCCGGCGCTGCGCGCTTCAATCCCTGCCTGAGCGGTCATGACACACCTCTGGACGCAAAACTCATGCATCCCGGACAGGGACGCGGGCGTCATTGAAGCCTCAGTAAGGTTATTGCCCGGTTAAGACGGTTCCTGAGCGGTTACCGCTGGCCACCGGGAAGCCTTTGTTAACCATATGACGCCTAAAGCTCGGGGGTATTCTGCACGGATAGCCTTTGTGATGAGTCGACGCCTCGCCTCTCTCGCCTTGGCCGCCGCCATGCTGGCGGGCGCATGCGCCCCCCGATATGTGGCGTCGGACTATACGCTTGCCGAGCCGGCGGGTCCCTACAGGCTCGCCAGCGGCGACAGGCTGCGCATCATCGTGTTCGGGCAGGACAACCTGTCGAACATCTATGCGGTCGACGGCTCCGGCCGGATTGCCATGCCGCTGATCAACACCGTCGAAGCGCAGGGCCGCACCACCCAGCAGCTCGCACAGGCGATCGAAGCCAAGCTGCGTGGCGGCTATCTGCGCGAGCCCAAGGTTTCGGTCGAGGTCGACACCTATCGTCCGTTCTTCGTGCTGGGCGAAGTCACCAATTCCGGCCAGTTCCCCTTCGTGAACGGCATGACCGTGCAGACCGCGGTTGCGATCGCCGGCGGCTTCACTCCGCGCGGACAGCGTTCCTCGGCGGAAGTCACCCGGCAGATCGACGGCCAGACCGTGACTGCGACCGTGCCGATCACCTACCCGGTCCAGCCCGGAGACACGATCGTCATCAAGGAACGCTGGTTCTGAAGCCCCGCGGATTCCTGCCATGACGGACGCCGCCGGCACGCGCCCCTTGCGAATTCTGCACGTCTTTCGCGCCCCCCTCGGCGGGCTGTTCCGGCACGTCCTCGATGTAGCCCGCGGGCAGGTGGAACGCGGCCACGCCGTCGGCATCTTCTGTGACTCGAACACCGGCGGCCAGAGAGCCGACGAAGTCTTCCAGGAGCTGTCGGGCCAGCTGGCACTGGGCGTGACCCGCGTGCCGATGTCTCGCTATCCGAGCCTGACCGACGCCAAGGCGCAGCTCTCGGCCGTCGCATTGCGGCGCAAGTTGGCACCCGACATCGTGCACTGCCATGGCTCGAAAGGCGGGGTCTACGGCCGGTTCCCGGCACTGCTCTCGCCCGGACGGCGCTATGTCACCGCCTATACGCCGCATGGCGGCAGCTTCAACTACAAGCCCGGCAGCCGCGAACACAGAGTCTACATGGCGGTCGAGCGCCTGCTCGAGGGCGCGACGGACATGTTCCTGTTCGAAAGCCGCTTCATCGCCGGGCGCTTCGAAGCGCATATCGGGCACGCACCGCGGACCGGCCACCGCGTCGTCCTGAATGGCGTCTCGAATGCCGAGTTCGAGCCGATCGACCATGCGCAGGCGCAATTCGACCTGCTCTATCTCGGCGAACTGCGCTCGGCGAAGGGGGTCGACACGCTGATCGATGCGCTGCAGCTGCTGCGTCAGCGCGACGGGCTGAGGCCGCGTATCCTGATCGTCGGATCGGGGCCGGACGAGGCCGAGCTGAAGCAGATGACGCGGGACCGCGGCATAGCCGATCAATGCGTGTTCGAACCACCCGGGCCCATCCGCAAGGCGCTGGCGCAAGCGCATGTGATGGTGATCCCGTCGCGCGCCGAGTCTCTCCCTTACGTCATCCTCGAGGCCGCGGCCGCGGCGCAGCCGCTGATCTCGACGGATGTCGGCGGGATCGCCGAAATCTACGGAGCGCGGCACCGTGACCGGCTGATCAAGACCGACGATCCGCAGATCCTCGCCGGCGCGATCCGCACCATGCTCGAAACACCGGAATCGGAACGGCTGGCCCAGGCTGTCGACCTAGCCGCACATGTCCGGCAGAATTTCTGCATCGACGCAATGGTCGACGGCATCATCGCCGCCTATCGCGGCGCAATGGTCGCGCGCGGCATGGCGTGAAGCGGCGTCAGACCAGCTTCAGCGCGGCGACGCCGGCAACGACCAGCACGATACCGAGCCAGCCGACCGGCCGGATGCGCTGACCGAAGGCCAATGCGCCGACAACCGCGGTGATCACCAGCCCGGCACCGCCCCAGACGGCATAGGCGACAGCCAGGTCCATGCCCTTGATCGCCTGCGCCAGGGCGGCGAAGGCACCCATGACGAAGACGATTCCCCCGGCGCCGACCACGCGGTGGCTCATGCCGTCCGACAGCTTCAGCAGGTAGGTGCCGGCGATCTCGAAAGTGACCGCCAGCAGCAGCCAGAGGAAGGGAGCGGCCTGAATGAACGAGGCATTCACACAAGCCTCCCGCCAGCGAGCGGCTCATCCTGCTTGCGGCCATGGCCGACGCCATTCTCGATGAGAAGGATGCCGGCCAGGATCGCAGCGAAACCGAGCATTCGGCCAACTGTGAGGTGCTCCCCGAAGAGGAGATGGCCGATGACGGCGATGCCGACGATGCCCGCCCCTTCCCAGACGGCATAGGCCACCGCCATCGGGATGACGCGCAGCGCAATGCTGAGCAGGATGAAAGAAAAGCCGATCAGGACCAGCGGCAGCGTGCCGATGAGCCAGGGTGCGGAGACGACCGACTTCAGCGCGGCCGTCGCGACGATCTCGACGGCAATGGCCGCGAGCAGAACCAACCAATGAAAAGACATTTTGCACACGGGCGAAGCCGGCGCCGAACATCGCAAATGCGACGCAGGGACAGCCAAGCAATCGTTAGAGTTTTAAATCGACAGATCCGAAAAGAAGCAGTTGCAGAGGCTCGACCTCGACAATCGGCGTCATGGGAAAAACAACGATCCCGACGCCATGCCCCAAGCGGGCGATATATGCTTCTCAGACACTCATCGAAGAGGAATATGCCGCCACCCTCGGCTAATGTCAACTCTCGATAACTTGCAATAACAACGACTTACGGGAAACCGACTGATTTATACGTAGCTTTACCCCCGAGCAAGCCATTGGCCCTCCAAGACAAAATCAGCATTTCACGCCATGTTTTTTTAAGCCCCGCGCTCAGGCATTTTCGATGTCCGGAACGCCTCGGTTTTGCCCGATCCCTTACTGATCCTGCGAAACAAGACGCGGTCGGGTTAAGCGTTCCGAGAGCAATTTCGGGTAGACCGCGACCGGGACCGCCGCGCCCGGCGCTGCGATCCGGCTTGAGGATTGGACGCTATGGGGACTTTCGATGTCCGCGATATGATGAGGGCGGACGCGGCCGCCTCGGCAACGCCGGCGATGTTCGGCGGAGCGGAAGCGGGCCCGACGCGGCGCTTTCATCCCCTCGCCGAGCGCATCGCCGCCATCCCAGTCAAGCCGACGCTATCGCCCGTAATGATCGAAGGAGTCGCCCGGCTTGTCGATGCGCTCGCGGTGATCGGAACGGGCGCCCTGATCTACTGGCTCTACGTGGCGGGCAAGGACGAATACGCCCTGCCCTATCAAATCGCGATCCCGACGCTGGCGGTTACAGCCCTCGGCACCTTCCAGGCGCTGCAGCTCTATCCGATCGGCGCGCTGCGCAACCTCATCGCCAGTGCCGTCCGGCTCCTGACCGGCTGGACGATACTCTTCCTCATCACGATGGCGGTCTTCTTCATCCTCAAGATCAGCGATCAGGTCTCCCGCGGTTGGCTGATCGGCTTCTATTTCGCTGGCGCCGGCGCTCTCTTGAGCGGCCGCATCGTCGTGATGCTCGGCGTGCGTCATCTGACCCGCAACGGCCGGCTCGAGCGACGCACGGCGATCGTCGGCGGCGGCGAGGCGGGCGAGGCCCTGATCCGCGCCCTGGAAAGCCAGAAGGACACCGGCCTGCGCATCTGCGGCGTCTTCGACGACCGCAATGACGAACGCTCCCCCGATCTTGTCGCCGGCTACCCCAAGCTCGGCACGATCGACGACCTCGTCGAATTCGCGCGCCGAACCAAGCTCGATCTGGTGATCTTCACCCTGCCGATCTCGGCCGAGGCGCGGCTCCTGACCATGCTGCGCAAGCTCTGGGTACTGCCGATCGACATCCGTCTGTCGGCGCATCTGTCCAAGCTGAGGCTGCGGCCACGCTCCTACTCCTATTTCGGCACCGTGCCCGTGCTGGATGTCTTCGACCGGCCGATCGCCGACTGGGACATCGTCGTCAAATGGATATTCGACAAGGTCGTCGGCGTGCTGGCACTGATCGCGCTTTCGCCCGTGATGCTGGCGACAGCCATCGCCATCAAGCTCGACTCCAAGGGGCCGGTTTTCTTCCGCCAGAAACGCTATGGCTTCAACAACGAGACCGTCGAGGTCTTCAAGTTCCGCTCGCTCTACCACGACAAGAGCGACTTCAAGGCGGCCAAGCAGGTGACGCGAGACGATCCGCGCGTGACGCGCGTCGGCCGCTTCATCCGCAAGACATCGATCGACGAACTGCCGCAACTGCTGAACGTGGTCTTCAAGGGCGATCTGTCGCTGGTCGGGCCGCGCCCGCACGCCATCCACGCCTCGACGGCCAACCGCGCCTATGAGCAGGTCGTCGACGGCTATTTCGCCCGCCACAAGGTCAAGCCCGGCATCACCGGCTGGGCCCAGATCAGCGGCTGGCGCGGCGAGACGGACACAGATGAGAAGATCCAGCGGCGCGTCGAGCACGACCTCTACTACATCGAGAACTGGTCGGTGCTGCTCGATCTCTACATCCTGTTCAAGACGCCGCTCTCGCTGCTGACCAAGAACGAGAACGCGTATTGAGCACCGTCGCCGAGCACCCGTCGCATGAGGCGCCGGGCCCCCGGCTCGCGATCTCATATGCGGCGATCAAGCGCGGGACGCTCTGGCTCCTCGGCGCGTCAAGCGGCTTCGCGCTGATAGAGCCCTCGCCCTACGAACTCGTTTTCCTGCTGACGCTCTTCGTCTTCGCCGTCACCGGGATCCGCTTCTCGCAGAAGCTGCTGCCGCTGGCCGTGCTGCTGCTCCTCTATAATATCGGTGGCATCTTCTCGCTGATACCGTGGATGGACGAGGGCGATTCGGTCCGCTTCACGGCCGTTTCCGTCTATCTGATGATCACCGGCATCTTCTTCGCGGCGATCATGGCGGAGGATGCGACAGGCCGGTTGGAAACCCTGTGGCAGGGCTATCTCTTCGCCGCCTGGTACGCGGGCATCGCAGGCGTGCTCGGCTATTTCGACGTCGCCGGTCTGGGCAGCAGCTTCACGCTCTATGGGCGCGCGTCCGGCACCTTCAAGGATGCGAACGTGCTGGGCCCGTTCCTCGTCCTGCCCATTCTCTACGTCCTGCATCGCATCCTCACCGGGCAGGCCGGGCTGGTGCGCGGCTTAGCCTTGATCAGCATGCCGCTGTTCGCGCTGTTCCTGACCTTCTCCCGCGGCGCCTGGGGCAATCTGGTGGCTTCGGCCCTGCTCATGATCGGGCTGGCATTCCTGACCGCCCCGAATGCCACGCAGCGCGGCCGTATCGCGCTGCTGACGCTCGTCGCGTTCATGGCGGCGGCAGCCGCACTTGCCGTCGCGCTCTCCTTCGAGAACATCCGCGACGTCTTCGAGACCCGGGCGAGTCTCGACCAGAGCTACGATCAGGGCGTGACGGGGCGCTTCGGCAACCAGCTTCGTTCGATCTCGCTTCTGCTCGAAGCGCCCAACGGGTTCGGGCCTTTGCGCTTCCGCTGGCACTTCACGGAAGATCCGCACAACGTCTACATCAACGCCTTCGCTTCCTATGGGTGGCTGGGCGGCGTGGCGTGGCTCGGGTTGATGGCCGCGACCTGCTATGTCGGCTGGCGCCTCGTGTTTCAGCGCCGGCCGTGGCAGCAGCATGCCGTCGTGCTGTGGCCGGTGTTGTTCGTGACGATCCTGCAAGGCCTTCAGATCGACACCGACCATTGGCGCCATCTCTATCTGATGCTCGGCCTGATCTGGGGTCTGGCTGCCCTGCCGAAGCCCGCCTCGCGGACAGAACGCGCCTCTCGATCCGAACTCGGCCGCGATCAGGGATGACGCCGGTGGCCCCGCGGGCGCCGGCATGGACGCAGGCCGCCGGGCCAGCAGCTCAGACCCCGGCTGAACCGCATCCGATCGGGTCCGCCACGATGACGCGGCTCGTCTTGCGCGCCTGCTCCGCCCGCAGAGCCAGATCGATGTGACGGCGATACTCTGCCCAGGAGCCGACCCTGCGACCGCAATTGCCGCATGAAACGATGCTGGCATCGGTGAGAGCCTGGGGGATCGAAACCCCCGGCGAACCGCAATCCTCGCAATGGAACCAGTCCTGCCTCAACACGGCCTCGCCTGCATTCATTCTCGCACGGCGACGGAGCGTCGACCGCGACCGCATCAAAGGCGACGGCAGATGACTGATTACTGAACGGTCGCTTGGCCGGCAAGAGAACCGGAGGCAGGCCTATTCGAAGGACCGCGACGGCCCGTCGCCTCCGCAAGTCGCCTTGAGGTGTTGGACGTTGTCGTTGGAGAAGACCAGCCGAAGCTTGGGGCGCGCGGCCTCCAGAGCCCGAGAGGCGTCTTTCCTGCTAGCGGCTGCGCGGCGAATCTGTGCGCGCCGCACGATCAGCGACATCTGATGCCTGCGTTTCATGGATACCAATTCCCGCGCCGCGCAATGATGATTGCAGCGGGGAGCATGATCGACACCCCCCATTTGGGGGACGCCATTCATATTTGTCGCACCGCAAAACGAGGCGGGGGGCCTTTCCGCACAAGTCATTCCACGAGAGCGAGCAAGATTGCAGCGAAGCGCATTGCATCTGCTGCGGCCCGCCACTATAAGCCGAGCCGTCGGAGCGTAGCGCAGCCCGGTTAGCGCACTTGTCTGGGGGACAAGGGGTCGGAGGTTCGAATCCTCTCGCTCCGACCATAAAACCTCACAAAATCAATATGTTGCCAGCCGCCCGTTTTCTGATGCCGAAGAACAGATCGGCACCGAACGGGAGGGAATCGGCCATAGCGGGACAAAAAGTCCCGACAAAGTCCCGACAGATGTTCTGCTGACGTTCTCCGCATCCTTCCCCTCCCCCGCGAGGAGGGACGGCCGTGGGTGAGAACAGCAAGATCGAATGGACGCAGCACACGTTCAATCCGTGGATCGGATGCACCAAGGTCTCGCCGGCATGTGACCACTGCTATGCCGAGGCGATGATGGACGGGCGCTATGGCCGCGTCCGTTGGGGTGCTGGCGAAGATCGGTCGCGGACCTCGGCGGCGAACTGGCGTCTTCCAATCCGCTGGGATCGCGACGCGGCTGCCGCCGGCACGCGACCTTTCGGGTCGTTCGGCTGTTTCATTGGTCATTCGGGTTCGCGAACAGGCCGCGCTCCCTGTGAGAACAGCCCGCGCAGATACCCGCGCGAGACGGAACGATCGGCGTCGGCGAGCAGAACGTTGAAATCGTGCAGAACTGCCCGTAGCGCGGCCCGCTCGCTGCCGTGCTCAGCAACCAGATCGTTGATTTCGCACTCGATTTCATTCGCGAAGTCGGTTTCTGGTGCGGGTTCGGGCGACATGGCTTGCGTCCTCGGGTATGAGAACATTATGAGAACAAACCGCGCCTAGGAGTCAAGCCATGAACGTCGACACCTTCTTCCTTCAGCCCTTCAAGACGCATCGGAAGAAGCTCGTCCCGGCTCAGCGCGTCCCGGCGAAAACCAAGCATCACGCGCTGAACGAAGGGGAGCGGTTGGGCCGGACGGCAGAGGGCGTCGCCGTCGTCCATGTGGTCGCGGATGATGAGACCGGCGAAGTCGCGTCGATCGACGTTCTCGCCCGTCACGGGGTCATCCCGGAGGAGTTCGAAGAGCAGATCAGGGCGCTATGAGACACCAAGTCTCACGCTTCGCCGGACCTACATCGGCCATCCACGCCCTGAGGATGACGACAAGTTCTGGACCGTCGTTCACCAACGGGCCCCGGTCGGTGTCGTCGTTCAAGAGCGCGGTCGGTCAGACGAACCGCCGCATTGGGGTTGGGTTATCCACATTCACGCGGGCAAGCACGCCAACGGCATCAGAGCCCACATGGCAGTCGAGGGAGAAGCCGCAACCCGTCAGGCGTGCCTTCCGGCCTTTCGCAAAGCCTTTGAGCGCTACATGATCTTCATCGGCGAAGAAGGGTGGGCCGCCCATGTCGAGCACATGAGGCGGATCGGTACTACCGGAGAGACCAAGGCATACTGACCTTCGGCGGCTCGACCTTCTTCTGGGACTTGATAGTCTTGCCGGCGAGCTTCGCCTTCACCAGTTCGGCGACCGCAGCCTCGTAGCGGTCATCGAAGGTTGAGGGGTCGAACGTTCCCCGTTTGGTGTCGATGATGTGCTTGGCGAGATCCAGCATCTCCTTCTGAATCTTCAGCTTGGGGATGCCGTCGAAGGCGTCCGATGCCGAGCGCACCTTATAGTCGAAGTTGAGAGTATGGGCGACGAGGCCGAGCCCCTGGACCCGGATCAGCAGTGCGCGATAGCGGCGGAACAGCACAGCGTGCGCGAGTGCGCCGACCTTGCTGGCCCGAAGCGCTTCCCTGATCACGGCGAAGGCATCATCGGCAATCTTGCCGTCCGGCGCCAGGTAATAGGGCTTGTCGAAATAGATCGTGTCGATGTCGACACAGGGGATGAACGCGGCGACGGCAAGGGTTTTGTTGCTCTCTGGAACCGCCTTGGCGATTTCCTCGGGCTCAATCTCGACGTAGCGGTCTTTGTCGATCTCGAAGCCCTTGATCTGGTGTTCGCGGTCGACCGGCTCATCCGTGACCGGATCGACGAATTCGCGCCGCACCCGATGGCCGGTATCGCGATTGATCATGTGGAACGAAATGCGCTCCGACGTGCTGGCCCCGGTATAGAGCGCGACCGGGCAGCTGATCTCGCCAAACTTCAGATAGCCTTTCCAGTTCGCCCGCGCCGCGACCATGACACTCACCCATACGCAACAACACGATTCAATGCCGGGCCGCCGCGCATGTTCCCGCCTCGCGGAACGGATTCGTTCGCCCGGCATTGAGTCCGTAGCTTCGTTGCCGGAGTTGCGTTGTCATGGCCGAACGAACCTATTGGAAGGGCTATCTCAAACTGTCGCTGGTGACCTGCCCGGTCGCGATGTCGCCGGCGACATCCGAAAGCGAGAAAGTCCGGTTCCACACACTGAACCGCGAAACCGGCAACCGGATCGTCAGCCGCTACGTTGACTCCGAGAGCGGCAAACCCGTCGGGCCCGATCACCAGGCCAAGGGCTATGAAGCCKAAGCCGGCCGTTTCKTCGTCATCGAAGATGAGGAGCTTGAAGCGGTGCGGCTCGACACCGTCCGCACGATCGACATCGACAAGTTCGTGCCGCGCGACTCGATTCCGTGGCTCTATCTCGATAGTCCCCGCTACCTCGTTCAGGACTGCGATGTCGGCGAAGAAGCCTTCTCGGTGATCCGCGACGCTATGACCGCGTCCAAGATGGTCGGCATCTCACGCGTGGTTTTGTATCGCCGGGAGCGCGCGGTCATGCTCGAAGCCCGCGACCGCGGTATTGTGCTCTGGACGCTGCGCTACGGTGACGAGGTCCGCGATGAGAAGGCGTATTTCTCCAGTATTGAGCAGGAGAAGCCTGAGCCCGAACTGCTCGATCTGGCGCAGAAATTCATCAAGTCGAAGACCGCGGACTGGTCGCCGGAGATGGTCAAGGATCCGGTGCAGGAACACCTGCTTAAGCTGATCGCGTCGAAGAAGCGCCGGAAGGGCGCGCGGGTTTCTGCTACTCGCGAGGACGGACGGCCGGCCAATGTCGTCAACCTCTTCGACGCTCTGAAGAAGAGCCTCCAGGCTGACAAGTCGCTTCGGAGCTGAATTCGGACGGAACAGAATCGGCGCTCACCTCGTTCGAAGAGCATTCCGTGGGTCATTCCACGAATTTCGAGGTGTCCAGACATGAAGAAGATCTTGCTCGCGTCGCTGATCGCGGCGACGACCTCCTTTGGTGCGCTCGCTCAGACCGCTACCACTTCGCCAGTACCGTCACCGAAGGGTGATGCGGACAAGAATGCTCCGCTACCTGGCGCGAATAGCTTCACAGAAGGCCAGGCCAAGAGCCGTCTCGAGGCCAACGGCTATTCGCAGGTCGGCCCGCTCACCAAGGACGCCAATGGCGTCTGGAAAGGTAGCGCCACCCACGCCGGATCCAAGGTGAATGTGACCGTCGACTACCGCGGCAACATCACCCGCCAGTAATTTCGGAGAACCTACATGACCCAGACTCTCACGCGTTCCTACGACAGCTACGAGACCGCCCGTACGGTGGTGGAGGCCCTCGAAGCCGGCGGAGTGAGCTCAGCCGACATCAGCGTGGTCGGCCGGCACGCCAAGGCCGACGACAGCAATGCCGGTGAAGGCGCCGGGATCGGCGCGGCGCTCGGCGGGGCGGCTGGCCTGCTCGCGGGCATCGGATTGCTTGCCATTCCCGGGATCGGCCCGGTGGTGGCGGCGGGCTGGCTCGCCTCCACGGCCGCGGGTGCCGCGGCTGGTGGCGTGGCCGGCGGCATCGTCGGGGCCCTGACCAGCGCGGGACACAGCGAAGAAGATGCGCACTACTACGCCGAAACGGTTCGGCGCGGAGGCACAGTGGTTTCGGTACGGGTTGCTGACGAGCACGTTCCTGTGGTCGAGGCTATCCTCGACGGGGCCACGCCGATCGACCGGGATGCCCGCCTTGCCGAATACCGCGCGGCCGGCTGGAATCGGTTCGATGAAACGGCGGCTCCCCACCGTTCCACGGTGATCTGAACAAGGCTGGCCGACCCTCCTGGGAGGGACGGCCAGTCCGCATGAGCGACCAAGCGCTGGGGGATTTTCATACCAGATGGAGAGCGGCATGGGTTGGTTTTCCAAGGATATCGCCACGCTAGACGACCTCTTCGTTCATACCTTGCGGGACGTCTATTACGCCGAGAACCAGATCAAAAAGGCGCTGCCGGATATGGTCGAGAAGGCGACAAGCCCTGAGCTCAAGCGCGGCTTCGAAACGCATCTGCGCGAGACCGAGGGCCAAATCACGCGCCTGAAGGAAGTCTTCCGCCTGCACGGCGTCGAGGAGAAGGGCGTCACCTGTCCCGCGATCGACGGCATCCTCGAAGAGGCCAACGATATCGCGGGTGAGGTCGAGGACAAGCAGGTCCTTGATGCCGCGCTGATTGCAGCAGCCCAGGCGGTCGAACACTACGAGATTACGCGCTATGGCACACTTGTGGCCTGGGCGAAGCAGCTCGGTCGAAACGACTGCGCGTCGCTCCTGAAACAGAACCTCGACGAGGAAGACACCACCGATAAGAAGCTCTCGAAGCTCGCGAACGAGAATATCAACCGCAGGGCTGCTTGACTGTCCGCGCCCTCGCCTTTGTGGCGAGGGCGCCTCTCATCGCCGCAGGCCTGTCGCACATGCTTGGCAATCGTCAGGCGTCGCATTCAAAGCCTTCTTGAGGCATCAGTTCCTCGCGGCCATTACACCGAAAACCAGGCCGGCTAAGGCGGCCCACCCCAACGCTCGAAGGGGGCGTTGCCTTATTTCGTCCTCAAGCAATTGTTGGAGTTCGCTGCCGCGATCCCGCAAAGCTTCAACCATTTCATCGGTATGGATACCGACATTCTGAAGCTCCGATTGAGCTGCTGATGTCGCCAGGCCGGCGACCTCATCGGGTTGCGGCGGTGCTGCTGTCTGCTCCTTGGCCATTGATTTTTCTCCCGAGCTGCAGGCGCTTCTGCTCCGGGTGAGCGGTCCTCAAGCGCAAACGGGCATCGGAATGGATGGTGCACTCCCGCTCGGCGCGGCGTTGGCTGCTCAGGTAGCCAGCGCGAGTGGGTTTCGCATGGGCCTTACGCTCGCGACGATCTGGCTTAGCGGCGGCGCGGAACCGCTTCATCCATCGGCCGTTCATCTCCGGAAGGCCACTTTGGCCAGCACCGTGACGAACCCAAGGGGAGCAACCATGAACCGGCGAGGTTTCCTGAGTGCCCTGATAGGCGGAACCCTTACGAGCGCGGTGGCGGGGACTGCGTATGCGCAGTATTACGTGCCCTCCGAGCCTCCACCCCGTGAGTGGGACGACCGCAGGGACCGCTACGACCGCTACCGTAGGGATCGCTACGAACGTGAGCGGGAATGGGAGAGGGAGCGGAGGCGCCGCTATTATAATCGTCGCTGGCAGGACGACGAAGATGATGATGGCTGATCGGGGCGCCAATAGGTCACTTGCGAGAACCTGCGGAGTTTGCTGTGTTGTGCGGCGTGGAGCAATAAAGGCCCCGCCAGCCTGAGCTGACGGGGCCGATATCATGCGGCGGCAGATTGCCGGTATCGCTCGATGGCCCGCCGTGTCAGGTCATCTTCGTCTTCGGCGACATGCACCAAGGCCGCCACGATGTAAGCCAGCCGAATACGCTCTTGCTCCTCACACGCGTGGGGAATGATCGATCTGACTTCGTCCCAAGCGGAATCCAAGGCCCCCTGCGCCCGGGCGAGATCAACGGGGTCACTAAGCGATGAGAACGGCATAGATCCCACCTCCGTAAGGATATACCGGACGGGGAAAATTAGCGCGCTGGTACGACATGGCAATGTCAAATCTTAAGCCCAGCCCCCTTTCGGAGGCCAGGCCGGGAACGTCGGCTCCCGACCCGTTGCGGACGCTCGCTGTCTTGTTGATTTGACACGCATCCTGGCAGTGAATAGCCGTCGGACCTTGATCGTTCGACAGGCTTGGCGTTCATGACGAAATTACTCGCGGCAGCCTTTGCCATGTGTCTGTGGGCTGGTTGCCCCGTTATTGCCGATGTCGTCAATCTCGATGATTTTATTGGCGGAATCGAAAAGGCCGATAGCGAGACTGTGTGCAGAACATCCGCGCCCATGTCCGCCCTTTGGAAAGATGTACGCAATCGGTATGTTCCCGATCCGGGTGCGTCTCCCTCCGCGAGAGTGCAACTTCCCGCGCCCTTCGTGAGAGCATTCGGGAAGGCCGAAGTAGAAAATCGTGACGTTGCCGGCTATCGACGGATCCGTATCCCGCTACGAGGAATCTATCGCGGTCTTCGGACCGAACAACTGACCTTCGACATGGGTATCGAGAACGGGATAAGCGTCGTCTCAATTTTATTTGCTGCTTCAAGGCGAGAGGTTGAAAATGTCCTCGGAACAGATCTTGCTCGTGCAACCCCAACGTCGTTTGGAGAAGTAACGATTGTTAACCGCGGCGAGGCTGCTGAATTGGTTTGCGACCTCTCAACTTAGATCGATTTCGATCAGGAATCGCTCGCATAGGGGCCTTCCTTGGGACTTCTGCCGCACATTCAAGTAGCTCAGTCGGCTCGGTTCCCGATGTTACCTGTCGACCCGTTGCCGACGTTTCGAGCGTCCACTTATGGGGCCGACGCTGGCGATTCCAAATCCCCTCGACATCTCGAAAGCCGATCAACCAGTGGAGGAATATCTACGGAGCCCCTCGTCAGTTCGTCGGCCGCCGGCCAGTGCGCCTCCCGCCCCCGGGCCCGCTAACTCAGGTTGTTGCCCCAGATCATGACCGACAGGGAGAAGGTGATGAGGCCGATGACCGCCAGGATGAACGCGTGACGTCGGATTCCCGCGTCGCTGTGGTTCAAGCCGGTTAGCAGCGTTGCAACCGACCAGAGGCCCGTGAATGCCAGCAGCATCAGGGTGTAGACTGGGCCGGAGAGGTCATAACCGCCCCCTCCGATCGACGGATGTTCCGAAGAGCCGGGGCTGAGGCTCCAAACCAGCACGCCCACGACCACCGCGAAGCCGGCAATCCACGCATAGAATGCCCTGTCTTTCAATTGGTCCTCCTCAGCCATCCGACGGCCCGAAAGTAGATCGAGCCTTTTCGCTTGGCCCGATCTCAACCCAATTCGGAAGTTGGCGCGAACGCAAGCCGCCACCCCGAAGGATGACGGCGCCCACCGGGACCATGCCGGCGCCGACCTCGCGCCGCGCCGTCGCCAGACCATAGGCCAGCGTCTTGTCTCGACCGTCGCCGGTCCTCGTGAAGCCGTCGAGGATGCCCTCGATGCCCTTGACCTGACCGGAGGACAGCGACGTGCCGAACATCGGCGCCTTGCCCGATCGCAGGAAGGCGAAGAACTTTGAACGGTCGATGTCTACGGCCGGCATCGATTGCGGCTTGACCGCGATAGCCGCCATCAGCGCGGCCTCGGTCCTTGGCCCGACGATGCCGTCGACATGCAGGCCGTGCGAAATCTGGAAGGCCTTAACGACGGCCTTCGTCTTCGGGCCGGCGACGCCATCAACAACAAGCGAATAGCCGAGCGCGACCAGCGCCCGCTGCACTGCGGTCGTGTCCATGAAATGCTCCAGGCAAAGAAAAGCCGCCCGGAGGCGGCGTTGGTCGATTGGGTGGGAATGTGCTAAGCGGCCGGGATGCAGGGCCGCCTAGAGAATGTCCAAGCGCTGCGAGGCTTCGCAGCACTAGCCGTCGTCGTGGCCCATCTCGGCGGGCTCTATGCCGTCGACCCCTCTATCCCGAAGATTGAGGTGAGGGCCGGGGTTGCGGGCGTCGATATCTTCTTCGTGCTCAGCGGATTCATCATCGCCTGGATCACGCGCGACGAGGGTTGGTCGGCCAACCCGAGCTTTATCGCTAACCGCTTCTGGCGCGTGTTCCCGCTCTATTGGCTCCTGACGCTGCCCGAGCTGCCGTGGGCTTCCATCATCGCCTATGCGCGCGACGGCTATCTGTTCCCGAACTGGGACTACTATCTGAAATCGGCGCTGCTTATCCCTGCCTTCTCGCCCGGCAGCACGCTCCTTTATCCCGCTCTGAACCCGGGCTGGACGCTATTCTACGAGCTCGCGTTCTATCTGATCTGGTTTGGGCTCATGGTAGGCTCGCGCCGGCAATTGCTCGTTCGGCTGACCGCCGCCCTGCTGGCCCTCTATGCTTCCGGTTGGGTTGCGGCCGAGGAGTCTCCGTGGCGCGCTTTCGCAACGAATTCAGTCCTGTTTGAATTCGCCTTTGGCGTGGCAATCGCCGAGATCACCCTTCGACGAACCCGAGCCTTGATGTCGGCCCCCGTGGCCGTGGCGGCGATCGCTGTGTCGATCCTGGCGATTATCGCGCTCGATCATTTCCTCGATACGAATTACCGCCTTTTGACATTCGGCGTCCCCGCGGCCGCCATCCTCCTGGCTACGCTCGATCTGCAGCGGGCCGGAAAGATCGCCCCTCGCCTCCTATGCTTCATCGGCGATGCCAGCTATGCGATCTATCTCGCTCAGGCCGGCATGATCGCGGCCATCACTAAGCTTCTGGCGCCAACTTCACTGGTGTGGCCCTTGAAGCTGATGCTGATCGCCGGCTCGGCCGTCGCCGTCGGGGTCATCCTGCACTGGGCTTTCGAAAGACCGATCATGGATTGGCGGAAGCGCGTCAGGCGGGGAAGTAGAGTTCCTTCAGAGCCTGACGCGTCCCCGCAAAAGTCGCCCGCTTGATCGCCTTCAAGGACTTCCCGTATTGGGAAAGGCATTCTGTCGCGCTCAGAGCCGTGCTAGTGCCTCTCGGATGAGCGCACGGATTCCCGCGATTGATGGCCTGAGAGGCATCGCAATTCTACTGGTCATCTACCAGCACTTGTTCGCCAGTGCGGCTATGGATGGCGTGCGATCGCGCCTCGGCGACGAAGGCCGGCGGCGAGTGGGTCGACCTGACGCCGGTGCTTATCGACAAGTTTGGCCTGCTTGAGAACGAGAAGACCTATGACGGCATCCACCTGAACGCGGCGGGGTATCGCGCTTGGGTCGAGGTTATCAGGCCGCTTGTCGTGAAGAGCGGCCCCGCTGCTGGCCAGTGACTCTACCCGACGAGCGGCTTCAACGCGCTGACGATGTTCGGCACATGGTACTGCAAAAGCGCCGACAGTGTCGGGTGCACGCCATCCGGCATGTCAGTATAGTTGGCGGCAGGCCACCCCGAGCGGTTGTTGATCAGCCCAACACCCTCTAGGCTCGCCGCCGTCGCGTATTGAGCATAGTAAGAGGCGAGGTTCGGTCGGTCATCAAGCACGGGATTGGTGGTCACCAGAAAGACCGCCATCGGCGGGGCAGCCGTTTTGACCGCCTGCACGATCGCCCGAGTGTTGGCGAGGCTGGTTTCCAGAGACATCGCGTTTCCAGCGAAGCCGTCGTTGATCGCAAATTCGATCAGGGCCGCCTTGGCTCGGGTATTGATGACTCGCTGCACATTAGCCAAGCCCCAAGCCGAGTCGTGCTGGATTCGCCCAGGCTGTACATCCGAACCAACTTGCTGGCACCTGCCTGTAAGCGGTTCTGCACCTGAGGCTGCCACTCTCTAGAAACCTCGCTTGTGGTCAGGCTTGTCCCGAAGCATGCGACGTCGAAGACGCTAAGCGACATCAGTTATACTCGTCCCGGAGATCCTTCCAGCCGTGCGTGTACAAGTTGAGGAAAGCGTTCGTGCCACCATCGCCCGTGTAGATCTGCCGTGAGGCATTGGTGGTGACGTCGATCGTAAATCCGAATTGCGCTTGCCCCCCGACAGGGCGGTGGGACACGACAAAGGGGAACGTCAGGGTGGGGACGCCGCAGTCCGGGTCCCACGCGACGATCGCGCCAACTGAATCACCGGCGGTCATGAAAGCCAGACGGGCCTGGACCTTGATGCCTGCGGGAACGGACAAAGTCCGCAGGCCGATGGCCCCATGAGCTGCCGAGGCGATGTCATTCACAGGCGTCGTTAGTTGGAAGTGGTTGCCGAATTGCCGGAACCCCCTCGACTTGTCGTCGCGAGTAAAATGCGCCGCCTCCGGACATTGGCGCCTGCCCGCATGCAGTCGCAATCGGGCAGGCGATGGGGCCGAAACGTTCGACGAGAACGGCCTGAAGCGACGAGAGACCTATTGACCGCCAGGCCCCGCCCCCGCCCCGAGGGCACGCGCCGTGGCTGAGATGCTCGCCGACGCCCGGAGCCGATCTGGCGGAAAAGGCCAAATGACATGGCCTCGCCGCTTTATCCACGGCGTCGCACCATCCGACCTCCACGGATGGAGCATCGACCACCAATCCCGGTGCGACGGGCGGTCCTCGCGGGGCCGCCCGCTTTCGCCGGATTGACGCAGCGCGACGTCACGCTCCATGAATACGCGCACCGGGTGGCGCTGGAGGGTGAAGTGAGGCTTCTTCTCGCATTGGCGGTCGTGCTTGCGGCATGCGGTCCGGCTGCGGCTGAGAAAGTCCAGGCCGGCAAGCGCGGCGGGTTCTGGTGCGCCGATATTAATGACTTCGAGAAGACGCTGAAGGGCGAATACAAGAATGCCCTCGCGGCGGTCGGCCCTTCTTGCAAGATCATCGATGCGAACGCGACAGTCGAGGCGGATTCGACGGACAAGGGTGGTCGTCTCTTGTACGGCCTTGGCCGGTTTGATGGGAAAACCGCCGTGCCATTCGTGCTCTACCAGGACGATGTCGCTGCCCCGGCGCCGGCACCAGCAACGCCGGCCCGGGCACCTGCCTCGCCTCCCGAAGGGGCCGAGAAACGCACCTATAAGCGTGTCAGCCCGAGAGACGTGCGCAATGCGCCGGACAAATGGCAGGGGCGCGATATCGAATTTGCGAATGTTCAGGTCTATTGGACTGACGATGATGACGTTCGGATCACCGCCAACACCAATGTCATGCTGCTCGCGCGGAGCGTCAGCTCAACCGATGCCCGTTTCCTGCGCAGCGAGTGCAAGACCGAGTTGGAGGCCAGCATGCGCAAATGCCGGGTCACGGCGCGCTTCCGGTTAGATCGCTACAGCGAGGACAAACCAGTCGGGATTTTGAAGCGGACCGTCCTGGTCGCGCGTGACGTCGAGCTGATCCGGGCCGGGAAAAAGCGCTAACCCTCGGAGCGAGTGCTGGCTTGTCGCCATGCTGAAACATGCGACACTTCCAACGAATGTCGGCTTTGTCCTCATTCCAAACTCCAAAGCTGTGTTTCGTTACTCGCTCTGGACACAGAGTCTGCAAGAACTCCGAAATCACGCGCAAGTGAGCTGGTTCGACAATGAACCTCTTCCTCCGCCCGATATGCGCGAAAACCCCTTTCTCGGGCATCTGAACGAGCAGATCGACCACACCGTTCGAGAGGGGTACGATCTGCGTCAGATCGCTCTGTCTGAAATCGCAGAGCGAAAAAGCTGGCAGGCGGAGCTAGCTGTCGATTAGACTGCTCGGAATACTCCTGCGCCGGCCGAATGTCCTTCTGATCACCGCGTCTTCGGGAATAGCCCGAGCTCGGCCGTGCTCCAGGTAAGTGCTACTCGAAATAGTCGATACCAGCCCGCCCGGTACTCTGGCTCCGGCCGTCGACGACCGCCAGCAAGCGGCAACAAGCCCGCCTTTGACTCCGAGGACGCCAGCAGTGGATTGTCACACCTTCGGAACGGGAGAAAACCCATGGCTGAAAGCAATGAGCTTCCCGCAGTTCGGGTAGCCGGATTCCAAGTCTTCCGAGGGCCGGACGCCATCGCAGTTCGCTTCGAATTGATGACAGCGCCGGGCACCAAGGAGTCGGTCACCATCGCACTGACACCGACTGGGGCGCAGGAGTTGGCCAAGCAGCTCGCGCAGGAATCTACTGCCGGAACCACGGGAACAACGCCCGACACCTCGCGCCAGTAGCCACAGCTCCAGTCGAAGTCGTCGATCCCCTTGCGGCCGGCGCCCTGGCGCGGCTTGCTGAGAAGGGCCACCGCTCAAAGGAAGGCCGGCCTTATCGTCTGGCAACCATCCGGGCGCAGGGGAGTAAGGCTCCCGTAAGGACGAGCCCCCATAAACTCCCTCAGCAAGTCCGTTAAACGCAATGCTTTGCGAGGGAGCCTGATCATGAGCGATGACGGCGACAAATCTGTTCCGCTGAACGATGCCGAACTCGACGCCGTTGCGGGAGCCGGCAGCAGGGCCCGGACCACCATCAGCACCTTTAGCATGGTGGGCGGAGCTTTTGTGAAGTTGGCAGGATCGGTGCTTGGAAACGAAGGCATGACCCAACATGGTCGGGAAATGATTGCAGAGGCATCAGCCCGCTTGACCGCGCCCGCCAAAAAAACCTGACGTAGTGAGACTCGTCGGCGTCTGCCGGCTAGCACGGTTTCGCTAGAGGGGACGGCCGCTAGATCGGGCCGCGGCAGCCTCAAAAGCCTCTCTCGCATCAGAGACCGGCAGCTGATCTTTCATCGCAGCCATGCAGGTGGCGACAGCGAGGCGCCAGGCTGTTCGCCGCCTTGCTCGTTCCAACTGAGCAGGAATTCTGCGGCACGCTCGACGTTGGCGACGGCATACCTCACCCCCGCATTCTCGGCCGCGATGTAAACCGGAGGCGTGAACCAGTCGAGCGGCATGCCGCGACTACGCGCTTCGCGGCGAGGATTCCGACAGATCAAGGAGGCCTGCGCCGGCCGCTCAACCTCCGGGTCTCCGCCGTCCATTTTCACACCGCTGGCGACGATGTTCAGCGAGCCATCCGGCAAAGGTCGCTGCGGCGCCCACGCCTGTTCCCACGGCGCCGTCATCCAGGTTTCGCACTCCTCCGGCGTCGTGAGGATGACCGACATCGCCTTGGGATGGATGGCCTTCACCTCGGCATTCGGATCGGTGGTGAGGAAGGCATAGAGATCGGCCGTTACATCGCCCTCCTTCACCTTCCGCACGCTCCTCCACTGCGCGTGCCGGCGAAAACCAAGCACCACGTGCTCAATGAGGGCGAGCGGCTTGGACGGACGACCGAAGGCTTGGCGGTCGTGCATGTGGTCGCGGATGATGAGACAGGCGAAGTCGCGTCGATCGATGTCCTCGCCCGACACGGCGACATTCCGGAGGAGTTCGAAGAGCAGATCAGAGCACGATGAGACCGAACCTCACGCTGCGCCGAACCTACAATGGCCACCCCAGTCCAGCCGACGACGACAGGTTCTGGGGGGTGGATTGCGACGGCAATTACGTCGGCTCCCTCGTCCAGCACTGAGGCCGCTCAGACGAGCCTTCAGAGTGGCAATGGGCCATCCACATGCATGCCGGCCGCTTCGGCAATGGCGCTCGGCGGGTCACTGCGGTTAGCGGACGAGCCCAAAGCCGAGAAGCGGCCCTGCCAGACATCCGCCAAGCCATGGAACGCTATCTTGAGTCCGCGGACTGCTGCTCCCCTCGGCGCAAGCGAGCCTTCTGATGTTCCATGTAGTCGCGCGTTAATGGCACAGCGTCCTGCCGCCTGGCGATCTGCAGTTGGAAAACCACAACATCCTGATGCTCGAAAGCGGCCTGGCTCATCGCCAGGTAGAATTCCCACATGCGGCAGAAGCGCTCGTCATACAGAGCCGCAGCCTCCGCCCTGCGACTCATGAAGCGCTCGCGCCAAGCCTGCAGTGTCTTGGCATAGTGAAGTCGCAGCACCTCAACATCGGTGACGATCAATCCGGCTTTCTCCACCACGGGCACGATTTCCGACAGGGCGGGCAGATACCCGCCTGGGAAGATGTAGCGATTGAGCCAGGGATTGGGATGGTTCGGCCCGTCCGAACAGCCGATGGTGTGAAGCAGCATCACGCCGTCTTCCCGTAGCAGCCGGTGGCAGTTTTCGAAAAACGTTGCGAAGAAGCGCGGGCCGATATGCTCGAACATGCCGACGGAGACAATGCGGTCGAATTCGCCATTCACGTCGCGGTAGTCTTGCAAGGCGAAGCGTGCCCGCTCGCCAGCTCCAGCCTCTTGCGCCCTGCGATTTGCGACTTCGAGCTGCTCGCGCGAAAGCGTTACCCCGAGAGCTTCGCGGGCTTGCGCGACCTCGGTGAGGTAGAGGCAAAGCCCACCCCAGCCGCAGCCGATATCGAGCACGCGATGCTGCGGTTCGATCAGGAGCTTGGCGGCAACATGGCGCTTTTTGGCTAGCTGCGCGGCGTCCAGATCCTGTTCCGGCGTCTCGAAATAGGCACAGGAATACTGCCAGTCCTGATCGAGGAAGAGCGCATAGAGCCTGTCGTCGAGATCGTAGTGATGGGCGACATTCTCGCGCGACCGGCTTCGGGTGTTGCGTGTCGTCAGATGCCGCAGCAGGAAGCGGCCCCGATCGAGCGCGCCTTCCCACCACCCCGGCGGCTGCTCGCGCGCGCCGGCCAATATCAAGGCGAGGAAGCCGTGAACCGAACCTTCTTCCACGCAAAGGCGCCCATCCATGAACAGCTCTCCAAGCTTCATTTCTGGGTCGGCCAGGAAAGCCACGATCGCGCGGGCATCCATGAAACGGATCGCAACCGGATCGCCGCTGCCGTCCCCGCATCTGAAGCTCCTGCCGTCTGGTCCGGTCACCTTCAATGTGCCGCGCGAGACCAGTTGGGAGAGGACGGAGCGAAGTATAGAATACATTATTGGATCCTGAGCGTCCGCATCAGCGCAAGGAGCATGCACGGCGCCGAACGATGCTATGGCAACTCCCTAACCTGCGCGATAGCGTCGCGGACGGCCAGACCATTTCGGACAGCACGCGAGTCTGCACGGCCGGCGCACGCCCTTCCCGCCTGTTCTCCATCCTCTCCGGCCGCGAGGTGTCCACGTGGCCCGAGCAATGGAAGCACGAGTGTGAAATCCGCTACTTCGCTGGCATGAAGTTCGGCGACTGCAACGAAGCTCTGCACGGCGTGAAGGATGGCCTGCGCGGCATCACGAGCACCGCTCGGCTCGTTGTCGATGACCAGCTACAATATCGGCCCGGAACTCAACCTGCCGTTCAGCGCGGAGGGCGTCGCCGACCTTCCTCAGGATGTGCCAGCGGACCAAACGAACGACTGATCGGTTGAGGAACGCAATATGGGCAAGGAAGCAGGCTCCAATGCCAGGATCAGCTCGAAAATTGAGTCGAGTCCCCGGATTTCATCAACTTGTCCCAGGTCGTTAGGGAGAAGTTCGAGGCCCTGCCGACGGAGGTGAACTTCTTCCGGATGCTGGGGGTCAAAGCGCAGGCACTCTCATGCCTGTCATCGATCTGACCAACGCGATCTTCAAGAATCTGAGGCTGTCCGACTACCACAAGGAGATGTTCGTCCTGCTCGTGGCCGGCGAGATCGAGCCGGAAACGGCACGCGGATTGTTCGAGTCACGGGCTGAAAAGCACGATCTTCTCGCGCCCGATGTCGCTGCGTTCATCGGCTGCCGAAGGGAAGGTTCACGCGGCCGTGCCTGATAAGGTGCCCGGCGCCGCCTAGCGGCCCGGGCCATTCGTCAAGCCCGGAAACGACTTCGCACCGGGCGGCTGTGGACTGGGCGTTTGCCGTTGGACTTGTGCTTGGCTTCTGGGCAGCCAGATAGCGTTGTCCGCCTCGAAGCGCCTGCTGATACCGATCTGAAGCGGCTGAGCATTGATATAATTTTCTCCGAATAAAATCCTCGACAAGGATAGTTTAAACCGTTACCCTCGAAAGAAAAATTCGATCATTTGATAATTATCTTGCATTGATCGGCGATCTGGGGTAGGAATTTTTCTATCGAGATTGCTTGGACGGCCGTTGTTATTTTCGCGCTTTGGCGCGGCTCTGATAAACTCCCCCCTTTCGAAATCGTTCTGAACTCGTCGAACATTCTGTCGGCGAGCGACAGGTCTTGCCAAAAGGAGGGTTTCTCATGACCACCGGCACAGTGAAATGGTTTAATTCCACCAAGGGGTTCGGCTTCATTCAGCCTGATGACGGCGGCCAGGATGTGTTCGTGCACATCTCCGCTGTCGAACGCGCTGGAATGCGGGACCTGCAGGAAGGCCAGAAACTTGGATTTGAGGTCGCACGCGACAACAAGTCAGGCAAGATGGCCGCGGAACAGCTCCAGACTGCGTGATTTGGCAATGGTCGCCGCTGACCACGGATGTACTGGCACCAGCGACTACAGCCACTCTAAAGGCCGGGCATTCGCTCGGCCTTTTTGCATTCCATCTGGATCCGAACGGAAACCATGTGATCGAACTCTCGAAGCAGCGCTTGGCCGCTGACAACCAATTCTTGAAGATCCAAACCCGATCGATTTCTCACGCCAGAATCGTCTCCGAAACGGAGAGGCTGATCCAGCAGCGGGCAGACAACATGCTCAGGCAGCGTGGCCTGCGATTGGCCAAGGAGGCTTCCGACAGGCAGGCAGCACTCGCGGCGCAGGTCAGCATGAAAGCGCGGCGGAGGCCCGGCTTCAAGTAGCACCCGACTACGCTCGCCGATCTGAAAATTAAGAGCCCGCCGACGGCCTGAATCGCGATGGCAAAGTGTTTCGCGATCGTCCGTCTTGGCTGTGGGTGGCGAACCACTTCGCTTCAGTCACTGGCCGGCGAAGCTCATATGGCGCCCTCTTGTCGTCCTCGGAAGCATAGTCGAGCACGACGTATTGGGGCCCCGGTGCGCCATCCCGCTGAGCTATGCTCTCGCGGTTCACGAAGTGATCAGCCCGTACGACCTCTCCGGCATCGGTTTGTCGCATATATTCCGGAAAAGAACGCCCGGCAGCACTTCGACATAATTGCCTCGCAAGCCGGCGCGGCGCTGCCCCGCCCACGACCGCTTTGCGGCTGCCATTTTGCCTCAAGCTTTGACGCGGACTGACATCGTCGGATTGGAATCATTTTCTCCGGCTCACCACCAGCGTGCTACTGAACACTTCACACCCTGACGTCGTATAAGGTTCGAATCCTCTCTCCGGCCATAAAACCCCTGATTTTCAGCAGCTTGCAGGACACCCCCATTCTGTGCGGCGACCGCAGCTGCGCGTTGACGGAGCCGGCTTTGTTCGCTTCTCGCCGAATCCCGCGCTCCGCCGGACCCGAATGGGCCCCTCCTCGGAATCCAGCGTTCCGGCCATAACGAAAAACCCCGCGACCAAGGCCGCGGGGTTTTTCGTGTTTGGAAGCGAAGACCGAACTCAGCTGCCGAGCGGGTTGAACTTGGTAACGCCGCGGAAGAGGTTCCGCAGGAAGCTCTGCTCCTCGCCGCCGGTCGCGGTCGTGCGGCTGATGAAGTCGAAGATCACGCCGTCCTGCAGGCCATAGCGAGCGATGCGCTCCACCTTGAAGCCCTTGTTGAAGTAGATCACCAGCACCTGCTGGTCGATGACCTGCGGATCCTGGAACTGGAAGCGACGCCGCATCGTTTGGCTGATGTAGTAGAAGGTGCGGTTGCCGACGGTCGAGGTCGTCGAAGGCGTGCCGAGGATTTGCAGCACCGACTGGACGTCCATGCCCGGCTTGATCTGCGCGACCAGCCCGTCATCCATCACGAAGCCGCGGGTGAAGGTATCGTTCATGCCGGTCGAGGTGGGCAGCACGAAGCCGCCCGCATCGGGCCCGCAGCCGGCAAGCAAAAGGGAAGAGGTCGCGAGGGCTCCGAGCAGAGCCGTGCGGCGGGTGATGTGGGTCATGCGGGCACGATCCAAGGCAGCACGGCTCGGGAAAACCCCAAGCCGCTTGTCAAAAGGGTGAGGGTTGGCGTAACGCCCGAGGATGGCTTTGGCAAGGCGAGGACGCCCGCATGAATGGCGGGCGGAGGCAAACAGGTGATTTTCGGGTTGTTTGGCAAGCGCGCCCAGCGGCGTGCACCTGTGGATGCGTTGTTCGGGCGCGTCGCCGAAGCGTCGCGCCAGCCTGGCCTGTATCTGGCAGGCGGCATTCCCGACAGCTTCGAGGGCCGTTTCGAATCGCTCGCCCTGCATGTCCTGCTGGTGCTGCGGCGCCTGCGCGAGCTGCCGCCCCCGGCCTCCGAGCTGGCGCAGGAGCTGGTCGACGCCTGCTTCTCCTATCTCGAACTGGGCTTCCGCAATGGCGGCGTCAGCGACATCGCGGTGCCGAAGCGGATGAAAAAGATCGGGCAGATGTTCTATGGCCGCGTCCAGGCCTATGAGGCGGCCCTGGCTGCTCCTGGGGTCGATGCCCTCGCCGAAGTCTTGCGGCGCAATGCCTGCTCGCCGGAGGGCGCCCCGTACCTCGCCGCCTATGTCCGCGAGGCGCAGGCAGCCCTCGCGCGCTTCGATCTAACCGCGATTCTCGAGCGCGATACCTTGTTCCCGGCCTTTCCCCATGAGGAGGCTCGCCATGACGCCTGAGCACGCGCCAGCTTCGCCACTGCGCCATCCCATCCGCGTCGAGACGATCCGCCAGCGCGGTACCGAGGTCATGGTCCGAGCCGAGCCGGAGCAGGTCGCCCCGATCGCGCGGCTGCTCGGTCTTGCCTCGCTCGAATCCCTGGAAGCACGCTACCTGCTCTCGCGCAACGGCGACCGGGTGAAGCTCGAAGGCCGGATTGCAGCACGGCTGCATCAGGCCTGCGTCGTCACTCTCGATCCCTTCCCGGTCCAGCTCGACGTCCCGGTGAAGCTCGACTTCGTGCCCGAGGCAGAGGCTGCTGAGCACCGCGCAGAACGGGACGATGCCGAAATCGACATCGAGGTGCTGCTCAACGAGGACGATCCGCCCGAGCCGTTCGTCGACGGCATCATCGACCTGGGCAGCGTCACGCTCGAATTCCTGGCACTGGCGCTCGATTCCTATCCGCGCAAGCCGGGCGTGAGCTTCGAGGCGCCCGCCGGCGAGGCCGGTGCGGAATCGCCTTTTGCTGCCCTCGCGAAACTGAAACGCGGTGACTGAAACGCTCACTGGCCCTTGCGCTTCTTGCGGCATCCGTCCAAGTCGCTATTGTCCGGCCGGCTGTGAGCCGCCCCGGATCGAAGGTCGGCCATTTCCGGGATACGCCAGAACTCCATGACAAGACCGGTTACAATCGCGCTCGATGCGATGGGCGGGGACCACGGCCCCTCCGTCGTCATTCCCGGCGCTGCACTGATGCTGGAGCGCCGCCCGGACGCCCGCTTCGTGATCTTCGGCGATGAGAAGCAGGTGCTGCCGCTGATCGAGCAGCATCCGAAGCTCAAGGCGGTGACGACGTTCCATCACACCGAGGTCTCGGTGAAGATGGATGACAAGCCGAGCCAGGCGCTGCGCTACGGCCGCTACAAATCCTCGATGTGGCGGGCGATCGATGCGACCAAGACCGGCGAGGCCGATGTCACTGTCTCGGCCGGCAATACCGGCGCGCTGATGGCGATGTCGAAGTTCTGCCTGAAGTCGATGCCACAGGTCGATCGGCCGGCGATCGCGGCACTGTGGCCGACCCTGCGCGGGGAGAGCATCGTGCTCGATGTCGGGGCCACCATCGGCGCCGATGCACGCCATCTCGTCGATCTCGCGGTGATGGGTGCGGCGATGGCCCGCGTCGTCTTCGATCTCGACCGGCCAACCGTCGGCCTGCTCAATGTCGGCGTCGAGGAGATCAAGGGCGTCGAGGCGGTGAAGGAGGCCGGCCGCATTCTGCGCGAGAGCAACCTGCCGCACCTCTCCTATCACGGCTTCGTCGAGGGCGACGATCTCGGCAAGGGCACGGTCGACGTCGTGGTCACGGAAGGCTTCACCGGCAATATCGCGCTGAAGACCGCCGAGGGCACCGCCCGGCAGATCGCCTCATACCTGCGCGCGGCGATGAACCGCTCGCTCATGGCCAAGATCGGGTATATCTTTGCGCGCGGCGCCTTTGCAGCCTTGCGCGAAAAGCTCGATCCGCGCAAATCGAACGGCGGCGTCTTTCTGGGGCTCGAAGGCATCGTCATCAAGAGCCATGGCGGCACTGACGCCATCGGCTTCGCCAGCGCCGCCGAACTCGGCTATGAGATGGCGCGAGAAGATCTGATGGCGAAGGTCCGCGAGATGGTCGCCGCAAGCACGCGCCCCGAGCTGCCCGCCGCGCAGCCGGCCGACGCCGAATAGGGAACGGTTTCCTTGTCCATTCTGCGCTCACAAGTCGTCGGCTGCGGCTCCTATTTGCCCGCCCGCGTCGTCACCAATGCCGAGCTCGCCGAACAAGTCGACACCAGCGACGAGTGGATCGTCCAGCGTACCGGCATCCGCCAGCGCCACATCGCCGCCGATGACGAGCCGACATCGGTCATCGGTCTCAAGGCCGCGCAGGCAGCGATCACTGACGCCGGCATCGACCCGTCCGAGATCGACCTGATCATCGTGGCGACGGCCACGCCGGACCACACCTTTCCGGCGACCGCCACCCAGATCCAGGCGGCGCTCGGTATCCATGGCGGCGCGGCTTTCGACGTGCAGGCCGTCTGCTCGGGCTTCGTCTTCGCGCTGGCGACGGCCGACAAGTTCCTGACGACGGGCGGAGCCAGGGCCGCGCTCGTGATCGGCGCCGAGACCTTCTCGCGCATTCTCGACTGGGAAGACCGCGCCACCTGCGTGCTGTTCGGCGACGGTGCCGGCGCCGTGGTGCTCAAGGCGGTGCCCGGCGAAGGCACCCTCGCCGACCGCGGCATCCTGACGACCCATATCCGCTCGGACGGGCGCTACAAGGACAAGCTCTATGTCGATGGCGGCGCGGGCTCGACCAAGACGGTCGGATTCCTGCGCATGGAAGGCAAGGAAGTCTTCCGACACGCGGTGACCAATCTCGCCGAGACCGTGCGCCATACCTTCGCGCAGACGGGCCTTTCCGGCGCCGACATCGACTGGTTCGTGCCGCATCAGGCCAACCGGCGCATCATCGACGCCACGGCCGACAAGCTCGGCATCAGCCACGACCATGTCGTCGTCACCGTCGACCGCCACGGCAATACCTCCGCGGCCTCGATCCCGCTGGCGCTGGCGGAGGCGCATGCCGACGGCCGGATCAAGCCGGGCCAGCTCGTCCTCATCGAGGCGATGGGCGGCGGCTTCACCTGGGGCTCGGCCTTGATCCGCTGGTGACGCTGCGGCAGCAAATTCGCGGAAATTGTCAGATTTCATCGCCAATTTGGGTTGATTCAGGCCAAATCCGGCCCGGCAAGGCTGCTGGAGGATTGACCCGCGCGGCGCGGACGCCTAGCGTCCGCCATCCGTAATGGCGACAGGCCGGCGGTTGCCGCCGATGCCTGCAATACGCCTTGGAGGATATGAATGGCGGGGCAAACGGTCACTCGCGCGGATTTGTGCGAGGCTGTCTACCAAAAGATCGGCCTGTCGCGGACGGAGTCGTCGAAACTCGTCGAAGCCGTGCTCGACGAGATCTGCGATGCCGTCGCGCGCGGCGAAAATGTGAAATTGTCCTCGTTCGGCTCCTTCGTCGTGCGAGACAAAGGCGAGCGAATCGGGCGTAATCCGAAAACGGGCGTTGAAGTGCCGATCGAGCCGCGTCGGGTCATGGTTTTCAAGCCCTCGAACGTGATGAAGGCCCGCATCAACGGGCAGAGTGGCGAGGGTGAGACTGAGTGAATCTGGAGTTCCACGCCGGCGAAACCGAGGCCGAATTGGACACCAAGAGCCCAGATGCCTTCCGAACCATCAGCGAGGTCGCCGAAGACCTCGACATTCCCCAACATGTGCTCCGTTTCTGGGAAACCCGCTTCAGCCAGATCAAGCCGCTGAAGCGCGGCGGCGGACGCCGCTACTACCGGCCTGACGACGTCGCCCTGCTCAAGGGCATCCGGCGCCTGCTCTACGGCGAAGGCTATACGATCAAGGGCCTCCAGCGCATCCTGAAGGAACAGGGGCCGCGCCATGTCCAGGCGATCGGCCGCGGCGCGCCCATCGGCGCCGCCAGCGGAGCGCTTGCTGCGGCCGCGACCGAGCCCCCGTCCGCCATGCCGCCTGACGAGGCGGCCGGCTGGGTGCCGCCGCGTGCGCAGGTCGTGCCGGAAGGGCTCGACGACATCACCGTGCTCACCGCGGTCATGAAGGAGCTCGGCGAGTGCCGACGCATCCTCGAGCGCGCCCTGGAGCCGGCCGCCGACGCTTCCTGAGCAGCACTTGCGATCCAGCCTGAGGCGTTTGCATTCGCGCAGGTGGAGCCGTCCTTGATCACAGCGCCACGAGCCATAGCTTCAAGGCCCGAGGACGACCTCGGACAACTCCCCTATCGGGCACGGACGACCGCGCCCCATCGTCAAGGAGCGCCGGAATGGCTTGGCTCTATCTCTTTGTCGCGGGCCTGTTCGAGGTCGGCTGGGCGATCGGCCTGAAATATACGCAAGGCTTCACCCGGCTGGTGCCGACACTGTTCACGGCGATCAGCATGATCGTCAGCCTCGGGCTTCTCGGCCTGGCATTGAAATCCCTGCCGGTCGGCACTGCCTATGCGGTCTGGACCGGCATCGGAACGATCGGAACGGCGATTCTCGGCATCGTCCTGCTCGGCGAGCCCGCGGCCGTCCTGCGGCTCCTCTGCATCGGCTTGATCGTGGCTGGAATCGTCGGGCTCAAGCTGGTTTCGCCGTGAGGGTCCAACTCAGCGTCGCCAGGCCTCCGGCCAGTAGCCGCCGCGGTCCAGCGCGACGATCAGGATGACGACCGCGAGCGCCACCACGATCGTCATCAGCTTCGCATTCCACGGCACGCCCCGGCCAATCAACCAGATCAGGCTCAAGCCGATGATGAGAGGGATCAGGATCTCCATGTCGGGATCGTAGCCCGCCCAGCGGTCGCGCGGCAATCGCCCACCGCTTTGAAGTGCCCTGCCCCTCCGATCAGGCGCCTGCCTCTGCAATCGGCTCCTTCGGCGGCGGATTGCGCCCGATCGGGAGTTCGCCCTCAATCAGCGGCCGCAGCTTCGCGACCTCGACCGCAAGAAAATCGAGGAACAGCCGGACCCTCGGCGTGTGTCGGAGATCCGGATGGGTGAGCAGCCACAGATCGGCCGAGAGGTCAGGATCGGGCGGCGCCAGCCGCGTCAAGCCCGGGCGGGTGTCGCCGATGAAACAGGGCAGGAAGCTGACACCGATGCCCGCCTCGACCGCTTCCGCGAGCCCCAGCACCGTGTTGAGCTTGTAGACCACGCGCTCGGGCGCAACGTGGCGGGCGAGATAGCGGACTGCGCTGAGCATGGTGAACTGCTCGCCGAGCGAGATCCAGCTGCGCTCCCACAGGCTCTCCACGCCCGGCAGCGCGGCATCGGAAAAATCCGCGGCACGGCCATAGAGCGCCCAGGCGATCCGGGCAGGCTTGCGGCCGATCAGTGTTTCCGGCGGGTTGTCGGTCGCGCGGATCGCGACATCGGCGTCGCGCTTGGACAGATTGGCCGCCTGATTGCCGATCAGCACGTCGAGGCGGATATCCGGGCATTGCCGGAGAAACTGCGCGAAGAGCGGCGTCAGCAGGTCGACCAACAGGGAATCGTTGGTGGCAACGCGCAACTCGCCGGCGGGCTTGATCTCCTGCCCGGCGAGCTTGCGGGCAAAGGCAGTGATGTCGTCGTCGACGCGCCCCGCAAGCTGGACCATCTCCTCGCCGGTCGGCGTCGCGACATAGCCGCTGCGGTGGCGCTCGAACAGCCTGACGCCAAGAGCCTCCTCGATCTGGCCGAGGCGGCGGAAGACGGTGGAGTGATTGACGCCGAGCGCTGCGGCGGCCGCCGGCAGCGCTCGTTTCTCGGCGATAGCCTTGATCAGGCGAAAATCATCCCAGGCCAAGGGTGTCGCGGATTGATTCATCCGCGCACTCTTGGCCAAGCTTTCGGTCCCAGCAAGTGCCGCTTGCTCAGGCAATGGCGGGCTTGGCCTGCCAATCGCTGCGGCCGGACTTCAGCGCCAGCGCGCCATCACCGATCAGGGCATGAGCGAAGGCGGTGAGCGCCAGGAAAGCAGGGTATTCCCAACCACCATTCGGGGCATTGAAGACCCAGCCGTTCGGGGCGTGGACCGAGAGTGCGCCGAGCAGGATCGGGATCAGCGCCAGCGAGACATAACGGCCGTAGAAGCCGACGAGGATCGCGATGCCACCGAGAAGCTCCGCCAGCATGATCGGCCAGGCGAGGAAGGCGGGCAGGCCGACCTGGCCGAGGAAGCCGGTGAAGCCGGCGGGGGTGAAGATCACGAGCTTGAGATAGGCATGGGCGATGAACATCAGGCCGAGCGCGACGCGCAGGCCAAGAGCGCCATAGGGAGCAAGACGAGAGTCGATCATTGGTGCCTCCTGAAAACGGGACCGGTTGGTCTCGAGGCAGGATTTTGGACAAGCGTGTACGCAAATCAAATTGTAATTTGACGCATCGTACATTGCATCATTGCAATGACATCCCTCTGGCGCTTTTCCGCTTCCGGGCCAATCTTTGGGCCAACAGGGCAACGGCCCACAGTTCACGGAGGATCCAAGCCATGCAGATCAACGGCATTCACCACGTCACCGCCATCGCCGGTCCGGCCCGCCGCAATCTCGATTTCTACAATCGCGTGCTCGGCCTGCGCCTCGTCAAGAAGACGGTGAACTTCGACGATCCCGGCACCTATCATCTCTATTTCGGCGATGCCGATGCGGCGCCGGGCTCGATCCTGACCTTCTTCCCGTGGGAGCATGCCGCTCCCGGCCGGCTCGGCGTAGGCGAGACCCAGGAAACGGTCTTCCGGGTTCCCGAAGGCTCGATCGGCTTCTGGACGCACCGCTTCGTCGAGCTTGGCGTGCCGCATGAGGCTCCGGCCAAGCGCTTCGGCGAAAGCGTACTGAGCTTCCGCGATCCGGACGGGATGAGGCTCGCCCTCGTCGGTCTGCCCGGCGTCGAGAAGGAGCCCGCCTGGTCCGAAGGCGGCATCGCGCCGGAGAACGCCATCCGCGGCTTCCACAGCGTCAGCCTGCTGCTGGCCGATGCGGCCCCGACGGGAGCGATCCTGAGCGATGTCTTCGGCTTCACCGAAGCGGCCCGCGAAGGCACGCTGATCCGCTACAAGGCCAAGGGCACCGCGATCGGCGGCGTGGTCGACCTGCGCGTTGCGGGCGGCTTCCTGCCGGCCCGCCAGGGCGCCGGCTCGGTCCACCACATCGCCTTCCGTGCCGGCGACGATGCCGCGCAGGAGGAGATGGTGCGCCGTCTCGCCGAGAACCACGGCATCCAGACCACGGAGCAGCGCGACCGGAACTACTTCCGCTCCGTCTACTTCCGTGAGCCCGGCCATGTGTTGTTCGAGATCGCGACGGATGTCCCCGGCTTCGCGGTCGACGAGCCGCCCGCCGAGCTCGGCCGGGCACTGAAGCTGCCGGCGGGTCTCGAGGCCCATCGCAAGCAGATCGAGGCGGTGCTGCCGGAGCTTGCCTGACCACACTCTGTCGCCCGGCCATCACCGGCGGGCGGCAGCGGACCACGCGGGCCGGATGGACCGGCCGCACGCCGACCGTTCTGCCCGCCGCTTCGGGGGCAGAACGGCTCCGCTTTACGAAGGGAGAAATGACCATGAGCGACATGAAGATCGATGCGGACTTCATCCACGTCTTCGAGCAAGGCAGCGACCCGGCCCGCAAGCCGCTGCTGCTCTTGCACGGCACCGGCGGCGATGAGCGCGATCTGCTCTCGCTCGGCCGCACGGTTGCGCCGGGGGCAAGCCTGCTCTCGCCACGCGGCAAGGTGCTGGAGGGCGCTGCGCCGCGCTTCTTCCGCCGGCTGGCCGAAGGCGTCTTCGACGAGGCCGACCTGCGCCGCCGCACGGACGAGCTCGCCGATTTCGTCCTTGAGGCGCGGGAGCGCTACGGGCTCCCCGCCCCGATCGCGATCGGCTTCTCGAACGGCGCCAACATCGCGGCGGCGATGCTGCTGCAACGCCCGGAGGTGCTCGCCGGCGCCGCGCTGCTGCGGGCCATGATGCCGTTCACGGACGCGCCGCGCAGCGCCCTCGACGGCAAGCCTGTACTGGTGCTGTCGGGCGCGCTCGATCCGATCGTGCCGGCAGCCAATGCCGAGGGGCTCGCTTGCCAGCTCGAGGACAGCGGCGCGCAGGTCGAGCATCGCGTCCTGCCGGCCGGGCATGGCCTTGGCCAGGCCGATCTCGGCCTGCTGCATGACTGGCTGGCGCGAGTCTGACAAAGGCGGCGGGTTCTCCCGCCGCCGCTTCGACGGATATCGTCAGCCCGTGAGCGGAACGATGATTGCCAAGGCCACGGCAACGACGACGAGGGCGCGCAGCAGCATGGCGCGGTGGCTCGAAAGCGGAATATCCGATGTACGCGACAGAGCGTGCATGACCGACTCCCATCAACGCGACAATGGCTGATGGTGACCTAGCGTTAGGTCGGTTGGCAAGCAGTACCGCCCGGGCAAAGGTGGATAACCGTGTTTTCAGGCTGTTGGCGTCGCCAGAATGGCCGCCTGCGGCTGCGTCAGCCTCTGTCCTTGCGGACCACGGCATAGGCGTAGGTCGTGACGAAATTCCAGCCGGTCCGGGCCGCAAGCGCGTTGAAGGCGTGATCGAGCTGCTTCAGGCCGGGCATCCGATCGAAATAGCCATGCCCCCAGAAGCGCTGAATGTGGACGTCGGTGAACCCGGCCCGGTTGAGCATCGGGGTCAACAGCGCCGGATTGCCGCGGCACCAATCATAGAGCGCCGGAAATTTCGGGTCGCCTCCGCCGTCGCGCCGTGTCGGAAAGAGCGCGTGAACAATGGCCCGTGACGCCGTCTCAGGCAGGATATGGTTCAGCGCGAAGACCGGCGCCCATAGCGTCGGGAAGAACGCAAGCGCGACACCGCCGGGCGCCAGCAGCGCGTGGATGTTGCGCCAGGCCTGCTCGACGCCGTCGATGTGCTCGAAGACCATGCGTGAGACCATCATGTCATAGCTTCCGCGCGCGACATCCGGCTCCGAAAGATCGCCAGCGATATCGAAGCATGCCGTCTCCAGACCCGGGGGCGTCAAGGCAAGCTCGCCGGCATCGATATCGTTGACGATGAACTCGATGCCGGCGGCCACCGCCTGTTCCTTGGTGAACAGTGGATCCCGCCCGCCGCCGATCTCGCAGACGCGGCGCAGGCCGAGCTGGCGCGCCAAAGCGAGGATCGTCGACTCGTAATTGTCCCATGCCCATTGCGAGTGCCAGTCCGGCACGACGCGGTCAAAGTACTCGGCCATGGAGCCCGTTGCGGGCCCGAAAACCTGCGAGGCCGGCTGCAAGCGAGCCGGCGCCATGCTTGCCAGGGACATGCTTGCTTTCGCCTCCGAGTGCCCACGCTTCGGCATGTAAAATGGCCCCGACCTCAGACTCCCGCAATCGTAGCCTTAATCCAGGGTTAACCGAAGGGGCGCCGGTCACCTGCGGGAAGGCCTCTCCGCATAAGGTGTCCCACCCAACGAACGGCACAAGCCGGGTTCAGCGCGGCGTGTCCGCGCGCCGTTCGGGCAATGTCATCGCCACCACTCCGAGCACGACGAGGCCCAGGCCGATCCAGGCCGTGGAACTCAGCCTCTCGCCGAGGAAGACGATGCCGATGGCCACGCCGATCGGCACGCGCAGATAGGACACGGCCGTCGTTCCGACCGAACCGAGCGTGCGGATCAGGCGGAAATAGATCGCGAAGGCGAGAGCAGTCGAGAAGACCGAGAGCGCAAGCAGCGCCAGGATCGAATCCTGCGATGGCGCAAGCGTCCAGGGCCGATCGACGACCAGCGCCGCCGGGATCAGCAGGGCTGTGCCGGCCAGCATCGAGCCTGCGGCCGGAAGCAGCGGGTCCATGCCGGCGAAATTGCGCCCGAACAGGGCGGCGCAGGCATAGGCGATGGTCGCCGCGACGATGGCGAGTTGCGGCAAGACCGCATGGCCGAGACCGGAGAAGGCATCGACGCCGACGATCAGACTGACGCCTGCGATGCCGGCCACGACTCCGAGTCCCTTGCGCCAATCCGGGCGCTGGCCCGGCTTCAGAACCAGCGAGATCAGGAAGACGAAGACCGGCGTGGTGCCGTTGAGGATCGAGGCGAGGCCAGCATCGACGCTGCGCTCGGCCCAGGCGATCAGGGTAAAGGGTACGACGCTGTTGAGCAGGGCCTGCGTCAGAAAGCGCCGCCAGGCGGTCGCGTCACGCGGCATGCGCAAGCCACGAAAGCGAATGACGGCGAGCAGGATCAGACCTGCGATCAAGGTGCGCGCAGCGATCAGGCTCAGCGGTGGAATCGTCTCCACGCCGATCTTGATGAAGGTGTAGGAACCGCCCCAGAGCGTGGCGAGCAGGAGCAGCAGGGCGAGTTCGGTGCTGCGTTTCGGCATGGCGGCCGGGCTGTCGAGCGCTTGCGTGGACATGGTCTCTCCTCGGGTTGGCGAGACCATGCCAGCAACGCCGCGCGACAGCATGCGGCAACACTACGGTTTCGGCCGTAGGTTCAGAGCGTGATTCAAGCGCCTGTGGAATTGATTCAATCCCACCTGATAAACCCTTGTTACAAAAGAGGAACCCGCGGCTTTCGCCGCGGGTTCCGTCATTTCACGACGACGCTTCCGATCAGGAATGCGCCAGGATCGCCAGCAGCAGCAGGGCGATGATGTTCGTGATCTTGATCGCCGGGTTCACGGCGGGGCCCGCCGTGTCCTTGTAGGGGTCGCCGACGGTGTCGCCGGTCACCGAGGCCTTATGCGCCTCCGAGCCCTTCATATGGCGCACGCCGTCCTTGTCGACGAAGCCGTCCTCGAAGCTCTTCTTGGCGTTGTCCCAGGCGCCGCCGCCCGACGTCATCGAGATCGCGACGAAGATGCCGGTAACGATGACACCCAGCAGCATGGCACCGACGGCAGCGAAGGCCTGGTTCTTGCCGGCGATGGCGTTGATGACGAAGAAGGTCACGATCGGCGCCAGAACCGGCAGCAGCGAGGGGATGATCATCTCCCTGATCGCTGCCCGCGTCAGCATGTCGACGGCGCGGCCGTAATCCGGCCGGTCCTTGCCCTCCATGATGCCGGGCTTCTCGCGGAACTGCCTGCGCACCTCTTCCACCACCGAACCGGCGGCACGTCCGACGGCGGTCATGCCCATGCCGCCGAAAAGGAAGGGGATGAGGCCGCCGAGCAGCAGGCCGACGACGACGAAGGGGTTCGACAGCGAGAAATCGACGGTGACGCCCTTGAAGTACTGGAAGGTGGTCGCCCCCGCCTTGTTGGCCTCGGCCACGAAGAAATTCAGGTCCGAGGTATAGGCGGCGAACAGCACCAGGGCGCCGAGGCCGGCGGAGCCGATCGCGTAGCCCTTGGTGACGGCCTTGGTGGTGTTGCCGACCGCGTCGAGCGCGTCGGTGGAGTGGCGGACTTCCTTGGGTAGGCCGGCCATCTCGGCGATGCCGCCGGCATTGTCGGTGACCGGGCCGAAGGCATCCAGCGCCACGACCACGCCGGCCAGCGCCAGCATGGCGGTGGTGGCGATGGCGATGCCGAACAGGCCGGCCAGGCCGTAGGCGACGATGATGCCGGCGACGATGACGATAACCGGCGCCGCAGTCGATTCCAGCGAAACCGCGAGGCCCTGGATGACGTTGGTGCCATGGCCGGTGACCGAGGCCTGGGCGATCGAGACGACCGGGCGCTTGCCGGTGCCGGTATAGTATTCGGTGATGACGACGATGCAGAGCGTCACGACAAGGCCGACCAGCGCGCAGCCGAAGAGCTTGCCCGAGGTGAAGCTGACGCCCTGCACGGTGGTGAAGGAGGTCGAGAAGCCGCCGAACATCAGCCAGTTCACGGCCGCAATCGCCCCGATCGAAAGCACGCCGGCGGCGATGAAGCCCTTGTAGAGCGCGCCCATGATCGACTGGTTGGCGCCGAGCTTCACAAAGAAGGTGCCGATGATCGAGGTGACGATGCAGGCCGCGCCGATCGCCATCGGATAGAGCATCATCGTGCCCAGCACCGGCTGGCCGGCGAAGAAGATCGCCGCGAGCACCATGGTCGCGACCAGCGTCACCGCATAGGTCTCGAACAGGTCGGCCGCCATGCCGGCGCAGTCGCCGACATTGTCGCCGACATTGTCCGCGATCGTCGCGGGGTTGCGCGGGTCGTCCTCCGGGATGCCGGCCTCGACCTTGCCGACGAGGTCGGCGCCGACGTCAGCGCCCTTGGTGAAGATGCCGCCGCCGAGACGGGCGAAGATCGAGATCAGCGAGGCGCCGAAGCCCAGCGCCACCAGCGAGTCGATCACCGTGCGGCTGGAAGCCTCGAAGCCGAGATAGGAGGTCAGAACACCGTAGTAGCCGGCGACGCCGAGGAGCGCGAGGCCAGCGACCAGCATGCCCGTGACTGCGCCGGCCTTGAAGGCGACGTCGAGCCCCTCGCCCAGCGACTTCATCGCCGCCTGGGCCGTGCGGACGTTCGCACGCACCGAGACGTTCATGCCGATGAAGCCGGCCGAGCCCGAAAGCACCGCGCCGATCAGGAAGCCGATCGCCACCCATTTGCCCAGAAGCCAGGCAAGTGCGACAAAAAGCACGACGCCGACCATGGAAATCGTGAGATATTGGCGCTTGAGATAGGCTTTTGCGCCTTCGGCCACCGCGCCGGAAATTTCCTGCATGCGCTGGTTGCCGGCATCGCGCTTCATCACATCGCCATAGGCCCAAATGCCGTAAGCGATGGATAGTGCACTCAATATGATGATGATAAGCAGAGCTGACATTCGATTTCCTGACCTTGAGCTTCCGAGCCGTCGGGAGCGCTTTCGCTCCTCTTTGCAGCGTTGGACGTCAGGCAGCGAAAAAACGGGCCCTGAAGACTAAAAGGCCCGCTCCGCGTCGCCAGTGTCAGGCGAATTTGTGGCAAGTTTCGTCGAAGAGCGCAAACGGCGCGCCTAACAAATTTTGTCGGATGTTAGGCGAGCCCTGTCGCAGCTCAGAGCGCGATGTCGCGGTTGACGTTCTTGTAGAGCAGATAGCAGGCGTCGTCGTGGCCGGTCGGATAGAATTGCTGGGGGCAATAACCGCCCATCCAGATGAAATCCTGCGCCCAGATCTCGTGCCATTCTTCGCCGAGCAAGTAGAGCCCCTGCCCTTCCAGCATGTAGAGGCCATGCTCCATCACATGCGTCTCGACGGCCGGGAAGCAGACTCCCGGCTTGAACCACATCAGGTTCATCTCGAAGTCGAACCGCATGTCGCCATAGGGCAGCAGGAACTGGAAGCCGCGCCCTTCCTTGCCGGTGTGATTCGTCATCGGCACGGCATCCTGGTGCGACAGGATCGGCTCGGGCACGGCGAGGCCTAAGGCCGGCTCGTAGCGCTTGCGGAGCGCAAGGACGCGGGCGGGCTCGCCGCTCTCGTTGCGCAGGGTGAACCGTGTGGCCGGCGGCAGGTAGGCGAAGCCGCCCGCGGCCATTCGCTTCGGCGCCGCTTCCGCGATTGCGAGAGCGACGTCGCCCGACAGGACATAGAAGAAATGCTGGACGCCGTCCTCGCCGAACGCGGCCGGCGTGCCGCCGCCCGGCGCGATCTCGAGAACATATTGGGCAAAGGCGGCACCGAGGACAGGTGCGGCGAGAACGCGGACGATGGTGTCTTTGTATTGCGGCAGGCGGCTGATCAGCACGCCCTCCGGCGGCATGAACGCGTAGTTCTGCCGCACGACGCCGCGGTTATGGCCAATCGCTCCCGGCGGTACGCGGCCGGTCGCAGGTGGAAATGCACGATTGGTCATCGAAAACTCCCGGAAGAAAGCGCCTGGCCCCTCAGGCGACGGCCGGACGCTGGAAACGCGCCCAGGCTACCATCGCCAGCGCGATAGCAACCGGCGGGAAGACGAGCCAGTTCACGCTGTCCCAACCGCCATGGCTGAGCAGACCGCCCGCCGAGAACGAGGCGATGGCGACCGAGCCGAAGACGAGGAAGTCGTTCGCCGCCTGCACCTTCACCCGCTCCTCCGGCCGGTAGCAGTCCGTCACCAGTGCGGTCGCACCGATGAAGCCCAAATTCCAGCCGAGACCGAGCAAGATCAGGGCCAGCCAGAAATGTCCGACGCTGAGGCCGGTGAGGCCGACGACGGCGGCAAGCGCCGTCAGCACGAGCCCGACCGAGGTGATCGTGCCCTTGCCGAAGCGGGCGATCAGCCGGCCGGTGAAGAAGCTCGGCCCGAACATCGAGAGCACATGCCACTGGATGCCGAGCGCGGCATCGCCGACCGAATGGCCGCAGGCAACCATGGCCATCGGCGCAGCCGTCATGACGAAGCTCATCAGCCCGTAGGCGACCAGCGAAGCCGTGACCGAGGCGATGAACTTCGGCTGGCGCATGATCTCGCCGAGCGGGCGGCCCCCGCCGGAACGGACGGCCCCAACCCGCGGGGCACGCAGGCGGGAGACGATCAGGATGGCGATCAGCGCCAGAACACCCTGCGCGAGGAAGCTCGCGGCGAAGGGCGCGGAGGGTGTGAGATCGCGCGTCCAGTAGACCGATTGCGGCCCGATAATGCCCGCTGCAAGACCGCCGAACATCACCCAGGAAATGGCGCGGGGCCGAAATTCCTCGCTTGCCGTATCGGCGGCGGCAAAGCGATAGCTCTGGACGAAGGAGCCGTAGAGCCCGCACACGAATGTGCCGAGGCAGAACAGCCAGAACAGGCGCAGCGTCGCACCGCCGGCGGCGAGGCTCGCTCCCGTTGCGCCGACGAGCGCGCCGATCAGATAGCCGCTGCGCCGCCCGATACTGCGCATCACCATCGCTGCCGGGATCACACCGACGGCGATGCCGAGCTGAAGCAGGCTGACCGGCACCGTGGCGAAGGCCTTGTCGGCCACCAGCTGCGCACCGACGATGCCGCCGAGCGAAACGACGATCGCGGGGTTGGCGCCACCCAGCGCCTGCGCCCCGGCTAGGACCAGCGCATTACGTTTTGCGAGCCTGTCGCCATCGAGGACCGGAACATGCTGGTTCATCACAACGCGCCTCGCGGTCGCCGTGACGCGCCGCTGTCAGAAGTGAGAGAAGGAGCCTTGCGCGAAACTGCGCAACCCACCCTTCTCGCGATAGGTCACCACGCCGGCCTCTGCGGTGATCCGCCCGATCGGCGTCAGCGGAAGCATTACCTCCTTCGCCGCCGCAATCAGAGCAGGATATTCCCCTTCCGAGGCCGTACAGAGAATTTCGTAGTCGTCTCCGCCGGTCCAGGCCAGTTCCGCCAGTGCGGGATCGGCCATGACCGCGGCGCGGACCGCCGACGAGAGCGGGACGGCATCGAGAGCGATCTCGGCACCGACACCCGAGGCCTTCAGCAGCTTGGCGAGATCGCCGACAAGACCGTCCGAGACGTCCATCGCGGCCGAAGCGTGGCGCTGCAACGCTTCCGCAAGCGCATGGCGGGACTGCGGATGCAGATAGCGATCGATGAGGAAGGCGCGGTCCTCGGCGCCGAGCGCAGCGACCCAGCCCGGTTGGTCCGGGCCGTGTACCTTCAGGCCAAGCGCGCCGTCTCCAACAGTGCCGGAGACGAGCACCACATGCCCCGGCTTCGCGCCGGAGCGCCTGACCATCCGCCCTGCCGGAACGGTGCCGAAGGCGGTGATCGACAGGGTGAGCGGCCCGGTCGTCGAGACGGTATCGCCGCCAATCAGCGGGCAGCCGGCGGCTTCGGCGATGCGGGCCAGCCCTGCCACGAAGCCGGCAAGCCAGGCTTCAGTCCAGCCGCGCGGCAAGGCGAGCGTCAGGACGAAGCCCTCGGGCTTCGCGCCCTTGGCGGCGAGATCGGAGAGATTGACGGCCAGCGCCTTCCAGCCGATCGTCTCGGGCGGATCGTCGGGGAAGAAGTGCACGCCAGCGACGAGTGCATCGGCCGTCACGACGACCTCATAGCCGCGGCCGGGACGCAACAGCCCGGCATCGTCGAGGAGGCTCAGGCCACCCGGCCCGGCGATCGGCGCGAAATAGCGGGCGATCAGCTCGAACTCGCCAGGGCGCTGATTCTCGGCCATCGTTCAGCCAATCTCCGCATCTGCTCCATGGTCATCCCGGAGCGGCGCAGCAGCGCCGATCCGGGATCCATGCTGAACCTTATCCGGAAGCGCTCCGGCATGGATTCCGGGTCTCGCTTCGGTCGCCCGGGATGACGGTTGGGGTTCGCGTCTACGCCGCCGGAGCGTCGAACTCGTCGGCGCGGAAGTCTCGGGCCATGCGGTCGAGCACGGCATTGACCATGCCGATTTCCTCTCCCGAGTAGAAGGCGCGCGCGACCGCGACGTATTCGGAGATCACGGCCCGAGCCGGCACGTCCTTGCGGAAGGCGAGTTCATAGGCGCCTGCGCGCAGGATGGCACGCACCACGGCCTCGACCCGCTTCAGCGGCCAGTCCTTGGCGAGAAGGTCGTCGACGGTCCGGTCGACCAGGCGCTGCTCGCGGACGACGCCGCCGAGAATGTCGCGGAAGAAGGCGATTTCCGCCTCCGGCAACTCGATCTCCTCGACCTCCTTGCCGATCCAGAAGGCCTCGAACTCGGCCATGGCTTCGACGACGCCGCGGCCGCCGATTTCCATCTCGTAGAGCGCCTGCACGACCGAGAGCCGCGCTCCGCGCCGCTTCTCGGCGCGGCTCATTGCGACGGCTCCGCCAGGGAGCGCTTGTAGCGCAGCACGGCGAGCGCCGCTTCCGCAGCGCCGCCACCCTTGTTCATGTCCGAACGGTTGGCGCGGGCCCGAGCCTGCGCCTCGTTCTCGACGGTCAGGATGCCGTTGCCGAGCGGCAGGGCGAAGGCGACCGAGAGATCCATCAGCGCACGCGAGCTTTCGCCGGCGACGATATCGTAATGGCCGGTCTCGCCGCGGATGACGGTGCCGAGCGCGACGACGGCCTCGTAGGGATCGACAGCTTCGTCGGCGGCGCGCAGGCCGATGACGATGGCGGAGGGGATCTCCAGCGCGCCGGGGACGGTGACGACATCGACGCGGCAGCCAGCCTCTTCCAGCACCGCCACGGCGCCGGCCAGCAGCTCATCGGCGAGCTTGTCGTAGAAGCGCGCCTCGACGACGAGGACGCGGGCGCCGTCGATCTCGACGGCCGGAGTTGCGGCCTTGTCGGCCGAGGTCTGCCGGGGTCCGGCCATTTCTTCTATCCTTCTTGCACACGGTCCGGTCGACGCGACCGGGCCGCACAGCCCTCATCACGAGGAGCCATTTCGACAGAAATGGCGTCTCGAAGGATGGTCCAGAGCGGGCTGGATCATCCTTCGAGACGCCGCTTCGCGGTTCCTCAGGATGAGGGCTCGAATTCTTGAGTTGGTGCAGGCTCTTACCCCTGCGGGCGCGCCTCCGCAAGCCGTGCGGCATACCGCGCCATCAGATCGACCTCGACATGAACGGCGTCGCCCTCCTTGCGCTGCCCCCAGGTCGTGACAGCGAAGGAGTGCGGAATCAGCAACACGGTGAAGACGTCATCCTCGACAGTGTTGATGGTGAGCGAGGTGCCGTCGAGGCAGATCGAGCCTTTCGTCGCGATGAAGCGCTCCAGCCCTTGCGGGGCGCGGATGTGAAAGCGGGCGGTCGCTCCCCAGGGCTCGTCGGGGTCGGGCTCGATCGCGTCGATCTTCAGGATGCGGCCGGGGCCGTCGACATGGCCGACGACGAGGTGGCCACCGAGTTCGTCGCCCACCTTGAGCGAGCGCTCGAGATTGACCAGCGTGCCGGGCTCCCACTCGCCGACCAGCGTTTTCGCCAGCGTCTCGGCCGCGGCCTCCACCTGGAAAATGCAGCCGGGCTCGCCATCCGCGCGGGGGCGAAGCGCGGTGACGGTGAGGCAGACGCCGGCGCAGGCGATCGAGGCGCCGATGGCGATGCCTTCCGCCTCATAGGGGCAGGATATGGCGAGACGCTTGAGACTCGGCCCCTTGCGCTCGGCCTCCACGACCTCGCCGATGGCGGTGACGATGCCGGTGAACATCAGCCTCTCCTCACGAAATGCTCGAAACGGTCCTGACCGATCAGCCCGGTCTCGGCAAGGGCGTATAGATCGGGGTCGGCCAGCAGGCCGGCAAGCCCCGGCCGCACGGCAACGATGCCGGGCTGGCCCAGCGTTTTTGGCGAGGTCGAAACGATCACCTCGTCGGCGAGGCCGGCCAAGGCCAGCTTCTCGCCGATACGCGGGCCGCCCTCCGAGAAGACGCGGGTGATGCCGCGCGTGCCGAGCAGCGTCAGCGCCTCGCGCAGATCGAGATGGCCGTCGGCTCCGGCCGAGACCCGCATGACCTCCACGCCGGCCGCGACCAGCGCCTCTTCGGGCTTAACCGGTGCGGTTTCGGCAGCGATCACCCAGACCGCCACCTCGCGCGCCGTGCGGACCAGCTTCGAGGCCAGCGGCAGGCGCAGATGCGTGTCGAGGATGACACGGATCGGCGAGCGCCCGGCCAAACCGGGCAGGCGAACGGTCAGCTGCGGATCATCCGAGAGCACCGAGCTGACGCCGAGCATGATCGCATCGTGATGGGCGCGCTGCAGATGCACCCAGCCGCCCGCGACCGGGCTGGATACGGCGATGGGGGTGCCCCCCTCCCCGCCAGCATAGCCGTCCGCGGTGCGGGCGATCTTGAAGGTCACCATCGGCCGCCCCTGCGTGATGCGCAGGACATGACCGCGATGCGCCCGCTGGGCTTCAGCTTCAAGAACGCCCGTCGTTACCTCGATGCCGGCAGTCCGCAGCAGCGCATGCCCCAAACCCGCGATGAAAGGGTTGGGATCGGACATGGCCGAAACCACGCGCTTCACACCCGACAGGATGGTGTGCTCCACGCAAGGGATGCCGCCCCGCACCGAACGATGCGAGCAGGGTTCGAGCGTCACATAGAGCGTTCCGCCCATCGACGCTGCCCCGGCCCGGGAGAAAGCGTGCGCCTCGCCATGCGGCCGCCCGCCAGGCTGGGTCAGCCCACGCGCGACGACGACAGGCCCATCGGGGGTGTCGCGGGTAACGATGGCGCCGACAGAGGGATTCGGCCAGGTCGCCCCGAGATTGCGGGCGCCATAGGCGAGCGCCTGGCGCATGAAGGCGCGGTCGACCGCGCTGCGGTCAGTCATCGCTGCGTGACTGCGGGGCGGAGACACCCTCCTCCTCGACGGTACCGAGCTGGCCGAGCAGGTCCTCGAAATCCTTGGCCTCGCGGAAGTTCTTGTAGACCGAGGCGAAGCGGACATAGGCGACGTCGTCGAGGCCTTTCAGCCCCTCCATCACCAGTTCGCCGATGGTCGAGCTCGGAATCTCCGCCTCTCCCGAGCTTTCGAGCTGGCGGACGATGCCGTTGACCATGCGCTCGATGCGCTCCGGCGCCACGGGGCGCTTGCGCAGCGCGTGCGCGATCGAGGTTTCGAGCTTGTCGCGGTCGAACGGTGCACGCCGGCCCGAGCGCTTCACCACCGTCAATTCGCGCAGTTGCACCCGCTCGAAGGTGGTGAAGCGGCCGCCGCAATCGGGACAGACCCGGCGGCGGCGGATCGAAGCGTGATCGTCGGTGGGACGTGAGTCCTTCACCTGCGTGTCGAGGGAGCCGCAATAGGGACAGCGCATTCCGGTTCGCCAGCCTTTCTCAGAGCCCCTTCGAAACCATCCTCAGTAGATCGGGAAGCGCGCGGTCAGCGCCTTGACCTTGGCCGACACCGCCTGCTCGACGGCGGCGTTGCCTTCCTCGCCATGGGCGGCAAGGCCGTCCAGCACCTCGGCGATCAGCTCGCCGACCTGCTTGAACTCGGCGATGCCGAAGCCGCGCGACGTCGCAGCAGGGGTGCCAAGGCGGATGCCGGAGGTGGTCATCGGCTTCTCGGGGTCGAAGGGGATGCCGTTCTTGTTGCAGGTGATGTGGGCGCGGCCGAGCGCGGCTTCCGCCGCCTTGCCGGTCAGCTTCTTCGAGCGCAGGTCGACCAGCATCAGGTGGTTGTCGGTGCCGCCGGTGACGAGGTCGAAGCCCTTCGACTTCAGCGTCTCGGCCAGCGCCTTGGCGTTGGCGACGACGGCGTGCGCGTAGGTCTTGAATTCCGGCTGCAGCGCCTCCTGGAACGAAACTGCCTTGGCCGCGATGACATGCATCAGCGGGCCGCCCTGAATGCCGGGGAAGATCGCCGAGTTGATCTTCTTCGCCAGCGCCTCGTCATTGGTCAGGATCATGCCACCACGCGGGCCGCGCAGGGTCTTGTGCGTCGTGGTGGTGACGACATGGGCGTGCGGGAATGGCGAGGGATGCGCGCCGCCGGCGACGAGCCCGGCGAAATGGGCGATGTCGACCATGAAATAGGCGCCGACCTTGTCGCAGATCTCGCGGAAGCGGGCGAAGTCCCAATGGCGGGCATAGGCCGAGCCACCGGCGACGATGACCTTCGGCTTGTGCTCGATGGCGAGGCGCTCCATCGCATCGTAATCGATCATCTGGTCGACGACGCAGACGCCGTAGGAAACCACGTTGAACCACTTGCCGGACTGGTTGACCGGCGCGCCATGGGTCAGGTGCCCGCCGGCGGCGAGGTCGAGGCCCATGAAGGTGTCGCCCGGCTGCATCAGCGCCATKAACACGCCCTGATTGGCCTGCGAGCCGGAATTCGGCTGGACATTGGCGAACTTGCAGTCGAACAGCCGGCAGGCGCGCTCGATAGCGAGCTTCTCGGCGATATCGACGAACTGGCAGCCGCCATAGTAGCGCCGGCCCGGATAGCCCTCGGCGTACTTGTTGGTCATGACAGAGCCCTGCGCCTCGAGCACGGCGCGGGAGACGATGTTCTCCGAGGCGATCAGCTCGATCTCGTCGCGCTGACGACCGAGCTCCAGCTCGATGGCGCGGGCGATCTCCGGATCGGCGTCGGCCAGCGAGGCGCCGAAGAAGGAGTTCGAGAGGTGCTTGTCGGCGGCGGCGTCATGGCTCATGGCGGGGCTCCATCGGCGCTGTATCGTCGCCCACCAACGGCGTGCGACCCTGCGCGGCATGCGGTGCGAAGGCTTTGCGGAATCCGCGCGCGCGATCCCGCTGTCGGGGGTCCCGTAGCACTCGGGGCGCGCCTTTCCAAGCGTGAAGCGGGTGACATGAGCGCGGGCAGCTCAAAAAATCCAAGGCGCCTCCCCCGCCGACCAAGGAGCACGGTCCGGGTCGCGGGGAAGGCCGGCCCGGAACCATATCGGTGAAGACGAACGCCCTGCGACTTTATAGCGTTGCCCTGCTTGGCCGCTGCGGTTCCATCATGAGTCTGCTCGTCGGCGCGCCGGCTTTCGCCGACAAGCCCGAATCGGACAAGACCACCGGGCCGCCCGCTACCAGGTCGCGCGCAATCCCGCCGTTACGGCATGGGCGGTGTCGTCCGCGTTGAGACGGACGTCGTAATCGGCGATGAGCGTCACATTGCGACCGGCCCGCGTCGACAGGCCGATGCCCAGGATCGCGCTATCGCGCGCCACCCGCGCGCCCTGCACGGCGAAGCTTGCCGCCGACGCCCCGATGAAGGCGGTGTCGAGGACGACCGCATCGTCGAGGAATTCGTGCTGCCAGCGGCCGCGCGCCTCGATGGCAATGCGGTTCGCACCAAGGTCGAACTGCCGCGTGAGACGCGCGCCGAGGCTGCCGAGCAGGCTCGATGCCGTTTGCCAGCCGCTGGTCAGGCCGATGCTGCCGGCGCCGGTCTCGGCAAAGCCATCCTGCCGTAGGTAGGTGTAGCGCAGCCCGGCCAGCGGCTCGATCGTCGACCAGCCGAGTTCGACGGCATAGGCCGCCTCGAGCGCGCCGGTGAAGCGGTCGGCGCCGTAATCGGCGTCGGCTCGACGCGAGATGCTGCCGAAGCTGATGCTACGCTGGCTCTCGAGGTCGAGGCGGCCATAGCCGAGGATGCCATCGAGGCGCAGCGGCCCGCTCGCATAGCTGCCGTAGAACGCGCCCTCATAGGCCTTGATACTGCCCTTGCCGGCGAACTGCCGGAAATCGACATCGGTGGTGGACAGACCGAGGCTGAAGCCGAGCAGCAGCGAGGGCATGACCTGCCGATCGAAGCCGCCGGCCACTCCGCCGCCGCTGTAATCGGCTCCGCCGGCGTTGGCATCGCCGCCGAACCTGCCGACGACGCCATAACCACGCAGCCAGGCATTTTGGGAGACCCCAGCCTCGCCCCAGGGTGCAGCCTGGCCGGAGGGCAGCCGCGCCAGCAGCGCCGCAGCCGGGCTGCTAGCCCCGCCCGGCGCATAGGCCATCGCGGTATGCCCCGCCGTCGGCTCGACCTGGCCGGAGCGCAGATCGGTCAGGCGTTGCGCGATCATGCCGCCGAAGGGCGCGAAGCCGCCGAGTGCGATCGTACTGAGGCTGGCATGCGCCGCGCCCGAGAGGCCGGACAGCGCCGCGCGAGCGCCATCGCGCGTGCCGGCGGCCTGGAGCAGAGTGGCCACCCCGCGCAGATCGGCATCGGCGCCGGCAAGGCCGCGCTCCAGAGCGGAGCCGGCAGCGCATTGATTGGCCGAGGCGCAGACGCCGGGTGCGTCGAAGGGCAGCGTGCGGATGTCGAGATGCGCCGTGTTCGGCTCGTAGCGCAGGCTGGCCTGGACAAAGGGTGCCGAGCCGTCGCCGACGGGCCCCTCGACGCCTTCGAAGCGACCGATGAGGCCCTGCCCCGCGGTGATCACCGGCATGGTCAGGAAACGTGGCAATAGTTGCGGGCCGCCGGCCAGCGCCACCTGACCGGCGAGGCTTGCCGTTCCCGTCACGGCGAGACGATTCTGCCCGCCTGTCGTGTCGAACTGCTGGATCAGGAATCCGCCGGCCTGCTGCACATAGCTGCCGTTGACGGTCAGCGTACCGACGCCGCGGTGGTTGCCGGCCCAGACCGCGCCGGCATTGCCGACATCGCCGTTGATGACGCCGGTGCCGGCGAGCGTGCCCGCCGGCGCGACGCTGGTGGCCGAGGCGATGCTGCCCATGACGGTGAGAAAACCGCCCTCGACCCGCGTCGCGCCGGCATAGGCGCTGTGGCCGGTCAGGACGAGCTCGCCGTCGCCGCGTTTGACGAGGCCGCCGGCGCCGACGATGTCGTTCTCGAAGAAGGCGACGCCGCCGGGCTGCTCGACAACGAAATCGCCCCAGTCGAAGCGGCCGGGGCCGAGTACCGCCTTGCCGACATCGAGCAGGCCGTAGCCGAAGATCTCGTCGACGCCCGGCGGCCCGATATCCTTGGCTGTGCCGAGCAGGGTCTGGCGCACCTGGTCGGCGCTGAAGAACGGAAACATCTGCCAGACCAGCGCCGCTGCGCCCGAGACATGTGGCGCGGCGAAGGAAGTGCCGTTGACCTTGGAATAGCCGCCGCTCTTGTTGGCCACGACAATGGGATCGTCGGGATAAGGGTCAGGATACCACCAGTCGCCGCCGCCGGGTGCCGCGAGGCACCAGTTCTTCGCCACACCGCAGCGGTTGGTATAGAACGTCTCATAATCGGGTCCGAGGGCCATAACCGCCAGCCAACCGCGCTCCAACTCCGGGAAGAGATTGGGCAGTCCGGCCTCGGCGCTCGGTTGATTCCGGCCCTCATTCGCTGTGCCCCAGATGCTGAGAATTCCTGCGGCAACTGCGCGCCGATAGGCGGGGATGCCTGACGGATGCTCCGCCTCGTAGCTGCCGCTCGTGAATGCCGTGATCGGGCGTTCATCGCCGTAGCTGTTATTGATGATACGGACGCCGCGCGCCTGCAGATCGGCATAGGCTCTCATCGCGAAAACCGTTTCCGTATATCCCAACTCGACTTCCGCTCCGGCGACGACGAGCGAGGCGCCGGGGGCGACCCCGTGCACGCCCTTGCCGTCACGGTTGGCGGCGATGACCGATGAAACGCTCGTGCCGTGCCCGCCGCGATCGATCGGCTGCGCCGTTTCGGTGGGATAGTCGTAGCCTCCGGCATATCGGCCGATGAATTCAGGATGTGCGGCAAAGATCCCGGAATCGATGACTCCGATCAGCACGCCGGCGCCATCGACGCCGCGCGCATAGGCCTTCGCAGCGTTGATATAGTCGAGGCCCCACTGGGCGAGGTATTCCGGGGTGCGCCAGCTCTCGGGATCGGTGAGCGGGCCGCGCGACTGGGCCGCGGCGAGATTCGTCAGAGCCGTCGACAGCAGAAAGGCTGCAACGGTAGGCTTAGCCAGGAAATTCACGCAGCCCCCGAGACATCGGCGCGAGGCTCCACCCTGACGCGCCGGCTAAGAACCTGCCCATAGGCGGCCGGAGGGTCAACGCGAACCAGAAGCCGGCGGCTAGGCCGACAACGCATGGCTTCGGTTAGGGCTGCGGGAACGCCTGGTGCTTTCCGTCATCAGGGTCGCGGTATCCCGCATTGGCTCCGGCCAGCAAAAAGCCCGCCGTTTCCGGCGGGCTTCATCGTTCTCGAGAGCCTTGCTCGGCCGTTCAGATGTCCTGATCGCCCTGCAGGGCCGCGACCGGCGCCGGGCCGAGTCCGTCCTTGTTGTAGATGTCGTCGCGGAACTGCACGCCGCCATCGGCCGTCGCCCAGGCCGTGACGTAGACCCAATAGCAGGACACGGGGTCGGAAATGCGGGCGTTGACGCGCTGGCCGGACTGGATCACCTCGTCGATCTTGGCGCGATCCCAGCCGGGGGTATTCTTCAGCAGCCAGGCGACATAGTCGCGCACGTTCTGGACGCGCATGCAGCCCGAGGAGACGAAGCGGTAATCGTCGCCGAAGATGCCCTTCGACGGCGTGTCATGCATGTAGACGCCGTGCGGGCTCGGGATGTTGATGCGTACGAAGCCGAGCGAGTTGAAGTCACCGCCCGGATCCTGCCGGAAAGTGTAGCGCGTCGCCTCGTCCGAGTTCCAGTTCACGCTGGCGGGCGAAATCTCGCCGCCGCTCGGCGAGATGATGCGGATCTTGTTCTCGGCGAGGTAATTCGGCTCCTTGCGCATCTTCGGGATCAGGTCCTTGCGGATGATCGAAGCGGGAACCGTCCAGGTCGGGTTGAAATTGACTTCCGGGATCTTGGTCTGCAGCAGCGGCGACTGGCGGTCGATCTTGCCGACGCCGGCAGCGTGGCGCGTCGCGACATGGCCGTTCTCGACAGTTTCGACCATCGCAGCCGGGATATTGGCGACGACATAGCGGCCGCCGAGATTGCCGGACCAGCTGCGCAGCCGGACGACGTTGGTCTCGAGCTGGCGGATGCGGCGGTCGATCGGCACGTTGAGGGCGGCGACGGTGGCGCGATTGATCGAACCCGTGGTCGACAGGCCGACGCGCGACTGGAAGCGGCGCACACCCGCCTCGACATAGGAGTCATAGACAGCGCTGTCGCCCGCGGCAGCATCGAGATCGCCGGTGACGATCAGGCGCTGGCGCAGGGCCACCACGCCCGGCCCCTTGGCACCGACGCCCATGCGCTCAGGCAGCTGCACCTGCGGCCAGCCACCCCGGCCGGCGAGGTCGCGGTACGCGGCGATCGCCGCTTCGGTGGCCTGCAGCGATTCCGGCGAGAGCATCGGCGTGGACGAGCGGAGGACGGCATTGCGCGGACCCGCATCGTAGCTCTGGCGCCACTCTGCCTGCTGGGCGAGCGCCGGGGCTGCTGCAGCCGTGGCGGCGCCCGACAGCAGGGCCAACACGGTTTCGCGGCGGGTCAGGCTCAGTTGCGACATCTCTTCCCTCTTCAAGACTTCACGCATGCAGACTGGCCGCACAAAAACGTCGCCAAAAAGGCGACGTTCGCGCCGGACTGCCGCAATAACCTCATGGCCGATGACGGTGTCCTAGCACGGTTAACGAGGCGTGATGACAGAGGCGAATTTAGGGCATGGCATGGTTTTGCCCGATGCATGGCAACAAAGTCACAGTCGATACTGAAGCCCGCGGCGAGTCGCGCCGGCGCGGCCGGGACGGCCCCAGCCGCGCAACAGGCAGGCAGATCGGCGAAACGGCCGGTAAGCGACGGATTTCTCAGAGCTTGTAGCGGATCTGGTCGGTCCAGAAGCGCTCCAGGCGCAGCAGCGCATTGTTCATGCGCTCGAAATCATCAGCCGCGATGCCGCCGATCTGCTCGACCGTGCGGACATGCTTGTCGTAGACGCCCTTCACGATATCGTGCACCTCGGTGCCCTTGTCGGTCAGGCTGATCCGGACCGAGCGGCGGTCGATGCGCGAACGGGCATGGTGGAGATAGCCGAGCTCGACCAGCTTCTTCACATTGTAGGAGACGTTCGAGCCGAGATAGTAGCCGCGGGTGCGCAGCTCGCTGGCGGACAGCTCGGCATCGCCGATGTTGTAGAGCAGCAGGGCCTGCACGCTGTTGACGTCATCCCGGCCGCGGCGCTCGAACTCATCCTTGATGACATCGAGAAGCCGGCGATGCAGCCGCTCCACCAGGGTGAGCGACTCAAGATAAAGAGGCTTCACGTTGAGTTCGGCCTCTTTAGTCTTGGCAACATCCAAAGTCTTGACGCTCGCTTTCATGGTATATCTCGCCTGTTGTGTGTCGGCCAGGATTTGTCTCCTGGTCCGCTTCTGAAAAACACCATAAGCGGGAGCGGATGAAAACGAGTTTAAATATCAGGATGAATCAGGGATTTACCCCTTTGGGTGAATCGTAAGTGAAGCCAGAAACGCTTAAGCTAAAGCGATTCTTACCATGACTCGACGCAATCGAAGCGCCGCGCGTCGCGCATGGCACACTCTGAGAGCATGGTCCGGGGCGAGACCGCAGCGGCGATCGATCGCTACTCCGCCTCGTTCTCCGCCGCCCAGGTCGCGAGGAAATAGACCGCCATCAGCCCGATATAGAGCGCGACCAGCCATGCCGTCATCGGCACGAAGCGCGGGAAGAAGAAGCTCAGCAGCATCTGGCTGATCGCCGCCAGAAGCCAGAGCACGCCTCCCCAGGTCGAGGTGAGCCAAAGACCGACCGCGGCGACGAGGTCGATCACGGCGAAATAGACGATGATGGCCTGATAGCTCAGCAACCGATTTTCGAAGGGCGGCTGAGGATTGCCGGGCAGGCCGAAGATGACCGCCCAGGCGGTCAGCCCCTTGGCGAGCCAGAAGGCCGAGAGCAGCCGCAGGAACCAGACGAGCAGGAGACGCCAGCGCCCCTGCCGCTTTTCTCCGTCCTCGCCGGTCCTCGCACCACGCAGAGCCTCGCCATCGCCACCCAGCCCCAAGCTCAACCCTCCAGCTCGAGTTCGTCAGCGCCGAGCGGCGCGAAATAGGCGTCGATATCGGCCTGTCTGATGGCGTCGAGCGTTGCTGGCTGCCAGCGCGGCGCCTGGTCCTTGTCGATCACGACGGCGCGCACGCCCTCATAGAAGTCATGGCCGCGCGCGATGCGCGAGACGATGCGGTATTCCGTGCGCATCGCCTCGGCGAAATCGAGACCGGCGCCGCGCCGCATCTGCTCGAAGGCGATGGCGACGCTGGTCGGCGATTTGGTGGCGATGGTCTGCAGCAGCTTGCCGGCGAAGGCGCCGCCGCCGGCAGCGGCCTTGTTCAGGCGCGCGATCACCTCCGGCAGGGTCTCCCCGCCGAAGGCATCCGCTATCGCCGCGCGTTCGGCCTGGAGGGGCCCCGGCCCCCGCTGGAGACTGAAGGCGGCGAGGATCTCGTCGAGCGCGCTACGGCCCGTCAGCGCATCGGCCAGTTCCGCGAACCGCTCGCTCGGCACGCCGTGGGTCGCAAGCCCGACCGTAAGCGCGTCGGCCGCGCCGATCCGCTCGCCCGTCAACGCCAGGAAGCGGCCGAAGCCGTCGCTGAGACGCGGCAGCGCATAAGTCGCGCCGACATCGGGGAAGAAGCCGATGCCGACCTCCGGCATTGCGAAGAGATAGCGATCACCGGCGATGCGGTGGCTGCCATGCAGCGAGATGCCGACGCCGCCGCCCATCACGATGCCGTCAATCAGCGCGACATAGGGCTTGGGATAGGTCTTGATCCGGTGGTTGAGAATGTACTCCTCGCCCCAGAAGGCGAGCATGTCCTCATATCGCCCGGCCTTGCCGCAATCATGCAGCCAGCGGATATCGCCGCCGGCCGAGAACGCCTTCTCGCTGGTGCTGATGACGACGATGCGGGTGACCTGCGGATCGTTCTCCCAGGCGTCGAGCGCGCGGGCGAGCTCGCGGACCATGCCGAGGCTCAGAGCGTTCAGCGCCTTCGGCCGATTGAGGACCACGACGCCAGCGGCGCCGCGGATCTCGCAGATGATCTCCTGATCCTGCGTCATGGTTCGATCCTGCTTCCGTGGGCAGCGGTTCTGGAAGGCGGGGACAGGCTTGTCAACGCGACGGAACGGCAGGTGCGGCTTGGCCCCGCTGCACTGCCATATCCCGGCTCGACCTGCATGACGCTGGCAGCAGCCTTGCGACCAAGCGCCCTGTTTTGGAATGGTTCCGATGTGATATGTAAACGGCCTGCCGACATCGCCCGTTCGACGAATGCCGGGCCATTTTTGTTCACCGCTTGAGGCACAGTTCATGGAATCCCGGGTCGTGCGGCCTTTCCCCGCTCCTCAGTCGCATCCGGACGAGGCGCACGGCGCTTCGTGRCTCGGGCTCACCCGCCGGATGCGCCGCAACCGCAAGGCCGAATGGTCCCGCCGGCTGATGCGCGAGTCGGCGCTGACGACCGACGACCTGATCTGGCCGATCTTCCTGATGGACTCGCCCGAGGCCCGCTCGCCGGTCGAATGGATGCCCGGCGTCGACCGGCTGAACATCGAGGAGGCCGTGCGGCAGGCTGCCGAGGCGGCGGCGCTCGGCATTCCGGCGATCGCGCCCTTCCCCTATGTCGAAAAGGCGCTGCGCGACCCGACCGGCTCGGAAGCGCTCAACACGAACAACCTGATGTGCCGCGCCGTGCGCGCCATCAAGGCGGAGGTGCCGCAGATCGGCATCATCTGCGACGCCGCACTCGACCCCTACACCTCCCACGGCCATGACGGCGTCATGGACGGCGAGCGCATCCTCAACGACGCCAGCGTCGCAATCCTCGTCCAGCAGGCCCAGGCGCTCGCCGATGCCGGCGCCGACGTCATCGCCCCCTCCGACATGATGGACGGACGCGTCGCAGCGATCCGCGCCGCCCTCGACGGCGATGGCCGTGAGGATGTGCAGATCATGGCCTATGCGGCGAAATACGCGTCCGCATTCTACGGCCCCTTCCGCGACGCCATCGGCACCAACGCCACGCTGGTCGGCGACAAGCGCACCTACCAGATGGATCCGGCCAATACCGACGAGGCGATCGCCGAGGTGATGCTCGACCTCGAAGAAGGCGCCGACATGGTGATGATCAAGCCCGGCCTGCCCTATCTCGACGTGGTGGCGCGGGTGAAGGACCATTTCCGCGTGCCGACCTTCGCCTATCAGGTCTCCGGCGAGTACGCGATGATCATGGCGGCGGCGAACAATGGCTGGCTCGACGGCGAAAAGGCGATGCTGGAGAGCCTGCTCGCCTTCAAGCGTGCGGGCGCCGACGGCGTCCTGACCTATTTCGCGCCGCGCGCCGCGAAGAAACTCAAGGCTGCTGGCTGAGGCCGGACGCTTCGGGAGAATGCTCTGGCTCTACCGGAGCATTCTCAAAACAACGACGGTGCGGTTTCCTTGCCCCGGCAGCGGCGCTACCGTCGCACGGCATGCGCCCGCTCATCCTGCCGATTCTGGCCGTTGTCCTGCTCGCCCTCGCGGGGTGCGGCGCGGATTTCGACACCGAACAGATGCGGCTCTGCCGGCAGGCGATCCCGCCGCTCAATCCGCCGAATGCCCGGATCGAGATCGAGCGCGCGACGAAGGGGCCGGTGCCGCGCGCGCTGAGGCTGTTGTACCGCGTGCAGCTCGGCGACGATATCTCGCGCCATCGCAGCATCGACTGCCTCTTCGCCGGGGAAGGCGGCGGACCCGGCCGCGGCGCCCTGATCGGCATCGCCTCCGACGGGCGCCCGATGGCCGATGCCAGCTTCTACCTGCTGCGACGCTTCTATCTCGAGGACCGGGCCGAGCCGCCGCCTGACCCGGCCGCCCCCACCGCCGAGAACCTGCCGGCGATCCCGCGTTCGGTTGCCTACGGTTTCCAGCAGGGGCTGAGCGCCCTGCCCTCGGCGGCGATCTACAGCCTGCTCGCCGCAGCCTATGCCCTCGTCTACGGGCTGACCGGGCGGATCATCTTGAGCTTCGGCGAGTTCGCGGCGCTCGGCGCGCTCGCCTCCGTCGTCGGCGTGGCGCTGCTGCTCTCGCTCGCGATCTCGACGCCGCTTTCAGGGCTCGTGGTCGCCTTCATCGTGGCGATCCTCGTTTGCGCCCTGCACGGCTTCGCCATGGGCCGCTTCGTGCTGCGTCACCTCGAGCGCGCCAGCGGCCAGCAGACACTCATCGCCACGATCGGGCTCGCGATCGCGATGTCCGAATATCTCAGGCTGGTGCAAGGCCCGGAATTGCGCTGGCTGCCACCGGTGTTCAACAGCCCGATTCCCCTGGCCCATTCCGGGACCTTCATCGTGACCTTGAACCCGCTGGCGCTGGCGCTCGCCATCCTCGGGCTCGGCGTCACGCTCGGCCTCGTCGCGCTGATCCGGCGCACGGCCTATGGCCGGGCCTGGCGGGCCGTCTCGGACGATGCGCGAACCGCGGCGCTGTTCGGTGTCGATGCACGCGCCGTCCATGACGTCGCCGTCGTCATCGCCTGCGCCGTCTGCGGCATGGCCGGGGTCATCGTGACCGCGATCTATGGCGGCATGGGCTTCGCCGGCGGCTTCTCCCTGGGCCTCAAGGCGCTCGTTGCCGCCATTCTCGGCGGTATCGGCTCGGTCAGCGGCGCGGCGCTGGGCGGTCTCTGCATCGCCATATTCGAAGCCGCGTGGTCGGCGACATTGCCGATCGAACAGCGTGATCTCGCCGTCTACTCCCTGCTGGCCGTTGTACTGATCTTGCGCCCCGGCGGCTTCTTCGGCGATGCCGACCTGACACCGCGGCAGGTTTGACGACATGACACCGGGATGGAGCGCATCATGAGCGAAGCCTTCGCCATCACCCCCGAGGATATCGACGCGGCGGCAAGCCGCATCGAGGGACATGTGCTGCGCACGCCGCTGGTGCCGGCGCCGCGCCTGTCCGAGCTGACCGGCGCGACCGTGCTGGTGAAGTACGAGAACATGCAGGCGACCGCGTCTTTCAAGGAGCGTGGCGCGGTCAACAAGCTGCTGACGCTCAGCGAGAGCGAGCGGGCACGCGGCGTCATCGCCATGTCGGCCGGCAACCACGCCCAGGCGGTGGCGTACCATGCCAAGCGCTTCGGCATTCCGGCGACGATCGTGATGCCCGAGACGACACCGCTGGTGAAGGTCGAGAACACCCGCGCCCATGGCGCCCGTGTCGTGCTCCACGGCGAGACGCTCTTCGAATCCAGCCAGAAGGCGCACGAGCTTGCAGGCGCCGAGCAACTCGTCTTCGTCCACCCCTATGACGATGCTGCGGTCATGGCGGGCCAGGGCACGGTGGCGCGCGAGATGCTGGCCGACGAACCCGATCTCGACGTGCTGGTCATTCCGATCGGCGGCGGCGGCCTCATGGCCGGCAACGCCGTTGCCGCCAAGGCGATCAAGCCCGGGATCGAACTCATCGGCGTGGAGGCCGATCTCTATCCCTCCTTCTTCAACGCCGTGTACGCCCAGGACCGGCCGATCGGCGGACCGACGCTAGCCGAGGGCATCGCAGTCAAGACGGTCGGCCAGCTCACCCTGCCGGTAATCTCCAGCCTGGTCAGCGACATCGTGCTCGTCGGCGAAGACCTGATCGAGCGTGCAGTCAACGCCTATGCCAGCCTGCAGCACAGCCTCGCGGAAGGCGCCGGCGCCGCCGGCCTCGCCGCCATGCTGAAGGACCCGCAGCGCTATGCCGGGCGCAAGGTCGGGCTCGTGCTCTGCGGCGGTAATATCGACACCCGCCTGCTGGCCGCGATCATGGTGCGCGAACTCGAACGCGAGGACCGCATCGTCGCCTTCCGACTCACCAGCAACGACAGGCCCGGCCTGCTCGGCAAGATTGCGAGCCTGCTCGGCAACGAAGGCGCCAATATCCTCGAAGTCAGCCATGGACGCTTGTTTCTCGACGTGCCGGCCAAAGGGGTTTCGCTCGACGTCACCGTGGAGACGCGGGGCGAAGCGCATTCGCGCGCGATCGAGGACATGCTTGCGAAAAACGGCTTCGCGCCACGGCGAATCCTGCCACGCGGCCTTGCGGAACCGACGCGCTGATCAAACATATCCGCCCGGGCGACGCATCCCGCGCGCCGATAGAGGATTGAAGTCTCGATGAGCGATACCCGCTACAGCCAGCCGCCGATCACGGCTCTGGAGCAGCGCCCGTACCAGAACGTCAGCGGCGTTCTCGGGTCTCGCCTGTTCGCCTGGCTCGTCGATATCTTCGTGCTGTTCTTCCTCGGCTGGCTGGTCGTCTTCCTGCTGGCCGTGCTCGGCATCGTGACCTTCGGCGCGACATGGCTGCTCATCCCGATCGCGACGGTTGCAACCGCACTCGGCTATGCGGCGCTGACGATCGGCGGCCGGCGCCGGTCTACCTGGGGCATGCGCATCGCGGGCTTGAGGGTCGAGACCATCGGTGGCGGCCGGCCGGATGGCCTGACAGCGGCCGTGCACGCGCTGCTTTTCTACGTTGCCGCCGGCACCTTCCTGCTCTGGCTCGTCGACGTCGCCTGCGGCTTCGCCCGTGCCGACCGGCGCATGGGCCATGACCTCCTGACCGGGCTGGTCGTCGTCCGGGCCTGATCAGAAGCGAAAGCGCAGCAGGCGTGCCATCTGCGACAGCGCGGGAATCCATCCGAACATCTGGATGGTCGCCCGCGCCGTGAGCGACATCCGCGCGACCTGTCGTAGATCATACCCGTTCGCGCCGTAGCCCGTGAGCTCCTGAACGAGTTCGAGCCGGGGCAGTCGCCGCATCAACTCGCGGGGATCATCAAGTGACCAGTGCAGTGTCGCGCCGGTCGAGCGGATGGCAGGCTGCCAGGCGATCAGCGTGAGGCCCAGGCGACTATAGGCATCGAAGACAAATTCGCCGCCGGGGACGTGCCCCATCACCCGCGCCAGCAGAAGCACCACCTCTTCCTCAGGCAGGTAGGGCAACAGGCCCTCGGCAATGATGAGAGCCGGACGATCCCGCGGCACTGCCTCAATCCAGCCCGGCTCGATCACCGACGATCCCAGCAGCGTGCAATTCTCGCGGGCCGGGTAGAGGCGCTTCCGCAACGCGATCACATCGGGATAGTCGACGTCGAACCAGCGAATACTGGCGGGAGGCTCGAGCCGGAAGACGCGCGCATCGAGCCCGCAGCCGAGATGCAGCACCGTCGCCTTGGGGTGCCGGGCGATGAAATCCCGTGCCCAGCCATCGATGACATGCGCCCGCAAGGCGACGCCGACCATCAAATCGCGATCGATCCCGAGCCGCGCGAAGTCGTAGTCGATCCGCTCCATCGCCTCCGCGGCGAAGCGATCCTTCAGGAGCGAGTCGGGCAAACGGCTCTCGCCTGCCTTCGCGCAGAGCGTGATCAGGAGCGTTTCCTTCACTCCTCTGAGCGCCACCTTCTCACCGGGCATCTCACGCTCCCGAGGCCGATCCGTCCTCTGTGCAGTCGACGCCGGGAAGTTGTCGGCAGCAAGATCGCGCCACATGCCGCCTCGCGCTTGTTGCCGCCGCCACCGATGCTACATTGAAGGGCGCAGCTTTTCCGGAGCCCGCCCACGTGACGCGCCCATTGCGGGACGCCCCGCAATTCTATCTCACTTCCCCGACCGCGTGTCCCTATCTGCCGGGACGCGAGGAGCGGAAGGTATTTACGCACCTGGTCGGGTCCCGGGCGCGGGAGCTCAACGATGTGCTGTCGCAGGGCGGCTTCCGCCGTTCGCAGAGCATCGCCTACCGCCCTGCCTGCGAGACCTGCCGGGCTTGCATCTCCGTCCGGATCTGCGTCGACGACTTCCGCTATTCGCGCGGCTTCCGCCGGGTTCTGGCGCGCAACAGCGACCTGATCGGCGAAGTGCGGCCGCCGCAGCCGCGCTCCGAGCACTATTCGCTCTTCCGCGCCTATCTCGACGAACGCCATCCGGATGGCGGCATGGCGACGATGTCGGCACTCGACTTCGCGATGATGGTCGAGGATACCCATGTCGAGACGCATCTCGTCGAATACCGCCGGCGCGGCCCCGATTCGGGCTTCACCGGCCGCGGCGACGGCGACCTCTTCGCCATGGCGCTGACCGACAAGCTGAGCGACGGGCTCTCCATGGTCTACTCGGTCTATGATCCGAGCCTGGAACTGCGCTCGCTCGGCACCTTCATGGTGCTGGACCATATCGCTCGCGCCCGGCGCCTCGGCCTGCCCTTTGTCTATCTCGGCTATTGGGTCGAAGGCTCGCCGAAGATGGCCTACAAGGCCCGCTTCCTGCCGCAGGAGCGCCTGATGCCGCAGGGCTGGGAGCGCGTCGACCGGACCGATTCAACCGATTGAAACGCATCAGCGACGCGCGGAAAACGCGCTTGCCGCGCCTTGCTCCGCCCGACACTCTAGCGACAACGGCCATGGCAGAAGAGCCACGCGGCAGGGGCCGATCCGGAGGAATGATGAGCCAGGAACTGACCGACAGGCTGGAGCGCTGCTATACCGGCATCATCCACGACACGATGCGGGCGATGGGCCTGAAGGACTTCGTGCTGCCCCCGGAACTGCGCCCGCTCCTGCCCGGCCAGAAGCTTGCGGGACCCGCCTTCACCGTCGAGGGCAAGACCGGCGAGTTCGACGCGCATGAGACGCTGCTCGGCTGGACCGGCCTGCTCTCCGCTGCCAAGCCCGGCCATGTCTGGGTCTGCCAGCCGAACACCGACGAGATCGCGCTGATGGGCGAGCTCTCGGCCGAGACGCTGAAAAACAAGGGCGTGCGCGGCTGCGTCATCGACGGGCTTTCGCGCGACACCGAGTTCATGGTCGAGATGGGCTTCCAGGCCTATTTCAAGGCCTATACGCCGCGCGACATCGTCGGCGTCTGGCTGCCCAAGGCGGTCGACGAACCCATCAAGATCGGCGACGTCTGGATCCGCCCGGGCGACTACATCCTTGCCGACCGCGACGGCGTCGTCCGCATCCCCGTCGAGATCATCGAGGAGGTTCTGGAACAGTCGGAAACGGCGATCTCGGCCGAGAACAAGGTCCGCAACGCGATCCTCGCCGGAACCGACCCGCAGCAGGCCTATCTGCAGTACGGTAAGTTCTGAGACGCTCCACCCGCGCCGTCATCCCGGGCGGAGCGAAGCGGAGACCCGGTTTCCGGAGCGCTTGCGAATGACGTTCAGGCATGGATCCCGGATCGGCGGCGCCAAGGCGGCTTGTCCGGGATGACAGCCGGAGGGAAGGAAACAGGGCCATGACCCACGATCCGCGCCTCATCCTGCTCGATCCGCGCGACAACGTCCTGGTCGCGCGGGTGCGGCTGAAAGCCGGCGACAGCGTCGAAACCGGCTCCGGTCCCGCAGCGCTCGACCGCGACATCGCGCTCGCCCACAAGATCGCCCGCCGCGCCATCGCCGCCGGCGAGAAGATCCTGAAGTACGGCGCGCCGATCGGTGTCGCGACCGAGGCGATCGCCGCCGGCGCGCATGTCCATGTCCACAACATGCGCAGCGACTACACGCCGACCTATCACCTCGAAGACGAGCGCAATGCGGGGGCCTCGGCATGAGCGAAATGCGCGGCTATCTCCGCTCCGACGGGCGCAAGGGCATCCGCAACACCGTCGCGGTCGCCTATCTCGTCGAATGCGCCCACCATGTCGCTGTTGAGATCGCGCTGCCCTGGCGCGAGCAAGGCGTCCACGCCATCGGCTTTCCCGGATGCTATCCGAACCCCTATGCCGAGCGGATGATGGAGCAGCTCTGCACCCACCCCAATGTCGGGGCCGTGCTGCTGGTCTCGCTGGGCTGCGAGAGCTTCAACAAATACGCGCTGGAGCGGGCGATCCGCGCCACCGGCCGGCCGGTGAAAACCATCATCATCCAGAGCACGGGCGGCACCCGCTCTTCGATCCGCGAGGGCCGCGCCTGGGTCGAGGAGCAGCGCATCGCGCTCGACGCGCAGGAAACCGTGCCGATGGCGGTTTCCGAGCTCGTGATCGGGACGGTCTGCGGCGGCTCGGACGGCACCTCCGGCATCACGGGCAATCCGGCCGCTGGACGCGCCTTCGACCAGCTCATCTCGGAGGGCGCCGCCTGCATCTTCGAGGAAACCGGCGAGTTGATCGGCTGCGAGCACATCATGGCGGCGCGCGCAGTGACGCCGGAGCTCGGCGCCGAGCTTGAGAAATCGGTAGCCAAAGCGGCGCGCTACTATGCGACGCTGGGCTATGGCTCCTTCGCCGCCGGCAATGCCGAGGGCGGCCTCTCGACCATCGAGGAGAAGTCGATGGGCGCCTATGCCAAATCGGGCGCCTCGCCGATCTCCGGCCTGATCAAGCCCGGCGACGTGCCGCCGCATGGCGGGCTCTACCTGCTCGATGTCGTGCCGGACGGCGAGGTGCGTTTCGGCTTCCCCAACATCAACGACAACGCCGAGATCGCCGAACTGATCGCCTGCGGCGCGCATTGCGTGCTGTTCGTGACGGGCAGAGGCTCGGTCGTCGGCTCGGCGATATCGCCCGTCGTGAAGATCTGCGCCAATCCCGAGACCTATCGCCGGATGTCCGAGGATATGGACGTCGATGCCGGACGCATCCTCGAGGGCCACGCCAGCCTCGACGAAGTTGGCCAGGAGATCCGCAACCTCGTCGTCTCGCTCGGCCAGGGCGGCAAGACGAAGTCCGAGGAACTCGGCCATCAGGAATTCATCCTGACCTACAAGAGCTTCGAACCACTGGGCCCGGCCTGCCTGCCGGCAGCCTGAAACTCAGGCGCGTCACGGTGCACGCTTCCGCCGCCGAGGCGTATCGGCTAAGCCCCTTCGCATGAAGGGGATGGCGGGACGAGTGAACTGGCACAGGAGCGCGCTCGCGCTGCTGGCGGTCTATGTCCTCGTCCTGCAGACGACGCTCGCGGCGCTAGCCGCCGGGCTTTCGGCCCAGCCTTCGCCCACGCTTCTCCACCCGCTTTGCGCGCCCGGGCGGACGGCTCCCGCCGAGCCCGGATCGGATGGCGGCGGCGCCAAGCTACCCGATTGCTGCGCGAGCCTGTGCCTCTCGGCTGCGATCGCCCTGCCGCCGCCCACGGCGCTCTTCGCGATTGCCCAGCGCGAGCCGGCGTCGCACATCGCCGCCGCGCGGCCGGCAGCTCCCGCCACGCTTCCCGCGGCGCATGGCTACCCGCTCGGCGCCCGCGCTCCCCCTTCTCCGGTCTGAAGCCCTTTCCCTTCAGCTCAGACCAGGATTTTCCATGACAACCGTCTCCACGGCTGCCGCCGCGCCCGAGCGCGCGGACCGGCGCGCCGCCTCGCTCTACCGCGCCGTCTGGCGCTGGCACTTCTATGCCGGCCTGATCACCCTGCCCTTCCTCATCCTGCTGGCCGTGACGGGGGGCCTCTACCTTTTCCGGGCCGAGATCGACGGCCTGATCCATCGCGACGTCAAACAGGTCGAGGCCCGCACGACGGGCGAGCGGCCGCCCAACGAGATCGTCGCGCAGGCCGTGAGAGCCTTTGCCGGCCAGCCCGTGAAATATGTGCCGCCGGAGACCGCGATCGCTTCGGCAGAAGTCACCATCCGCGGTGCGGGCGGGGCGCGGATGGTCGTCTATGTCGACCCCTATGAGGGGCGCGTGCTGGGCCAGATCCCGGATCGCGGCACGGTGATGTGGGTGATCCGCCAGCTGCACAGCCTTGCCTATTTCGGGCCGGTCGCGAACGGCGTCATCGAGATCGTCGGCGGCTGGGCGATCCTGCTCGTGCTGACCGGCCTCTATCTGTGGTGGCCGCGCAAGCAGAACGGCGGTGTCGTCACCGTGCGCGGCAAGCCGCGACAGCGCGTGTTCTGGCGGGACCTGCACGCGGTCACCGGGCTCATTGCCGGCGGCTTTATCCTGTTCCTCGCCATCACCGGCATGCCCTGGTCGGTGCTTTGGGGAGCCAAGGTCAATCAATGGGCCAATGGGCACAATTTCGGCTATCCGGCCGGCGTCCGTGTCGCCGTACCGATGTCGGACGAGCACCTCGCCCATGCCGGCACGACCTCGTGGTCGCTGGAACAGGCCAGGGTCCCGGAATCGGCGGCAGCCGACGGCAAGCCGATCGACCTCGACGCGGCGGTCGCAGCCTTCGACCGCCTCGGCCTGAAGCGGGGCTATGCCATCAACTTCCCGAGCGGGCCGAGCGGCGTCTATACCGGCTCGGTCTATCCGAAGGACATGGCCTTCCAGCGGGTGGTCCATCTCGACCAATATAGCGGCAAGCCGCTGATCGACATGAGCTATGCCGATTACGGCCCGCTCGGCAAAGCGCTGGAATGGGGCATCAACGTTCATATGGGCCAGGAATTCGGTCTGGCGAACCAGTTGTTGATGCTCGCGGTCTGCCTTGCGATCATCCTGCTTGCGGTCTCGGCTCTGGTGATGTGGTGGAAGCGGCGGCCACGGGGCTCGCTCGGCGTCCCGCCATTGCCGGCGGAGAAGGCGACGCTGCGGATCGTCCTCGGCCTGCTCGCGATCGGGGGACTCATCTTCCCGCTGGTGGGGTTGTCTCTGATCGCGATGGCCCTGGCCGATCATCTCCTGACCAGGAATTCGCAATTGATACGCGCATAATCCGACAAACTCGCCGATCGATAAGGGCGCATGTCACCTGCAAGATGGCGGGGCGCTCCGCCCCGCTGTCCAGAAAAAGAACCTGTTGCCTTAAGAGTAAATCAAGCTGGTTCGGGCATGGTCTGGCCGCTACTTTGCCGTGGGGGCCTTCATGTTGCGTAACCTGACCCGGATGCCGGCCGACATGTCGTCGGATTCGCGCCGGCAGTTGCTTCATGCGGTCACGGATCTGTTCCTCCTCGATCAGGAACCGAGCGAGACCGTCAAGGAACACTACGGGGAGATCGCGACGACATCGCTCAGCCACCTCGGCGACGATGAGCGCAAGGGCTATGCCGACCGCGTGGCGAGCATGCCGACCCTGCCGAACAATGTCGCTGTTACCCTCGGCAGCGACAGCAACGCCGAGGTCGCCCGGCTCGTGCTGGTCCTCTCGCCGGTCTTGACCGACACCGATCTTGCGGCCATCGCCGTCACCCAGTCGCAGCAGCACCTTGTCGCCATCGCGGAGCGTGCGCGGCTTTCCGAAGGCGTCACCGACATCCTGGTCGAGCGTGGCGACCAGAAGGTGCTGCACACGGTCAGCGCCAACGAAGGCGCGGCCTTCTCCGACCGTGGCTTCGATCGGCTGCTCGAGCGCGGCCAGGGCGACGCCGATATCACCGGCGCACTGGCCCGCCGCTCGGACCTTGCGCCGAACCGTGCCCAGCGCGTCCTGCGGATCGTCGAGCAGTTCGCGGAAGGGGCGGCACCCGGTGCGAGCGCAACGCAGGAGGCCGCCTCCCTCGCCCGCCAGGCGCGCCAGCAACGCCTCGAGGTCAAGCTCCTGATCTCGGACCTCGCCGCAAAGGTCCGCGAGGTCGACGACGTGCTGACCATGCTGGCCGACGAAGATCGTGCCTATCATCTCGCCCAGGTCCTGGCGCAGATCGCCGATATCACGATCGAGCAGGCGCTGCGCGTGCTGATGCAGCGCGATGCCAGCGGCATCGCCGTCACCTGCCGCTCGCTCGGGATCGGCACCACGGCTTTCCGCGCCATCCTGCAATTGCGCGCGCGGCGGCTCTACTTCTCCTCCCGTGACATCGACGACGATGTCGACGCCTATGCCAAGCTGGACCTTGCGACCGCCGAGCGGACGCTGCGCTTCCTCAAGCTTCGGACGAAGATCGCCTGAGCGACCCGTGGCCACGCCACAAAACCGCGACATTCACCCCGCCTCATGCTAGCTTCCCGCAGGGCGCTTCTGCGCGAGGATGGCTTCGACGTGAGATTTCCGCTTCTTTCGGCTGCGGCGCTTTCGGTTCTTTTCGCGGGTGCGGCGCAGGCACAGACCTTTCTGCCCCTCACTGGTTTCGCCGCCCTGCCGTCCTTCGCCTGGGACGAGCCGATGATCTCGCCGCGATGGGAGGGCTCCTACGCCCGCATCTCCTCGGGCTTCCAGGTCACGAGCTCGAAGCATATGCGCACCAGCGCCGGGCCGACATTCGGTCTTGAGGCCGGGACGATGCGGCGCGAGGGCAACTTCGTCTACGGCATCGTCGGCGCGATCGACTATGCCCCGGCAATCGGCGGTTACGGCTATCCGGGCTTCGGCAATACGGCCTACACGCGCGACTTCGCGGGCGCCTTCCAGGTCAAGACCGGCGTGCTGGTGACGCCCGACGTGCTGCTCTACACCAAGGTCGGCATGTCGGCCGCCAACGAAAGCTGGCGCTACGGGGCGACGCCATTCTCGGCGCCCTTCAGCCAGAGCGAGATCGCCGTGCGGCCCGAGGCCCGCGCCGGCGTGGAATGGGCCGTGACCGACAAGATCACGCTCAGCCTCGAAGCCGGCATTCTCGGTCGTCCCATCCGCTGAGAGCTTGATTCAAGCCGCTGCGCATTTGATTCCGCATCCGGGCATAAGCCATTGAGTCTTGCGTCATCCTCGGGCGTAGCGGAGCGCCGACCCGAGAATTTCCTACAGGATGGGCGCCAGAGCGCCCGACGCCCGAGATGCTCGGGACAAGCCCGAGCATGACGCCTCGTCCTATCCCGAGGCTACCCCCCGAAAGTATTGCTCTTCGGGAAGCCCTTGGGCGGAAGGCGCCCGGCCTCGGCGCGGTGGCCCAGCCACTCCATGAGATCGGCCTGCGGCACGGTCCAGGTGCGGCCGGAGGTATCGAGCCAGGTCAGGCCGTCGGCGAGGTTGAAGGTCTTCGCGTCGGATAGGCCGCCATCCTTGTAGCGCTGCAGGCGCACGCCCTTGCCGCGGCCCATCTCCGCCACTTCCGAGATCGGGAAGCAGAGCAGCTTGCGGTTCTGGCCGATGATCGCGACATGATCGCCATCGGCCGGCACCGCCAGCATGGCCACCGTCGCGCCGTCGACATTCAGAACCTGCCGCCCCTTGCGGGTATTGGCGACGACATCGTCGGCGGGGGCGACGAAGCCACGGCCCTCGTTCGTCACCATCAGCAGCTTCGAGGCCGGCTTGTAGGCGAAAGCGGAGACGATTTCGGCTGTCTCCTCCAATTCGATCATCAGCCGGATCGGATCGCCGAAACCACGCCCGCCCGGCAGTTTCGAGGCGTCGAGCGTGAAGACCTTGCCGTTCGAGGCGAGCACCAGAACCTTCGCAGTTGTCTCGGTGAAGAACGCCATCTGGAGCGCATCGTCGCCCTTGAAGGAGAAGCTGGAGCGATCCTGCACATGGCCCTTCAGAGCGCGGATCCAGCCCTTCTTCGAGATCACGACCGTGATCGGCTCACGCTCGACCATGGCCTGGGTCAGGTCGATATCGGCGGTATCCGGCATGTCCGCGAACTCGGTGCGGCGCTTGCCGATCGCCGTCTCCGGGCCGAAAGCCTTCTTCACCTGTCGGATGTCCCAGGCGATCGTCTTCCACTGGGTCGCCTCCGAAGCGAGCAACTCCTCGATCTGCCCCTTTTCCTTGGTGAGTTCGTCGAGCTCGGTCTTGAGCTGCATTTCCTCGAGCTTGCGCAGGGCGCGCAGGCGCGTGTCGAGGATGGCGTTGGCCTGGACCTCGGTGAGGTCGAAGACCTTCATCAGCTCGATCTTCGGCTCGTCCTCCTCGCGGATGATTTTGATCACCCGGTCGAGGTCGAGATAGACGATCAGCAGGCCGCGCAGGATTTCGAGGCGCTTCTCGATCTGGCCGAGTCGGAAGCGCGAACGCCGCTGCAAAACTTCGCGGCGATGGTCGAGCCAGGCGCGCAGCGCCTCGGCGAGGCCGAGCACGCGCGGCACGAGACCGCCGGTCAGCACGTTCATGTTCATCGGAATGCGCGATTCCAGCTCGGAGAGCTTGAACAGCGATTCCATCATCAGGTTGGCGTCGACGTTGCGGGCGCGCGGCTCGATGACGACGCGGATGTCTTCCGCGGATTCGTCGCGCAGATCCGCGACCAAAGGCAGCTTCTTGTCGTTGAGCAGCTCGGCGATCTTCTCGATCAGCCGGCCCTTCGAGACCATGTAGGGGATCTCGGTGACCACCGCGAGCCAGGTGCCGCGGCCCTGATCCTCGACATGCCAGCGTGCGCGGGTGCGGAAGGCGCCGCGGCCGGTGCGGTAGGTCTCCGCCATCGAGGCGCGGGTCTCGACGATGATGCCGCCGGTCGGGAAATCCGGGCCGGGCACGAAGGTCATCAACTGCTCGGAGGAGGTCTCCGGGTGCTGGATCAAATAGAGCGCGGCGTCGCAGAGCTCGGCGGCATTGTGCGGCGGGATCGAGGTCGCCATGCCCACGGCGATGCCCTGCGAGCCGTTGGCGAGCAGGTTCGGGAAGGCCGCCGGGAGCACGACCGGCTCCTCGTCCTCGCCATTATAGGTCTCGCGGAAATCGACCGCGTCCTCGTCGATGCCGTCGAGGAGGAGGCGCGCGACCTCGGTCATGCGCGCTTCGGTGTAACGATAGGCGGCGGCGTTATCGCCGTCGATATTGCCGAAATTGCCCTGCCCGTCGACCAGCGGATAGCGCTGCGCGAAATCCTGCGCGAGGCGCACCAGCGCGTCATAGACCGACTGGTCGCCATGCGGGTGGAACTTACCGATGACGTCGCCGACGATACGGGCGCATTTCTTGTGGACCTGGCCCGGATCGAGCCGGAGCAGCCGCATGGCATGCAGGATGCGGCGGTGGACGGGCTTCAGCCCGTCGCGCGCATCCGGCAGGGCGCGATGCATGATGGTGGAGAGCGCATAGGCGAGGTAGCGCTCCTCGAGCGCCGATTTCAGATCGATGCGCTCGGCTTCATCCTCCGGCGGCGGATCGACCGGTTTGCCCATACGTCTTCAGCCCTCGTCTTGTCGCAAACTCGCGTAGTCCCGATCCCGTCGCATTCGGGCGGTACGACCGATGCGAAAAACGTGATCGATTCTCAAAGCTCGGAGCATCGCTCCACGCGAAAAACCGGTACCCACTTTTTCGCGCAATGCTCTATGGCACAGTGCGAATCGCCCCGCCAGAACAATGCAGGTACGCAGCCATGCGTGCAAACGCCCGGGCCGGTATTTTGCGCTCAATCGGTGGATGAATCCGGGGTGGGTGAATTCGCCGCAATGCGCGTGGCCAGCTCCACCAGCCGCGCCCGCTCCGGCGGCTCGCGCAGGCCGCGCGGCTCGTAGAGGTGACGGCGCAGGAAATACCCCGTCAAGGCGAAACCGGCCAGAAGCTCGGCCGAGGATGGCTCGCGCCCGCCCTGCCCCTCGACGAGGAAGGCCGGCAATGCCAGCAACCGGTCGAGATAGGGCTGCGCTGCCCGCCGGCTGACGGCCTTGCCCGATTTCGGCGAAACATGGCTGAGATCGTCGGGGGAGCCGGTCACGACGCAGCGCGCCAGATCAAGTCCGAAGCCCAGTTCCGACAGCATGGCGAGTTCAAAGCGCACGACCAGCGGCGGCGTAAGGCGCAGTTCGTCGAGATGGGCGATGAGGACGGCGAGGCCTTCGTAGAGGCCGGGATGCGGGTCCCGCTCCGGCAGAAGCCGCAGCAGCCCGGCGATCGTGCCCAGCCCGTAGAGCGCGACCGGTGCCGCCATCAGCCGCGCCGCATGCGAGGTCAAAAGCTCGACCTTGTACTCGCCAAGATGCTCGTCGAGCCGGGCGCGCCAGGTCAGAGAGATGTGATTGCCGGGTTGCAGCTGCGGCTGGGCCTTCTGCGAACGCCCGCCCCTGACGAGGCCGAGATGGCGGCCATGGTCACGCGTCATCACCTCGAGGATCACGGCGCTTTCGCCGTGGGCCTTGAGGCCGATGATCGTGCCCTCGTCCGTCCATTCCATGGAGACAGGATTTAGGCCAGCCCGGCGCGGGAAGAAACCACGTCATGGTCGGGCTTGACCCGACCATCTCGGAAGCCAGCGAGCGGGTCACGAGATTCTCGGGTCGCCGGAGTGCGGCGCCCGAGAATGACGGCAGGCCTCACGCCACGTACTGGGCGATCCCGCCGCCAAAGGACCAGTCCTCGCGCTTGACCTCGACGAGGTTGATGAAGATGTCGTCGGGCTTCAGACCGGGTTCGCGGGCCAGGTTCGCCGCGATGGCGGCATAGAGCTTCTTCTTCTGCGTGACACCACGGGTGTTGGCGACGGTGATCTGGATGATGACCAGACCCACGCTGCGATTGAAGCCGAAATAGTTGGCATCGAAGACGAACTCGTCGGCGTCATGTTGATGCACGACGGCGAAGAGGTCCTTCTCCGGCACCTCGAAGGTTTCGCGCAACGCCCTGTAGACGCCGTCGACGATCGCGGCGGGTTCGGAGGCTGGACGGCCGCGCCGCATCGAAATCCGGATCAGAGGCATGGTTCTCTCCATCAGCGGCGGCGTTCAGCCGCGGGTCGATGACAGGAATCTAGCGTTGATCCACAAAACAATAAACCGTATCATTATTGATATCATAAATATGGATTTTCAATCTATGAGCCACCCTGCCCTCGATGTGGAAGCGGTTGCGGCCTTCCTCCAGGCGGCCGAGCTATCAAGCTTCACCCGTGCGGCACAGGCGCTCGGCTCGACGCAATCTCTGGTCAGCACGCGGATCAAGCGGCTGGAGACAACACTCGGGAAACTCCTGCTGCAGCGGCATCCGCGGCTGGTAAGGCTCACTTCCGAGGGTGAGCGTTTCCTGCCGGCCGCCCGCGCATTTCTTGTTGCCCACAACCGAGCGCTCGCGACGTTCAGCGAGGCAATGGAACGCATCGCCATTGGCATCAGTGAGCAGGCCGCAGGCGCCGATGTTCCAGCGCTACTCGCGCGACTGGCTGCGCACGACCCCGGTCTTGTCGTCAATCTGCGCATCGAGCCGTCGAGCCAACTGGAAACGGCCTATGAGGCGGGCGATCTCGATGCGGTCCTCACCCGCAGGATCGGCGCCGGCAAGACCGGCGAGGTTCTGCGCGAGGATAGCCTTGGCTGGTTCGCCTCCCCCGCTTTGACGCGTCAGCACGACGCGCCGTTGCCGCTCATCAATCTCGTCGCCGAATGCCGCTTGCGGCAGCACGCAATCAACGCGCTCGACCGGCACGCTATCGACTGGCGCGAAGCCTTCATCGGAGGCGGGATGGCTGCCGTACAGGCTGCGCTTGCGGGCGGCCTCGGGGTCGCGGCCCTGGCATCCCGGATCGCCCCGCCGGGCGCCGTCGATATCGGTACGGATTGGGGGCTACCTTCGCTCGGGCGCTCGCCGATCGTGCTGCGCAGCAATGCCGCGACCGTACGCGGCCGCGCCTTCGTGCGGGAGCTGGCGGCCGCATTCCGCGGCTAGAGCCCGCTGATCTCGCACGGAAACACGCCGCCATTCCGGGCCAGGGCCCGGAGTGACGGTGGATCTCCGCTAAAGACCGCGCGCCCCTAGCCGACCACGCGCTCGACGCGGCTGATCACGCGCTTCTCACGCAGCTCGCTGATGATCGCCGAGAGGTGCTTCAGGTCCCAAACGGTGAGGTCGATCGTGACATCGGTGAAGTCCGGGTTAGGACGATTCATCGAGACCGAGTCGATATTGCCGTCATGCTCGGCAATCGTCGTGGTGATCTGGGCGAGCGAGCCGGGCTCGTTCAGCGACTTCAGCGCAATGCGGGCGGGGAAACGCTGCGGCACCTTGTCGTCGAGATCCCAGCGCACATCGAGCCAGCGCTCGGGCTCGTTGTCGAAGGCGGCGAGCGCCGGCGACTGGATCGGGTAGATCGTCACGCCCTCGCCCGGCGTCAGGATGCCGACGATGCGATCGCCCGGCACCGCACCGCCCTGCGGAGCGAAGCGCACCGGCAGGTCGCGGCCGAGGCCACGGATCGGGATGGCGCTGTCGGAAGGCCCCTCGCCCGGAAGCTTGAACTTGAGATTCTCGCCCTGGCGCAGTTCGAACCAACCCTTGCCGCTGGCCGTAGCGCCAGGCTTGGTCTCGGTCGAAGCGCGCTTCTCCGGCTCGAGATCGGGATAGACCGCCTTCACGACATCGCCGGAATACATCTCGCCGCGACCGACGGCGGCGAGCACGTCATCGACCGTGTTGCGGGCGAGGCGCCTGAGCGCAGCCTTGAGCTTGTCGTCGGAGAAAGCGCGCTCGGCGCGGGAGAAGGCGCGCTCGAGGATCTGGCGACCCAGACCGGCATATTGCCGGCGCACGGCGGCGCGCGTGGCGCGCCGGATGGCGGCGCGCGCCTTGCCGGTGACGACGAGCGATTCCCAGGCGGCCGGCGGCGCCTGCCCCTCGGCGCGGGTGATCTCGACCTCGTCGCCGTTCTGCAACTCGGTCAGGAGGGGCGCGATGCGGCCGTTGATCTTGGCGCCGACGGCGCTGTTGCCGACATCGGTATGGACGGCATAGGCGAAGTCGATCGGCGTCGCGCCGCGCGGCAGGGCGATGAGCCGGCCCTTCGGCGTGAAGCAGAAGACCTGATCGTGGAAGAGCTCGAGCTTGGTGTGCTCGAGAAACTCCTCGGGGCTGTCGCCCTCGTTCAGCAGATCGACGGTGCGGCGCAGCCACTGATAAGCGCGGCTCTCGTCGCCGAGCTGGGTCGGCTCGCCGGGCCGGCCATCCTTGTAGTGCGCATGCGCGGCGATGCCGTATTCGGCGATACGGTCCATGGTGTCGGTGCGGATCTGCAATTCGACGCGGCTATGACCGGGGCCGACCACGGTGGTGTGGATCGAGCGGTAGTCGTTCTGCTTCGGCGTCGAGATGTAGTCCTTGTAGCGGCCCGGCACCATCGGCCAGGTCATGTGGACGATGCCGAGCACGCGGTAACAGTCCTCCGGCTTCTCGACGATGACGCGGAAGCCGAAGATATCCGAGAGCTGCTCGAAGGAGACCGACTTCCGCTCCATCTTCTTCCAGATCGAATAGGGGCGCTTGCGCCGACCCGAGACCTGGGCCTGGATGCCGCTGGCGGCGAGCTTCTCCTTCAGATCGCGCTCGATCTCGCCGATCACCTTGCCCTCACGCTCGGTGACCTCCTCCAGCCGCTTGGTCACGGTGGCGTGAGCTTCCGGCTTGATGTGGCGGAAGGAGAGCTCCTCCAGCTCCTCGCGCAGCTCCTGCATGCCCATGCGGCCGGCGAGCGGCGCGTAGATCTCGATCGTCTCCTCGGCGATGCGCAGCCGCTTCTCCGGGGGGACGAAATGCAGCGTGCGCATGTTGTGCAGCCGGTCGGCGAGCTTGACCAGCAGCACGCGGACATCGTCGGCGATGGCGAGCAGGAGCTTGCGGAAATTCTCGCCCTGCGCCGCCTTCTTGGAGACAAGGTCGAGCTTCTTGATCTTGGTGAGGCCGTCGACGAGCCGGCGGATATCCGGCCCGAACATGCTCTCGATCTCTTCCAGCGTCGCGGCCGTGTCCTCGACCGTATCGTGCAGCACCGCAGCGACGATGGTGGCATCGTCGAGCTTGAGATCCGTCAGGATCGCCGCGACTTCGAGCGGGTGAGCGAAGAAAGGGTCGCCGGAGGCGCGCTTCTGCGTACCGTGCGCGCGCATGGCATAGACATAGGCCCGGTTGAGCAGGTCCTCGTCGGTATTCGGATTGTAGCTCCTGACCCGGTCAACGAGCTCGTACTGCCGCATTATGCCCATGCGGGCCTCTGCCTCGACATTCTCTTGTTGCAACTCATGATTATTTGCACAGGCTTGGGCGGCAGCAAGGCGTTTTCCGGATGGCGGGCATGAAAAAGCCCGGCACTGCCGGGCTTTAACTTCAAACTATGAACAATCGATTCACGCCGCGACGATCAGTCCTCGTCGTCGGCGCTCTCGGTCGGCGGAACGAGGCCGTCGAGGCCGCGCAGCAGGTCCTCTTCGCTCATCCGGTCGAACTGGATCTCGCTGTCGGGGGTCGCCGCGGTGGCGGGGTTGGCGAGCAGCGGGACGGTCTCCTGCTCCGGCTCATCAACCTCGACATGCTTCTGCAGCGAGTGGATCAGGTCTTCCTTGAGATCCTCGGGCTTCAGCTTCTCCTCGGCAATCTCGCGGAGCGCAACGACAGGGTTCTTGTCGTTGTCGCGCGCAACGAGGATCGACGAGCCCGACTGGATCATCCGCGCGCGGTGGCTGGCGAGCAGCACCAGCTCGAAGCGGTTCTCGACCTTGTCGATGCAGTCTTCAACGGTAACGCGAGCCATGGGCGGCTTCTTCCGATCTCAGCGATGCAGGGAATAGGTTGAGCAGGGCCTTACAGCCAAAGCCTCCGGGATGCAAGAAATTCGCGCTCAGGCCCGCATGCGCCGGACCATGTCGTCGAGGGTTGGTTCCAGCCGGCCGCCGCCCTCCCCCGTGCGTCCACCCATCGCCGGCAGTTCATGCGGCTTCAGCTCGGCGAAGCGCATCCGCATCGTGGTCGCAACGCCTTCACCGAAGGCGATCGCCTCGCGGTTGCCGATCGAGGAGAGGAAATTGATCGTGCTGGCAGAGGCGTCGGAGATCGCCGAGCGGATGATCTGCTGGTCGCGCTCGTTGGCCAGCCGCATCGCAAAAACGGTCGAACATTGTGACAGGATCGTCGGGTCGAGCTCGCCCGGGCGCTGAGTGACCACGCCGAGATAGGCACCGTATTTGCGCCCTTCCTTGGCGATGCGCGCGATCGCCTGGCGGGTGGGTGCGAAGCCGAGCGCCTGGTCCGATGGCACATAGCGATGCGCCTCTTCGCAGAGCACGAGGACCTCGCAGGCGCCCTGGCTGGCCATGGCGAGATCGAAGGCGAGCCGCGACAGCACCGAGGCGACGGCATTGACCACCTCGCCCGGCAGGCCGCCGAGCTGGAAGGCGGTGATCGGCCGGCCATGCATGGGAATGCGGAAGATCTGCCCCAGGATCGGCGCCACCGTCTCGTACATATTGGCGCGGCCGAACATGAAGCGGTAGCGCGGATCGGCATGGAGAGATTCCAGCCGCACCTTCAGCGAGCGCAGCGCCGGCCTCGGCCAACGCTGCTCGTGCAGGCCGATCATTTCGTCGATAACGGCGAAGGCGTCCTTCAGGCGGTACGGCGTCGATGCATCGACGCCCCCCGTGGGCGGCGCCGGCTCCGGGCCGCTGCGCCCGACGCCGAGATCGAGCGGGCGCTTGAGCAGGCTCGATCCGAGGTCACGCGCCAATTCCTGGCCACTCGGAACACGGTAGCGGCCTCGGGCCGCCGCAATGACCTCCCGCAGGATATCAGGCTCGTCGTCCAACGCAGGCCGGCCGCGGAAGACGATGTCGGCGAACTCTTCCTGCTTGAACATCCAGAACGGCAGGTCGAGCGCGTCACCGTCGATGGTGAGGGCGAGATCCGGAAAGGCGACGGAGTATTCATTGTGCGGATCCAGAATCAGCACGCGCAGGCGCGGGCGCGCGGCAACGGCACGGCGCAGCAACAGCGAAACGGCGCTCGACTTGCCGACACCTGTCGTGCCGACGAGAGCGAAATGGCGCGAGAGCATGTCCTGGATGCTGACGGTCGCCGGGATACTGGCATCCTGCGTGACGTGGCCGATCTCGGCACCTTTCCGGTCGCCAAGGTCGTGGACGAGTGCGAGATCGCCGGCCCTGATGCGGTGAGCGACGGCGCCGATCGGCGGATAGCCGGTAATGCCGCTCTGGAAGCGCATCGAGCCGTCCGATTTCTCAAGAACCTCGCCCAGAAACTCGACCTCGACCTGGATCGGGTTCTCGCCATCGGTCCAGGCCGGTTCGACCGCGTGCAGCTTGTAGACCAGGGCCACGATGCGGCTCTGACCGAGATTGATCGAGACCATGCGGCCGATCGCCCAAGCGTCGCTCGCCTGCCAGTTCCCGGTCGAGACTGCGCTCAGGATGGTGGCGCGCGAGCCGTCACAGGCGATGACTCGCCCGAGCGCACGCTCCGGCGGCTGACCGGCATTGCGACGGTCCGGCGTGATGTCCGTATGGAAGGCCGCGTCGTTCAAGGGGAGTTGCATAAATCCCGCTCGCTCAATCTAAGGTTTAGTAAATTTAAGTCTTGATGTTACAGCGCGCCGGTTACGATTACCTTCACGGAGAACAAACAACCATTTGCGGTTATCAAATAGCAAACCGCCCTCGCCCCCGCGGACGGCCTTACAGATCACAAATCGTGAGGCCGGCATCACAATCCCTGCATTGAGCCGATGCCGTGCTTTCGTCTAAGCACGGGTAGCTACAAAGAGGGCTTGCACCATGGCCGAAGGGCTGCGTCTCGGCATCAACATCGACCATGTCGCCACGGTGAGAAATGCACGCGGGGGCACCCTGCCCGATCCGGTCCGCGCCGCCCATCTCGCCATCGCCGCCGGAGCCGACGGGATCACCGCCCATCTCCGCGAGGATCGCCGCCATATCCGCGACGCCGACATGGAACGGCTCGCCGCCGAGCTGACCAAGCCGCTGAATTTCGAGATGGCCGCCACCGATGAGATGATCGCGCTGGCTGAGCGGCTGAAGCCGCACGCAGCCTGCCTCGTCCCGGAGAAGCGTGAGGAACGCACGACCGAGGGCGGGCTCGACGTCGTTGGCCAGGAAGCGCAGCTTGCGCCGCGCATCACCCGGCTGAAGGCGGCCGGATGCCGCGTCTCGCTCTTCATCGAGCCGGACGAGGCACCGATCGCGATGGCTGCCAAGCTCGGCGCCCCCGTCGTCGAACTTCACACCGGCAGCTGGTGCCATGCGGTTGCGGATGGCGAGACGGCCAGGGCGGAAGCCGAGTTCCAGCGGCTGGCCAACGGTGCCGCCTATGCGGCCAAGCTCGGGCTTGAAGTCCATGCCGGACACGGGCTCGACTACGACACGGCCCGCAAACTTGCCGGTGTTCAGGCCTTCGTCGAATTCAACATCGGTCACTTCCTGATCGGCGAAGCGATCTTCGTCGGGCTGGAGACCGCGATCCGCCGGATTCGGCAAGCGATGGACGAAGGGCGCGGCGCCGGGCGCTGACCGCGCAGGAAACCGGTTTCCACTTTCTCGGCCGATGCTCTAAACGCGGAGCATGATCCTCGGCATCGGCTCCGACCTCTGCGACATCCGCCGCATCGAGCGCTCCCTCGAACGCTTCGGCGAACGCTTCACCCAGCGCGTCTTCACCGACGGCGAGCGGACGAAATCCGACCGCCGCGCCACCCGCGCGGCCTCCTATGCCCGCCGCTTCGCCGCCAAGGAAGCCTGCTCGAAAGCGCTGGGCACCGGCATGCGGGCCGGCGTTTTCTGGCGCGACATGGAGGTGGTCAACCTGCCGGGCGGGCGCCCGACGATGCGGTTGACGGGCGGCGCGCTGGAGCGCGTGAAGGCCATGACGCCTGCAGGCTTCGAGGCGATCGTCCATGTCTCGCTGACGGACGATCCGCCGCTGGCGCAGGCCTTCGTCGTGATCGAGGCCCGGCCGGTCGCCTGAGACGGAACCGGCAGTCGTCGGGATCGGAACCGCCATCGTCCATTCCGAGCTCACGCCTTTCGGCGCGCGCCCGGAGAAGGACAGTGGCGGTCCCGGCTTTCGACCGGACCTATTCGGCCGGCTGGGTGCCGCTGACGACGCCCTGCGGCTCATCGCTCAGCCAACGATAGATGACGCCGCCAAGCACGCCGCCGATCAGCGGAGCGACCCAGAAGAGCCAGAGCTGGCCGAGCGCCCAGCCGCCGACGAACAGTGCCGGGCCGGTGCTGCGGGCCGGGTTCACGGAGGTGTTCGTCACGGGGATGCTGACGAGATGGATCAGGCACAGGCCGAGGCCGATGGCGAGCGGCGCGAAGCCTGCCGGAGCCTTGCCGTGGGTCGACCCCATGATGATGAACAGGAACATCATCGTCATCACGACTTCCATGAGGAAGGCCGAGACGAGATTGTACTTTCCGGGTGAGTGTTCGCCGTAACCGTTCGAGGCGAAACCGTTGGCGAGGTCGAAACCAGGCGCGCCGCGGGCGATCAGGTAGAGAACGGCCGCGGCCACGATCGCGCCGACCACCTGCGCGACGATGTAAGGAACGACCTGCCCCGCCGGGAAGCGACCGCCCGCCGCGAGCCCGACCGTCACGGCCGGGTTGAGGTGGCAACCGGAAACATGGCCGATGGCGTAGGCCATCGTCACGACGGTGAGGCCGAAAGCGAGCGAAACGCCGAGCAACCCGATGCCGACATTTGGAAAACCTGCAGCGATGACCGCGCTGCCGCAACCCGCAAAAGTCAACCAGAACGTGCCAATGGCTTCGGCGACATATTTCTTCGTGCTCATGGTGATTCCCCCAAAGGTCGGAAACAAGCGAATGCTGTTCGTGAAACACGATATCGTCAACGCATCGAAGTGGGTATTCGCCCTGCGAATTCGGCCCAGCTCCCGCCGTTTTCTCGCATTGTAATTGTTGTGATCATGTATTCGCCATCCGCCAGCGTCATCCCTCCGGACTGCTCTTGCGCGTTGTCGCAGACGCGATAGTCGGCTAGACCGCGCTGGATCGCAGTCCCAGGAGCCCCCCGCGTGGCCAACGAAGTCGAAAGCAAGAACAAGACGGCCAAGGACGAGGGCGGCGTCTTCGAGACGATCAAGGTCGTCGTCCAGGCGCTCCTCATCGCGTTGGTCATCCGCACCCTGCTGTTCCAGCCCTTCAACATCCCTTCGGGCTCGCTGATCCCGACGCTGCTGATCGGCGACTATCTCTTCGTGTCCAAGTACACCTACGGCTATTCCAAGCACTCGATCCCGTTCAGCCCGCCGCTGTTCTCGGGGCGCATCTGGGCCGCCGAGCCCAAGCGCGGCGACATCGCCGTCTTCAAGCTGCCGACCGACAACTCGACCGATTACATCAAGCGCGTCATCGGCCTGCCCGGCGACCGCATCCAGATGATCGACGGCATCCTGCACATCAACAACCAGCCGGTGAAGCGCGAGCGCATCGCCGACTATGTAACCAGCGACAATTGGGGCCGCAGCGTTCCGGTGATCCGCTATATCGAAACGCTGCCGAACGGCGTCCGCCACGAGATCATCGAGCGCGAAGGCGACACCGGCACCTTCGACAACACGCAGGTCTTCGTCGTTCCGCCCGGTCATTTCTTCATGATGGGCGACAACCGCGACAACTCGCTCGACTCGCGCGACCGCAGCGTCGGCTATGTGCCGTTCGAGAACTTTGTCGGCCGGGCCGAGATCATCTTCTTCTCGATAGAGGACGGCGCCTCGGCCTGGAAGATCTGGGAATGGCCCTATACGGTTCGCTGGAACCGTCTGTTCAGCACCATCAAGTGAGCAAAAGCAGCGAAACCGCGCGTAAGGCGCCGGACACAGCGCGGCTCGAAGCCGCGCTGGAGCACGATTTCAGCGACAAGTCCCTGCTGACGACGGCGCTCACCCATATGAGCGCCGAGGAATCGCGGCTGGCGAGCTATCAGCGCCTCGAATTCCTCGGCGACCGCGTGCTCGGCCTGTCGATCGCCGACATGCTGTTCCGGCGCTACCCACAATCCGAGGAAGGCAATCTTTCGCGCCGCCTCGCCGATCTCGTGCGCAAGGAGACCTGCGCCGAGGTGGCGCAAGGCTGGAATCTCGGGCAGTTCATGCGGCTAGGCGATGGCGAGATCCAGGGCGGCGCCCGCAAGAACAAGGCGATCCTGGCCGATGCCTGCGAGGCGGTCATCGGCGCGGTCTTCATCGACGGCGGCTACGAGGCCGCCCGCGCCCTGGTCGAGCGCGCCTTCGGCGAACGGCTGATAAAGCCGGTACGCCCTTTGCGCGACGCCAAGACCGCACTGCAGGAATGGGCTCAAGGCAAGGGCTATCCGACGCCCACCTACAGCGAGCGCGGACGTTCGGGGCCGGACCACGCACCGGTCTTCGTCGTGGCGGCAAAGATCACCGGGCTCGCGGACTCCGAGGCGCGCGGCCCCTCCAAGCGGCTGGCCGAGCAGTCGGCGGCCGAAGCTTTCCTGCGGCGTGAAGGCCTGTGGAACGACAACCCGGAAGGCGACAATGTCTGAAACCGATCAACCCACGCGCTGCGGCTTCGTCGCGCTGATCGGCGCGCCGAATGCCGGCAAGTCGACGCTGCTCAACCAACTCGTCGGCGCCAAGGTCTCGATCGTCTCTCGCAAGGTGCAGACGACGCGCACACAGGTGCGCGGCATCGCCCTGTCCGGCCCGGCGCAGGTCATCTTCGTCGACACGCCCGGCATCTTCGCACCCAAGCGCCGGCTCGACCGCGCCATGGTGACGAGCGCCTGGGGCGGCGCGACCGACGCCGACCTGATCGGCGTGCTGATCGACGTCGCCCGTTTCGATCATGAAGAGAATACCGCTCTGCTGGAGAAGCTCGCCGAGCTGAAGCAGCCGAAGTTCCTGATCCTCAACAAGATCGACACGGTGGCGAAGGAGAAGCTGCTCGAGATCACCACCAAGGTGAACGAGCGGGGGCAGTTCGAAGCCACCTTCATGGTCGCGGCGCTGACCGGCTACGGCGTCAAGGACATCCTGACCTGGCTGGAGAAGCGGCTGCCGCCCGGCCCCTGGCTCTATCCTGAAGACCAGATCTCGGATGCTCCCTTGCGCTTCCTCGCGGCCGAGATCACCCGCGAGAAGATCTTCGAGCGGCTGCACGACGAATTGCCCTACCGCTCTACGGTCGAGACCGAGAGCTGGCAGCAGAAGCCGGATGGCTCGGTCAGGATCGAGCAGACGATCTATGTCGAGCGCGAGGGGCAGCGGAAGATTGTGCTCGGTGAAGGCGGCCAGACGATCAAGGCGATCGGCCAGAGGGCTCGCGCCGAAATCGCCGAGGCAGCCGAGGCCAAGGTCCACCTCTTCCTGTTCGTGAAGGTCCGCGAGAACTGGAGCGACGACCCGGAGCGCTACCGCGAGATGGGGCTGGAGTTCCCCAAGGGCAAAGGCTGAGCACGCGGAAGACGGCGATGCGCAGCGAGAAGGAGAAGATGCTGGCGGGCGAGCTCTACCGCGCCGACAGCCCGGAGCTCATCGCCGACAACCGCCGCATCAGCGCCTGGATGGAGCGCTTCAACGCCACCACGGCCGCGCCTGAGCAAAGGCTCGCGTTGATGCAGGAGGCGTTCCGCCATGTCGGGCGGGACGTCACCATCCGCCCGCCCTTCCATTGCGACTATGGCTACAACATCAGCCTCGGCGACAATGTCTTCCTGAACTTCAACTGCGTCATCCTGGATGTCGTCGCCGTGACGATCGGTGACGGCACGCAGATCGGCCCCGGCGTCCAGATCCTCACCGCCGATCACCCGCGCGACCCGGCCCGGCGCCGTCAGATGCTGGAACTCGGACGCCCGGTCAGCATCGGGCACAATGTCTGGATCGGCGGCGGCGCGATCATCCTGCCGGGAGTCACGATCGGGGACGATGCGATCATCGGCGCGGGCAGCGTGGTCACGCGCGACGTGCCCGCTGGTCGCACGGCAGTGGGCAATCCGGCGCGGCTGCGGCCTTGACGCCGCGACATAACCCATCCGGCGGCCGAGACCATTCGTCAGCACGATCGTAGGACGGTGGGTAGCCTCACCGCGACGCTACTGAGCTGCGTCAAGACGCCACGCCCTTGTTTGAAGCCTGTCAAATTTCATTCATGAAAGACATTGTTCAAACGCCTTTTGCTTCCATCTCTAATAATTGAAGTCATTTGAGCAGGAGTGATTGCCATGAACGGCGCACCGCGCATCGCGCTTTTCATCGACGGCGCCAATCTCTACGCGACCTCGAAGCAGCTCGGCTTCGACATGGATTACCGCCGCCTGCTGCGGGAGTTCCAGAGTCGCGGCAATCTGATCCGCGCCTTCTATTTCACCACCCTCGTCGAAAGCGAGGAGTACTCCTCGATCCGTCCGCTGGTCGACTGGCTAGACTACAACGGCTACCGCGTCATCACCAAGGCAGCCAAGGAGTTCACCGACGCCACGGGCCGGCGGCGCGTGAAGGGGAATATGGACATCGAGCTCGCGATCGAGATGCTCGAGCTCGCGCCACATCTCGACCAGATCTATCTGTTCTCCGGTGACGGCGACTTCCGCCCGCTGGTCGAGGCAGTGCAGCGCAAGGGCGTCAAGGTCTCCGTCGTCTCGACGATCTCGACCAATCCGCCGATGGTTTCGGACGAGCTGCGCCGGCAATGCGACGAGTTCCTCGACCTCGCCCAGCTCATGCAGAAGGTCGGGCGCGATCCGTCCGAGCGCAGCCCCCGCAGCACCGCGCCCGGCGGCGGCCCAGCCGCACCGGGCAACCCCGCTCTGGAACGGCGCTACGGTATCCGGCAGGGCGATGAGCCGGTGGAAGGGTGAGTTCCATGGCAAGGTGTGGCGCGGGCGCCTATTGAATAGGCCTCACCCACCGGTCTTCAAGAGCCGCTGCTTGTCGCGGTTCCAGTCGCGGGTCTTCTCGGTTTCGCGCTTGTCGTGGAGCTTCTTGCCCTTGCCGAGGCCGAGCTCGACCTTCGCCCTGCCTTTGTCGTTGAAATAGACCTTGAGCGGGATCAGAGCCATGCCCTCGCGCTGGACCGCGCCCATCAGCTTGTTGATCTCGCGCCGGTGGAGCAGGAGCTTGCGCGGCCGGCGAACCTCATGGTTGAAGCGGTTCGCCTCCAAATATTCCGGGATATAGGCGTTGAACAGGAAGAGCTCCTCGCCCATCGGGCCAGCATAGCTCTCGCCGATCGTCGCCTTGCCGCCACGGAGCGACTTGATCTCGGTGCCCTGCAGAGCGATGCCCGCCTCCAGTGTCTCCTTGATCTCGTAATTGAAGCGCGCCTTGCGGTTGTCGGCGGCGAGCCGGTAGCGGGCGGGATCAGGCTTCTTCATGCAGTTCCACTGAATCCATGTTTTTTCACCAGCGAGGCCATCGCCTGTGCGTCCGTTTCAGGATCGGCGCTCAGGCCGTTGAGGACGCCGAGCTTGTCGTCCTCCCGCCGGTTCTGGCTGAGTTTGAACTTGCCGATGATCGAGGCGATCTCGATCTCGACGCCGACGATACCGCGCGCCTGTGCCGCGATGAAAGGCTCCGGCGCGTCCGAGACCGCCCATGGCTCGGCGCGAGGCGCCTCCTGCTGCTGCGTCAGCGACTCGAGCTGGGCGCGCAGCCAGGCAGGATCCTCGATCACGCGGGCGGGGCCGCGGACCTGCACCGTGACGTAGTTCCAGGTCGGCACGACCTTCCCGGTCTCCCGCTTGGTCGCATACCAGGCCGGCGTGACGTAGCGCTCGACGCCGGTGAAGATGACCAGCGTCTCCGCCCCGGCCGCGATCGCCTTCCACTGCGCATTGGGACGCGCGAGATGGGCGCGCAGCACGCCGTTCTCGCCCTCATCGGCATGAAGGATGAAGGGAACGGGGTTGGCGATCAGCCCGCCCTCGCCCACTGTCACCAGCGACGCGAGCGGATGCTGCCGGATGACAGCGTGGAGCTGCGCGCGGTCCTCGACCTTGAAGTGACTGGGCTCGTACATCCCGGAATTCCCTGACGTCGGCCGGGAAGACCGGTCGAACGCAATCCTTACTTAGGCATTCAACAGCCCGGCGAAAACCATGGCCTCGCGGATGACCTTGCCCGTGGCCGGCGTCACCGGCAGCAGCGGCAGGCGGACTTCCTCCTCGATACGGCCGAGCAGCGTGAGCCCATGCTTGGCACCGGCCAGCCCCGGCTCCTTGAAGATGGCGTCATGGAGCGGCACGAGACGATCCTGCACCTTCAGCGCCTTGGCGAAATCGCCCTTCAGCGTGGCGTCCATCAGATCGGCGCAGAGGCGCGGCGCGACATTGGCGACGACCGAGATGCAGCCGTGGCCGCCGGCAGCCATGTAGGCCAGCGCCGTCATGTCCTCGCCCGAGAGCTGGATGAAGTCCGGCCCCATGGCGTGGCGCTGCTGCGAGACGCGAGCGAGATTGGCAGTCGCATCCTTCACGCCCGCGATGTTCTTGAGCTCATAGAGCCGCGTCATCGTCTCGACCGACATGTCCACCACCGAGCGCGGCGGGATGTTGTAGATGATGATCGGGATGCCGACCGCATCGTTCACCGCCTTGAAGTGCTGGTACATGCCCTCCTGGGTGGGCTTGTTGTAGTAGGGCGTCACCACAAGGACGGCGTCGGCGCCGGCCTTTTCCGCGTGAACGGCCAGGTCGATCGCCTCGATCGTGTTGTTGGAGCCGGCGCCGGCGATCACCGGAACGCGGCCCTTGGCCTGATCGACGACGATCTCGACCACTCGCTTGTGCTCGTCATGGGAGAGCGTCGGGCTCTCGCCGGTGGTGCCGACGGGGACGAGGCCGGTCGAACCGCTCGCGATCTGCCATTCGACCAGCGCGCGCAGCGCCTCCTCATCGACCTTGCCGGCTTTGAAGGGGGTGACCAGAGCGGGCATCGAGCCGGTAAAGGCAATGTGCTTGGTCATGGGGCAGATCCTGAAGCGAAACACGGGTTGTCGGGCCGCCACACATAAACCGTCGTTTGGTCAAGGCAAAGCCGGCAATGCATGAAAATCCGTGGCCTCATAGTTAAGCCTTCATAAACCCCCTTCCGCGACCATCATTCCCCGATGCCTGCCCCAGGATGGAGACCCGCCATGGCCTCGCCTGCTGCCGCGAGGAGACTAGTCGGCCTGCTGTTGCCTGCGTTGCTCTCCGCCTCGACGACACAGGCGGGCGATGACGGCATGCTGGCGAGTCAGCGCAAGCTCGCCATGATCGGCGACGTCGAGACCACGGGCGCACTGCTGCCCTATCCACCCTCCGCCCTGCGCGCCGAGGATGCAATCAATCTGGACGCCGTGAAGGGTGCCATCGCCGCCTATCGCCGCGGCGCGCTCGGTGACGGCGATGAGCTTGCAGCGCGGATCGAGGACCGCGCCGTCCGCACGCTGCTCGAATGGGTGGCGATCCACTCCAATGCAGGCACCGTATCGTTCACGCGCATCGACGGCTTCCTGCGCGAGCATCCGAACTATCCCGCAACGACCCGTTTTCGACGCCGCGCCGAAGAGGCGCTGATCGCCGAGAAGAAGAGCCCGCTCGTCGTCCGTGCGTTCTTTCACGGCCAGCAGCCGGTGTCGCCAGCCGGGCGGATCGCGCTTGCGCTCGCACTCAAGGACGAGGGACGAACCGAAGAGGCCGTGGCTCTCGTGCGCCAGAGCTGGCGCAAGGACCCGTTCGGGCAAGCGCTGGAGAAGATCGTCCTCAAGGAATTCGAGACGGCGCTGACGAAGGACGACCATCGCCTGCGTACCGAGCGCTTTCTGTTCAAGGACAACGACGCGGCGGCTTTGCGCAATGCTGCCCGCGTCTCAGCCGATTATGTCGTGTTGGCGAGGGCGCGGCTTGCCAGCGCCGGAGCGCGCCGGCCGATCTCCGAGAAGCAGATCGCGGCCGTGCCGACCTCCGTCCGCAGCGACGTCTCCTTCGCCTTCCTGCAGGCACAGCAAGCGCGCCGTGGCGACAAGCTCGACGATGCCGCGAAGGCTCTCGCCAACGTCCCGCGCGATCCAGCGCTGCTCGGGGATGGCGACGGCTGGTGGGAGGAGCGGCGCATCATTTCCCGCAAGCTCCTCGATGCCGGCCAGCCGGCGAAAGCCTATGAAGTCGCGGCCGGCCATGGTGCCGAGGACCCGGCCCAGCGCATCGAAGCCGAGTGGCACGCCGGCTTCATCGCACTCCGCTTCCTGAAGAAGCCGGATGTGGCGCTGAAGCATTTCGATGCGGCAGGCGCCATCGGCGAAACGCCGATCTCGGTGGCACGCGCCGCCTATTGGCGGGGTCGCGCCTATGAGGAGTTGGGCCAAGCCGAGGAAGCGAAAGCGGCCTTCGGCAAGGCGGCCGAGCAGCCTGTCGCCTATTACGGCCAGCTCGCACGGGCGAAACTGGGGCTGGACCGCTTGCCGCTCCGGAGCACCTCCGCTGTGGCCCTTGAGGGGTTGCCCGGCCATCATGGCGTGCGGCTGCTCTACCGCATCGGCGAGCGCGACCTCGCCACGCTGATGCTGAACGATCTGGCACAGCGCCTGCACACCACCGAAGCGCTGGAAGCGATTGCGGCCATCGCCCAGCGCGAGACGGATGCCCGCGCGCTCGTCGGCATCGGCAAGGCGGCGCTGCAGCGCGGTTTCCCGCTCGACATGGCTGCCTATCCGGTCAACGGCATCCCGGAGTTCGACGTGCTCGGCGACCCGATGGAGCGCGCCATCGTCCATGCCATCGCCCGGCAGGAAAGCGCCTTCGACCCCGCCGCCATGTCCCATGCCGGGGCACGTGGGCTGATGCAGATGATGCCTGCGACCGCGCGCGAGACGGCGCGCCGCGCCGGCCTGCCCTTCGACTGGCAGAAGCTCGGGCAGGACCCGCTCTATGCGGCGCAGATGGGCGCGGCCCATCTCAACGACCTGCTGAAGGAGTGGCGCGGCTCCTACATCCTCACCTTCGCTGCCTACAACGCCGGCTCTCCGAACGTGAAGAAATGGATCGCTGCCTATGGTGATCCACGCGACCCTGATGTGGATGCCGTCGACTGGGTCGAGCGCATTCCCTTCTCCGAGACGCGCAACTACGTCCAGCGCGTGATGGAGAATTTGCAGGTCTATCGCGAGCGCCTGAACCAGCGCACCGCCTACCTCATCGACTACGACCTGAAGCGCGGCGGCAAGCGCGACTGAGTCTTGCAGCGCCGGAACTGTGTCATCCCGGACAAGCGGCGACGCCGCGCCGATCCGGGATCCACGGCTGAGCCTTTCCGGCAAACGCGCCGGCATGGATCCCGGGTCTCCGCTTCGCTGCGCCCGGGATGACGACGCGGTTCCGTGCCGTATGTCTCGTTCGCGCCCGAGATTTGCCGGCACGGCAATGATGTTATCTGAACATTGCAATATTTGAAACTTTCAAATACCCATTGCCTTCAGCGGAGGAACTTCGATGCTGCAGGACATCGCCGATTTCGCGCCGACGCTTCAGGCTTGGCGCCGCGACCTTCACGCCCATCCCGAGATCGCCTTCCAGGAGTTCCGGACATCGGACTTCGTCGCACAGACGCTCTCCTCCTTCGGCGTCGAGGTTCATCGCCGACTGGGCGGCACCGGCCTCGTCGGCGTCATCAAGGGCGCGGCGGAGGGGCCGACCATCGGACTGCGCGCCGACATGGACGCGCTGCCGATGGGTGAGGAGACGGGGCTCGACTATCGCTCGAGCACGGAGGGTCAATTCCATGGCTGCGGCCATGACGGACATACGGTGATGCTGCTGGCGGCCGCGCGTCAGATTGCGGCCAATCCTCCCAAGCGCGGCAAGGTGCATCTGATCTTCCAGCCGGCCGAAGAGATCGGCCAGGGCGCCGAGCGCATGATCGCCGACGGGCTGTTCGAGCGTTTCCCCTGCTCGGAAGTCTACGCGCTGCACACCATCCCGCTCTATGAGGAAGGCACGGCCGCAGTCCGCCCCGGCCCGACGCTGAGCGGAACGACGGTCTTCGAGATCCGGATCGACGGCGTCGGCGGTCATGGCGCGGCGCCCCATACCACGGTCGATCCGCTCCAGGTCGCGGCGCGGCTCGCGAACGAGATCTCCTCGATCGTCGGGCGCCATGTCGACCCAATGGAGCCCGCCGTCATCAGCCTGGGCCGTCTCTGCGCTGGCACCGCGGCCAACATCATCCCGGCCTCAGCTGAACTCAGCGGCACGATCCGCACCTATGACCCGGCGACGGAGGCCGCTATCGTCGAGAAGCTCGACGCGATCTGCCGCGGTTTCGCGGAGATGTCGGGCTGCACGATCACCTGCACGAAGAAGGCGAGCTGCCCGCCCTGCCTCAACGACCCACGCGCGGCAGCCACCGCGGCTGCAGCCGCCGGAGTTGTTCTCGGCGAGGCGAAGGTTAGGACCGACCTGAAGCCCCTGCCCTTCTCCGACGACTTCGCGCTGATGCTGCGTCAGTGGCCCGGCGCCTACATCTTTCTCGGCCAGCCCGGCGCGATGTGCCACCACCCGACCTTCGATTTCGACGACCGCCTGCTCCCGATAGGCGCCAGCATTCTGTGCCGGATCGTCGAGCGTCAGACGCAAGGAACCAGCGCATGACCGCCGCGGCTATCCAAGCCGGACAAGCGCGCTCCCCCGCAATGGTCCGCCGCGCCGTGATCTCCTCGGTGATCGGCAACGGCCTCGAATGGTATGACTTCCTCGTCTACGGCTTCTTCGCCACCATCATCTCGCAGGTCTTCTTCCCGAGCTCGGACCCGCTTGTCTCGGCGCTGTTGACGGCAGCGACCTTCGCGATCTCCTTCCTGGTGCGGCCGATCGGCGGCGTGCTGCTCTCGACCTATGCCGATCGCTTCGGCCGCAAGCCGATTCTGACGGTGATGATCCTGATCATGGGGTTCTCGACCGTGCTGATCGGCCTGACGCCGAGCTATGCGACGATCGGCATCCTCGCGCCGATCTTCGTCATCATCGCCCGCATCCTGCAGGGGATCTCGGTTGGCGCCGAATTCGCCTCGGCCACGGCGATGCTGGTCGAATACGCTCCGCCCGGCCGCAAGATGACCTATGGCAGCTTCCAGATGTGCTCGCAGGCGCTAGCGCTCGCGCTCGCGGCCTTCTCCGGCTACGCGCTGGCGACCCTGCTCACGCCGGAGGCGCTGCAAGGCTGGGGCTGGCGCATTCCCTTCCTGCTGGGATCGCTGATCACGCCGCTCGGCTTCTATATCCGCCGCTTCGTCGACGAATCCCCCGAATACGAGAAGCAGGGCGGCAGCAACGCCGGCCGCACGCCGTTCCGCGCCGTGCTGGCCGAGCATCGCAACGCCCTGCTGCGCTGCTTCGGCCTCATGATCCCCGGCACCGCTTCGAATTATGTCTGGTTCATCTTCCTGCCCGGCTATGTCGTGCGGCAGCTGAAGCTGCCCTTCACCAGCGCGATGCTGAGCTCGCTCATCGGCGGCATCCTGCTGTTCATCTTCGTGCCGATCATGGGCTATCTCGCCGACCGCTGGAGCCCGCGCCGCATCTGGCTTCTGGGCATGCTGAGTTTCTCGCTGCTCTCCTATCCTCTGCTGGCCTATGTCGTGGCGGAGCCGAGCTTCGAGCGGCTGCTGCTGGTCCAGGCGATCTGCGCGCTGCCGATCGCGGCGATCTGGGCGCCCACCCCGGGCCTGCTCGCCGGCATGTTCCCGACGGATGTCCGCTCGACCGGGATGTCGGTCGCCTACAACGTGGTCGTTCTGCTGTTTGGCGGGCTGGCGCCCTTCACGCTGACCTGGCTGGTGGCAAAGACCGGCTCCGACCTGGTGCCGGCCTACTATCTGCTGGCCTGCGCAGCGCTCTCGCTGATTGCGCTCACGCTGGCGGGCCGGCAGAACAAGAAGCGCTGACGAGCAGACAATGCCACCGCGCGACACCTTCCTGACCTTCCGGCTGGATCAGCTGAGCCAGACCGCGATGGCGAAGGCGTCGCAGGTCTACAAGGGGCAGCTCGGCCTCAACATCCGCGAGCTGCGTGTGATCCGCGCCATCGGGGACGCGCCGGGGCTGTCGTCCCGCGCACTCTCGGAAGCGACCTTCATCGAGCAGACGCTGATCTCCAAGCATCTTCGCAAGCTGGTGGACGAAGGCCATGTCCACCGCCAGCTCGAAAGCGCCGATGCCCGGAAGGTCTCCCTCCATCTCACGCCGAAGGGCGAAGCCATCAGGAGGGAGGCGGACAGGCTCGGCGAAGAGATGGAGCACGATTTCCTGTCCGTACTGACGCCGGAAGAACTCGATGTCTTCAACCGATGCCTCGCCAAACTGCGGCGTTGGGGAGCGGCCTGACGGCCAGCCGTGAAACCCGGCTTCCACCCCTGCCATCGGCGTGGTTAGGTGCCTCCAGCCCTCCGCCTCGAGTCCCTTATGACCTCGGATACCGCCTTCACCTCCCGCTTCGTCAGCGCCCGCGACGGGTTGAAGCTGCATTTGCGCGACTATGGCCCGCTCGAAGCGACCGCGCTGCCTGTCGTCTGCCTGCCGGGCTTCGCGCGCACGGCGGCCGATTTCCACGAGCTGGCATTGGCTCTCGCGCAGGACGAAACCAAGCCGCGGCGCGTACTCGCCCTCGACTATCGCGGCCGCGGGCTCTCGGACTACGACCGCAACTGGAAGAACTACGACATCCGCATCGAACTCGACGACCTCATGCAGGTCCTGGTCGCGATGGGCATCGATGAGGCGGTCTTCATCGGCACCTCGCGCGGTGGGCTTCTGACGATGGCGCTGGCGGCGGCACGTCCCGCCGTTATTCGCGGCGCGGTCCTCAACGATGTCGGCCCGGTGATCGACGCGCGCGGCCTGCTGCGCATCCGCGGCTATGTCGGCAAGCTGCCGGTGCCGCGCAGCTTCTCGGAAGGCGCCGAGATCCTGAAGCGGCTCTCCGATCAGCACTTCCCGGCGCTCAGCGAGGCTGAATGGGAGATCATGGCCCGCCGCACCTGGACGGATCGCGACGGCCCGCTCAAGCCAGACTACGATACCAGGCTCATGAAGGTTTTGGAGGAGCTCGATCTCGAAACGCCGCTGCCGGTACTCTGGACCTATTTCGACGGGCTCAAAGCGGTGCCGCTGCTGGCGATCCGCGGCGCGAACTCCGATCTGCTGGCCGAGAAGACCCTGCAGGACATGGCCGAGCGCCATCCCGATTGCGAGGTCTACAGCGTTCCCGGACAAGGCCATGCCCCGCTACTGGGCTCGAAGGACATGGCCCGGCGCATCGGCAAGCTGATCGCACGGGCCGAGCGCCGAGCAGCCTGAATTCAGGGTTTCGGCGGTTCCGCCTTGGCTTCGCTAGAAATGTCCGCGACGTTGCTCTGCCCGAACGATCCGTCGTCGCGCGACGTCTCCACCTGTCCGGCCTTGGCGCGAGCGGCAAACTCGGTATCCGCCCCCGTTGCCAGCACCTTCGCCTGGCCAACCCAGTCTTCACGCTCGATGCGACCGGGAAAGGCCAGGTAGCTGCCGACCCATTCGATATTGTCGGGCGTCCAGGCCGCGATCTGCTCGAAATGCCAGATGCCAAGACCGTGCAAACGGCCTTCGTTCTGCCGGCCGACGCCCTTGATCAGCTTCAGATCGTCCGCTTTGCCGCCGCGAGCCGCTGCCTGACCGGGAGGCCGCCGGCCGGGCAAATCCGCTTCGTTCTCGACGGACGGGAGCGCATCGGTGGGCACCTCCCGAGCTGCTCTTAACGGATTTTCGACCTGTGCAGCGGTTGTGGACGGCTGCGCTCTACGAGCGGATGCCCCCACCGCGCTCACAGCTGCCGGCCTGGGCAGCAAGCTGGCGCAGACGCAGCCCGCCCAGTACGCAGCGATGAACAGCAGAGCGGTCTCCACCCATGTCGCGACGGCACCGTTGAGCCATTGGAACCAGGCCAAGGCTGCACCGACGGCCCAGAGCACGGCGACAACGGTCCAGGCGCCGTTCCACAGCCGGACCTTACCGCCAGCATGGCTGATCCAGCCCATGGCGAGGCCCAGGCCAAAGGCGGCGAGCAGGAACCAGACGAATTGGCTGGCGAGATAGAGCATGTCCGCCTCCTACTTCGCCACTGTGAACTGGACGCGGCGATTCATCGCCTTGGCTTCCGGCTTATCGTAGGGCGCGATCGGACGCGTGCTGCCATAGGCCTTGACCGCGAGCTTCCCCGGATCAATCCCGCGCCGCGCAAGCTCGTCGCGCACACGCAGAGCCCGCCGAAGCGACAGATCCATATTGTCGAAGCCGCGCCACTCGCCATCGCGATTGGCATGCCCCTCGATAGTGACCTGAGAGCCCGGGCACTTCTTGAGGATCGCCGTCGCCTCGCCGATCACCCGCTCGGTCGTCGCGTCGAGTTCTACGGCCGAGGTTCCTTGCCCGAACAGCACAGTGTTGCGCGTGGTCAGGCCGTCGAGATCGTTCTGACAGCTTGCCGGCGGGTCGACGACGCAACCGGTCTGACGCAGGCTGATCACGACGTCGGCCTTGAAGCCCGGTGGCAGGCCAGAGGCGGCGCTGGTCTCGACCTCGCTCCTGATCAATTCGCGGCAGGTCAGTCCGCGGATGCTGACGAGATCATCCTCGACAGAAGCGGAGCCGAGATCCAGCCGGAGCAGATCGGTGAGGACAACCCGCGCCGCAGCACCGAAACCGGCCGGTGCCCCCGGCACGACGACCGCCCCATCATCGAGCCGATCCTTCAGCGGGGAATCGGCAACGAGCGAACGGAGAGCAGCACGCGTCATTTCGTCAGGAAGAAAACCGGCCAGGCGCAGGCCGGTACGATCCGCCGACAACCCCAGCCGATAAGGCCGAACCGCGACGCTGTCCGGCGGAGACCCCATGGTGAGCCCTGCCGGACCACCTCGGGCAAGGAGATCGTGCAGCTCTCCGAGAGCCGCGGCGTCCGCAACCTCGCCGGCCACGACAAAGGCCTTGTCGTGGATCCTCACCGATCCCGCCTTCAGCTTCGACAGGACCTCAAGCGCGAAGGACAGCGACGCCGGGATGTCGAGTTCGGTGTGCAATACAGGCTCGACCCTCATGCGGTCGTCGAGCGCCGTTTCCCCGAACAGGCGCCGCGCCACGGCCGTTACATTGGCGCGCTCGGCTTCACTCGGCAGAACTCCGCTCAGCAAGACGCGCCCGTCCGCGCGTCTTGCGTTCCATTCGAGCTGCACCGGAGTTGTCGCTGGCTGCACGCTTGTCGGATCAGCGACCGGAGTGGAAGGTGTCGCCGGTAGCGTGGCAGGCCCGGAATCGAGGGGTACCGTGGAAGCAGAGGTGGGGTGACCGGGTGCCGGAGCTGCCGGCAGCACGTCCTTCAGGATCAGGCCCGGCACCTCGGGCGGCGGCACGACGACAGGGGCCGGCGGCGGCTCCGGAGGACAGTCGATCTCGACCCGCGCGACCGAATCGGGGCCGTCCAGCTGTGCGATCTGCAGGCGCAGTGCCTGGCAGGCCTCATAGTTGTCCGGTCCCTTGCCGGAGAGCGTATAGACATCCCCGCTGAGCTCGGCTCTGCCTTCCCGAAGCCGGGCAAGGTCCGCAGCGGCCCGCGCGATTTTCTCGAGGAACGCGGACGGCGCGCCGTCTCCTGGCTGCAGTTCATCGCGCAGCGCCACCGCCGCCCCGAAGGCACGCTGCACCGCCTGGAAGAGCTGCCTGTGAATCTCGTCGTTCGGATAGAATCCTCGCAGGACGAGCTCATTGTCGGCACGGTGCTCGGCGCTCCAGCGATAGGGTGTGACGGTCGGAGGCTCCAGATCGCACTTCACTGCCTGGAAGCCGGGCCGGGCCAACTGCACCATAGCGGCCTCGAGAGCGCGGAACGCATCGGGTGTCACGGCCTTCCCCTCGATGCAGAAGCGGCTGTCGTCGAGCGCGATCCGTCCGGAAGCCAGCTTCGGCAGTTCGGCGATCATCGCAGCGGTCATCGCCGCGAAGCCGTCCGGCGCGCCGAATGCGATAGTCTGACGATCGTCGATCCGCAGGCCGGGCAGTGCAGCGCCTGCTGCAACGAGATTGGCGGTCGCCGTCTCGATATCTGGGACGAAGCCGCCGAGCGTAACGCTATCCGAGAGCCGGCCCGCGAACCATGAATAGGGCTTCTGCGCAACGACCTGCGACAGACCGCCCAGCGCCCGGCGGACGCCGAATTCGGCGCGCAGATGCGCCATGGCGCGGGTGGCGCCGTCGGTCGACAGGACCTCCCCGGAAATCGTGACGTCTCGGCCCTCGACCTGTGCCACGATAGGACGGGCGCCCGGGGCTTGACCGGCCTCTGCGGCAACGGCTCGCACCGCGCGCTCGCCGACATCCTGCTCGATGGCCGCGTCGAGCCCGACATTCCCGGCGCCCCAAAGCAGGACCAGTGGAATCAGACCCCAGAACCAGCGCGCCGGCTGCGACATGTCACGCCCCCCTTCACCTGCACTGGTCAATGCTCAGCCCCAGGCATCCGACAACCGCGACCGGTCCATTCTATCAATAATTTACCTGACGATCCGCAGGCTTTTGTTTCAACCGCCGGCTTGCACCGAACCGTCCAGGTCGCCGACGCGAACGGTGCCTCCCTCGGATCCGGCTCGACCGTGACCGCCCGTCAACCGCGGCGTTCCCAAGCCACCGGCAATAAAAAAGCCCCGGGTTTCCCCGGGGCTTCCGACTGAGATCGGAGACCGATCAGAAGTCGCGCTGGATGCGGAAGCGGCCAGCAACGGTGTCGTCGGACTTGATACCGAGCACGCCGCTGCGGACGTTGGCGTTGCTGACGACGCCGACCGGCGAATTGACGTCGAGATGCGAGTAGAGCACTTCGACACCGATATCCAGACCGGAGACCGGCGACCAGATCAGAGCGCCAGCGAGCAGGAACTCCTTCGGGTCCGCCGAACGAGCGAAGACACCGTTGAACGCAGTCGCGTTGACGTCGTTGTACTTGAACTTCAGCTCAGAGTACGACGCGCTGATCTCGGTGCGGATCGTCGGGGTGAAGAAGTGGCGGAACGCCGCAACAAGCGACCAGCCGGTCGAGTTGTTGATGTTGCCGGTGATCGGGTTGATCGAGGCATCGGCGAGCGTGAGGGAGCCAACGCGGCCGAGGCCGAGGCTGGCCGGGGACCAGCCGAGGTAGCCGAGGGCGCCGTCAGCATAGGCAGCCTGCAGCCACAGAGCGTCGCCAGCGGCGAGCATCGGCAGGTTGATCTTCACGCCGCCCTGGATGGCCCAGACCATCTCATCGCCGTTGACCGCAGTGATATTGGTCGCGGTGGCGTAGCTACGCTGACCGACCATACCGGACAGCTGAGCGGAGCCCCAGCCCTGATCGACGCGCAGCGAGGCGACGAGATCGGGGAAGTTCTGACCCTGAGCGGTAACGGCAATACCGCCAACGCCGGGGGTGAGCGGGTTGAAGATTGCGCCCGCGAGCTCGCGGCCCGAGGTGCCCGAGGTGCGGTCTTCAGCCGAGATCGTGGCCGAGAAGCCCGAACCGAAGGTCGCGGTGTAGGCCAACAGGTTGACGCGCGAGTCAGCCGTACGGATCGAAGCGAAGTTCAGGTCCGAAGCGTAGAAGTCGAAGAACGACTGAGCGCGACCAGCGGTGATCGGGCCGAACTGCACGAACGCCAGGTCGACCAGCGAGCCGGTCGAGGTCGACGACGGGCCACGGACGAGGCCGGGAACGGTCGAACCAACGTTGAACGGGGTGACGGCGCCCTGGTTGTAGATGCCGGTGTTGTTGGTCAGCTCGTAGCGGATGAAGGTGCGCAGGGTGCCGTAGGCGGTCTGCGTGCGGACGTCGACGTTCAGACGACCACGGGCGCGGGTGCCGTAAGCATCCTGGAAGTCGCTGTAACGCGTGCCGATGGCGTACTCGGCGCGAACGCGGCCCGAGATGCGCAGGCAGGAGTCAGTGCCCGGGATGTAGAAGAAGCCAGCACCGTAGGCAGTGCAGACGCGAACGTACTCGACCGGAGCGGCCTTCCGCGAGGGAAGATCGGCGGCCTGAGCCCCGGCGACCGCGGCGATGCCGGCGGCGGAACCGAGGAGGAGGCTCTTAACGAGCTTCATTTGGTAACCTCCAAAAGAGTTTCGAGACCCTCGGGCTTCAGCCTGCCCCCCGCCCCAGACTTTCAGCCTGATCGCAGAACCTGCCTATTCCCGGTCTTTCGCCCGCGTCACCGACCTATTTCGGAGGCGAGGACGAAAAACAGCGACCGGGAACGTCCCGACGCATTCCCACCATACGAAAGCGCCCTCGCCGATCAACCAGGATCAGCCGCCAAGGGCTGTGCATGGGATGCTTTGAAATCCGGTGTTGCAGACGAGCCACGCTTTGAGGCTCGAAATTTACGAACCATTAACCCCGCGGGCGCCGGCAGGCCGGTTTTGAACAGATCCAAGGGGGAATCATGAAGCTCCGGAACCGCTCCGGCTGCGAATCTTGGCGCGCGCGATTCCCCGGCGCCGGACGATCAGTATTCCCACTCGGCGCCGATTCCGACGGCCGCGCTGCCGTCCGCTCCCGTTTCAGCCTGGAGCTTCAAGCGCTTCGTCACGTCGACGCCGACCGAGATACCGCTGTCCTCGGGCTTCGCCCCGACCTTCACGCCGACGGAGACGTTGTCGCTGATGTAACGCGAGGCGCCGACGGTCGGGCCACCGGCGCCCATCTGGATATCGAGATTGTCGACGCCGAGCGACTTGCGCAGCCGCTCGAAGGTGTCATCCCCGCCGCCGCCGGCGAACTGGGCTGCAGCCTGGGCGAGCTGGAGCGCCTGGAAGGGGGAAAGCGAGCCGGAGGCGCGGGCAAAGAGCAGCCGCGACAGCACCTCATCCTGCGGCAGCTCGGGCTGCGAGGTGAAGGCGAAGCTCGGCTGGTCAGCCGGGCCGCTGACGGTGATCCTGGCCGTCACGTCGCCCGCGCTGGTCTCGGCGACGAAATCCAGCTCGGGAATCAACCCTCCTGCGAAGGTGAGTCTGCCGCGGCTGAAGTCGAGGCGCTGCGTGAGCACGCTAAGGCGGCCGCGCCGCAATTCGAAGCCGCCATTGAGGACCGGCGCGGAAGATGTGCCGCCGACGCGGATCTCGCCGCCGAGTTCGGCATCGATGCCGCGCCCGCGGATGAAGACGCGGCTGGGAGCCGACACCGTCAGCGCAAGCGCCGCATCGAAAGCGGGACCTGCCCGCCCGCGGCCGCGCGCCTCCCGAGCCCGACGCTCTGCGGCGAGCCTGGCGGCGGCGGTCCCGCGTGCATTGATGTGCTTGATGCCATCGACCGGCCGAAGCGAAGCCGGCAACCGGTCGGGAACCGAGACCTCGAGCGATGCGATATCGATCCGCCCGCCGATCCGGGGGCGCTGCGCCAGCGGGCCGCTGATCTCGAGATCCATCCCTGCAACCGCGGTGACAAGCCCGCTGGAGACGAGCTGGGCGCGGTCGCCGCGGATGCGGATATTGCCCGGGAAGCCCGCAGCCGGGTCCACCTTGACCTGGCCGCTGGCCGAGATCGTGCCGCCATTGGGCGCACGCGCCGAAGCGCGTTCGATCGTCAGATTGTCGCCATTCGCCGCGACGCGGGCCTCAATGTTGTTGAGCCGTATCCCCTGCAGCGCATCCGTAAAGCTGCCGTTCGACAAGCCGGCGTTGCCGCTGAGGCGCGGTGCGGACGCCGTGCCGCCGGCACGCATGTCGACGGCGACGCTGCCGGTCACACGTTGCCCGTTCACGGCCAGCATCGGATTGGCGAGCACGGCGTCGACGCGGCCTTGCGCGGCCAGATCGAGCGGTCCGGCCGCGTTCAGAGGCGCAGTCCCGCGCAATGTCAGGCTGGCGCCCCGGCCGGCATTCACCGTGGCGGAAACGCTGGTCGCATCGCCCTTGAAAGCCCCCTCACCCGTGATCTCGACCGGCGGCAAACCGGCCTGACGCGTCTCGGGCGTCACGAGCTGGGCGATCCTCAGCTTCCAGGGGCCGGCGAGATCGCCCGGCTTGCCCTTGACCTGCGCCTCGGCGTTCAGGGTGCCGGAGAGATTCAGATTGGGCGATGCGATGCGGGCGGCCGCGAGCGGCACGTCGCGGGCCGTGAAGCGCAGATCGAGCGCCTCGCCGGCCCGGCCATCGAGCGTCACCCTGCCCTTGTCGATCATCAGGGCTAGGTTGGCGATTTCGACGCCCGAGGCCGGGAAGCTCAGCGAAGCCGGGTTGGCGAGCGTGATCGCCCTGCCGTCGCGGCGAGCATCGAATGAGGCGATCTCCAGCTTCAACGGTTCGCCTGGCACCAGCCGGCCTGCGCCCTTCAGGACAAAGCCGCGTGCATTCGCGCTCAGCGTGAAGGCGCTGGCGTCGGATGCGCCTTTCGAGTCGAAGCGGATGGCACTGATCGTCTCGCCGGCGGCGACCGCGCGGTCGATGGCCACGGCCGCGTCGAGCATCGGCCGGCCATAGATGTCGCGGGCGCCGAGCTTGGCATCAAGCTTGTCGATGGAGACAGACGGCCCGACGAGACGCGAGCCGCGCGCCGTCAGGTCGACATCCTGTCGCCCATCTGGCGTAGCGAGGATGATGTCCGCATCGAGCTGGCCGCCCAGCTTGGCCAGCGCCAGCGCCGAAAGGTCGTCGAGATTGCGCGCGGCCAGCGTCAGCCGGCCGGCTGCGCGGCTCGCCGGATCGAGCGTGAGACCGCCGTTCAGCCGGACCGAACCGATCGAAAGGTCGAGTGTCGAGAGGTTCCAACCGTCGTCGGGCTGGCGCGCGAGCTCGATCCGGCCCGTCGCCGGCTTGGCATCGACTTCGCCGGTGAGCGCGACGCTGGCGTTCAGCGCTCCCTGCAGGTCCTTCACCACGGCATCGATCGTCAGGCGCGGGATCGGCCGGGCGAGAGCGGTCGCGTTTGCGACGGCGATTCGCGCGGTTGCATCGAGTCTGTTCTGCGGGCCGGTGATCTCGGCAGTGATGTCGCCGCGACCGGAGAGGCGCGGATCGGCGCGCTTGAGATCAGGCAGCGCAAGCGCCAGCTTCAAGCTGGATTGCTGCCGACCGAGCGAACCATCGGCGGTGAAGGCGGCATGCTGCCCGGCCACACGCAGGCCGTTCACCGTGTAGTCGCCAGCAAGCGCATTGACGCGCCCGGCAAGGGTGAGATTGCCCGCCAGCAACCGGTCCACGACGGCAGCGCCGGTGGCGAGACGCTCGGCCTTGCCGTCGAGCGCGGCGGTGTAGTTGTTGAGGCGCGGCGTCGCGTCGAGATCGGCGGTGACCTCCGCCCTCCCCCCGAGTGGACGCCCGGCAAGTCCGCTGAGCCGCGAAAGATCAGGCAGGACGGCCTTGAGTTTGCCGAGCACGCGCGCCTGGCCGAGCTTGCCCTTGTAATCCAGCTCGACGCCGGAGAGGGCCAGCTTCAACGTCTCGAAATCGGCGGTACCATCGTCCTGCGCGGTGCCGCGCAGCGTGAAGGTGACTTTGTCGCCCACCGCCCGCGCCAGCGCCTTGTCGGTCAGCGCGATCCCGCTGGCTTCGCCGTCGGAGGTCAGCGCGATGCGTGTCCCCGGCTCGCCGATGGTGCCGGTCGGCGTCGCGTTGAAGGTCAGCCCGACCTTGCCGAATCGGCCGGCCGGCATGTTGGCGTCCTGCGCCTCCAGGGTCGCGACCACGGTCGGGCCGGCGACAGGACCGCGGATCGTCGCGTCGAAAGCCAGTTTGCCGATCTCGGCGCCGGAGGCGACAGTCCGGCCATCGGCATTTGGACGCGAGGCGGCGCTGACGCGGATATCGAGCGTCTTGTCGGCGTTGTAGCGGCCGAGCACGTCCAGCCGCGCGAGCGCGGAGACCAAGGCGAGACTACGGATGTCGACGCCGCCGTCGTCCCGGAAGCCGACCGCGCCGTCGAGGCGGGTCGAACCGGCAAAGACGGGAGCAACCGGCGCGGGCATCAGACCTTCGATGCGCGCATCGAGCGCAAGCGCGAGTTGGCGCTCGACACCGGCCCGGTTGAGCGTCGCCGAGCCCTCCGCGCCGATCGTCGGCCCCGCGGTGAAGGTCAGGTTCGAACGGAAGGAATCGAGTGGCCCGTCGCCGTTGAGATCGAGCTTGACCGGCGGCTCGCCCGGCAGGCCCGCGACCTTCGAGATCAATCCACCGGCCGGCTCGTCGAGCTTGGCAGCGAGCTGGAGGCGCGTCGTCTGCGGGACGAAGGCGAGATTGACGTTGAAGGTGCCGCCCATGTCGAGGCGGCGCGCCTCGAATTTGAGGTCGAGCCCTTCGCTCGGTGGGCCCAGCGATGCCGAGCCGGTCGCGCCAAGGCGCGCGGCGGCACCGAGAACCGGCTCGCCCAAAGCCAGTTCGTTGAGCTGGAAGGCGCGCAGGATCACCTTCAGCGGCAGCTCCGGCAGGATCGGCTCGTTGCTCGGCGCAGCACCGGCCGGTTGCCGGGCGGGCCTGCGCAGGAGTTCCAGCTTGCCGATCTCGAGGCGGTCGACATCGAGGCGGCGCAGCAGCAAGGCGCTGCGGGTCCAGATCAGGCGGACACGATCGAGGCGCAGCCAGACGCCGTCGCGGTCGGAGAGAACGATGTCGCGAATCTCGACATCGGAGGAAAGCGCGCCATTGACCTCGCCGATCGAGACCTGGCTGGTGTCGCTGGAAAGCGCCTTGGAAATGAGATCGGCGACGATGCCGCGGTCGCTCTGGGCATTCTGCGCGAGACCGCCGAAATGGGCGGAGACGAGAAAGCCCGCCGTGAGCAGGGCGAAAAGCCCCGCCGCCCCGCGAGCCCTCATCCTGAGGAGTCGCGAAGCGGTTTCTCGAAGATTGGCCCAGGAGGTTGCCGAGCCCGCCGAAGCACCCTTCGAGACGCGCCTAGCGACGCTCCTCAGGACGAGGGCTTTCATATCGGCGAGGTGGGTCAGGAGCCGGCGCATCAGAAGGCCTGCCCGATGCTGACATAGAGCGCGACCGGCTTGTCGCCCTTGCGCGGATTGAGCGGCGCGGCGACATCGACGCGGATCGGGCCGATGCCGGTGTAATAGCGCAGGCCCAGGCCTGCGGCCATCTGCAACGGCTGCTTCCCGTCCGGGAAGGTCGACTCGTAAGCCGTTCCGGCATCGAAGAAGGGCACGATGCCGATCGTATCGGTGAGCTTGATGCGCGCCTCGGCCGAAAACTCGAACAGGCTCCGCCCGCCGACGACCTGGTTCAGCGGCCCCAAGGGCGCGATGCTGCGATAAGCGTAACCGCGCACGGAGCCGCCGCCGCCGGCATAGAAGAGCCGCGTTGCCGGAATTTCGTTGAGATTCGCGCCCGCGACCGAGCCGAAGCCGATGCGGCCGGCCAGGACATAGCGGGCATCTTCGTCGAGCGCATAGTACGCGGAGACGGCCGCCTTGGTCTGGTAGATGCCGACGGTCGAGCCGAGGAAGGCCGGATAGGCGGCAAAGGATGCAGCCGCCCGGACGCCGCGCGTCGGATCGAGCGGGCTGTCGGTCGAATCGTATTTCACCGAGAGCGGGATGCCGACCAGCGTGTATGTCACCTGGCCGAGCACGTCGCTGGTCTGGCCGCGTTCCACTTCGAGGCCGGCCTGGACCGAGAAGGTGTCGCTGAAGCGACGCATGATCGCGGTGGTGACATTGGCGTAGCGCGCCGTGTAGCCGCCATAGCGGCTGGTGCCGACGCGCTCGCGCGTCGCGAAGCCGTCGAGCAGCCAATCATAGCGGCTGCCGCCCAATGCCGGCTTGAGGAAACTGAAGCCGAAGCGCCCGCCGATATCGGATTCCTCGAAATCCCCGAAGCTCCTGATCTTGGTGCCGTCAATGCGCGGCACCAGGAAGATGCTGCCTTCGAGCCGCAGCCGCTCGGCCCCGCCGAACAGATTGCGGTGCTCCCAATAGGTCTTCACCGTCGGGCCATCGATGGTCGAATAGCGGGCCGAGAACCCGAACAGGCGCTTCGGCCGCTCGGTGATGTCGACGAAGATCGGCAAGTTGCCGGCACGGTCCAGCTTGTCGCCCTCGCGAATGCGGACGGAACCGACAGCGGGAATCTTCGCGATCGAGCGGCGCGTGTCGGCCAGCGCCTTGGGCGAATAGGGATCGCCGGGCTCGAGATAGATGAAGGAGCGCACGACCGCGGGCGGAATCTCGTCGGTCTGACCGACCGTGATGTCGCCGAAGCCGGCCAGAGGGCCGGGATCGAGGACGTAGGTGACGTCCATGATGCCGGTGGCATGATCGACAACCGGCCTGAGTTCGACCATTTTGGCGAGCGGGCGCGACTGGGCACGCATATAGTCGACCAACGCCGCCTGCGCGCCACGCAGCGCAGCCGAGGTCGCCGGCTCGCCCTCCTTCAGCTTCGAGACCTTGAGCGGGTTTGCGATCGCCGGCGGGCCGGACTCGTCGCGCTCGACCACGTCGATCTTGCGCAGACCAAAGACCTTGCCGGGCCGGACCCTGATGGTGATCGGCACCGCATCGCGATTGCGATGCGCTTCCAGCGCCCGGATCAACGTCGCGTTCGGCTCCACCCCGAGCGTCAGCGAAACGCCGTCGACGACCATGGCGACGTCGGCGTTGAAATAGCCCTGCGACCAGAGCGCGTCGACGAGCGGGTTGAAATCGGCGGCCATGCGGCGGGCCAGCGTCTCGCCATCGGGCGGCGCATCCTGGCGCAGCCGATACAGCAGCGAAGCGTCCTGCAGGGTACGCGTCAGCGTCTTGGCATTTTCAGCATCGCCGAGATCGAAGTCGAGCTTGTAGGGCAGGCTCGACGCGCTCGCCGCCGGCGGCTCGTCCTTCTTGGTGAAGAGGCCGAACACGTCCAGCGACGAAAGGTCGAAAGCCCGGGCGGATTCAGCCTGCAGGCCCAGCAGTGTGGCAAACGCACAGCCGCCGCTCAGCGCGACGGCATGCCCAGCCCTACGCCACAACCGCATCCACCCTCCAAGCCACGCCGCCACACAATCGAAACCGTCTCCGATACCCGCCGTCATCATAAGGCGGGAGCGAGCATGCGCAATGCTCAAGGATCTGTAATCCTTCGGACTGCCCGCCGGATTCGAAAGAGCCTGTCGTGAAAAGCCTAAGCATTGGTTTTCAAGAGCCCGAAGGTTAATAGCTGAAACTCACCACCGTTCCCGGGTGCGCTATCGGGCTGAACACCGTTGATCCCTCGTTAGAACGAACTGCGATAGACCCTCAGCATGCCCGGCACCATCCTGCTGTTCACGCAAGCCCTGATCTATTTCGGCGTCATGGCCGCGCTGTTCCGGCTGCGCCACCTGATGGGGCTCGGCGCCTTCCTCTGCGCGCTCGGTGTGATGCACTTTCTGGAGACCTATCTCGCCGCGGTCTTCTTCATAGAGCTGCCCTTCGGCCTGCTCTCGCCGGGTTCGACCGTGCTGTTCTCGGGCAAGCTTGCAATCATCCTGCTCTTCTACATCCGGGAAGACGCCGAGACGGTGCGGCAGCCGATCTACGGACTGCTGATCGGCAATTTCCTGATGGTCGCGCTGGTGGCGACCCTGCGGCTCTATGGCCCGCCGGTCACGCTGCCCGGCTACAATCCGGACCTCGTCCTGATCGACCAGATGGGCGCGCTGATGGTCTGGGGCACGACGCTGCTTTTCATCGATTCCATTGCGCTGATCCTGCTCTACGAGAGGCTGCGCCTGCTGCTGCCGCGATCGCTGGTGCTGCGCTCCTGCCTGAGCCTGGCCATCATCCTGACCTTCGATCAGGTCGGCTTCTTCATTGGACTGCATATGGTGACCGGCACGCCGCTCGGCGCGCTGTTCGGCGGCTGGGTGGCCAAGATGGGCGCCGCCGCGACCTATGCGACGCTGATGGGCCTCTACCTCAACCTGTTCGAACGCCGGACGCCGGAACTCGCACCGCAGCCGCTTTCGGACATCTTCCACAAGCTGACCTACCGGCACAAATACGAGGAACTGCTCGGCAAGAGCGGCCGCGACGCCCTGACCGGCGCCCTGACCCGGGAGCGCTTCGAGACGCTCGGCCAGACCATTCTGGCGCGCAGCATCGCGGCACAACGGCCCGTCAGCCTCGCGATCCTCGATGTCGATCATTTCAAGAGCATCAATGACCGCTACGGCCATGTCGTCGGCGACGAGGTGCTCCGGCGCGTCGTGGACTGCCTGCGCGCGGAAATCCGCGGCGACGATCTCATCTTCCGCTATGGCGGCGAGGAATTCGTCGTGCTTTGCGAGAACATGTCGCATCCTGCGGCCCTGGCTTCCGCCGAGCGGATGAGGGTCGCCGTCCACCGCACCCTGGCCCAGGAATTTGCGGCGGCCCCGACGATCAGCATCGGCGTAGCCACCTTCCCCGACGATGCCAAGGATATTCGCGGCCTCGTCGCCCATGCCGATGTGCATCTCTACGAAGCCAAGCGGCAGGGGCGTGACCGCGTCGTCGGCAACGAGACGGCGCCGCTGGTGCAGGAGGCCTAGCGCCTGCCGAAGAGAATGCGGCGGCCGCCTGCGCGCCCGCCGCTCTCGTTTCTTACCGGAGCGTCAGAGAAACAGTCGCCAGCGGCGAGAGCTTCGTCACGACCTCGCCCTTGCCGGGCGAGAGCACGCCGCCGCAGAGGCTGCCGGTGGTGATGATCTGCCCCGCGCGCAGGCTGCCGAGGTTGTCCTGCTGGCGATTGGCCCAGGCCAGGAAGGGCACCATCGGATCGCCATTGCCGTGGACGGCGGGCTGATCATAGATCGTCACGCCGTTGAGCGAGATGAAGCAGCCCAGACCGGTGAGGTCATCGAGCGTCTTGATGTCGACCTCCGGGCCGAGGACGTAGCCGCCATGGCCCATCGCGTCGGCGAGCCAGAGCGGGAAGGCGACCTTGCCATGCCAGTTGGCGAGGCGGCTCTCGACGATCTCGATGCCGAGATAGGCCTTGTCGCAGCAGGCGAGCAGCTCGGCCCGCGAATAGGGTTGGGCCGGACGGAAAGGCACGTCGCGCGCTAGCCGGAGCGCAAGTTCGATCTCGACGCGCAGCTCGGCCCCGATCGCGCCCTCATAGACATCGCCAGCTGCGAGGTAGGGGCCGGGCATCAGGCCGGCGACCGGCGTGCCGTCCTCGGCGATGCCGACCTTCCAGCCGGCTTCCGGCAGGTTGAGTGCCCCGCCGACTGCCGCCTGCGTCACATGACCATCAGCAAGCGTCTCAGGAATCGGCAGACTCGCCGTCTCGATCAGGGAGCGCTCGCGGCGGGCCCTTATGAGCGCATCGCGCACAGTCTCGACAGTGGTCGGCATGGAGTTCCCTCAGCGTCCGGCAGGGCAAAGCGCCTTTGCCCTGCTAGCGCAGCGCCCGGAATGGGACAAGGCGCGCGGCCGTGAGGCACCCATGCGATGGAACCTGCGGCCTTCTTCCCGGTTGCCGAAACATGATTTCGAAGCATCACCGTTTTCCGGGGGCGTCGGTGCTCGGCCTGGCCGCGCTGGCCCTGCTCTCGACCGGAGCCGTTCGTGCCCAGGAGGCAATTCCCGCGCAGGACTTCGTCACGCAAACAGCGGTCGCCAACATGTTCGGCGTGGAGTCGGCGACGCTCGCCCTGCACAAGAGCAGTTCCCCGGCGATCAAGGATTTCGCCCATCGCCTCGCGGATGACCAGGCGGCGGCGACCAGCAGCCTGCGTCGCATCATCGCCAAGCGCTCCGACATCGCCCTGCCCGACCGTCCGGACGGCAAGCATCTCGACCTGCTGCGCGATCTCGCCGATAGGCAGGGCGCCGATTTCGACAGGGCCTATGTCGATGCCCAGCGCAGCGCGCACCACGAATCGACCGTCTTGATGGAACGCTATGCCGGCGAGGGTACCGACCCCGAACTCAAGAGTTTCGCCGCCCAGACGCTGCCGGTGTTCCGCGAGCTCGAACGGAAGGCGAGAGAACTCCCGGCTGCGCCATAGAACGGCCCGGCCTGGCCCTCAGGCCTTCGACCGCCGGGCGGCCTCGCGCTCGTAGACTGCCAGGAAGGCCTTTCCCATCAAGGAGCTTTCCGTCCCGATCAGCGTCCGCAGCACGTCGGCCCGGATCGCCTGAATCGGATCGTCGTCCGGCACGGCGGCGCCAGCGAGTTCGGCGAGTTCGACGGCCAGCCGTGCCTGCCCCTGCCCGGCGAGAGCAAGAGCCCGCTCGGCCAATTTGTCCGCACCGCCGGCGAGCCCGGCCAGCTCCGATGCCAGCTCTGTGGTTCGAGCCGGTTTGAGATGCGCCGCATTGCCATCGAACCAGCCCGCATAGAGGTGATAGATGCCACGGACGAGGAACTCCGGGTCGTCGTATTTCGCGAGGAGATAGGGCTTCGCGAGATACGCCTCCGGTACTTTGACCCCGTGCAGGATCTCGTCGAGCGTCGCGCCCCGGTTCAGCAGCGCGAGCGTCTCCGCACGAGATGCTCGAGTGCCTCCGCACCATCGCGGAGCATCTGCCCTGCCCGCTCCGCGCCGAAGACCACCGGCCCGTGCCCGGGGATCAGGACAACCGGCGCGAGCAGCTCCATCCGTCGCAAGGCAGAGGCCCATTCGGCGGCATAACGCTGGACCTTTCGCGGATTGCCGGCATTGGGGAATACCCAGATCACAAAGTCGCCACTCGCCAAAACCCGGCGCTCGGGCAACCAGACGAAGGTGGCGTCGTCCGTCTCGCCCCGGCCATGGAAGAGCTCGATCCGCTCTCCGCCGATCGCCAGCAACAGCCTGTCGTCATAGACCTCGTCCGGCCGCCGCTGGCCGATCGGATAGACATAGCCCGGCTTGTCGAATTGCTGGCCCTGGACGAGGCTGTTGAAGCCGTGGGTGTCCTCGTAGCGCTGCATGCGCCGCGCGACATTGCGGTGAGCGACGATCCGCGGGCGCGGAAGCCCGCGCCTGTCGGCCTCCTCGTCGATGACGGTGATGCCGCTGGTATGGTCGATATGGCCATGGGTGAAGATGACGGTGTGGATGGGGGAGTCGTCCCAGGAGCGCACGATATCGAGCGTCTGCTGCGCCGTCTCCGGCTTCGCAGTGTCGATCAGCACCAGCCCCTCGCTGGTCCGCATCGCTGTCACGCTGCCGCAGAAATAGGTCGTATGGACCGTGATGATGTTCTCCGCGACATGAGTGATGGCGCCGTGCGAAACCGCTGCGGTCCATTTCTCCATCGCGGCGCTGCCATTCCAGAGCTGCTCGAACAGCGCGTCCTGATTCATTCGAACATCTCCGCAATCCCGCTGCCTTGCCGGTATAGGTCACATATCGCGGCGGCCTCATCAAACGGATCGCCGCCAGCCGATGTCAGTGGCGCGCTCGACCGGACGGCTCGCGTCGCCAGCGCTTCGCCCCTCTGGACATCCCGGCCCAAAGCCGCGCAATAAGCGAATGCTTGCGCTGCGTCAGGGCTCGCCCTGCCCAGCAACGCGAGACGCTCTCGTCGATGGAACGAGCCGGCGAAGAAAAAACGGCTTGGGAGGAATGTGGATATGAAATCGCTCTGGGTCATGGCCGCCGCGCTCGGCGCCGCCCTCAGCCTGCCCGCACAGGCGCAGGACAAGGTCAAGCTGGTCGACGTCATCGAATTGTCGGGTGCGGGCGCCGCCGCCGGCACCAACTGGAAGAACGGCGCAGATATGGCCGCCGCCGACATCAACGCGAAGGGCGGCATCCTCGGCAAGCAGGTCGAGATCGTCCATTACGACACGCAGACCAACCCCGGAAACACCCGCGCCGCCGTGCAGCGTGGCATCGACGAAGGCGCCTATGCGATCCTCGGCCCGATCTTCTCCGGCCCGATCGGCGCTTCCATGCAGATCTCGCAGCGCGCCGAAGTCGCCCAGATCGTCGGCGGCGAGGCGGCGGGTTTCACCCGGCAGGGCAACCCCTACATCTTCCGCACCTCGATCAGCCAGGCGGCTGCGATGCCGAAGATCGCCAAGTACATGAAGGACACGCTCAAGGCCGGTTCGATCGCCCTGGTCTGGGTCAACAACGACTTCGGCAAGGGCGGGCGCGACACCATCCTGCCCGAGCTCGAGAAGGCCGGCATCAAGGTCGCCGCCGACGTCTCGACCGAGCAGGGCCAGGCCGATTTCACCGCCGATGCGATCAAGGTGAAGAACGCCAATGCTGATGCGGTCTTCGTCTATCTGAACGAGGAGGAGAGCGCCCGCTTCCTGCGCGCCGCCAAGCAGCAGGGCATCACCAAGCCGATGATCGGCGAGACGACGCTGCTCGGCGCCAAGGTGCTGGAACTCGCGGGCGACGCCGCCAACGGCGCCAAGGGCCATGTCGGCCTCTCGACGGATGCGCCGATCCCTGCCTTGCAGGAGTTCGGCAAGCGCTATCGCGAGAAGTACGGCTTCTCCTCGGACCATAACGGCATCAAGGGCTACATGGCCGTCTTCATGGTGAAATGGGCGACCGAGAAGCAGAAGAAGTTCGACCCGAAGGGGCTGGCCGCCACGCTTCGCGGCGCGACCATCAAGGCGAGCGAGGAGCCGGGCATCCTGATCGACACCGTCATCGAGCAGAACGGCGATCTCGACCGCGAGAGCTTCCTCGCCGAGGTGGTGAACGGCAAGCAGGTGATCAACACCACCCTGCCGAAGATCAACCCGTAAAGTCCGAACGTCATTCCCGGGCGACGCGAAGCGCCGACCCGGGAATCTCATGACGAGAAGGCTGGTTTCCGAAATGGCCGGGTCAAGCCCGGCCGTGACGCCAGTTGCCCGAGATAAAATCAGCCATGGCCGAATTCGTCGCCTATCTCATCGCCGGCATCGCCACGGGTGCGATCTACGCGCTCGCCGCGATCGGCTTCACGCTGGTCTGGCAGACCTCGCAGACGATCAACTTCGCGCAGGGCGAATTCGTCATGCTGCCGGCCGTGCTGATCCTGCTCGCGGTCAAGCTCTTCGGCCTGCCGCTCTGGGCCGGCGGCCTGATCGGCATCGCGGTCTTCCTGCTGATCTTCGGCGCCGGCTTCAAGCTCGTCGTCGTCGACCCGATGATCAAGCACGGTGTGCTGCCGCTCGCCATCGCCACCATGGCGCTGTCGATCATCATGAAGGAAGGCGCCAAGGACGGCTTCTCGGCGGAAGCGCAGAGCTTCCCGTCGCTTGTGCCGACGGACATGATCAACCTGCTGGGCGCATCGATCTCGCTGCAGCATGTCGCCATCATCGTCGTCGCCTTCGCGGCCATCGGCCTGCTGCAATGGTTCGTCGGCGGCACCAAACTCGGCCGGCAGATGCAGGCGACGGCGCAGAACCCGACGGTTGCGCGCATCCTCGGGATCCCTGTGGAGCGGATGGTGCTGCTCACCTTCCTGCTCAACGCCGCGCTCGCCGTCGTCGCCTCGCTGCTGATCTCGCCGATCTATCTGGCGAAGTTCTCGAACGGCGAGACCATCGGCCTCTTCGCCTTCATTGCCGCCATCGTCGGCGGCTTCAACCAGGTGCGCGGCGCGCTCGTCGGCGGCCTCCTGATCGGCGTCGCGGACTCGCTCGCCGCGGCTTATGTCTCGTCGCAGTATCGCCTGGCCGTGCCGCTGGTGCTGCTGGTCGCCATCATCCTGATCAAGCCGGAGGGACTGATGGGCCGCAAGGAGGAGCGCCGCATATGAGCGCCCCTGCCCTGCAAACCTCCGCCGCTTCGCCGCGCCGCCCCGCCCGCCGGATCGACGCTGCGCTGATCGCACTCGTCCTCGGTGCCGTCATCCTCTGGTTCGCGCCGGTTGGCATGGGCCGCTACGGCACCTATGTGCTCTCGCTCTGGCTGGTGATGAGCATCGGCGTGATGGGGCTCAACCTGACGCTCGGCTATGCCGGCCAGAGCTCGCTGGCACAGGCCGCGTTCATGGGGCTCGGCGCCTATGCCACCGCGATCCTGACGACGAAATACGGGGTGAGCTGGTACGCGGCCTTCGGCCTCTCGGGCCTGTTGACCTTCACTGTGGGCATCCTGCTCGGCTTCCCGGCGCTGCGTGTCMGCACGCATTACCTCGCCTTCGTGACACTCGCCTTCTCGACGTTGATCTGGCTCGTGCTGCGCAACGAGCAATGGCTGACCGGCGGCGTCTTCGGCATCTCCAACATCAACCGGCCCGAGTTCTTCGGCATCAAGCTGTTCGGCGCGCTGGAATTCCACCGCTTCGTCGTCGTCGTCACGCTGATCCTGTCACTGGCGCTCTGGTGGCTGATCCGCAGCCCCTGGGGCCGCGCCTTCACGGCGCTGCGTGAGAACCCGGTCCGGGCCGCGAGCCTCGGCGTCGATACCCGGGCCTACACGCTCCTCGCCTTCGCGATCGGCTCGGCCTATGGCGGCTTTGCCGGTTCGCTCTATGCACCGCTGGTCGAGTTCATCGACCCCTCCCCGTTCTCGCTGTCGCAGAGCCTGTTCCTGCTGCTGATGGTGGTGGCGGGCGGCGCGGGCTATCTCTTCGGGCCCTTCGTCGGCGCGCTGCTCGGCGTCGTGCTGCCGGAGTGGCTGCGCTTCGCCGGCTCGCTCTACCTCATCATCTTCGCGACGATCGTTCTGGCGCTGCTGATCGTCTGCCCGCAGGGCGTCAGCGGTCTCCTCGAGCGCGGCTGGGCGGCAATGCGGCGCAAGACGGGAGGGGCGCCATGAATCCGGTCCTCGAAGTCCACGACCTGCACAAGGCCTTCGGTGGCATCAAGGCCGTCGATGGCGTCTCCTTTTCGGTGAAGGAGGGCGAGATCCTCGGCATCATCGGGCCGAATGGCTGCGGCAAGTCGACCCTGTTCAACTGCATTCTCGGCCAGCTCGAACCGACGCAAGGCGCGGTGAAGCTCGACGGGCTGGATGTCACCAATATGCGCCCCTCCGCGCTCAACCGCCTCGGCGTCAGCCGCACCTTCCAGCTCCTGCAGGTCTTTCCCGAACTGTCGGTGCGCGAGAACCTGATCCTCGCCGGGCAGGAGCATCAGGGCTCCATGCTCGGCCGCCTCTTCGGCGCGCGCGATGCGGGGCTGTCGGAAAAGGCCGAACAGATGATCGGCTTCTTCAAGCTCGGCCATCTCGCCGAGGCCAAGGCCGGCGGGCTCTCCTATGGCCAGCAGAAGCTGCTCGACGCGGCGATGGCCTTCATGGCCGGGCCGCGCCTCGTGCTGCTCGACGAGCCGGCGGGCGGCGTCAACTTGACCATGCTGGGCGACCTGAAGGAGCGGCTGCGCGCCATCAACGCCGAACAGGGCGCGACCTTCGTGGTGATCGAGCACAACATGGACTTCGTGATGAGCCTGTGCTCGCGCGTGATCGTGCTGGCCGAAGGCAAGATGCTGGCCGAGGGCACGCCGGCCGAAATCCGCGCCAACCCGGCCGTGATCGAAGCCTATCTGGGGCACTAGGGAACGTCATGCTCGGGCTTGACCCGGGCATCTCCTGCAAGAGATTCTCGGGTCTGCGCTGCGCTTCGCCCGAGAATGACGCGGAAGAGGGCGACAAGGAATGACCACCCCCATCCTCGAACTCGACGGCGTGGTCGGCGGCTATGGCGCCATGACCATCCTGAACGGCACCAGCTTTGCGGTGAAGCGCGGCGCCATCACCACCGTCATCGGGCCGAACGGCGCCGGCAAATCGACCGTGTTCAAGGCGATCTTCGGCCTGCTTAAGCTGCGCGAAGGCCGCATCCGCTTCGACGGGCGCGACATCACCGGCTGGAACCAGCGGAAGCTCCTCGAAGCCGGCATCTGCTATGTCCCGCAGGGCCGCAACATCTTCCCGGAGCTTTCGGTGCGTCACAATATCGAGCTCGGCGCCGTCGCCGCCGGATCCGGCATCACCGACATGCCGCGGCGGCTGGAGGCGGCGCTCGACCGCTTCCCGGCTCTCAGGCGCAAGGCCGACGCGCAGGCCTCGACGCTGTCGGGCGGCGAGCAGAAGCAGCTCGAGATCGTGCGCGGCCTGCTGCTCGACCCCAAGCTCGTGCTGATCGACGAGCCCTCGATCGGCCTCTCGCCACTGATGGTGCAGGAGACCTTCGGCATCCTGAAGGACCTGCGCGCCAAGGGCGTCTCGATCCTGATGGTCGAGCAGAACGCCCGCTCGGCGCTGGAAATCTCCGACGAGGGGCTGGTGCTCGAACTCGGCCGCACGCGCATGCAGGGGCCGGCCGCGGAGATCCTGGCCGACCCGCGCATCGGCCAGCTCTTCCTCGGCGGCACATTGAGCGAAGTGGCCTGAGCCGCGCCCGAACACCCTCCCCGTCATTGCGAGCGCAGCGAAGCAATCCAGGGAGACCGGGTTGAACCGTTTGACCCAGTCACCTGGATTGCTTCGTCGCTTTCGCTCCTCGCAATGACGGGGAGGAGGCTCGCCTTTGACAGCGCTGCCCTCTCCTGTCGGGATAGGGCCTGATCACGAGACCGGAGCCTGCGCCCATGAAGATTCGCGCCGCCGTCCTGAACGCGAGCCCGGTTGCGGCTCCGTATGCGCAAAGCCGCCCGCTGCGGATCGAAGAGCTCGACCTCGCCCCGCCCGGCCGCGACGAGGTGCTGGTCAGGGTCCGCGCCGCGGGCCTGTGCCATTCCGATCTCTCGGTCATCGACGGCAACCGCCCTCGCCCCGTGCCGATGGTGCTCGGCCATGAGGCGGCAGGAGAGGTCGTCGAGACCGGCGAAGACGTAGACGATCTCAAGCCCGGCGACCGGGTGGTGATGGTGTTCGTGCCCTCCTGCGGGCATTGCGCACCCTGCGCCGAGGGGCGCCCCGCCCTGTGCGAGCCCGGCAACGCCGCCAACGGGCGTGGTGAGATGCTGGGCGGCGGTCGCAGGCTCTCGGTCCATGGGCAACCGGTGCATCACCATATCGGCGTCTCCGCCTTTGCCGAGCATGCGGTGATCTCGCGCCGCTCGCTGGTCAAGGTCGAGGCCGATATCCCGCATGAGATCGCCGCCCTGTTCGGCTGCGCGGTGCTGACCGGGGTCGGCGCGGCCGTGAACACGGCGCGGATCAAGGCCGGCGAGACGGTCGCGGTGGTCGGGCTCGGCGGCGTTGGGCTTTCGGCCCTGCTCGGCGCCATCGCCTGCGGCGCCTCGCGCGTCGTCGCCGTCGATCTCGCGCAGGACAAGCTCGATCTCGCGCTGGCGCTGGGCGCGACCGATGCGTTCAATGCCGCAGCTCCGGACGTCATCGAGACGATCAAGCAGGCGACGAAGGGCGGCGTCGATCACGGGCTGGAAATGGCGGGCTCCGTCAAGGCGCTCGACCTCGCCTACCAGATTACCAAACGCGGCGGCACGACGACGACGGCCGGCCTCGCCAACCCAGCCCATACGCTCTCGCTCTCGCCGGTGAGGCTGGTCACGGAGGAGCGGACGCTGAAGGGATCTTACGTGGGCTCATGCGTGCCCTCGCGCGACATCCCGCGCTTCATCGAGCTCTACCAGCGCGGGCGGCTGGCGGTGGACAAGCTCTGGACCAGTTCGGGCAGCCTCGACGAGATCAACGAGGGCTTCGATGCGCTGAACGAGGGCCGGACGATCCGGCACATCGTCAGGATGTGACGCGGCGCGCGGCGTTGGGTCGGGCCAGGCTGGCCGAGATCGCTGCCAGCAGCATCAGGCCCGCCGCCGCGACCGGCAGGGTGGCGAAACCAGCCGCCGTGTAGAGCGAGCCGAACGAGGCCGTGCCGATGAAGAGCGCAAGATAGGTCACGCCGCTGTTGAGGCCCATCACGGCGCCGCGACGAGCGGGATCGAGGGCGCCGAGGCGCATGATCAGCACGTTCAGCGCGAAATGGTTGGCGAGGCCCCAGAGGAAGACCGCTGCCAGCATCGACACATAGCTGCCGCTCGCCGCGCCGATGCCGAGATAGACGCACCCCACCGCCAGGAACATCGCCGGCAGGAAGCGCCCGGCATCGAAGCGGTCGATCAGCCCGTCGAGGAAAGCAGCCGCGCCGAAGCCGAGGCCATAGGTCAGCGCGAGCAGGCCGTTGGCGCTGAGCGAGAGACCGAGCGTGCGATGCAGATGGTCGCCGATATAGGCGTAGACGCCGTAGAAGGACGCCATGAAGCCGGCGCAGGCGATCAGCAGCGGCACCACGCCGGGCACGCGCAGTGCCGCGAGCGGAGAGGACGTCTTGGCCGAGGCAGGCAAACCCTGCAGCTTCATCGCCTGTGCGACCAGAAGCGCGAGTGCACCGGCAGCGGCGGCGAACGCATAAACGAAGCGCCAGCCGACGCTATCGGCCATCACCGCCGACAGCGAGACGCCCGCGACCATGCTCAGCGTCCAGCCTGAGAGCACGATGCCGATCGTGTCGCTCTCGCGCCCGGCCGGCGCGACCGCCGCCGCGAGCGTGTAGATCGACGGCAGCGCGACGCCCGCGGCGAGACCCGCCGCGAACTGGGCGCCGACCAGCATCGGCACGGCCGGCGCGGCGGCGCTGGCAGCCAGCGCGAGGGTGAAGAGGCCGAGCGCCACGCGCAACGTCAGCCCCGCGCCGAAGCGGTCGATCAGGCGTCCCAGCAGGATGGCGGCAAGCGCGGTGCCGATACCGAACGCGCCGGAGGCGGTCATCACGGCAGGTGTCTCGCGACCGAAACTCTCCGCCACCTGCGGCGCGATCGGCCCGAGCACGAGCGAATTCGAGCCGATGACAGCGATGCAGACACACAGCGCATAAGCCGCGGCCGGGATCCGAGCCGTCGGCAAAGCTGCACCAGAAGAGCGTTGATTGAAATTCGGCATAAGGTCAGAATGGCCGAACATCATTCGTGTTCAATTGGATTCAGAGCGATGGATAAAAAAACAGATGGCGTTCGGCGCGAACGCGCCACGGAGCGCTCGCTCGATGCGATGGACCGAAAGCTGTTAGCCGTTCTGGTCGAGGATGCGACGGAGAGCTATGCCCGCATCGGCGAGCGCGTCGGGCTTTCGCCCCCGGCCGCTCACGAGCGGATCAAGCGGCTGAAGCAATCGGGCGCGATCCGGCAGGTCGCAGCGCTGATCGAGCCGGCGGCGACCGGCAAGACCCTGCTCGCCTTCGTGCATGTCGACACCACCGGCTGGGGCAAGACGCCCGCCCTGATGGCGATCCGCGAGCATCCGGAGGTGGAGGAAATCCATTCCGTCGCCGGCGACACCTGCATGCTGCTGAAGGTCAGGACCGAGAGCACCCACGCGCTCGAAGGGTTGCTCGGGCGGCTCTACGACACGCCCGGTGTCAAGGCGACACGGAGCTATGTCGTTCTCTCGACCTATCTGGAACGGCCGGTGCAGCCCGGCGTGACGGCGAACTGGCCGAAGCCGTCTGCAGCTGAGTAGAACACCTCCTCCAGGCCGGTCATCCCGGGCGAGCGGAGAAAGCTCCGGGATCCATGCCTGAGCGCTTCCGAGGAAGGTTCAGGCATGGATCCCGGATCGGCGCCGCCAGGGGCGGCTTGTCCGGGATGACATGCAGTGAGGAGTGGAACTCCCTCAGCCGTGCTTGTGCACGATGGTCTTGGTCACCGCGAATTCCTCGAGCGCGATGAAGCCCTTCTCGCGACCATGGCCGCTCTTGCCGGTGCCGCCGAAGGGCAATTCGATCCCGCCGCCGGCACCATAGCCGTTGATGAAGACCTGGCCGGCGCGGACGCGCTTCGAGACGCGCTGCTGGCGCCCGCCATCCTTGGTCCAGACCGCCGCGACGAGGCCGTAATCCGTGCCGTTGGCGGCTTTGATCGCATCCTCCTCGTCGTCGAAGGGGAAGGCGGCGAGGACGGGGCCGAAGACTTCGTCCTGCTCCAGCCGGTTGCCGCGCGGCACGGGGCCGAACAGCGTCGGCTGGACGTAGAAGCCGCCATTCGGCACGCCCTGCGCGATCTGCCCCTGCGCGATCACCGGAATGCCGGCCTCGCGGCTCTGGTCGATGAAGCTCTGGACGCGGCCGCGCTGCTTGGCGTTGATCACCGGGCCGCAATCGAGGTCCATCTCCGGCGTGCCGGCCTGCAGCTTCGAGAACTGCTTGGCGACGGCAGAGACGACGTCGTCATAGATCGACTTCTGCACCAGCAGGCGGCTGCCGGCCGAGCAGGTCTGCCCGGTGTTCTGGACGATCGCCTTGCAGGCAATCGGCACCAGCGCGTCGAGATCGGCGTCCTCGAAGACGATCTGGGGGGACTTGCCGCCCAGTTCCAGCGTGCAGGGGATGAGATGCTCCGCGCAGGCGTGCTGCACCATCTTGCCGACCTCGGGCGAGCCGGTGAAGGACATGAAGCCGATGCCGTGATGCGAGGAGAGCGCAGCGCCCGCCTCATGGCCGCGGCCGGCAACGATGTTGATCGCGCCATCGGGGAAGCCGACCTCGCTAGCGAGCTCGGCGAGGCGGAAGGCGGTCGCGCAGGCGTCCTCCGCCGGCTTGAGCACCACGGCATTGCCCATGGCGAGCGAGGCGGTGAGCGAGCGGCCGATCATCTGCGCCGGATAGTTCCAGGGCAGGATATGGCCGGTGACGCCGTGCGGCTCGTGAATGACGCTGACGCTGTAGCCGTTCAGGAAGGGGATGACGTGGCCGTGCACCTTGTCGGCCGCGCCGCCATAGAACTCGAAATAGCGGATGGTGGCGTCGATATCGGCGCGGGCCTGGCTCATGGGCTTGCCGGTGTCGCGGGCTTCCAGCCCGGCGAGTTCGTCAAAGTGATCCTGCACCTTGAGCGCGAGCTTCGAGATCAGGCGCCCGCGCTCGGCTGCGGTGAGCTTGCCCCAGGCACCGTCGAAGGCGGCCCGAGCGGCCAAGACGGCGGCGTCGATGTCGGCGGCGTTGCCACAGGCGATGCGGGCGAATTCCTCGCCGGTGGCCGGGTTGAGCTTCGCGATGGTTTCGCCCGTCTGGCCAGCGACATAGCGGCCATTGATGAAATGTTGATTCATGTTCGTTCCCGATCGCTCTGGCCGAAGGCGCCGCCCCGGCGGAATCGGGCGCAAGCTGCCGGTTGGCGGCCTCCGGCGCAAGTCGGCGGCAGGCCGAGGCACCCCGCAACCGGCGCAGGGCCGGCCGGCGATGGCCGATTTGACAGGGCCGCGAGGCGCCGGTCTCCTCACGGCGCAATCGAAGGATGGAGTCTGGTTCGGCAATGACGCAGGCACTCGAGGGAATCGTTGTGGTCGCGCTGGAGCAGGCCGTGGCCGCGCCCATCGCGACCTGCAAGCTCGCGGATGCCGGGGCGCGCGTGATCAAGCTCGAACGGCCCGAGGGCGATTTCGCGCGCGGCTATGACGGCTTCGCCAAGGGGCAATCCTCCTATTTCGTCTGGATCAACCGGGGCAAGGAATCCTGCCGCGTCGACCTGCGACGGCCAGAGGATCTGGCGCTGGTCGAGGCGATGATCGCCTCCGCCGACATCTTCATCCAGAATCTCGCTCCGGGTGCCGCCGACCGGCTCGGCCTCGGCAGCGCCACGCTCCGCCAGCGTCACCCACGGCTGATCACCTGCGACATCTCAGGCTATGCGCCGGGCACGCAGCATGAGCGGCGCAAGGCCTACGACCTCCTGATCCAGGCCGAGTCCGGGCTCGCGGGGATCACCGGCACGGCCGATTCCGGCCCTTCGCGCATCGGCATCTCGATCGCCGACATCGCCACGGGTCAGGCAGCCTATGCCGCCATCCTGGAGGCGCTGCTGCGGCGGGCCCGCACCGGCGAGGGTTCCGCGATCGCGCTGTCGCTCTTCGACACGCTGGCGGAGCTGATGAACGTGCCCTACATCACCCGCCGGCATGGCGGGATCGAGCCGCTCCGCATCGGCCTCGCCCACCCCTCGATCGCGCCTTACGGCGTGTTCAAGCTCCTTGACGGCGAGGTGCTGATCTCGATCCAGAGCGAGCGGGAATGGCTCGTTTTCGCCCGCGACGTGCTGGAGAGCCCTGAGCTTGCGAGCGATCCGCGCTATGCTTCCAACGTCCTCCGGGCCGGGTCTCGCGCCGCGCTCGACGGCGAGGTGCAGACCCGCCTCGGCCGGCGCCGCTTCGCGGACGTCTCCGCCGCGCTCGACCGGCATGCAATCGCCTATGGCACGGTTTCGACCGTGGGCGGCCTGATCGCGCATCCGGCGGCCACGCCGGTGCCGGTGCCGACGCCGAACGGTCCGGTCGAAATGCTGGCACCGCCGGTCCTGATCGACGGCAAGCGCGTCGCGATGCGACCAGTTCCGGCGCTCGGCGAGCACGATGCGGCGTTGCGCGCGGAATTCGCGGGCGCCGTCACAGCGAGCGCCATCTGACCCGCCGCTTTCAAGCGGGCGGGGCAAAGGACTGGGAAACCTCGCGAAACACCGGCAATGCTTCGAGCGCCGCAGCATGCGCTCCCAACGCCGGTACATCCGCCTCATCGACAAAACCCGGATGCGCCTCCCTGATGAAGCGCAGCGAGACCGCGACGGCGATGTCGGCATGGCTCATCGAACCGCCGAACCAATAGGGAGAAGTCCGGCCTGCGCGGTCGCGCTCGAGTGCAGCGAGCGCCGAGATGATCTGGCAGCGGCAACGATCCGCCCAGACGGCCGAGACTTCCTCGTGAAGCCGCAACTCGTAGAACAAGCTGACGGCCTTCTCGGCTGCGCCCATGGCGAGCGCGACGACAGCCAGAATGTGGCGACGCCTCGGACCGGCGCGCGGGCAAAGAGCGCGGTCCTCCCCGGCCAGTTCATCGAGGCAGTCGATGATGCTGACGCTGTCGAACAGGACCTCGCCGTCGTCGAGCACCAGCGTGGGCACCCGCATCAGCGGATTGAAGGCGCGGACCCGGTCGCCTTCTCCGAAGACGGACCAGGGCCGATGCTCGAAGGCGAGGCCATAGAGCGCCAGCGCGATGCCGACGCGGCGCACGAAAGGCGAGTCGTACTGGCCGATCAGGATCATGGCGGGCCTCATTCATCATGTTCCGAAACAGCGGCGGGCCTGCATCTTTCCCCTGTCATGGGCTTGCCGCAATGCTACCGTCCTCCTCCGTTGCGCGAAGCGGGAGCAGGACATGGCACAGGGTCGTCGAGCGCGAGGTCATCATCTCAACCGGCGCGAGACGCTGAAAGCCGGAGCCGCGATTATCGCGAGCGCCGCCCTGCCCGCAGCCGCCCAGACGCCCGCGCGGCTCAAGCTGCGAGTGCTCGAAACCACCGATCTCCACGTCAATGTCGTGCCTTACGACTATTTCCGCGACGGGCCTGACGACACAGTCGGCCTCGCCAAGACCGCCAGCCTGATCAAGGTGGCGCAGGCCGAGGCGAAGAACAGCCTGCTCTTCGACAACGGAGATTTCCTGCAAGGCTCCTCGCTCGGAGACTACATCGCCTACAAGAAGGGGCTGAAGGCCGGCGAGACCCATCCGATGCTCGCCGCGATGAACGCCCTGCCCTATCTCTGCGGCACGCTCGGCAACCATGAGTTCAACTATGGGCTGGAGTTCCTCGATCACGGCGTGGCCAAGGCCGAGTTCCCGCTGGTCTGCGCCAATGTCGAGCGCGTCGGCGGCGGCGCGCTGGTCGATGCCTGGCGCTTGTTCGAGCAAAGCTTCGAGGATGAGGCCGGCAACCGGCATGTGCTGCAGATCGGCGTGATCGGCTTCGTGCCGCCGCAGATCATGCAATGGGACAAGGCGAACATCGACGGCAAGCTCGCCGCGACGGACGTCGTCGATGCGGCCGAAAGGCACCTGTCCGACCTTCTCGACGCCCAGCCCGATCTCGTCATCGCCCTCTGCCATTCCGGCATCGCCGGAGGCGAGCGGCGCGGCATGGAGGAGAACGCGGCGCTCCACCTTTCAAAGATCGAGGGCATCGACGTCATCCTGACCGGGCACCAGCATCTGGTCTTTCCGGGCGGCAAGGCCTTCGACGGCATTCCGGGCGTCGACAACGTCAAGGGCGCGCTCAACGGCAAGCCCGCCTGCCAGCCGGGCTTCTGGGGCTCGCATCTCGGCATCGTCGATCTCGAGCTGGAAAAGCGCGGGGAGCGCTGGAGGGTCGCAGACTTCAAGGTCGAAGCGAAGCCGATCTACGAGCGCACGCCGGATCGCAAGATCGTGCCCAAGGCCGCGGCCGAGCCGGCGATCCTGGCGACCGTCAAGGCCGACCACGAGGCGACGCTCGCCTATATGCGCGAGCCGGTCGGCAACACGGCATCGCCGATCAATTCCTATTTCGCCCTGGTGACAGACGACCCTTCGATCCAGATCGTCGCCGAGGCGCAGATCGCCTATGCCAAGCCGCTGATGGCCCAGACGCGCTGGAAGGATCTGCCGATTCTCTCGGCGGCGGCTCCGTTCAAATCGGGCGGACGCGCCGGCCCGTCCTTCTACACCGACATCCCGGCCGGACCGCTGGCGCTGAAGAACATCGCCGACATCTACCTCTATCCGAATACCGTGCAGATCGTGAAAGTCACCGGGGCAGAGGTTCGGGAGTGGCTGGAGCGCTCGGCCGGAATCTTCAACCGCGTCGATCCGGCGAAGGCCGAGGAACAGCCGCTGATCAATCCCGGCTTCCCGGCTTTCAACTTCGACGTCATCGATGGCGTCAGCTATCGGATCGACGTCACACAGCCCTCACGCTACGACAATGACGGCAAGCTCGTCGCGCCGAATGCGCGCCGCATCCTCGACCTCGCCTTCGCCGGGCAGCCGATCGACGAGCAAGCCATCTTCCTCATCGTCACCAATAATTACCGCGCCTCGGGCGGCGGCAATTTCCCGGGCACGCGGACGACGATCGTGCTGGAGGCACCGGACCTCAACCGCGATGTCATTGTCCGTCACATCGTCGGGAAAAAGGCGATCGAGCCGAAGGCGGACGGCAACTGGTCGCTGGCGCCGCTGCCAGCAGGCGTCAACGTCACATTCACGACATCACCGGCGGCGGCCGGCAAACTGCCGGCGAGCCTGAAGGCCGAGCCCGCAGGCGAGAATGCAGAAGGTTTCATGAAGTACCGACTTGAAGCAAAAGCCTGAATATTAAGCGGAATTTGCACAAATTATCGGCGAATCCTCAGAAATCACACACCGTTCCTTAACAGGTTTTTATCGAGAATGGAGTGTTCGTTGGGTCATTTGGACCTGATGACAGGGCGCTCCTCATGATCGTTGATGTTCATGAAAACGACATCGCGATGAAATCCGAACTGGTGGCAGCGCTTTACGCGACACCAGGCACGATTCTCATCGGCACCGTGACCGTCACGGCGGTCATGATCGCGGCCGGGTTTTTGACCGGCAACGATGCCGTTTTCTACGCGATGGCCGCCACGATGGTTGCGATCGGCTGCTTCCGCCACGTCTCGCACCATCACTACAAGTCCATCCATCTCGCATCCGCCAGCGTCGGCGATATCGACCGCCTCGAGAAGCTCGCAATGGCTGGTGCCTGGTCGACGGCCGCATTGATCGCGGCGTTCGGCGGCTATGCGGTCCTGCGCTACACCCACGAACCCGTCGCAGTGCTCGCGGTTGCCCAGACGATCGGCTACCTCGCCGGCATATCCGGGCGCAACAGCTCGCGACCGGTGATCACGCGCGTGCAGGTTCTCGCGGTGGCGACGCCGTTCACGCTGGCCCTGCTCTGGACGAAGGACCCCGCCTATCTCGTCATCGCACTGTCGGTGGCGCTGACCGCCGTCCTGACATTCTCCAGCGCGCAAGTGATCCATCGGATCTTCCTCGCCCGGCTGCGCTCGACGCGCGAGCTGGAGCATCTCGCCGTCAACGACACGATCACCAGCCTCTACAATCGCCGAGGTTTCATGCGCGAGATCCGCACCTTGGCGGCCTCCGGTTGTCCCGTGACGCTGATCTCGATCGATATCGATCGCTTCAAGGGCATCAACGACAGCCTCGGCCACGATGTCGGCGACGCGCTGCTGAAGGCGGTGAGCGAAACGCTGTTTGCGGAACTCGGACCCAGCGACATCGCAGCCCGCACCGGCGGCGACGAATTCATGGTCGCGACCACGCGCAGCGCCGATGGCGCGACGGCGCTGGCGGCCCGGCTCGTCATGCTGCTCGCGAGCCAGCGCTTCATCAGCGGGCGACACGTCACGGCAACGGCCAGCATGGGTATCGCGCCGGCCGGTTGCGCGCCCTCGATCGAGGAGGCGCTGAAATGCGTCGACATCGCACTCTACCGCGCCAAGCTCGACGGCAGGAACCGCTTCGTCACGTATACCGCCGCCATTCGGGACGAGCGTGAAGACAGTCTGGCGCTCGAAACGGAGCTGCGGGAAGGGCTGCGGCGCGGCGAGTTCGAGCTGAATTTCCAGCCGATCTACAATCCGCGCTCAGGCTCGGCGACACTCGTCGAGGCTCTCCTGCGCTGGAATCATCCTCGTCGCGGCACGGTAACCCCCGAGATCTTCATTCCTCTGGCCGAGCGGACGGGCCTCATCACGGTGCTCGGCTCCTGGGCGCTCGGGGAGGCGATACGGACGGCGCTGTCATGGCCGCGCAGCGTCGGCGTCAGCGTCAATGTCTCGGCACGTCAGTTCGACAGCGGCCACGATCTCGTCGGCACGGTCGAGGCGCTGATCCGGATGAGCGGCATCGAGCCGGCACGGCTCACGATCGAGATCACCGAGAGTTCGCTGATCCACGACCCCGAGCACGTCGTCTCCCGGCTGGTCGCGCTGCGGAAGCTCGGCGTTCGGATCGCGCTCGACGATTTCGGCACCGGCTATTCCTCGCTGAGCTATCTGGCGCATCTGCCGATCGATACGATCAAGATCGACCAGGCGTTCACGCAGGAAATCGGCACCTCGCGAAAGGCCGATTCGCTGATGAACGTCATCACCCAGCTCGCCCATGACCTGGAATTACGCTTGATCGTCGAGGGCGTCGAAACGCGGGAGCAGCTCGATATCATCAAAAAATACGCCGTCCATGGCATTCAGGGGTTTGTTTTCGCTCGGCCGATGACAGCGGAGGAATTGCTGCCCATGATCGGTACTCGTGTAGCGACGGGACGGACGAGGGCAGCGCGCTCACGCTCCGGCTGGCGCAAGTCGGTTCGCTTCAGCCAGGTTGCCTGAAACGCTCCGGTCGCAGACGTCCGCGCGAGCCGGAGGCCTTGGATGCAGCGCCCGAACTATCCGAGCGGGAAGGATCTGCTGAGTGCCGATGCCGTTTCGCGTTTCGACCTCGACGACATCATCGAACGCGCCGAGCGGCATCTGCGCGAGGAAGAGATGGAGAAGGCCGGACTTCCCTTCCCGGATCAGCCGCCGGCGCCGCGCCGACGCCCGAAGGTCATCGCCACCCTGTTCGACCAGCGCAGCACGCGCACGCGGCTCGGCTTCCAGGCGGCGGCGGCCCGGCTCGGCCACCAGTCGATCGACGCCTACGACACGGACCGCAGCCGCATCGGCAACAGCACGGGTGAATCCATCGAGGACCACATCCGGACCGTCGAGCTCTACAGCGACCTGCTCGTGGTCCGTTCGCATCTGGAGGACATGCCCTATCGCGTCGGGCGGCTGAGCTACCTGCCCGTCATCAATGCCGGCAACGGCGCCGACGAGCATCCGAGCCAGGCTCTGGTCGATATCTTTTCGATCCGGCAGATGCGCGGCGCGGTCGAGACGCTCAGCATTGCCCTGTCGAGCGATACGCGGGCGCGTTTCGCCGTCTCCTTCGTCAAGATGCTCCGGGTCTGCCCGCCGAAACGCTTCACCCTGTGCTGCCTGCCCGATGTGCCGATCAATCCGGTGATGCGCGAGGCGATGACCGTGCTGGCCGACGTCGGCACCGCCGTCGGCATCGTCCACGACATCCGCCACACGCTCGACCACGACGTTCTCAGCATCCAGATGCAGGACATGAGCAAATTCGCTCATGCCTCGCTCGGCACCGAGGCCGTCGACAAGGAAAAGGAAAGCGAGCTCTTCACCCTCAATGCCCGCAAGATCCTGGACGCCCGCTCTGACACCCTGATCCTCAACCCCCTTCCGCGCTTCTCGGAGCTCGACAGCTCATGCGACAGCCTTCCGAACGCAGGCTATTTCCGCCAGGTTCAGCTTTCGGTACCGATGCGGATGGCCATCCTGGAGCGCATGCTGCTGGGCATTCCCTGGACCGGCCAGGCCGAAAGTTTCCGGCGTTCTTCGGGTGGATAAGCGCCTATCTGGCCTCCTACCTCGCCATCGCCGTCTCGATCCGCCTTCTCGCGGGCTATCTCACCATCATCGAAATCGGCCTGCTGCGCTCGATCGGCAGCCTCGCCATCGCCGGTGCGGTTGCCTGGGCGAGCGGCAGCGGACAGCGCCGTGGCTTCCTGCCTTCGCAGCCGCGCGACGACATCATCCGCAGCGTGCTGCACCTGGCTGGTTCGCTGGCGCTGATCTGGAGCCTGTCACACCTGCCGCTGGCGCTCGTCACCACCGTCGAGTTCACCGGCCCGCTCTTCGCGGGGGTGCTGGTGTTCCTGACGCTGCGCCGGAGGCCAGGTGTCGTCCCCGCGCTTGGCCTGGCGCTTCTCGCGATCGGCGTCGGGCTACTTGTGCTGAAGCTGAACGCCGTTCCCAACAGCGACATCGCAATCGCGCTCGCAGCCGTCGCCGTCCTGACCACCACCAACCTGATGCTGGCGGGCCTCGCCGCGCGCCGCAGCACCTTGTCGATCGTGTTCCTGATGCATGCGATACAGTTGCCGCTCTACCTGCTGCTCTGGTTCTTCGTACCGGAGCAGTGGTCACCGCCCCCCCAGCCCTATCGGCTCGCCTTCCCCGCGCCGGAGCTGGCGGTGATCGGCGGGGCGGTGCTGGCGCTGATCGTCGGCGGCTTCGTCTCGCAGGCGGCGCTGGCCAATGCCTCGCGCCATGGCACGCCGCTTCAACTGTGCAGCGCAGATACGCTCCGCGTGCCGCTGATCGCGCTGGCGGCCTATCTGATGCTGGCCGAGCTGCCGCCGATGGATCTGCTTCTGCCGGGCCTTGTCGTCCTGTGCGGCGTCATTGTCGCCAGCCTGCCACAGCCGGCCGGCAAGGAGGCCCGGCACCCCGCGGGCGACATGCCAGGCCAGTTGGCGCGGATCAGTTCGCGATCTCGAAGACCACGTTGACCTGCGTGCGATAGCTGTTCTCTCCGGCCGCCAGCGGCACGAAGGCGTCGCTCGCCGCCATCTTCATCGGCCCGCCATAGGGCATCGGACGCGGCAGGCTCGACTGCTCCTCGATCGTCAGGATCCGGCCGAGCTTGATGTCGGCCGCCTCGGCAAGCGTCTTGGCCCGCGCGATGGCGTCGGCGACCGCGAGCTTGCGCGCCTCGGTCAGCGTCGGCTTGAGATCGTCCTTTACGAAGACGATGCCGCCGCCCTGGTTGACGCCCAGCGTCACAGCCTTGTCGAGGATAGCGCCCGCATCCGCCAGCTTGCGGACCCGAACGGTCAGGCCATTGCTGACGGTGTAGCCTGTGATTTTCGGCTCGACATTGCGCTCCTTGCCGGGCTGGGCAAAGCGCGGCTGAATGCTCAGGCCCGAGGTCTGCAGGTCGCGCTCCGCGATACCCGCCTCCTTGAGCGCCGCCAGCACCTGCTTCATCGCATCGCTGCTGGCGGTGAGCGCGGCGCGCGCGGTCTCGCCCTCGCGCAGCACGGTCAGATTGAGGATCGCCATGTCCGGCGCAACGCCAACCTCGCCCTCTCCGGTCACGCTGATGCGCGGCGGCTGCTGGCCGGCGGGATTCTGCTGAGCCATCGCAGGGGCGGAGAGCCATGCGGCGGCGCCGACAAGCACGGTTCCGGCCAGAGCGAAGGCAAGGCGGTTCGACATGATGACTCCCGATTCAGTCCGGCCTCCATCGGCCGGCGCATCAACCGAGCAGGCACATCTTGTCGAAATTATCACGGTACGGCCCGACTGGATGTCCGCCCGCGGCTTGGGCGTGGCCTATTCCTCCACGAGCCGGCGCGCGATCACCTGCGCCTGAATCTCGGCAGCGCCCTCGAAGATATTGAGGATGCGGGCGTCGCAGAGCACGCGGCTCACCGGATATTCCAGCGCGAAGCCGTTGCCGCCATGGATCTGGAGCGCGTTGTCGGCCGCCGCCCAGGCAACGCGGGCGCCAAGTAGCTTGGCCATGCCAGCCTCGAGATCGCAACGCCGCTCGGCATCCTTTTCGCGGGCGGCGAAATAGGTGAGCTGGCGCGCGATCAGGATCTCGGCCGCCATCATGGCGAGCTTGTCGGCGACACGCGGGAAGGCGATCAGCGGCTTGCCGAACTGGATGCGTTCCTGGGCGTAGCGCAACCCGAGATCAAAGGCCGACTGCGCGACGCCGATGGCGCGCGCTGCGGTCTGGATGCGCGCCGCCTCGAAGGTCTGCATGAGTTGCTTGAAGCCTTGCCCCGGCACGCCGCCGAGCAGATTCTCACCCTTGACCGCGAAGCCGTCGAAGGCGAGCTCGTATTCCTTCATGCCGCGATAGCCGAGCACTTCGATCTCGCCGCCGGTGAGGCCCGCGACGGGGAACGGGTCTTCATCGGTCCCGCGCCGCTTCTCGGCGATCAGCATCGAGAGGCCCTTGTAGCCGGGCTCCGACGGATCGGTGCGGACGAGCAGCGTCATGATGTCGGCGCGGACGGGATGGGTGATCCAGGTCTTGTTGCCGTAGACCTTCCAGACGGCCTCCGCCCCCTCGCCTTCCCGCACCGCCTTGGTGCGCAGCGAAGCGAGATCGGAGCCGGTGTTGGGCTCGGTGAAAACAGCCGTCGGCAGAACTTCGCCGGAGGCGATCTTCGGCAGCCACTTCTCCTTCTGCTCGGACGTGCCACCGCAGAGGATGAGTTCGGCCGCGATCTCCGAACGGGTGCCGAGCGAGCCGACACCGATATAGCCGCGCGACAATTCTTCGGAGACGACGCACATCGAGACCTTCGACAGCCCCATGCCGCCGAACTCCTCGGGGATGGTCAGGCCGAAGACGCCGAGCTCGGCCATCTGCTCGACGACGGGCAGCGGGATGTATTCGTTGGCGAGATGCCATTCATGGGCATGGGGCGTGACCTCGGCGGCGCAGAAGCGGCGCATCTCGGAGCGGATCGCCTCCAGCGTCTCGTCGAGGCCGGGATCGCCGACGCTGGCGGAGCCGTCGCTCTGGCTGAACAGCGCAACGAAGCGGGCGCGGTTCTCCGGCGTGTTGCCCTCGGCGATCAGCGCCTCCGCCGCAACCGAGCGGGCGGCCGAAACAGCCTTCTGCGAGAGGCCGAGCGCCGACAGGCGCACGATCTCGCCCTGGCTCATCGGGATGCCACCGAAGATCTGAGCGGCGTATTCGCCGGCGCCGATCCGCAGCGCATAGTCCTCGATGGCGCCGTAGCGCGCTTCAGCCTGCAGGCGCTCGCCATAGGCCTTGAGCTCCCGCAGCGCCGTGACATAGGTCGCGAGCCAGGACAGGCCATGGGCGGCGTGCTGCTCCGCCTCGAGCCGTGCCGACGAAACCCGGCCGTCGACGAGCACCTTCTGCCGCACTGCGGCGACAGCATCCGCGAACAGCGCCTCGAAGCCCGGCAGGGCAGCGGCGATCAGCGCGACCGCATCGGCCTGATTCTCAGATTTGACGGCGGTATTTGCGCTCATGGTTTCGGCCTCCCTTTGTTGCGACGCAGCATAAGAGGAGTTCCAGCGAAACCGAAATCCTCCTTTTTGCGGAGGCGGCCGATATGACCGCTGCCTATTTCCGGCTGGCGAGCGCAACGCCCAGGACGGTGACCGCCATGCCGCCGATCTGGAGCGGGGTCAGCGTCTCGCCGAAGAGCATCCAGGCCTCGACCGCGACCAACGCCGGCACGAGATAGAGGAAGGTCGCGATGCGCGAGACCTCACCGCGGCGGATCATGAACAGATAGAGCCAGATGCTGCCGATCGAGAGCACGATCACCGACCAGGCGAGGACCAGCAGCATGGTCAGGTTCCATTCGATCCGCATCGGCTCGAACAGGAAGGCGAAGGGCATCACGATCAGCGCTGCCGCGGTGTACTGGATCGCGGTCATCGTGCGCAGGTCGCCGGAGACGATCCGCGCCTTCTGATAGAAGGAGCCGAACGTCACCGCGAACATGCCGCCGACATTGATCAGCATCGGCGCGAGCACACCCCAGAGAGCGACCGGCTCGACTCCGGCGAGCTGCGGCTGCAGCACCAGCGCGATGCCGAGGAACCCGCAGGCGATGCCGAGCCAGCGCATGCCGGAGATCCGCTCTCCCACCAGGACCGGTGCAAACAGCGCCGTCAGGATCGGCTGCAATCCCGCGATCAACCCGGAGATGGCCGCCGGCAGGCCGTGGCGGACCGCCCACCAGACGCCGGCGAGATAGATGCCGTGCAGCAGGATGCCTGTGATGGCGATGTCCAGCACCGCGCGCCGCCCGCGTGGCCAGGGCGCGCTGGTGGTGAGCGCGATCGCGGTCAGGAGAGCTGCGGCGGTGGCGAAGCGAACGACAAGGAAAGTCAGGGCGTCGGCATAGCGGGCCGAATAGCCAGCCACCACCCAGCCTGTCGACCACAGGAAGGTGAAGAGCAGCGGCATCGCGCGCAAAAGCAGGGGCGGCATGGGAACCCGCAAGGCAATCGGAAACAGCCGTCTCTAGCCCGGTTCCGCCGGTCGCGACAGGCCGTCAGCGCCGCCAGGCCATGCCGGGACCGTCTGTCAGTCCCGGTCCGGAGCGCCCGGCGGGAAGAGCTTGCGGTAGGGCCTGGCCTCGTCGACCGCCTGCGCGAACGAGGGCCGGGCCAGGAGGCGGGCGCGATAGGCGCGGACATGGCCGAAGGCAGTGTCGATCTCGTGGACCCAGTCGGCATAGAATAGCGCCGGTGCCGCCGCGCAATCGGCCAGGGTGAAATCCTCGCCGCAAGCCCATTCGCGCTCGGCCATCGCCCCGTCGAGCCAGCGATAGGCGTCGTCAAGCTGCTCGCGCGCCTGCGCAACGCCGTAGGGATCGCGCTCCCCGGCCGGCCGCAGGTGATCGAGGACGATCTTCTGCATCGGCGTCATCACGTAGTTGTCGAAGAAGCGATCCATCATCCGCGCCGCGAGCGCGGCCTTGGGATCATCCGGCAAAAGCCGGACGGGGCCCGGATGACGGAGGGCGAGATGCTCGATGATGACACTGGACTCGACGAGCGTCTCTCCGCGATCGACGAGAACGGGGAAGCGCTTCAACGGCCACAGGCCAACCCATTCCGCCCCCGCCGCCGGATCATCCGGTCCGAGCACCCGATAGGTAAAGGGCGTTCCGTTCTCATAAAGCGCGATCAGTACCTTCTGGCTGTAGGATGAGAACGGATGGGCATATAGGGTCATCGCCATGGCTTCCTCCAGACCGCTTGCTTTTCGCAAGCAGTCTCTAGTGAAACCGATCTCGTTTTGCAACCAGATATGCGGCCACGCTATCCTCCCAGCGCCTCCGCCACGTCCTCATAGGTGCGCAAGCCCGTGCGCGGCGCGTAAACCAGTACGGACATGTTGCCTGGCGCGTGCTCGTTCTTCCACATCTTGTGGTGAGCGAGCGGGATCTTGTCCCAGGGGAAGACCTCGGACATGCAGGGGTCGATGCGGCGGTCGATCACGAACTGGTTGGCCGCACTCGCCTGCTTGAGATGAGCGAAATGCGAGCCCTGGACGCGCTTCTGCCGCATCCAGACATAGCGGGCGTCGAAGGTGATGTTGAAGCCGGAGGTGCCGGCGCAGAACACAACCATGCCGCCGCGCTTGGCGACGAGGCAGGAGACCGGGAAGGTCGCCTCGCCCGGATGCTCGAAGACGATGTCGACATCCTTCTTGCCGGTGATGTCCCAGATCGCCTTGCCGAACTTGCGCGCCTCCTTGGTCCATTCGGCGTATTCGGGCGAATTGACCTTGGGCATCTGGCCCCAGCAGTTGAAGTCCTTGCGGTTGATCACGCCCTTGGCGCCGAGGCCCAGTACATAGTCGCGCTTGGTCTCGTCCGAGATCACGCCGATCGCGTTGGCGCCCGACGCCGCGCAGAGCTGCACGCCGAAAACGCCGAGACCGCCTGAGGCGCCCCAGACGAGGACGTTGTCGCCGGGTTTGATGGCGTGCGGAGCGTGGCCGAAGAGCATGCGATAGGCGGTGGCCAGCGTCAGCGTGTAGCAGGCGGCCTCCTCCCAGGCGAGGTGCCGCGGCTTCTGCATGAGCTGGCGCGACTGCACCCGGCAGAACTGGGCGAAGGAGCCGTCCGGCGTCTCGTAGCCCCAGATGCGCTGGGAGGGCGAGAACATCGGGTCGCCGCCATTGCACTCCTCATCGTCGCCATCGTCCTGGTTGCAGTGGACGATGACCTCGTCGCCGACCTTCCAGCGCTTCACCTTGGAGCCAACGGCCCAGACGATGCCGGCGCAGTCCGAGCCGGCGACGTGGAACGGCGCCTTATGAACGTCGAAGGGCGAGATCGGCTGGCCGAGGCCAGCCCAGATGCCGTTGTAGTTGACGCCGCCGGCCATCACGAGGAGCAGGACCTCCTCTTCGCCGATCGTCCAGGTTGGCACGACCTCGACCTGGAAGCTCTCCTGCGGCGGCCCGTGGCGTTCGCGCCGTATGGCCCAGGCGTACATCCTTTCGGGGACATGGCCGAGCGGCGGCAATTCGTCGAGCTCGTAGAGATCCTTGAGCGGCTTCACGGCGGCCTGCGATTGCGACATGGTCGTCCTCCCTGCTCTCATCCGTCCTTGACCGAGCCTGGGCGGGTCCAGCGGATGTGGATGCCGATCATGCACCATATGCTGCGCTGCGCCATTGATCTAAGGAATTACACTGCGGCGCAAAATTCTCCCCCGACGCCGGCCTGCCAGGGCGCTTGCGCTTTCTTCACCCTTCCAGGCGATCTTCGGTGCGGCGCGGCCAGGAGAGGAACCCATGCGCAGTCTGCTAATGATGGTCGGCCTGCCTGATCTGCCGCTGCTTTCCGTCATCCTCATCGTCACGATGATCGTCCTCACCGTGCTCCTGTTCGGTTGGATTTCCGACTTGCTGCTCGGAAATGCCGGCTTCGGCGCGCTGTTCAACGCCGGGCTGATCCTTGTCGGCGGCTTTGCCGGCGCCTGGCTGTGGCATCGCTTCGGGTTCCCGACGCGCATGGATCCCAATGCCCTGCGGGCAGCGATCGCACTCGCATCGGGCCTCGTCCTGCTTGTCGCTGCTGCCGTGTTCAGGCCGTAAGCATCAATCCGGCAGCGCCGCGGCGAAGCTGTTCAGATACTTCATGCCGGTGTCGCACATGACGGAGACGATGGTCGCGCCCGGCCCGAGCCGCTTCGCCAGGCGCAGCGCCGCGACGACGTTGCCGCCGGTCGAGGTGCCAGCGAACAGACCCTCCTCCCGCGCCAGCCGCAGAGCCATTGCCCTCGCCTCGTCCGTCGAGACGGCCTCGATCGCATCGACGAGGTCGGTCCGCCAGAGCGGCACCACATAGCCGGCGCCGATGCCGTCGATCTTATGGGCGCCGGTGGGCCCGCCCGATAGCACCGCCGATTCCGCCGGCTCGATCGCGACAAGCGCGATGGACGGGGCAAGGCGACGCAGAGCCTCCCCGGTTCCGCGCAGCGAGGCCGCCGTGCCAACGCTCTGCACGAAGCCGTCGATCCGGCCGCCGGTCTGCTCCCAGATTTCGTCGGCGAACCGGTCATAAGCGGCGAACTGGTCGATGTTGCGCATCTGATCGGTCCAGAAGGCGCCAGTCTCCGCCGCAATGATCCGGGCGGCCTCGATCATTTCCCGCGTCAGCTTCTCGGTCATACGGCCGGACTCGCTCGGGATGATCGTCAGTTCCGCGCCGAGCAAGCGCATATGGCTGAGCTTTTCGCGTGCGAAGGCGTCGGACGTCACGATGTGCAACCGGTAACCCTTCGCCGCGCAGACCTGTGCGAGCGAAACGCCCGTGCTCCCGCCGGTGTATTCGACGACGCTGCCGCCCGGCCGGAGCCGCCCATCGGCTTCGGCCGCCTCGATCATGGCGAGCGCCATGCGGTCCTTCATCGAGCCTGTCGGGTTCTCGCTTTCGAGCTTCAGCAGTAGCCGAGCACCGTCCGGGGGAACGATGCGGCGCAGGGGCAGCAAGGCGGTGCCCCCGATGCGGCTCAGAATGTCGGCAGGCGGCGTCGGCATCGCGAAATCCTCGAAATCCCACATTACATGTATATGCAATCATTGCATCTACATGTAAATTGAGATTCGCCATGCAGCGACAACGCGGATTTCGTGAGGAGGTGCGCAGGCTCGCTGCGAGCTGCGCCGGGGTGACCATTCGGCAGGCAGCGCGACGGGTTACGCAAATCTACGACGAAGCGCTCAGGGATAACGGGCTGAGCGTCGCACAGCTCGGCCTGATGGCCGTGATCGCAACGAATGAAGACGACCGGATGGCAGCGCTCGCCGAGCAGGCGGGACTCGATCCCTCCACGCTTTCGCGGAATCTGCGAGCCTTGGAGCGCGACGGCCTCATCGAGATCGCAGCGGTCGAAAAGGATCTGCGCCGCCGCTCGGTCTGGCTGACGGAAGAGGGAGCCAGGCGGCTCCAGGCGGCGCTGCCGGCCTGGCAGGCGGTGCAGCAGCGCGTGGCGGAAGCGCTGCCGGCCGATCTCATTCAGCGGCTGGCGGCGGCAAACGGGACGCTCGCCGAGCCGGAGAGCGAAAGCTAGACCGCGCCGCCGCGGCTGGCGGCGAGCATGTAGTTCACATCCATGTCGCGAGCCGCGCTCCAGCGACCGGTCAGCGGATTGAAGACCACACCGGTCTGCGTTCCAAGCGTGAAGCCGTTGCCTTCGATGGCGCCGCCGAGTTCGCCCGGTGTCACGAACTTCTCCCAGTCATGCGTGCCCTTCGGCAGCCAGCGCAGCACATATTCGGCGCCGACAATGGCGAGCGCATAGGATTTCAGCGTGCGATTGATCGTCGCCATGATGAGCAGACCGTCGGGCTTCACCGCCGCGCAGCAGGCCGCGACGAAGGCCTCGACATCGGCGACATGCTCGACGACCTCCATCGCCAGCACGATGTCGAAGCGCTTGCCGGACGCGACGACCGACTCGATCGTCTCCTCGCGATAGTCGATGGCCAGGCCGCTCTTCTCGGCATGGGCGCGCGCGACGCTGACATTGGTCGGCGCCGGGTCGAGCCCGGTCACCTCCGCGCCGAGCCGAGCCAGCGGCTCCGACAGCACGCCGCCGCCGCAGCCAATATCGACCAGGCTCAGGCCGGCAAGCGCCCGCATCTGCTTGGGATCACGCCCGAAATGCGCGCAGGCTTCGTCGCGGACATAGGCGAGGCGCACCGGGTTGAACTTGTGCAGGACGGCCATGGGCCCCTTCGGATCCCACCACTCGCGCGCGATCGCATCGAAACGCGCGACTTCGGCCGGATCGATCGTCGAGCCTGTCCGCTCAGCCGCAGCCGCCATGAACCGATCCTTCCTTTATGCGATGCCACATTGACACCGCGCCTGCCGACCGTCATCTACACCCGCCCCGCCGCCAGTGCGAGGGCGACGTTTCGACCCGGCATCTTCGGCCGGGGACAGCTATCGAGAGCCCAAAGACCGTCATGGCCCGTCTGGTGATGAAATTCGGCGGCACCTCTGTCGCCAATATCGAGCGCATCAAGAACGCGGCGCGCCACGTCAAACGTGAGTTCGAAGCGGGCAACGAGGTCGCGATCGTCGTCTCGGCGATGTCGGGGAAGACCAACGAACTCGTCGGCTGGTGCAAGGAAGCGGCACAGCTCTACGACCAGGCGGAGTACGACACCGTCGTCGCCTCGGGCGAGCAGGTCACCTCCGGCCTGATGGCGATCGTGCTCAAGGAAATGGGCATTCCGGCCCGCTCCTGGCAGGGCTGGCAGATCCCGATCTACGGCTCGGACGCGCATGGTTCGGCCCGCATCGTCGATGTCGACGGCGCCGGCATCATCGCCGGCTTCGACCGCAACCGCGAGGTTGCGGTCTGCTCCGGCTTCCAGGGCGTGCATGCCGAGAGCCGCCGCATCGTCACGCTCGGCCGTGGCGGCTCCGACACCAGCGCGGTTGCGCTCGCCGCCGGCCTGAAGGCCGATCGCTGCGACATCTACACCGATGTCGACGGCGTCTACACCACCGATCCGCGCGTGGTGCCGAAGGCCAAGCGCATGGACAAGGTCTCCTTCGAGGAAATGCTCGAAATGGCCTCGCTCGGCTCCAAGGTGCTGCAGGTGCGCTCGGTCGAGATCGCGATGGTCCATCGCGTCCCGACCTATGTGCGCTCCTCCTTCGACGACCCCGAAAACCCCAATCCTGGCACCCTCATCTGCGACGAGGACGACATCGTGGAACAGCAGATCGTCACCGGCATCGCCTTCTCCCGGGACGAAGCCCAGATCACGCTCCGGCGCGTGGCCGACAAGCCCGGCGTCGCCGCGGCGATCTTCGGCCCGCTCGCCGACGCCAACATCAATGTCGACATGATCATCCAGGTCGTCTCGGACGACCAGGCGACGACCGACATCACCTTCACCGTGCCGACCGCCGATTACGAGCGCGCCAAGACGCTGCTCGAGAGCAAGCACGACGTGATCGCCTATCAGGAGATCCAGGGCGCGGCCGACGTCGTGAAGATCTCCGCGATCGGCGTCGGGATGCGCTCTCACGCCGGCGTCGCCGCCCGCGCCTTCCGCGCACTCGCCGAGAAGGGCATCAACATCCGCGCCATCACCACTTCCGAGATCAAGTTCTCGGTGCTGATCGATGCGGCCTATACCGAGCTCGCGGTGCGCACGCTGCACTCGCTCTACGGTCTCGACGCGGCCTGAGCCTTCCGGAAAACGACCTAAAAAAACGCCGCCGGCTTCACGGGAAGCCGGCGGCGTTTTCTTTTGATCCGACCTCACTCCGCCGGATGAGTGACGTGCGCCGGTTCCTGCTTGCTGCCGCGCAGCCAGCCGCCGAGGCGGAGGAGTCCGTTCGACAGCCTGTCCATGTAGAGGAACAGGACCGGCGTGATGAACAGCGTCAATACCTGCGAGATCATCAGGCCGCCGACGACCGCGATGCCGAGCGGCTGGCGCAGCTCGGCGCTCGCGCCGGCGCCCAGCGCGATCGGCAGCGTGCCCATCAGCGCGGCCAGTGTGGTCATCAGGATCGGCCGAAAGCGCATGAGGCAGGCCCGGTGGATCGCGTCCTGCGCCGACGCACCTTCGCGCAACAGCACGAGCGCAACGTCGATCATCATGATCGCGTTCTTCTTGACGATGCCGATCAGCATGAGGAGGCCGATGATGGCAATGACCGAGAGGTCCATGTCGAAGAGCCTGAGCGCCCCGAGCGCGCCGATCGCGGCCGAAGGCAGGCCGGTCAGGATCGTCAGCGGGTGAATGAAGCTCTCGTAGAGGATGCCGAGCACGATGTAGATCGTCAGGATCGCGCCCGCGATCAGCAGCCCCTGGTTGGCCAATGAATCCTGGAAGGTCTTGGCAGTGCCGGCGAGCGTCGTCGAGAGCGACTTCGGCAAGCCGATCTGCTCCTTGAGCGTGTCGATGCGGTTGACGCTGTCGCCGAGCGCCACGCCAGCCGGCAGATTGTAGGAAATCGTCACGGCGGGGAGCTGGCCGAGCTGGTTGACCGTGAGCGGGCCGGCCGTCCGTTCGACCCGCGCGACGGCGCCGAGCGGGACCAATGTGCCGTTCTTGGCGCGCACCCGAATGGCGTTCAGGTGCTCGGGCGTCCAGTGCTCGTTGGGATTGAACTCGACGACGACATTGTAGTTGTCGCCGGTGGTGTAGATCGTCGAGACCTGCCGGACGCCGAAGCCCGAATAGAGGGTCGAACGCAGGATGTCTGCACCGATACCCAGCGCATTGGCCTTGTCGCGGTCAATCGTGAGCGTCGCCTGCAGGGCGTTGTTCTGCAGATCGGTGGTGACGTCGGCGAAGGTCCCACGATCGCGGCTCATCGCGTCGGCGAGCCGCAGAGCCCAGTCATTCATCAGCGCCTGATCGAGCCCCTGAACCACGAGCTGGTACTGGCTCTTCGAGGCGCGCGCACCGATGTTCAGATTCTGGACTGGAACCATGTAGGTGTTGATGCCCGCCACCTGGCCAAGGTCGCGGCGCAGCGAGGCAAGGACCTCCTGCAGCTTGGGGCGCTCGTCCAGCGGCTTCAACTCGACGAAGAGGCGCCCGGAGTTCAGCGCGCTGCCGCCGCCGCCATTGCCGCCGACCGACGAGGCGACATGCGCGACATAAGGCGACTTGCGGAAGATGTCGGCAACCGTGGACTGCAGCTTCAGCATCGCGTCGAAGGAGATGTCCTGCCGGGCTTCCGTCGAGACCTGGAGCTGGCCGATATCCTCCTGCGGGAAGAAGCCCTTCGGCGTCGTCTGCAGCAGCCAGACGGTGCCGGCCATGGTGAGAAAGAAAGCAAGCAGCATCAGCGGCTGGAAGCGCAGGCAGAATTTCAGCCCCCGATCATAGCCTGACAACACCGCATCGAAGCCCTTCTCCAGCCAGCGGCCGAGTGCGTTCTCCTCATGATGCTCGGAGTAGCCCGAAAGCAGGCGCGAGCACAGCATCGGAGTCAGCGTCAGCGAGACGAAGGCGGAGGCGAGGATCGAGACCGTCACCACCACCGCGAACTCGTTGAAGATGCGGCCGATCACGCCGCCCATGAGCAGCACCGGGATGAAGACCGCGACCAGCGAAAGCGAGATGGAGATAATGGTGAAGCCGATCTCGCTGGCGCCCTTCAACGACGCCTCATAGGCCGAGAGCCCATCCTCCTCCATGTGCCGGACGATGTTCTCCAGCATGACGATGGCGTCGTCGACAACCAGGCCGACAGAGAGCGTGAGGCCCAGCAGCGAGATGTTGTCGATCGAGAAGTCGAGCATGTACATCGCGGCCAGCGTCGCGATGATCGAGATCGGCACCGCCACCGCCGGGATGAAGGTCGCGGCGACCCGGCGCAGGAAGACGAAGATCACCATGATCACGAGCGCGACGGTGAGCAGCAGCGTGAACTGCACATCCTCCACCGCCTGGCGGATCGAGGTCGAGCGGTCGTTGAGCAGGGAGAGCGCGGCGGCGGCCGGCAATTGGTCCTGGAAGGTCGGGATCATCGCCTTGACGCGGTCGACGACTTCGACGGTGTTGGCGTCGGGCTGACGCTGCACCGCCAGCACGATCGCCGGCATGCCGTCATAGGTGCTGCGGGTCTGGGTGTTCTCGACGGAGTCGATCACCTTGGCGACGTCGCCAAGCCTGACCGGCTTGCCGGAGCGCGTCGCGATGATGACGTTGGAGAACTGGGCGGCGTTGGCGAGTTGGGTCTGCGCCTGGATGGTGAGCTGCTGGGCCGTGTTCTGGAGGGTGCCGACCGGCGTGTTGGCATTGGCGGCCGTGATCGCAAGTTGCAGCTCGTCGAGGCCGATGCCGCGCGCCGCCAGAGCGGTCGGGTCGATCTGGATGCGCACCGCGTATTTCTGGCTGCCCCAGATCAGCACCTGGGCGACGCCTTCGACCGTGGACAGAGCCGGCGAGATGACCTGTTGCGCGAAGGCGTCCAGCTGCGACAGCGGCACGACATCGCTCTTCAGCGCCATCAGGATGATCGGCGCGTCGGCGGGATTGACCTTGCGATAGCTCGGCGGCGTCGTCATCTCGATCGGCAATTGCCGCAGGGTGCGGGTGATCGCTGCCTGCACGTCGGCGGCAGCCGCGTCGATGTCGCGGTTCAGCACGAACTGGATGGCGATCGAGGTCGCGCCCTGCGAGTTCGTGGTCGAGATCGAGTCGATGCCGGCGATGGTGCCGAACTGCTTGACCAGCGGCGTCGCGATCGAGGTCGCCATGGTGTCCGGCGAGGCGCCGGGAAGCTGCGCGGATACGTTGATGACCGGAAACTCGGCGCGCGGCAAGGCCGCGACCGGCAGGAAGCGCCAGGCGAACAACCCCGCCAGCACCAGCGAGACCGACATCAGAATGGTCGCAACGGGGTGCTTGATGCAGAAGGAGGAAATGTTCATGAGCGCGCGCCCTCGGCCACCGGCGTGCTCGCCGGCGGCTTCTCGCTGGTCGCGCCGCGCTCACGCACCCGCGTGCCCTGGTTCAGCCGCATCTGGCCATCGATGACGACCCGCTCCCCCGCAGCGATCCCCTCGGACACCGCCGTCTTGTCGCCGTCGGTCAGCGCCACCTTGATCTGACGCAGATCGACGGTCGAGTCAGGCTTCACCACGAAGGCATACTGGCCCTTCTGCCCGGTCTGGACTGCGACCGTCGGAATCACGGTGATGCCCATCAGCGTGTCCGGGATAATCTCGACATCGACATACTGACCGGGCCAGAGTGTGAGATCGTCATTGGCGAAAGCTGCCTTGGCCGTGATCGTTCCCGATGTCATGTCGACGGTCGAATCGACGAAGTTGAGCCTGCCTTGCGCCGGCGGGCGGCCGGTATTCGGCACGCGGGCCGTCACCGCTATGGGCTTGGCGGCCGCGAGCGCAGCCTGCAGGGTCGGCAGCTCATGCTCCGGCATGGCGAAGGATACGCGCAGCGGCTTCATCTGGGTGATGGTCAGCAGGCCTGTGCCGCTGCTGTTGTTGGCGGCGTTGACGAGATTGCCCGGCGTGACCTGGACGGCGCCGATACGGCCGTCGATGGGCGCCATGATCCGCGTGTAGCTCAGCTTCAACCGGTCCGCGTCCAGGGTGGCGTGGTCACCCTGGATGCTGGCCGCCGAGCTGCGCTCGTCGGCGGTTGCCTGGTCGACCTGCGCCTGCGTGCCGGCATTGCGAGTGAAGAGCTGCTTGTAGCGATCGAGATCGGCGAGGTTGCGCGTATGGGTCGCCTCGTCGCGAGCCAGCATCGCCTCATCCTTGGCGATCTGAGCCTTGATGTCGCGATCGTCGAGGGTGAAGAGCAGATCTCCGGTCTTGACGAACTGCCCGTCGGTGACGTGCTGCTGCATGATCTGGCTGTCGATACGCGAGCGCACGAGGACGCTCGCCGGGGTTTCGACGAAGCCGATGGCGCGCTTGCGCACCGGGAAATCGACCTGGACCGCCGCAGCGGACGCGACCGCGACGGGCGCGCCATCTCCCCGCCCGCGCGCCGCCTGCGCGTTTTCCGCGCCGTGCGAGCGCCAATACCAGACGCCCGCGGCCGCGACCGCGACGAGCATCAGCCCGGTGACAAAACCTGAACGCTTCATGTTCGCTCCACTCGTTCAGGCGGTCTGGCCGGCGGAAGCCAGCATCTGCGTCTTGTCTTCCCGCTGGGCGCGGGTCTGTTCGCGGATCGTGGCCAGGGTATCCAGCGCGGAAAGGATCGACCTTTCCTCAACCCCGCCAAGCACCTCCTGAGCAATCGCGGTGCGCACTTCATCAAGGTCGTCCACCAGCGCCCGACCCTCCGGGGTCAGGTAGAGCCGATAAGCGCGTCTGTCGGCCGGGTCCTCCCGGCGCTCGATCAGGTTCTGCCCCTGCAGCCGGTCCAGCAGTCTTGCGAGCGAAATCGGCTGCAGATCCATCTGCTCGGCCAGCGCGGCCTGATTCAGCCCCTCCTGCCGCCGCAACCGAGACATCACGCCCCACTGCGCTCGCGTCGTGCCGTGCTGCCGGGCCCGCTGATCAACATAAGTCCGCAACAGCCGAGACGTTTCAACGAGCTGGAACATGAATTCCCGCCGGAGGGGTCGCTTCATACAGAATCTCCAAACATAAGCCTGCTTATAGTATGTCAGATTACGGCGGTTTCGCGGTCGCACAATGCCGAACGCGAAATCGTGAGCGGCGCCGCAGCGTGGCGCGTATCTGATGTGCACGGCCCGCTCTGGCCTCGCGGGGGAAAGCGCTTCTAGACTGCCTTCCGAACCTTCCCTCATTGAGAAGCCTTTCCGACATGAGCCAGCTCTTCAGCCCCTACCAGCTCGGCAGCCTCACGCTCGCCAATCGCATCGTCATCGCGCCCATGTGCCAATATTCAGCCAAGGACGGCTGCGCGACGGACTGGCACACCATCCATCTCGGCCATCTCGCGCTTTCCGGTGCGGCGCTGCTCATCATCGAGGCGACGGCCGTCGAGCCCGACGGGCGCATCAGCCCCTTCGATGTCGGCCTGTGGTCGGACGAGACGGAGGCCGCGCTGGGCAAGGCGCTGGAGGCGGCCCGCTCCTGGTCGGACATGCCGATCGCGATCCAGCTCGGCCATGCCGGCCGCAAGGCCTCGGTGGCGCAGCCCTGGAAGGGCGGCGGTCAGCTCGGCCTCGACGAGGGCGGCTGGAATGTGCATGCGCCCTCGGCGGTCGGCTTCGAGACCTATCCGCGTCCGCCGCGCGCCCTCACCCGCGATGACATCGCCCGTCTCATCGAGGCTTTCGCGGATTCGGCGCGGCGGAGCGTCCGGCTCGGGCTGGCGGCGATCGAGTTGCACGGCGCCCATGGCTATCTGATGCATCAATTCCTCTCGCCGCTCTCGAACAAGCGCGACGACGAGTATGGCGGCTCTCTCGAAAACCGCATGCGCTTCCCCCTCGAAGTCTACGAAGCGGTGCGCTCGGTGGTGCCGGCGGGCTTCCCGTTGGGTTTCCGCATTTCCGGCACCGACTGGGTCGAAGGCGGCTGGGATGTCGAGCAGAGCATCGCCTTCTCCCAGGCGGCCAAAGCCCGCGGCATCGATTTCATCCACGTCTCGAGCGGCGGCCTGTCCACGGCCCAAAAGATCCCGCTCGGCCCGAGCTACCAGGTCCCTCTCGCGCGGGCCGTGAAGGAGGCTACGGGGCTCCCCACGATCGCTGTCGGCCTGATCACGGAACCGGAGCAGGCCGAGGCCATCATCGGCACGGGCGAGGCCGATCTCGTCGGGCTGGCGCGCGGCATCCTCTACAATCCGCGCTGGCCCTGGCACGCCGCAGCCGAGCTGGGCGCCAGCGTCAAGGCGCCGGACCAGTACCTGCGCTCGCAGCCGCGGCAGTATTCCAAGCTGTTCGCCTGAATTCGCAACACTCGTTCGCTCGTCACCCCGGGCGACCGCAGGGAGACCCGGGATCCATGCCGGAACGACGCCGAACGGCGCTCAGGCATGGATCCCGGATCTGCGCTTCGCTTCGTCCGGGATGACCGCGCATAAGACACGAAGGCCCGGAGATACCTCCCATGACCGCCTATTCCGACCTCACCGCCCATTTCGGCCGCATCGCCGCGCTCTCCAACGCCATCGGCATCCTGCAATGGGACAACGACACGATGATGCCGAAGGGTGCCGCCGAGACGCGGGCCGAGAGCATGGCGCTGCTGCATGTCATGCGCCACGGCCTGGCGACCGACACCCGTATCGGCGATTGGCTCACGGATGCCGACAGCGACAACGGCCTCGGCGCCTGGGAGAAGGCCAATCTGCGCGAGATCCGGCGCGTCTGGACGGTCGACACCGCGCTGCCCGCCGATCTCGTCGAGGCGTCGAGCAAGGCGATCTCAGCCTGCGAGATGCGCTGGCGCCAGGCGCGGGCTGATTCCGATTTTGCCGGCCTGCTGCCCTATCTCGCCGAGGTGCTGAACCTGCAACGGCAGATCGGCAAGGCCAAGGGCGAGAAGCTCGGGCTTTCGCCCTATGACGCCCTCCTCAACGACTATGAGCCGGGCGGCAGCGCGGCCAAGATCGACGCGCTGTTCGACGATCTCGCCGCCTTCCTCCCCGGCTTCGCCGAGGAAGTGATGGCCGTGCAGGCGCGCCGGCCGGCGCTGTCGGCGCTCGAGGGCCCCTTCCCGACGGAGACGCAGCGCGCGTTGGGCCTGAGGCTGATGGCAGCACTGGGCTATGACTTCGGGCGCGGCCGGCTCGACATTTCTACCCACCCCTTCTGCGGCGGCGCCGACAACGATGTCCGCATCACCACGCGCTACGACGAGGCCGATTTCACCAAGGCCCTGATGGGCGTCCTGCACGAGACCGGCCACGCGCTTTATGAGCAAGGCCGGCCGCAGGGCTACCTCAACCAGCCGGTCGGCGCAGCGCGCGGCATGAGCGTGCATGAGAGCCAGTCCCTGCTGATGGAGATGCAGGCCTGCCGCTCGCGCCAGTTCCTCGCCTTCGCCGCGCCGCTGATGCGGGAGAGTTTTGGGGGTCATGGCCCGGCTTGGGAAAGCGAAGCGATGTGGCGCCGCTATACCCGCGTCGAGCCGGGCTTCATCCGCGTCGATGCCGACGAGGTGACGTATCCGGCCCATGTCATCCTGCGCTACCGGCTGGAAAAAGCGCTGGTCGCCGACGAGATGCCGCTCGCAGAACTGCCCGCGGCCTGGAACGCCGGGATGAAATCCCTGCTCGGCGTCACCGTCCCGGACGACCGGGTCGGCTGCCTGCAGGATATCCATTGGCCGTCCGGCGGCTGGGGCTATTTCCCGACCTATACGCTCGGCGCGATGACCGCGGCCCAGATATTCGACGCGGCCTGCCGGTCCGAGCCCGCTATCCTACCGGGCATCGGCAAGGGGGATTTCAGCCCGCTGGTCGGCTGGCTGCGCGCCAACATCCACGGCAAGGGCTCGCTGCTTTCGACCGACGATCTGCTCACCGAAGCGACCGGCCGGCCGCTCGATGCCTCCGTGTTCAAGGCGCATCTGCGCCGCCGCTATGTTGAAGAGGTGTAACGGCCGCGGCGTTTCCGTCATGCTCGGGCTTGACCCGAGCATCTCGTGACATGCGGGCTCCCGAGCCTCCTCCGGCAAGGGATTCCCGGGTCTTCGCTTCGCTCCGCCCGAGAATGACGCTCGTAGGCAGGATGGGAGTTTCTCGATACTCGTCAGCTATTTGACCGACTCGGCTGAAGCGCCACGCGACCTCAAACGAAAACGGCCGATCCTCGCGGACCGGCCGTTTTCCTATCGGAGGAGCAAGCGGCTCAACGCTCGATCATCTTGTTCCAGCGGCTGTTCCATTCCGGGCGCTTGGCGTTGATCGCGTCCCAATCCAGCACCACCGCCGTCTTCATGTTGTTGTGGAAGGCCTCGAGCTTCTTCTCGGCCTCGGCCGTCTCGGCCTTGGCCTTCGGGTTCGAGGGCACGACGTTGCCGGCAGCCAGCGCCTTCGACTGCGCCTCGGGCGAGAGCAGGTAGGCGGCGAGCTTCTGCGCCAGCTCCGGCTCCGAATTGTTGGCGATGACGCATTGCGCGACCATCAGCACCACCGAGCCTTCCTTCGGCTGGGCGTACTCGACCGGGATGCCCTTCTCCTTGAGCGTGGCGACGGCGGTCGGGGTCAGCGGGAAGATCGCAGCCTCGCCGGTCTGGACCATCTCGGAGATCTTGGCCGAGTTCGGGATGAACTCGAGCACGTTCTTGCCGATGGTGTCGCGGAACTTGCCGAAGCCCGGCTCGACATTGGCCTCGGTGCCGCCCTGGATGCGGTTGAACATCAGGAAGGCATGAAGGCCGAAGGACGAGGCCGAGGCCGACTGGAAGACGACCTTGTCCTTGAACTTGGGATCGGCGAGGTCCATCCAGGAGGTCGGCGCCGCCCAGCCCTTCTCGTCGAACATCTTCTTGTTATAGGCGAGGCCGGTCATGCCCATGTCGATGCCGACGGCCATGTCGCCCTTCATGCGGGCGCCCTTGTCGACCTGGGCGATCTCCGGGCTGTCCTTGAGCTTCTCGCAGAGGCCGGCGCCGATGGCGCGGACCATCACGCCGTCGTCGAGGAACATGATGTGCATCTGCGGCTTGTCCTTGGCCGCAGTCGCCTTGGCGAGGATGTCCGAGGACGTGCCGGGCACCACCACGATCTTGACGTTGTTGGCCTTCTCGAAGTCCGGGAAGACGGCCTGGGTGAAGGTGCGCTCGAAATTGCCGCCGTTCATGCCGACATAGAGCGTCTTGGTCTGGGCGAAGGCGCTGCCGGCGGCGGTCAGCGCGAGCGCGGCGACGGTGCCGGCCAAGACGGTGCGACGAGTGATCATGAGTGGGCTCCCCTGCTTTGCGGCTCTGACTGCGAACGCGCACCCGAGCCGTGGCTGGTGCGGTCCTGACCCTCCGGCCCGGAAGGCCGGCTGAAACGGGCGATGGAAAACGCTTCGATCGGCGTGGACGTGCGGCCGTCGCGGACGAGCTCGGCCAGCACCTCGCCGACGCCGGGCGCGATCTGGAAGCCGGCGCCGGTGAAGCCGAAGGCGTGGATCAGGCCGGGCGTCGTACCGCTGAAGCCGATGACCGGGTTTCGGTCGGGCATGGACGCCTCGGTGCCGGACCAGAAGCGGATCGCCTGGGCATGGCGCAGCGCCGGGAAGACCTCTGCCGTGCGGTTCATGATCGCGAGCGCACCCTCCCCGCGCGGACGCGAGAAATCGGCATTTTCGAGCGGCAGGGCGCGCTCGCCGCCGACGACGCAATTACCGCGCTCGACCTGCCGGGCGTAGATGCCTCCGCCCTCCATGCCGATGTTGACGGTCATCACCGGCGGCAGCGGCTCGGTGACGATCATCGAGGGGTAGATGCGCGAGAGCGGCACAGGCTCGCCGAAATCGGCGGCGAAGCGATCCGCCCAGGCGCCGGCGCTGTTGATCACGATGCTGGCCGTCACGCTGACGCCCTCTCCAGCCTCCAGCGCGAAGCCCTCGCCGTTGCGCGCGATGCCGGTGACCGGCGTGTTCTCCAGCACATGCGCACCGGCACGCCGAGCGGCGCTGGCGAAGGCGGCCGAGACGAGGCGCGGATTGGCGTGGCCGTCACCGGCGCAGAGAGAGGCGCCGAGGATGCTGCCGTCGATCCATGGAAAGCGCTCGCGCAGCCCGTTATGGCCCATGAGCTCGAGGCAGAGGCCTTGATCGGCGACCTCGGCGGCGTAGGACTCGAGCGCGGCCATATCGGCCTCGCTGCGGGCAAGCTTGAGATGGCCGGAACGCAGGAACTCGCCATCGATGCCGATCAGGCCCCTGAGACGCGGCCAGACGGCATGCGCCCGCTGCGACAGCGGCAATTGCTCGCGCGGACGGCCCTGCCGACGCACGCCGCCATAGTTCACGCCGCTGGCCTGCGCGCCGCAGAAGGCCTTGTCGAGCAGTGCGACGCTGAAGCCCATATTGCGCAGCGCCAGCGCTGCGGAGGAGCCGACCAGGCCGCCGCCGACGATGGCGACATCGATGTCGAAATGGCGGCTCATTCTGCGGCCTCCGGCCGATCCGCCGTCGGTTGCAAGGCGAGTGGGATCGGCTTCACCGGCGCCTGTGCCCTCGGCCTGCCGACGGCATCGATCGGCTTGCCCGTCGCAGCAGCCAGCACCTCGGCGGAGGCGGCAGCGCACATCCGCCCCTGGCAGCGCCCCATACCGACGCGGCTCACCGCCTTCAGACGGTTGATCTCACTGATATCAAAACGGCCTGCGGCCTCGCGCACCGCCCCGGCCGTGATCTCCTCGCAGCGGCAGAGCATAGTGGCGTCGTCGATCGCCCCCGCCCAGTGGGCCGGGAAGGGAAAGGCGGCTTCGAGCACGTCGCGCAGCCGGCCGATGCGGGCAAGCTCGGCTTCGAGCGCAGAGGCGCGTGCCTTGTCGAAAGCCAGACTGCGATCTTCGAGAAGCGCCAGCGCGGCGCGCTCGCCAGCCCGCTCCGCCGCATCGGCTCCGGCGATGCCGGCCCCGTCGCCGGCAAGATAGACGCCCGGAACGGAGGCTCGGCCGGCGGCGTCCCGCATCGGCAGCCACGCGCGGTCGCGCTCGTTGAAGCGGAAGGCACAGCCGGCGAGATCGGCGAGCTGCGTCTCGGAACGGAGCGCAAGGCCGTAGCCGACACCGTCGCAGGCCAGGCGCCGCTCGCGGCCGCCCTCGCGCCAGGCCACGCCGGAGACCCTGCCATCGCCTTCGATGCGCAGCCCCTCGATGCCGGTGCGGATGGCTATGCCACGCAGACGCAGCTCGGCGACGAAGCGCATTCCCCGCAGCACGATGCCGGGATCGAGCGGCAGGGCCTTGATCAGATTGAGCTTGGCGGAACTGGGAGCGGCGTCCAGCACTGCCGCAACCTCGACGCCCGCCTTCATGTACTGCCAGGCAACAAGATAGAGCAGCGGGCCGGAGCCGGCAAAGACGACGCGGCTGCCGATGGCGCAGCCCTGGGCCTTGAGCGCGATCTGGGAACCGCCGAGCGTGAAGACGCCGGGGAGCGTCCAGCCGGGGACCGGCAGGACGCGGTCGGTCGCACCGGTCGCGAGGACAAGCCCATCGTATTCGGCACGGCGGGTCGCGCCGGCAACTGCGATGTCGGCGCTGCCGTCGCGCAGGCTCCAGAGCAGCGCCTGCGGCCAATAGTCGATGCGGCCGCCCAGCGCGGCGAAGGCGGCGTGGAGGCGTTCGGCCTTGCCCGCCTCGGACCCATAGAGGTCCTTGGTCGAGCGGCCATCCTGAACAAGGCGCTGGCGATAGATCTGCCCGCCACAGGCCGGCGCCTCATCCACCACCAGCGGGCGCAGGCCGGCAGCGACGAGCGCCTCGGCGGCGCGGATGCCGGCCGGTCCGGCGCCGACGATCAACGGCTGCGGACGCTTGCTCATGCCACGCTCCCGAGCTTCGTCACGATCCGCATGCCGGGGACGAGGGGCGTCGTGCAGGCGCGCAGACGCTCGCCCGTCTCGGTCATGACCCAGCAATCCTGGCAAGCGCCCATCTGGCAGAAGCCGGCGCGCGGCTCACCGGTGAATTCGGTGCGGCGCAGGCTGTCGGTGCGGTTCAGGATCGCACTGAGAAGGGTATCGCCGGTGCGGCCCTCGCAGGGCACGCCATCAAGCGTGAAGGCGATGGCGGGGTGGTCCTTGCGGACGATGCGATGAAGCAGCGGCTTCTGGTTCGAGGACATGGCGGTCACTTCTGGCCGACGAGAATCTTGTCGAGGCCGAAGGCGCGGTCGAGCACCAGCATGGCGCCTGCCGTCAGCGCGATCATGAGGGCCGAGACCGCTGCCATCATCGGATCGATCGACTCCGTCGCGTACATGTACATCCGCACCGGCAGCGTCACCGTCTGCGGCGAGGTGACGAAGATCGACATGGTCAGTTCGTCGAAGCTGTTGATGAAGGCGAGCAGCCAGCCGCCGGTGATGCCGGGCAGGATCATCGGCGCCGTGATGCGGCGAAACACCGTCCAGTGCGAGGCGCCGAGCGTCATCGCCGCCTGCTCGGCGCTGCGGTCCATGCCCGAAAGCGCCGCCATGACCAGGCGCATCACATAGGGCGTGACGACGATGACATGGGTGACGACCAGCCAGGCGAAGGAGCCGGTCGCACCGATCAGCGCGAAGAGGCGCAGGAAGGCGACGCCCAGCACCAGATGCGGAATGATCAGCGGCGAAAGAAATAGCCCGTTCAGCGCATCGCGGCCGGGGAAATCGTAGCGGTCGATTGCGAGCGCGGCGGGCACGGCGAGCGCGACGGAGAGCGTCGCAGCCAGCGTCGCCAGCCAGAGACTGTTGTAGAAGGACGGCACGAAATCGGGATGGGCGAAGATCGCCCGGAACCAGCGCAGCGAGAAGCTGGTCGTCGGGATGGAGAGCGTATTCTCCGGCGTGAAGGCGACGAGGCAGACCACGACGAGCGGCGCCAGCACGAAGGCGACGACGAGGCCGTGGAAGAGGAGCGCGACGGGGCCGTTGCGATGCATGGCGTGCGCCCTCAGCCCAGAGCCCGGCGGGCGCGCGTCTCGACGAGACGGTTGTAGCCCAGCATGATGATGAGGTTGGCGAGGAGCACGATGATCGCGATCGCGGCGCCCAGCGGCCAGTTCAACTCGGACATGTATTCGTCATAGACCAGCGTCGCCGCCATCTTGAGGCGCCGGCCGCCGAGCAGGCCGGGAATGGCGAAGGCGCTCGCCGAAAGACCGAAGACGATCAGGCTACCGGAGAGCATGCCGAGCGACACTTGCGGCAGCACGATCCGGCGCAGCGCCGTGAAGCGCGAGGCACCGAGGCTCCAGGCTGCCGCCTCGACCATCGGGTCGAGCTTCTGCAGCGCCGTCCAGACCGGGATGACCATGAAAGGCAGCATGACGTGGACGAGCGCGATCACGATCGCAGTCTCGGTGTAGAGCAGCCGGACCGGGCTCAGGCCCAGAGCCTGCAGGGCCTGGTTCAGCAGGCCGGCGGAGCCGAGCAGCATGCTCCAGCCGAAGGCGCGGACCACCACCGAGACGAGCAGCGGGCCGATGATGACAAGCAGGAAGATCGAGCGCCAGGGATCGCCCATGCGGGCCAGCACATAGGCTTCGGGTGCGCCGATCAGAGCGCAGATCAGCGTGGTCAGCGCAGCGAGCCGCAGCGTGCGCCAGAAGATCGTGAGGTAATAATCGTCGGATGCGACGGTCAGGTAGTGGCTGAGAGTGAAGCTGTTCTGGATGCCGGAGGTGTGATCATAGGCATGGAAGGACAGGATCACCGTCAGGATGAGCGGGAGGACCACGAGCCCGAGGAAAAGCAGCGTCGCCGGCGAGACGAGCAGCCAGGGCGTCAGCGTGCGCTGCCCGCTCATGCCACCGCTCCCGCAGTCGTGACCACGGCGCTGTCCGCCTGCCAGTCGAGGGCGACGCCCTCGCCTTCGCCGGCCGGCTCACCGCCCTGGTTCGGCGCCGAGACCAGGATCATCCCGACCGGCGTCTCGATGTTGAAGAGCCAGTAGCTGCCGAGGAAGAAACGGCTCGTGACCCGCCCGTCCAATAGCCCCTGACCTGCCGACTTCAACAGGATCTTCTCGGGCCGCAGCGTCAGGATGGCCGCAGAACCTTCGGGCAGGCTCGCCGCCTCGCTCGGCAGCGCGACGCCGCCCGCCTCGGCCCGGCCGCCGCGCCAGACGGCCTCGATGCGGTTCATCTTGCCGACGAAGGAGGAGATGAAGGCGGTCGCCGGCCTCTCGTAGAGCCGATAGGGCGCGTCGATCTGCGTCATGCGCCCCTGCTCCATCACGACGACGCGGTCGCTGATCGAGAGCGCCTCGGCTTGGTCGTGCGTGACCATGATCGTGGTGGTGCCGACGCTGCGCTGGATGCGGCGCAGTTCGAACTGCATCTCCTCGCGCAGCTTCGCATCGAGGTTGGAGAGCGGCTCGTCGAGCAGCAGCACCGGTGGCGCGATGACGAGGGCGCGGGCGATGGCGACGCGCTGGCGCTGGCCGCCGGAGAGCTGACGCGGATAGCGCTCGGCAAAAGGCGCGAGATGGACGAGGCCGAGGATCTCCTTCACACGCCGGTCGCGCTCGGCCCTGGCGACCTTGCGCATCTCCAGGCCGAAGGCGACGTTCTCAGCCACCGTCATATGCGGAAAGAGCGCATAGCTCTGAAACACGATGCCGAGGCCGCGGCGGCTGGGCTTCTCGCGGGTGATGTCGCGCCCATCGAGGGTAATGGTGCCCTTGGTCGGCTCGACCAGCCCCGCGATCATCTGCAGTGTCGTCGTCTTGCCGCAGCCGGAGGGGCCGAGCAGCGAGACGAACTCACCCTTGGCGACGCTGAGATCGACATCCCTGACGGCGGTGAAGTCGCCGAAGACCTTGCTCAGCGATTGCAGCGTCAGGAAGCCCATGAACACCTCGATCGGCAGGCTTTCCGGTGGCCGGAAAAGCCGGACTGCGATGGCGCAAGCAAAGGGAGACGACACAAATTCGTCAATCTTCAATTCCGCATTAGAGAATTTTTGTTGACATAATTTCTCTATGCAGAATTTTGATCGCCATCTGACGTTTGATTTTCTCGCATGCAACCTGTCGACGAACCCGTCTCCTCGCTTCGCCGCGCGCTTGGGCTATTGCGCATCCTCTCGGAGGGCGATGGTGGTGGCATGCGGCTGAAGGACATCGCCGAGACTGCCGGCTGCGGCCAGCCCACCGCACATCGCGCGCTGCGCGACCTGATGGCCGAAGGCTTCGTCGAGCAGGCAGCCGGCGGCAAGCGCTACCGGCTGGCGCTCGACTTCTTCGTCATCGCGGCCCGCGCCGGGCAGGCAGGCGGCCTGCGCGAGCTGGCCCGCCCCGTCCTGCTGCGGCTCTCCGCGACGCTCAGCGACACGATCTTCCTGCTGGTCCGCAACGGCTATGACGCCGTCTGCCTCGACAGGATCGAGGGACCCTTCCCGATCCGCTCCTTCACCGGCGATATCGGCGGCAAGGTACCGCTCGGCATCGGCCAGGGCAGCCTCGCCATGCTGGCCCATCTGCCGGAGGACGAGCGTGAGGCGGTGATCCGCTTCAACATGCCCCGCCTGCTCGACCGCGGCTTCCTCGACGAAGCCGCGCTGCGCAGCGCGATGGCGACGGCGCGTGAGCAGGGCTGGGTCAACCTCAATACCGGGCTCATCGCAGGGATGGCCGGTGTCGCCGTGCCGGTCTTCGATGCGCGGGGCCGCGTGGTCGCGGCGCTCAGCGTCGGCACGCTGGCCGAGCGGCTGCGCGAGGACCGGCTGCCCAACGTCATCGCCATGCTGCGCAGCGAGGCGGAAGCTCTGGGCGCCAAGCTCAACCCCTTCGATGTCGCGCTGCGCTATCCCTCGCGCAGCCTGAGCACGATGGCGGGCTGACAAAGCGCAGCCGCCATGCCGCTTTCAGGCTTGCATCGCGGCAACGGAAGCGGGATGTCGAGGCGAACATCCCTTTCAACGGTGGCCGATCATGACCGAAACCAAGCCCGCTCCCCGCATCGCCATCACCTATTGCTCGATGTGCAATTGGATGCTGCGCTCGGCCTGGCTCGGCCAGGAGCTGCTCTCGACCTTCGGGCAGGATCTCGGCGAGGTCGCGCTGATCCCGCGCACCGGCGGCATCTTCCAGATTACCTATGACGGCGAGCTGATCTGGGACCGCAAGACCGATGGCGGCTTCCCGGATTCCAAGGTGCTGAAGCAGCGCGTGCGCGACCGGCTCGACCCCGAGCGCAGCCTCGGCCATGTCGACGGCCATACGATGCCGGCGGAAGCCGAGAGCTGAAGCTCTCCCTTCACCATCGACATGATCGGTAGTCATCCCGGGCGCAGCGAAGCGGAGACCCGGGATCCATGCCGGAACGCCTCCGGCACAGGTTCAGGCATGGATCCCGGATCAGCGCGGCTTTGCCGCTTGTCCGGGATGACAGCGTTCAGGACCCGGGCGACGGGCGCTCACGCGTCGCCGCGACCCAAGCCTTCAGCCTCCCCTCAGGATCGGCGTTCAGCGTGATGTCGGTCACCGCCGCGACGATGTCGGCACCGGCCTCGAACACCCCCGGCGCCCGCTCCAGCGAGATGCCGCCGATGCCGACCAGCGGCAGGTCGCCGATACGGCGCTTCCACTCGCCGAGCCGCTCCAGCCCCTGCGGCCCGAAGCGCATCTGCTTCAGGATCGTCGGATAGACCGGACCGAGCGCGACATAGTCCGGCTCCGTCGCCAGCGCCCGCTCCAGCTCGGCTTCGTCATGGCTGCTGACGCCGAGCTTGAGCCCCGCCTTGCGGATCGCGCCGAGATCGGCGTCGTCGAGATCCTCCTGGCCGAGATGGATGAAATCGCAGCCCTCGGCGATGGCGAGCTTCCAGTAGTCGTTGACGACGAGCACACAGCCGGCCGCCGCGCAGAGCGTCCTCGCCCGGGCGATTTCGCGTGCGACCTCGGCCTCGGGGCGGTCCTTGACGCGCAACTGCACCAGCTTGACGCCGAGCGGCAGCATCCGCTCCAGCCAATCGGCGCTGTCGAAGATGGGGTAGAACGGATCGAGCTTCATGCGGGACGAGTCTTTCAGGCCAGGAAGGCTTTGCCCATGACGGGGGTGGAGGGAGCGGCCATGTCGCGCGCCTCGATCGGCTGCGCGGCGAAGGCCTGGCGGCCGGCGCGGATGGCGAGCGCGAAGGCCTCCGCCATCGCCGCGGGGTCGCCCGCCTTGGCGACGGCGGTATTGAGCAGGATGCCGTCATAGCCCATCTCCATCGCCTGTGCGGCATGGGAAGGCAGGCCGATACCGGCATCGACGACGAGCGGAATGTCAGGGAAATGCTGACGCATGCTGCGCAGGCCATAGGGGTTGTTGAGCCCCCTGCCCGAGCCGATCGGTGCGCCCCAGGGCATCAGCACCTCGCAGCCGGCATCGAGCAGCCGCCCGCCGACGACGAGATCCTCCGTGGTGTAGGGAAAGACCTTGAAGCCGTCATCGGCGAGGATGCGGGCGGCCTCGACCAACGCGATCACATCCGGCTGCAGCGTGTCGTCCTCGCCGATCACCTCGAGCTTGATCCAGTCGGTGCCGAAGACCTCGCGCGCCATCTGTGCGGTGGTCACCGCTTCCTTGACGGTGTGACAGCCCGCCGTGTTCGGCAGAACCTTGACGCCGAGCTCGCGGATCAGCGCCCAGAACGCCTGCCCGGCGCCGCCGGCCGATTCCCGCCGCAGCGAGACGGTGACGACCTCGGCGCCCGAGCGCTTCACCGCCTCGGCCAGGATCGCGGGAGACGGATACTGCGCTGTACCGAGGAAAAGCGGATTCTGCGGCTCGAAACCATAGAAGGACGCCATCTCAGCCTCCCTGCATCGGCGCGACGACCTCGATGCGGTCGCCATCGTTCAAAGGCATCTCGGCCCGCTTGCGCGCCGGCACGAACTCGCCGTTCACCGCCGTCGCGACGATGCGGCCGCCATAGCCGAGCTCGGCCAGCGCCTCCGCCAGCGTCTTCGCGGCGATTTCCTGCGGCGCGCCGTTAAGCAGCAAGGTCATGCAGCATCTCCGGTCTGGATTGCGGATTGGACACGGCTTCCGCCGCCATCCACGCCATCGCGGGGCTGAGCAGGAAACCGTGGCGGTAGAGTCCGTTGACGTGGATCACCCGCCCGCGGCGTGTCAGCCGCGGCAGGTTGTCGGGAAAGGCCGGGCGGGCATCGGTACCGATCTCGACCACCTCCGCCTCGCCGAAGGCTGGATGCAGCGCATAGGCCGCGCCGAGCAGCTCCAGCATGGCGCGGGCCGAGATGCGGCTGCGCTCCCCGCTCTCGATCATCGTCGCACCGACCATGAAGAGCCCGTCGGCACGCGGCACGATGTAAAGCGGGATACGCGGGTGCAGCAGACGAACCGGCCGCGACAGGCTGATATCGTCGCTCCGGAGCAGCAGCATCTCACCCTTGACGCCGCGCAGTTCCGGCAGGACATCGCGCGCAGCCAGCCCGCGGCAGTCGAGGACGATATCGGCATCGAGATCGGCCGGTTCGACCGCACTGTCGAAATGGATGACGGCGCCGTTCGCGACCAGCCGCTCGCCCAGAGCGGCGATCGCCTGTCGGGGATCGAGATGCGCCTCCCCAGAGAAGAACAGACCGCGCGAGAATCGCCCGGCGAGATCGGTCTCCAGCCCGGCGATGGCCTCGCCGTCGATATCCTCGAAATGGCTGGTTCGCTGGCCGAAGCGGCGCAGCTCCGACCGATCCCGGCTTGGCGCGACGACGAGCGTGCCCTTGCGGACGACGCCGCCGGCATGACGCTCCCACCAGTCGGCTGCCTGCTGCCCTAGCCGGATCACCGGCTCCTCGGCGCTCTCGCCCTCGCACCAGGGCGCGAGCATGCCGCCAGCATACCAGGAGCAGGCCTCGGCCCCGACGCGCGGGCCGCGTTCATGCACGGTGACGTCAGCGCCGCGCGCCAGCAGTTCGGTGGCGCAGGCGAGACCGACGACGCCGGCGCCGACCACCGCGACTGTCAGGCCTGACTGAGGACGTTCTGCCGTCATGCTTTCCCTGCTCCCGGGAAGGCAGCGGCCTGAGGCGCGAGCAACTTGTCTGCGAGCCGAAGACCGTTCCCTTCGCCGGCATTACCCGGATCAGGTGCGATGGGTTGGCGCAAGCCACGCCTCTCAGCCTTTCGGCACCCCAACGGACAACAGCAATTTAGTGGCAGCGCCGCCGGGGAGCAAGCCAGGCCGGCGCAGGGCTCCGTTGCGGCGGCCTCTTACCTCTCGAGCACTCCCTTCACACGGGAGTGGTCGAGCGCCGCGTTCGCGCGAATACACAGGTCGTACGAAGGAAGTTATCGGCGAGGCTTGTCAAAGGCCTCTGCAATCAGGCATAGAGCCTCTCGCCGGAGACGTGGCCGAGAGGCTGAAGGCACTCGTTTGCTAAATGAGCATACCCCACAAGGGTATCGAGGGTTCGAATCCCTCCGTCTCCGCCACTTCTATCTGCACTAAGCAGATGATTTAATTGAGAAATAGGGGACCGGAAGTTGCGGATACCCCAACACTCGCTCTCGCTCGCAAGTCACGTGGGTGGCGCGAGGCGCGATCATTCATTGAGCAATGCGCTCCGGTTCGCGCCATAAGCAGACTCTGGCTGCCGCCCCGAACCAGACATTCACAGGTTTGCCTTCGTGGTCTGGTGGCGCCCCAAGTGAGACATTCGCCACGAGGCGCCTGACAAGCGGGGGCGGCCGCTTGCCGACGTCTGAGATGTCCGCTTACGGGCGATTCACTTCGGCAACGTCCCGCTTCCGGGCCTGGCCAATCATGCCAAAGGCGGTTGAATTCCAGACGCATTGGCGAAGCAGAAGTAGATCTGTTGCCGCAGCGGGCGAGCGTCGGCGAGCTGCGGATTGCTTCGACCAGCGGCTGTCGCCGGAGATGCAGCGTCGTGACCCGCGCCTTGGCGCGAACGTCGATCGACTTGTATGTCCGGCCGAAAATCCCATACTAGGCTATAATATTTAGTATTCGAGCGTGTGTCCTCGCGGGAAGAGTATCATGCGAGCGCGGAGTATCCTGGGTTCCTCACCGGTTGCTTCGGCCGCAGACACACCGTGCGAAACGGGGACCGCCGGCATTCCCCAAGCTGAAAGCGTCAGGGCTCAGCTTGGTCGCATCCTGAAAAGCCCGGATTTCGATGCGACGGAGCGGTCGCGGAAATTTCTGGACTATGTTGTCGAGGAGGCTATCGCGGGCCGCGCCGACCGCATTAAGGCGTATGCGATCGCGGTCGAGGTCTTCGGGCGGGATGCCTTGTTCGACGCGCACTCCGACCCGGTCGTCCGCATTGAGGCTGGGCATCTTCGGCGCGCGTTGAAACTCTTCTATGTCACCGCCGGGGTTTCGGATGAGATCGTCATATCGATCCCGAAAGGCAGCTATGTCCCCAAATTCGACGTGCGGCCATCGTCGACGGGCCCCGTCCCGGTGGTCAGGCGGGGTCGTTGGCCGCGCGCGCTCCCCGTCGGGATCGCGTGCCTGGTGGCACTTGCAACCCTGTCCTGGCTGGCGGTGAACCGGGCCAGCATGGATCGCCTGGAGGCTCCGGCCCTGCCCCGATTGCTGGTGAGACCTTTCGACGACCTGACTAATGCGGGTAACTCCCAAGCTATCGCGCGCGGCTTGACGCAAGAGGTCATCGAGCAGATCGCCAAGTTCAAGGACATCGTGACGGTGGTAGGCGACCCGCGCGATTATGCCGGCGCGTCCTCGGCCCGGTCCTCGGCCTCCGATCCGCGCTATGTCCTCGCGGGCGACATCAACGTCACCGACAACGAGTTCCGGCTTCGCGCCCGTGTCCTCAACCGTGTCGATAACTCGGTGATCTGGGCAAACAGCTACACCGGCGATCTGCAGGCCTCGAAGCTCATCGCGACCGTGACCGACATCGCCCGGCAGGTCGCAACGCCGCTCGGGCAGCCCTATGGGGTGATCTATCTGGCCGACGCATCCCAGCGGCCTCAGAACGCGCCGGACGATTGGCAGGCCTATGCCTGCACGCTGACCTACTACGCCTATCGCGCCAGCCTCGACGGCAAAAAGCATCCATCGGTCCGCAAATGCCTTGAAGATGCGGTGCGGCGCTTTCCGAACTATGCGACGGCCTGGGCGCTTCTCTCGCAAGCCTATGTCGACGAAATCCGCTTTCGCTACCCGATCGACCCGTCGTCGTCTCCGGCTTCGATCGACAGGGCGCTCGAAGCCGCGCGCCGTGCCGTGGAACTCGATCCGGATAACATTCGCGCCCTCCAGGCCCAGATGTTCGCCTTGTATTTCCACGGCGAAGTCGAGGCCGCCCTGAAGATCGGCGAGCAGGCCCTTGGCCTCAACCCCAACGATACAGAGCTTGTCGGCGAGTACGGCTACCGCCTCTCGCTGGCCGGTAACTGGGCACGCGGCTGCGCGCTCATGAACGAAGCTCGAAAGCGAAATCCCGGGCCGCTTGCCTACTACGAGTCGGGCCTCGCACTCTGCAGCTATTTCAAGGGAGACTTGCGGGAGGCCGCGATGTGGATCACCAAGACGCCTGCGCCGGAGAACCCCAATTATCATATGATCGCCGCTGCGATCTACGGCGAGGCGGGTCAAACCACCGAGGCCGCGCGCGAACGGACGTGGATGGAGGCCCATGCGCCTCGGCTCATCGCCAACCTTCGATCAGAGGTGGCGCTGCGGGTCGTCCGCCGGGAGGACATCGATCGTTTCATGCAGTCCTTGAGCAAGGCCGGCATCGCGCCGCCCGGCGAGGACCGGCCGAAATCCAACTAGCCGAAGCAAGCGCCCAGAAGTTCAGCGGCCCGACACCGCTCCTCCCGAGACGAGGCGCGCGGGATAGATCCTGTGTTGCAGCGGATACAGCAGGACGCCGACGGGGATCGCGGTGGTTTCCAGCCCGAAGATCGCGCCCTTCGCCATGGTAAAGCAACCGGCTAGCAACAGTTCGATCGGTACGGACGCCAACCCCGCTGGCTCGACGCGCGCCATGGCACGGGGCGAACCGAATCCACCTTCGTCGGACCAGGAATGTGAGCAGGGATGTCAGTCCGGAAAACGGCCACCAGCAACACTAAGAATCGGCTGAGTCCCGAACCACCGTCTTGAACAGCAGCGCTTCGATTCGGCCTTGACCGAGCACGCGATTGAAGTTCCGGAATGCGAAGAACGGGATGAGAGCGAAGAACAGGATCACGGCGACACACAGGACGCCGGCCATTCCTCCTCCGCCAATCGCCGGAACGCTGGTGATGGCGGATTCGCCCTTGAACAGGCCAATGATGATCTCTTCAAGAACGTGGAAGGCTACGAACAAAATCGAGAACAGGAAGGAGTCATGCAGGATCGGATAGATCAGAGGCCACCGATCGAGCCATCTGCTTAAATTGAGATCCTCCAGGACAAGCATGACTTTCGCGAGGATGAACGCGTTGAATACTGCAAAGCCCTGTGACGCAAAACTGATTTCGTGTTCGCGGAGAATGATCCGCTCGTTCAGCACGAAGAGTCCGAACAATATCCATAGGTACAGGAACAGTACGACGAACCGTCTTGCCTCGTCGAGGACGCGCGCCCGCAGTTTGTGTGCCCGGTCTTTCGGCGCGGTCGTGGCATCTGCGATGTCGGCGACATCTCGCTCCCCGGGGTCAGCTTCTGTCATCGCCTGCATCCCCGCTTCAGCTGCTCGAACGATTCGCCATTTCCTCGGCCAGTATCGGAATCGCGAGGTTGCAGGCCTGCACGCCCTGGGCTGTGCATAGCTTCAGAACCTCCATGATTTCCTCGGCCGTTGCTCCCAGCGCCAAGGCCGCCTTGATGTGCCGACGCGTGCCCGGCGCATACATGTGCGTGAACGATGCATCGAAGGCGATGCTGAGAAGCTCCATCTCCTTCGAACTGAAAATCCCGCTGCCGTAGATTCCGGCGCCCGTCGCCATGAACTCGTCGGTCCATCGTGGATCGAGCTCAAAAAAGGGATTCCAGGCCTCGTTCCACTGGCCGATGTTCTTCATCCTGTCGCATGCGGGCGTCGCAACCGGAGGCCGTTCCGCCGACTGCTTGCCCGACGCCTTCATTTCATCGAGCAGGATCGGGGCGCCCAGGCTGCAGGAGTGAATCGACATCACGGTCGCCATCTTGATGACCGTCAGGAGTTCGTCACGCGTGGCGCCCGCGTCGAGGGCGGCGCTGATGTGACGGCGGGTGCCCTCCCTATCGAGATTTGTGCAGGCTGCATTGATCCCGACGGCAATCAACTCGACGAACCTGCGTGGAAGAACCGCGCCGCCCCAGGCATTTGTACTCATCGCCTGACAAGCATGCGCCCAGCGAGGATCCCATGTCTCGAGTTGGGTGAGGGCGTCGCTCTCCCACGGCCCGAGCGAGCCGTCGTCTTGCCGCTGCCTTTCCATTTGAACATCCTTCAATCGGGTTCCGGCATCGGGAAGGCCTTGGCATCGGGCTGCCAGACCGCGAACATGTTTCCCGACGGATCGGCGAGAACGGCGACCCATGCCGTTCTCGGTACTGCGGTCTTAGGCCTCACGACTTTTGCCCCCATTTGCTCGGCGAGGGCCAGCGAATCGTCGATCGACTCGACATTCACGAACTGCAGCCAGCCCTTCGGGTCGGCTTTCGGCTGGTAGGTGAGCCCGCCTCCCACGCTGTCGATGTCGGCCGGGTCCAAATGGATGCGCCAATAGTCCAGGCCTTCGACCTGTTCCATTCGCCAACCGAAGAGTGCGCCGTAGAACTTGGAGAGCTTCTCCGGCTCGTCGCCGTAGATTTCAAAGTGGGTTATCTGGCCAGTCACGCATTCCGCTCCCGCGCTCGTTTTGGAACGAGTGGCCCGCGCCGGAGCGCAGGCCCCCGTATAGGTGCATGGACAGCAGGCGGTTACGCCGTCGCGATCTTCAGTTGCGCCTGCGCGGCCCGGACGGGCGCTGGCGCGATCATGCAAGCGGCGATCGGATGCGAGTCGCCGCCGAGGACAGCCGGCTTGATCTTTCCGTCGGTCGGCCAGGTCAGGAAGCCCGGGTTGAACTCGGTGGGATTGGGCGGCATGTCGTTGTTTCGCAGCGTCTCTTCAACGCTATTGTACCAAGTGCCGACCTTCATGATCTTGCGCGCCTCTTCGGCCGTCGCAACCTTACGGCCGAACTCCTTGCACAGGCGCACCACGCCCTGAACTTGCTCCACCGTGGTCTTGCGGGTGCGATCGGCGCCCCAGAGATTGTCCTCGTTACCGACCCGGACATGCTGGCCGAGCACCATGGACATCGCCGAGATCGAGATCAGTCCGCGCATGCTCGACCAGAAGGTATTGACAGAACCCTGCGGCAAGCGTTGCAGGAAGTGCATCAGATCGAACGGATTTCGGCCCAACGTTCCACCGCCGTACGCGCACAGCGCCATGTTCAGCGGCCCCATATAAATGCCCGCGCGGATCAACCGCTCGATGAGCTCCCACTGGTGGACATGAGCGGGGACAAAGTAAGGCTGGATGCCATTCTTCCGAAGGCGCTTGAGGTGTTCGACGTAAAATTCTGGGGTTGAATCCACTACCATGCCGGCCCAGGCCGCCAGCACTTTGGGATCGTCCATATGCGTCCCTTTGATGTCGTCCTTGGAGAACATCGAAGCGATGTCCCAGAGCGTGGTGCCGGTCGACACCGTCACATACTCCGGCTTCGGATCTAACTCCGTGAGCATATGGCGGGTGTCGTAGTCGAGCCACTTCGCCTTGGCGTCGGCCGTGTGCGGTGCGAACGAGATCGAGCCGCCGACCTGGATGATCATATCCGGCACGGCTTCCTTCACTCGCTTCAGCAGGTAGTTATAGTCGTCGAAGTTCGTCGACCCCAAGCCGGTGGCCGGGTTGCGAACGTGGAAGTGCAGCATAGTGGCGCCGGCTTCGTAGCAGTCGACGGCGGCCTGGACCTGCTCGTCCCAGGTCAGGGGGATGTCGCTCGCGTCGCCCGGCAGCCACGCAGGCCCATAGGGCGCCGCTGTGATGATCAGCGGCGCCATGTTCTCGGGCAGTATCGAGTTGTCGGTATAGTACATGCCTGCTCTCCCTCGGTTTAACTCTCCGTGCCTCTCGCGGCCCCGAAACTCGCGCGGGATCGACCCGATCCCATCGGAATCCTATGCTCAGGAGTGAGTTTTCGGCCGGTTGACCCGACCGATCGGGATGACGTTGGCCGTCCTGAGGGCCCTGCCGATTTCGGCCGAGAGCCTCTCGATCTGGGCGACCCATTCCGCCGTTCTTTCACCGCGAATTTCCGCCGGCATCATCTGGGCCACGCGCAGTGCCAGCTCCGCCTCGACAAGCTCCTCGCACATGTCGCAAAAGTCCTCACTCCGCGCCGCGAGCTGCTCGATAGCCCGGCGCTCCGTCGGGAACCGCTGCAGCACGGCTGACTTGCCCGCCTTCCTGTCTTCTTCGTTGGACATCGACGCCGATCCTGTCATCGCGTCGTTCTTGCTTCGAGGCGGACCATAGACAGGTCAGTCTGGAATCTGCGTAACCTACGCAGAAGACACGGGGGTCACACCGCCGGGACAGTCTGAGCGAGGGGCTCTACCCCACCCGCGACGATCGGTAAAAATCCGACAATTGCGAAAGGCGTTGCTGATTGGCTCAGGAATACCTCCAAGCCCGCGCCAAACGGTCTGCGGCCAGGACGCCGTGAGCGCGCGACGCCCCGCGCCGCTCACTCCGCTGACATGACGACGTGGGGTGTCTAGACCGCGACCGAGTTCGCCCGTCAACGGACAGCGCAAATCGTATTTTGCCTACGCGACGAATGTTGGCGGCGGAGCACCGCCGCGAGTCATTCCGGAAAGATCGCGCTCAATGAAGCTATGAGCCAGTTCGTTTTCGGTCGAGATGAGCGGCTCTGTCGAGGTCCGGTTGCGGGCAGAGGGTTGGAGTTCGCTCGTGGCGCGAGGCTGGCAAGATTGTCTTACCCGAGACGTCTGCCGCGGGGCGCCTTTAAGCTTTCTCAACCTCCGCTTTCCGGTAATGAGCCGGAGACGGAAATGACGCTTCCCAAACAGAGGTCGTGACATAAGAATTCAGCGTCACGCTCGGAATTAACCGGCGCCCCATCAACAGACGTCGGAAATAAGCCGGTTATGGATGTGCGAAAGCCCGCAGCAGGAACTGGGCCGTTTGCGCCGCTCAACAATGTCACTTTCCGGGCGATCTGGCTTGCCGGGCTGATCTCGGGATTGGGATGGCTGATCCAGACCATCGCCATGAGTTGGCTGATGGCGACCATCACACCGTCCAGCGTGATGGTCGCACTGGTTCAGGCCGCGACAAACCTGCCCGCATTCATCCTATCGATTTTTGCCGGCGCCATCGTCGACAATTTCAATCGCCGCAGAGTGATGCTGATCGCGCGCTCCCTCATGGCCCTGACCGCCGCCACGCTGACGGTCCTTGTCGCGGTGGGATTGATCAATCCCTGGATCATCCTGTTCTTCAGCTTTCTCGCGGGATGCTGCATCGCCTTCAATGACCCGGCCTGGCAGGCATCGGTGGGCGATATCGTTGATCGAAAGGACCTTGCCGCGGCGGTGACGCTGACATCGGTCGGGTTCAACACCGTGCGCAGCGTCGGGCCGGCGCTCGGCGGCATCATTCTCGCGACCTTCGGCCCCCTGACGGCCTTTTGCCTGTACACCCTCGGCCATTTCGCGCCGCTGATCGTGGTCTGGCGGTCCAAATGGAAGGTGCCGGTATCGAGACTGCCGCCCGAAGCGATGCTGACGGCGATCTCCGACGGCATTCGCTTCACGTCGCTGTCGTCCGAGATCAAGACGGCGCTCGCGCGCGGATTTCTGTTCGGGCTCGCGGGCATCGCAATCCTCGCCCTTCTTCCACTGGTGGTTCGCGATCAGCTGAAACAGGGGGCGGTTGCCTATGGGGTTCTCATGGCCGGCTTTGGCGCCGGGGCGCTGCTGGCGGGCCTGACCTCAACGACGCTCAGGCGAAAACTGTCAGACGAACAGATGTTGAAGTTGGCTTGCGTCGCCTGCGCGACCTGCACGATCAGCCTTTCGCTGACGCAAACTGCGGCCGTCGCCGCCATTGCGCTCATGCTCGGGGGGGCCGGGTGGGTTTTGGGATGGTCGGGCCTGAGCATCAGCGTTCAATGGGCGAGCCCGCGCTGGGTCGTCGGTCGGACGATTTCGCTCTACTACGCTCTCACCTCATGCGGGCTCGCAGTCGGGAGCTGGCTCTGGGGGATGGTGACGGAGAGCTATTCCCTAAGCCTCGCCTTGCAGGCCTCGACGGCGGCCTCTCTTGGCGTCGCCATCCTCGGCTTGATCCTGCCCATCCATCAACGCAAGGACGCTGATGTTTCGACGCCCGATCACTTCGAGGCGCCCGTGATCAGCCTAGACCTGAAGCCGCGCAGCGGGCCGATCGCGATCAAGATCGAATATCGGATCGCCGCCGATCAGGTAGAGCCCTTTCTCGCCTTGATGCTGCAGCGCCGCCGGGCCCAAGGTCGCAACGGGGCGCGTCGGTGGATCCTGACGCGCAACCTGCACGACACCGCCGTCTGGACTGAGACGTTCCGCACGCCCACCTGGAACGATTATCTGCGCTTCAACTTCCGTCAAACCGCCACCGACAGAGCATTGAATGCGAGCTTGATCGATCTGCACATCGGGCATGAGGCGCCGGAAGTGACACTCTCGATCGAGCGGCCCACCGCCACGCCGCGAAAGGCCGGTGTTTTCCCGCCTGACACATACCACAGCTGAACATCGCGCTTTTGCCCGCAATCGGTCAGTTCAGCCGTGCCACTGTCTGGATCCGAATTTCCGCTTTCCAAGTCGGCGCAAAGGTCCGCTTCTGGCACGGTCCCGCCTGATCGCATCGCCAAGTCCGACGCTGAACGCCACCCTTGCAGGCGCGCAAAAGGCAAGCGCCCGGCCAACTCAGTCTGGTACGATAAGCGATTGCACCCAGGGCGCGCCAGTTGCCAGTCTGCACACCGGCCCGAACAATGTCGGCCCTGACGGAGCCATTGATCTTGGGCAGTCGAAGCGTCGTGCTACAACCGGTTTCCGGCGGCAGATCCTGACTATTTCCGGGTGGCAGTTATGGGGCGGCCCTCTTTGAGCGCATTTGAGCGCGCGAAACGCGGCTCAACTGCTGCGATATAGGCATCTCGCGACGGTCCGAGGTGCTTGCGGCAAAGCGCGACCAAACCAGCCCGATCTCCGGCCTTGATAGCTTCGATCATTCCGAGATGCTCATCGCGAGCGAGCGCCAGATACTCCGCGCTCGCAGCAGTGATCGAACGCGCGCCATGGACCTTCTGAGCCATGGCCTGGATCAGTTCGACGAGATGGGGATTGCCGCAAGCGGCGAAGAGGGCTTCGTGGAAGATCATGTTGGCGCGGAAAGCAGCGCGAGCGTCGCCGGAGGAGACGGCTGCACTGTGAGCATCCTGAATTTGTTGCAGCTGTGTCAGTAGCCGGTCCGGTGCAGGGAATGGAATCTGTTCGGCAGCGAGCGTCTCCAGCGCCTCTCGCACCGAATAGATCTGCCGTACCTCCAGCGGCTCGAGCAGTTTCACGAAGGCGCCGCGATTCGGCACGCGCTCGACGAGTCCTACACGCTCGAGCTCGGCCAAAGCCTCGCGCACGACATGGCGCTTCACATCGAGGCGCTCTGCCAGGTCTTCCTCGACCAACCGCTCGCGGGGCATCAGCCAGCCGAGCACGATCTCCTCTTCCAGCGTCGCGGCAATGCCACGAACGCGATCGGTCGTCTGAAGCTTCAACGTGGTCGTCCGCATGCCAGATTATAACCCCTCAACACAATTGTTGACAATCATGGCAACAACCTGCTTCGCATAACGCCATGACGAAGCGCGACGACGATACTTCATCCTCACGGCCGGCTGAACGCGGCATGCGCCGCAATCTCGCGACCTATGGCGACCCCGGCTTCTCGCTGTTCCTGCGCAAGGCCTTCATCAAGGCGGCAGGATTCTCGGATGATGCGCTCGACCGGCCCATCATCGGCATCACCAACACCTTCAGCGACTTCAATCCCTGCCATGGCAACGTGCCGCGGCTGATCGAAGCGGTGAAGCGCGGCGTCATGCTGGCTGGTGGCCTGCCGATGGAGTTCCCGACGATCTCCATCCACGAATCCTTCGCGAACCCGACCTCGATGTTCCTGCGCAATCTCATGGCCATCGACACCGAGGAGATGATCCGGGCCCAGCCCTGCGATTCCGTCGTGCTGATCGGGGGCTGCGACAAGACTGTGCCGGCTCAGCTCATGGGTGCCGTCAGCGCCGATATCCCCGCGATCCAGCTCATCACGGGTCCGATGCTCGTCGGCCATCACAAGGGCGAGATCCTTGGCGCCTGCACCGATTGCCGGCGGCTCTGGGGCCAGCATCGGGCGGGGCAGATAGACGCGGCCGAGATCGAAGTGCTGAGCGGCCGTCTCGCGCCGACGCAGGGCACCTGCATGGTGATGGGTACGGCCAGCACGATGGGCTGCCTCGTCGAGGCGCTCGGCATCGCCCTGCCCGGTTCCGGCACGATCCCCGCCACCCATGCCGACCGCATCCGCGCCGCCGAGGCGAGCGGGCGCGAGGCGGTCAGGCTCGCCAAGGGCGGGCCGAAGCCGAGCGAGATCCTGACCGAAACCGCCTTCCGAAATGCATTGACAGTCCTGCAGGCCATCGGCGGTTCGACCAACGGTCTCGTGCATCTGGCTGCGATCGCGCGCCGGGCCGGTCTTTCGATCGATCTCGCGGAGTTCGATGCGATCGGCCGCAAGGTGCCGGTGCTGATCGACCTCAAGCCTTCAGGCGACCACTACATGGAGCATTTCCATTGGGCCGGCGGCGTGCCCAAGCTGATGAAGGAGCTTGGTGACCATCTCGACCGTTCGGCCCCGACCATCGACGGCCGCACCATCGGAGAGGTCGCCGACGCAGCCGAGGACGTGCCCAACCAAAGCATAATCCGCACCGCCGCGTGCCCGGTGAAGCCGACCGGGGGCATGGCGGTGTTGCGCGGCAACCTCGCGCCCGGCGGAGCCGTGATCAAGCACTCGGCCGCCTCGCCTGCTCTGCTCAAGCATACCGGTCGCGCGGTCGTCTTCGCCTCGGTCGAGGATATGGTCCGGCGCATGGACGATCCGGACCTCGATGTGAAGGCGGACGACGTCCTCGTGCTGACCAATGCCGGTCCAAAGGGCGCACCCGGCATGCCGGAGGCAGGCTATATCCCGATCCCCAAGAAGCTGGCTCAGGCCGGCGTCAAGGACATGGTCCGCATCTCGGATGCCCGCATGAGCGGCACCGCCTTCGGCACGATCGTGCTGCACATCACGCCGGAATCGGCCGTCGGTGGCCCGCTCGGGCTTGTCCGCGACGGCGACATGATCCGGCTCGATGTCGAGGCCCGCGAGATCGCGCTGCTCGTCGACGATGCCGAGCGGGAACGCCGAAAGAGCGAATGGCGGCCGCCGGCACATCTGGCGGAGGAATCCCGCGGCTACCGCCACCTCTATCTCACGACGGTGCTGCAGGCCGACGAAGGCTGCGACTTCGACTTCTGCTGATCGGTCACACCACGCCCAACACGTCCCGCCGAGGCTGGAACCAACCAGTCCGCATGCCCATTCCAGGAGGAAATCCCATGTTCGACCGTCGCCACCTGATCGGCGCGCTCGCCAGCTTTTCGCTGGCCTTCCCCGCCGCGACTTTCGCCCAGAGCTATCCGCAGAAGCCGATCATGCTAGTCGTCCCCTATGCGCCCGGCGGCGCGACGGACATCATCGGACGCGTCGTCGCCGAGGAAATGTCGAACACCCTAGGCCAGCGCCTCGTTGTGGAGAACCGCGCAGGTGCCGGCGGCAGCGTCGGCGCGGTCGCGGTCGCGCGCGCCCAGCCGGATGGCTACACCCTGCTGCTGGGCGCCCTCACCAGCCACTCGATCAATATGAGCCTGCAGGCGAAGCCCGGCTTCGACCTCAGGAAGGACCTCGTTCCGGTCGGCCTGGCCGGCAATGTCGGGCTGGCGCTCGTCGTCCATCCGTCGGTTCCCGCCAAGACGGTCCCGGAGCTGATCGCGTTGATCAAGGCCAGTCCGGACGGCTATTCCTACGCCTCCTCGGGACAGGGTTCGCCGCAGCATCTCTCAGGCGAGCTGTTCAACCTCAAGGCCGGCACGAAGATGCCAGTGGTGCCATATCGCGGCTCCGGGCCGGCCATGACCGACATGGTCGCGGGGCAGGTCAAGATCATGTTAGACACAATTCCCGCGGTGCTGCAGCATGTGAATGCCGGTTCGCTGAAGGCGATCGCGACCACAGGCCACGAGAACTCGCCTTTCATGCCGAATGTGCCGACCGCGATCTCACAGGGGCTAGAAGGCTTCGAGGTCTCATCCTGGTTCGGCTTGCTCGCGCCGACCGGCACGCCGCAGCCGATCCTGGACAAGCTCAACACTGAGCTCAACAAGGCGCTCAAGAGCCAGAAGCTGAAGGAGGCGCTGGCGCTGCAGGGCGTCGATCCGAAGCCCAGCACGCCTGCGGAGGCCTCCAGGTTGATCGACAGCGAGATCGCGAAATGGGGCGATCTGATCAAGACGAGCGGCATCAAGGCCGAATGACAGTCCGGAACCAAAGCTCATGAGCGACACCGTCCAGCACTTCGCCATCGTCGGCGCCGGCATGATCGGCGCCAGTTGGGCGGCGCTCGCCAGCGCCTATGGCGTGACGATCTCGGCCTATGACCCCAATCCCGAGGCCGAGGCACGCTTCCTGTCCTATATCGAGCGGGCGCGGGCGCAGCTGACCGAGTTGGGATTGACTGGAAGCGGCTCCGTCAGCTTCTCCACCGACCTTGCGATGGCGCTGAAGGGCGCCAGCTTTGTCCAGGAGAACGGGCCGGAGAACGAGGCAGTAAAGCGCAAGCTCCTCGCCGAGATCGACGCCTTGCTTCCGCCCGGAGCGATCATTGCCAGTTCAACCTCGGCATTGGTCCGCAGCGCCATCGTCGCCGATTGCGCCCGGCCGGAGCGGATCGTCGTGGCGCACCCGTTCAACCCGCCGCATCTCGTGCCGCTGGTCGAGATCGTCGGGGCCGATCCCGAGGTGGTCGCCGGCGCGACGAACTTCTATCGCGCGCTCGGCCGACGCCCTGTCGTGCTCAACCGGGAAATGCCGGGCCATATCGCCAACCGGCTGGCCTCGGCGCTCTATCGCGAGGCCGTGCATCTGGTCGAGCAGGGCGTCGCCAGCGTCGCCGACATCGATGCGGCGCTCTGCAATGGGCCCGGTTTGCGCTGGGCCCTGATGGGGCCGCATATGACCTATCACCTCGGCGGCGGCGAAGGCGGCATCGCCGGCTACCTCGCCCATCTCGGGCCGAGCCAGGTCCGGCGCTGGCAATCGCTCGGCAATCCGTCGCTCGACGCGGATGTTCAGGCGAAGATCGTCGCGGGCGTCGCGGAAGAGGCAGGCGATCGCTCCATCGCCGAATTGGAGTTGCGCCGCGACGAAGGATTGCTCGCCCTCCTGAAGGCGCGCACGCTGGTCAGCGACTGACAGGATCTGCCATAGTCGAAACGATCGAAGCCGCCCCGCGCATCGCGCTCCTGCATGCGCTCGAGGAATCCGTGCTGCCGGCGCGGGCCGCCTTCGCTGCGCACTGGCCAAAAGCGAAAATCTTCGACCTGCTCGATACCTCGCTCGCGACCGATCTCGCAGCGCGCGGCAGTCTAGACGAGGCGATGACCGAGCGCTTCCTGACGCTCGGACGCTATGCCGCTGCGACCGAGGGCACGGCCGGGCCGGCCAAGGCGATACTGTTCACCTGCTCGGCTTTCGGCCCGGCAATCGATGCGGTCGAGCGCGCTGCCGATTCCCGCGTTGCGGCTCAATGAATCCGCCTTCACGGAGGCGTTGGCAGCAGGCGACCGCATCGGCCTGGTCGTGACTTTCGCTCCGTCGCTGGCGTCACTGACCGGCGAGCTCGAGGAGATGGCCGGCAGGAGCGATCCGTGCTGTGGAACATGCGCTGAGTTTCGCTCCGGGGCGCGGATGAGCCGGCGGCCCCCTTTCGAGGATGGAGCGCCGTCGCCCTCCCGATCTCCAGCCTGACATGCATGTCCGCCCCTGGTCTTAGTTGTGCCAAGAGCCGATGCCAGAAGCACCCGATTGCACCGGCTGCACGGAATGGGGGCTGACCACAGGTGGCGAACGAAGGTGACCGGCGCGAGCCCGCTGTCGACGCGCTGGCGACCTCAGGAGCTCGTTTCTCGCCCCGCCTCCGAGGATCGCGAGGGTGGGGCCGCGGCTCACGGGCCGGCCTCTGAAACCAGCGATGACGCGTCTCGCCAACCCGGAGCGGCCCGGCCTGCGGGGGCCGGCTCGCTCCTGAGAAGGCTGGCATATGCCGGGCTCGCGCTCTGTCTGGCTGGCCTGATCGGCCTTTGCGGCGTCGTCGCCTACTACGCCTTGCAGCTCCCTCCGCTCAGTCAGCTCACGGTGCCGAAAAGGCCCCCGAACATCGCCATCCTGGCGCATGACGGCTCGTTTCTGGCCAATCGCGGCGAGACGGGCGGCCGCGAGGTCTCCCTCGGGGAGCTGCCGCCCTCCCTGCCCCAGGCTTTCGTCGCCATCGAGGACCGGCGCTTCTACGACCATTGGGGCATCGACCTGATGGGCCTCGTCCGTGCGGCCCACCGCAACCTGACCCATGACGGCGGCCTCCAGGGCGGCTCGACGCTTACCCAGCAGCTCGCGAAGAACCTGTTCCTGACCCAGGAGCGCACGGTCTCGCGCAAGATCCAGGAAGCGATCCTGTCGCTCTGGCTGGAGCGTAGCTACAGCAAGGACCAGATTCTGGAACTCTATCTCAACCGGGTCTATTTCGGCGCCGGTGCCTATGGTGTCGAGGCCGCGGCCCAGCGCTATTACGGCAAGTCGGCCCGCAACGTCTCGCTGCCGGAAGCCGCCATGCTCGCTGGCCTCGTCCAGTCGCCGTCGCGCCTGGCCCCGAGCCGCAACCGCGAGGCAGCTCGGGCCCGCGCCGAACGCGTGATCGCGGCGATGAAGGAGCTCGGCTTCATCACGCCCGACATGGCCCGGACGGCTCTCGATGCACCGGCCGAGCTCATGCCTCCAAAAGGAGCCGGCTCGGCCAATTATGCCGCTGACTACGTGATGGACGTGCTCGACGCCGTCGTCGGCACCATCGACTCCGACGTCGTGGTCTCGACCACCCTCGAGCCATCCCTGCAGGCGGCGGCCGAGCGGGTGCTGGTGGACGAGCTCAACGCGAAGGGCCAGAAGTCCAATGTGAGCCAGGGCGCCTTCGTGGCGATGCGGCCGGACGGGGCCGTGACAGCGCTCGTGGGTGGCCGCGACTACGAGGCGAGCCAGTTCAACAGGGCGACCTCCGCCCGCCGCCAGCCGGGCTCGTCCTTCAAGCCCTTTGTCTATCTGACGGCCCTTGAACGGGGGCTTCGCCCCGACACCGTGCGGACGGATTCACCGGTCAACATCAACGGCTGGAAGCCGGAGAATTATGACCGGGGCTATCGTGGGCCGATCACCCTGCGCAGGGCTCTCGCGCTCTCCCTCAACACAGTGGCGGTGAAGCTCAATATGGAGGTCGGTCCCAACGCGGTCGTGCAAACGGCGCAGCGCCTCGGCATCACCTCGCCGCTCCAGGCCGCCCCCTCGATCGCGCTCGGCACCTCCGAGGTCACGCCGCTCGAGCTCGTCGGCGCCTATGCCACCTTCGCCAACGGGGGCCTCGCGGCCGTGCCCTACGTGATCACCGAGGTGAAGACCGCGGATGGCAAGCTCGTCTTCAGCCGCCCGGCTTCGGGCGATCTGGAGCAAGTCATCGATCCAAGCACCGATGCCATGATGAACGAGATGATGCACAACATCTTCGTCATCGGCACGGCCCAAAGGGCGCGGATGCCCGGCTGGCCGATGGCTGGCAAGACCGGCACCACCAACGACTACAAGGACGCCTGGTTCGTGGGTTACACCGGCAATCTGGTTGCCGGCGTATGGCTGGGAAACGATGACAGCACGCCCACCAATGGCGTGTCCGGCGGCAACCTGCCGACCGACATCTGGCACAATTTCATGAAGATCGCCCTCAAGGACCAGAAGCCGGTCGCCCTGGCGGGCGTGGCCGGCGCCGGACGGGATCCGCGCTACGCCAATGCAGGCGAAAACGGCAGCGGCCAACCGCGGCAGCGCGCCAAGCGCCAGAAGAACTTCTTCGAGAGGCTGTTCGGGCTCTGAGGCTCAATCATTCAGCCCGGAGCCAAGCTCATTGTTTCCACGGGCCGCGTCTAGGCTGCGCCAGGAGCGGACTCTTATGCCTCGCTCAGAAGCGGACATTCGCACCAGGGGGTGTCGGCGGTCTGACAGGCGGCATGTTCACAATCGGCAGCGACGGACCGAGCGGCACGGCTGATCGGCCATAGCGTGGCAACGGCGAAGATCGCCAGTCTGAGCCGACAGAATGGCAGCGCGTCGAGACGAGCGGCAATCGTGGTCTCCGAAGGCCTCCCCGGAGAAGGGGCAGCCTCTTCCAATTTCTTCAGCATGCCGGTTCGCTCCAGTGGCCGCGAACCATATCCGGCACCATCATAGTGGCCGGCGGCGTGATTGGGATCAGGCACTCCCTCGACTGCGTCGAATGCCGCGCCGATGATCGCGAGCTTCGCAGCCTGAACCTGCGCGTACTGCGCGCGAAAGCTCCTTGAAAGCCAGATCGGGGAGCGCCCGCGCGCGCCGCTCCAGCCCAATCCGCCGAGCGCAGCGGCCGCCGCCAGCGTCCTTCCCGTATGGGTCCGCGACAGATTGAGCGGCCGGGCCAGCACGGAGACCGAGGTCACGTTCGTCATCGCCCGCTCCTCGGTGGATGCGGCATCGACGCTCAGCCGACCATGAGTCGATCCATCAAGCTGCCGCCGTCATCCACCGAAGCGAAGACAGATTGGTGCTGGGACGCGGAGCAGTTCGCAGGCTAGCAGGCCATCGGCGACCAGCGGCTCCATCTCCGCGAGCCGCATCAGGTCGGCCCGTCGCAGGCGCTCGACACGGCCGCCGCCGTCGAGCGCATCGAGCGCCGCAAGGTGCAAGGCGTACCACTCGGTCAGCGCCCACAGCGTCGAGGGGCCAGCGATGCCTCGACAAACTCATGCCTGGACCATGCCCCGGTAACGCAAATGCAGTTGGTCCGGAGCGATCGGCGGCAGGCTTTGATTGGTGCCACGCGCGCCGTCGGCCAGCAGTTGTGCGAGGTCTTCGGGACTCACGCCGCTCCTGACGCGGAATGCCTTGCTGCTCGAGCTCCACGATTAACGCAGCCAACTCGGCCTGAAAGGCAACGGCGGAACCGACCATGATGTCTCGGCAGCGTCGAAATGCCTGATCATTGATCTCGATCGCATGGGGCGATCTAGCCAGCCGGCGACGGGTGTTGCCGTCGCGAACGTCGAGAAGGGATGCGAGAATCTCGACTGCCCCCTGCCCTTCCGCGAGTGCAGCGCGCCCTGCCGCCATGCCGGCCGCGACGGCATTCGCATTGGCATGCTCGATCAGAAATCGAAACGCTTCTTCCTTGCTGCTGAAATAGTTATACAGCGTGCGCCGCGTGACATCGACGATGTCCGCGATGGTGATCATCGTCAGATGCGCGTAGCCATGGTCCAGGAACGCCTGTTCCAGCCGTGATACGAGCTCTGCGCGTGTGACCATCCAGATTGCCCGGTTGTCCGCCAGATCCTCAAAGTTCGCGATCGCGGCGATCTGACGATGCAGCGTATCGTCTTCTTGCCTCGATTTTCCCGGGAACCGCAATCCGCGTCCAGGATGCTCGCTGCTGCGGCGAGCCACCTGTGACCTATCGCATAAGAACGCACTGGAGCCACGCAGCACGCGGCTCGGCAGCGCCGTGCCAAGGCGGACGTTCCGGGCTGGCCTGCCAAATGTCGGTGATCGCGTTCGTTGCCTCCGGCGGCTTAGGCGATAATGCCAGTACCGGGCGCCAGGCTCAGCCCGACAGGACAGGCTGCGTGGCGCCCGCACCGAGCGACCTTTGAACCAGGACACTGTCGGACCACCGACCATAGCGATAAGCGACCCCCGGCAGCAGGCCCACTCGGGCGAAACCGAAGCGCTCGTGCAACGCCAACGACGCAACGTTTTCCGCGTCGATGTAGCCGATCATCTGGCGAAAGCCCGCCGCCGCACAGGCATCGATCAAGGCCTGGATCAGCAGCCGGCCAATGCCGTGGCCGAGATGTTCGTGGTGGACGTAGATCGAATGCTTGACGGTGAAGCGATAAGCCGGCCGCTTGCGGAACTGGACGACATAGGCATAGCCCACCACCTCCCCGGCGCGTGTCGCGACCAGATGCGGCAGCCGCCGATTGCGGAGGTTCTTGCGCCGGTCGCGCAGATCATCCGGCTGCGGCGTGCCGGCGTCCTCGACACCGGCCTCGATGCCGCGGCGGATATGCCGGCGGTAGATCGCCAGCATGGGCTCGACATCGTCGTCGCGAGAAGGGCGGATGATAATCGACGGTTGGCTCTCCATGAGTCGTCGATGCCTTCAGCCCTGCGCCTGCTCGCTGACGACATAGGTGTAGAGCCGCACCCGCCCGGCCGAGTCGATCTCGCGATAGACGCCCTGGATTTCGACCTCGAAGCCCGGGAAAGCGTTGAAGCAGGCCTCGAACATCTTGAGATAGTCGACCATGGGCTTGGCTCGCCCGGTCAGCCGCTCGCCCGGCACGATGGTGGCAATCCCGGGTGGGTAGACGACGAAGGGCGTCACCGCGATGCGCCCCTCGATGGCGTCGATCGGCAGATAGTCGACTTCGTTGCGCACGAGGCAGCGTGCCGCGTCATGCGGCGACAGCGCCATCTCAGGCAGGTGTTCGGGCGAGAACTGCCGGTTCTGCAGCCCGCTGACGTCATGATCCCGGAAGAAGCGGTGCATCTCGCCGCACAGGTCGCGCAGCCGCACGCCGCCATAGCGGCTCGCGCGGCGCCGATAGAATTCGGGGATCGCGTCTTCCAGCAGGGCATTGTCGTCGTGCAGCTTCTTGAAGGCGACGAGACCGCTGATCAGCGTGCCGGCCTTGCTGGCTTCGACGCCGGGCGTCAGCAGGAAGAGCAGCGAATTGAGGTCATTCTTCTCCGCGACGATCCGGTTCTCGCGCAGGAACTGCGCGACGACCGGTGCTGGAATGCCGTGCTCGGCATAGGCCCCCGTCTCGCGGTCGAAGCCGGGCGTCAACAGGGTCAGCTTGTTGGGGTCGGTCATCGCGAAGCCCGGCTCCATCTGCGTGAAGCCGTGCCAGCTCGCATCCGGCGCGAGCTCCCAATAAGCCGGATTGCTCGCGAGCTGATCGGTCGCGACCATTTCCCAGGCGACGTCATGCACGGCGCCCTCGCGCGAGGCGTCGGCGATGCGGACCCGGTCCGGCACGAAGGGCTCGAAGAACCAGCGCCGCTCGGGCCGGATTTCCTTCTCCTCGAATTCGCGCCGCACGGCTCGGATCTTCTTGCGGAGCTCGATGCCGAGCCGGATCGTATCGTCCCAGAGCACCTCGCCGGAACGGCCCTTCATCATCTGCGCGCCGACGTCGAGCGAGGCGAAGAGCGGGTAGAAGGGTGACGTCGAGGCATATTGCATGAAGCTCTCGTTGAAGCGGCGGTGCTCGACGCGCCGCCTCTGGCCCCTGATGTGCCGATCCTTCATGTGGATCTGGGAAGCCTGGCTGAAACTCGCGAGCTGCTTGTGCGTCGACTGGGTCGCGATGATGCCGGGCGAGTCCGGGCCGAGGCCGGACAGGCCCATGGCGAAGCGCCCGGCATAAAGCGGATGGAATTTCATGAAGCCGGCCCAGGCTTCGTCGAAGAGGATGTAATCGCAGAGATGGCCGATCCGATCGAGGATCATCTGCGCGCTGTGGATCGTGCCGTCATAGGTGCACTGCTCGACCACGGCGACGCGGAACGGGCGCGGTCTCTTCCAGGTGTCGGGGTCCTTGACCAGCGGATTGGTGCGGATGCGCTCGCGCAGCGCGTTCTCGTCGAAGCTCTCCCAGAGCATCGGGCCGATCAGCCCCCAGGCATTGCGCGCGGTCGGGATGTAGACCGGAATGCCACCGGCGATCAGCAGCGCGCCATGATGGGCCGCCTTGTGGTTGTTGCGGTCGAACAGCACGAGGTCGCCGTCCGAGACCAGCGCGGCGAGCGCAACCTTGTTGGAGGTCGAGGTGCCGTTCAGGACGAAATAGGTCTTCTCCGCCCCGAAAATCTGCGCCGCTTCCTTCTGCGCCTTCAGGGCCGGGCCCTCATGGGTCAGGAGGTCGCCGAGATCGAGCACCGAATTGTCGAGGTCGTCGCGGAACACAGCTTCGCCGAGATGCTCCATGAAGACGCGACCGATCGGGCTGCGGCTGTAGAAGACGCCGCCATTATGCCCGGGGCAGGTCCAGAGATGGTTGCCTTCCTCGGCATAGTCGACGAGCGCGCCGAAGAACGGCGTCTTCAGCGTCTCGGCATATTGCTTCAGGCGGCTGATCAGGCTCTTGGCGATGAAGGGCGGGGTCTCCTCCGAGAGGAAGATGTAGCCGTCGATGAAATCGAGCACCTCGACCGGCACATCCTCGAAGCGCTTGCGGCGGATGAGCAGGATGATCGGAAAGTCGAGGCCGCGGCGGCGCATCAGATTGATCAGCGCCGCGGTCTTGCCCTCGAGGCCCTTCTTGCCCCAATCGACCACCATGCAGCCGATGGCGGCATCGGTCTGGACCGCGATCTCGGCATCTTCGAGCTTGCGCGCCTTGACGACCTCGAAGCCCGATCGCTCGATCTCCTCGATGATCTGGTTGAAGCGGATCCCTTCGAGATCCTCGGCATCGAAGTTCGGCGTCGCGAACAGAAAGGTGAAGCGCCTGAAATAATCCATGCCGTCTCCGCTGGCGTGAACTTACGACACTGAGCGAGTCTTGCGACAATCCGGCGACCAACGATGCGGCTGCATCCGTGAGACCCCGGTGCCTCCGCCCCTCCCCGGGAAGGCAAGCCAATGATGCGCACCGTTGGCCGGAACGTCGGCTGGCGCCCATCCCGCCTCGCCGGCGACTGTAGCAGATGATGGCCTGCTGTCGCCGCAGCGTGCCAACCCGGTTTGACCGCGCCAGTTTTCCGCCCTGATCCTCGCTGCGACGGTTCCCTCACGGGATCAAAAGGGAGAGCGGTGCGGGCGGAGTTTTGCCCCCGCGCCGGAGGTGTCGCCGCAGTTCCGCATCTGGGCCGACTACACCTTCACCCTCGCCAAGGACGAGATCGCGCGGCAGGAACTGCTGCACCGGCCGCGCCACAAGGCGAGCGCGACCACGACATGGACGCCGACCGACAAGGTTGCCGTGTTCGGGCGGATCGACAACCTCTTCGACAAGCGCTGGGAGAACCCCGTCGGCTTCCTGGTTCCCGGCTTCGGCGCCTTCGGCGGGATCAAGGTTGCCATCGGCGGATGAGACCGTGCCGCGCCCGGCGCGGTTTTCGCGTCCTTGCCATGGCGGCCTTCGCCGCCATGGTGATCTGCACTGCGCGGGACGAACACATGCACGACCGCCGCCACGACCGCTGCGGGCAGCCGCGAAGGCGCCGCTCGGCTCAGTGCTTTTCGATCTCCGCCAGATAGGTCCGCACGGCCCGTTCAGGCCCGTGCCAGGAGGCGCTGCCCTTGCCCTGCAGCTCCGGCGCGTCCTTCCAGCCCGGCTCGATGCCGGTCATATCCGGCAGCAGATGGGCGATGCCCTTGTGGCAGTCGATGCAGGTCTTCTCGCCGGTGATCAGGAAGCGGCTGTGGATCTCGGCCGCCCGGCGCGTCTGCTTGGTGAAGTCCATCGCGACCGAGGAATGGCAGTTGCGGCATTCGAGCGAGTCGTTCGCCTTGAGCCGCGCCCATTCGTGCTTGGCGAGCTCGAGCCGGTGATTGAGGAACTTCTCGCGCGTCGAGATCGTGCCGAAGATCTTGCCCCAGACCTCCTTGGAGGCCTGCATCTTGCGAGCGATCTTGTCCGTCCAGTTATGCGGCACATGGCAGTCCGGGCAGGTCGCGCGCACACCCGAGCGGTTCGAGAAATGCACCGTCGACTGCAGCTCCTGATAGACGTTGTCGCGCATCTCGTGACAGGAGGTGCAGAACTTCTCGGTGTTGGTGATCTCCAGCGCGGTGTTGAAGCCGCCCCAGAACAGCACGCCGCCGACAAAGCCGCCGAGGGTCAGGAAGCCGAGCGGCAGATAGGCGCTCGGCCGGCTGACGATGTGCCAGAACCAGACGACCCAGCCCCGCAGGCGAAGGAACAGCGTCTTGAGCTTTCCCATGTCGGCGCCTCGTTACCGCTTGCCGCCAATGGCGTTCGCGTCCTGGAACAGGTTTGGCACCAGCGGGCGGGCATCGGTCTGCTGGACATGGCAGGCGGTGCAGAAATAGCGCCGCGGCGTCACGTCCGAGAGCACCTGGCCGTCGCGATCCTGGAAATGGGTGACGCTGATCATCGGCGCGCCCGACCCCTCGGTGAACTCGCGCTTGTGACACTCCATGCAGCGGTTCGTGTGGAGGGTGAGCTGGTAGCCGTCGATGGCATGGGGGATCACCGGCGGCTGCTCCGGCCAGTTCCGCATGCGCCGGATATCGTCGACGATCGGCCGGTCGAGCGGCGGAATCGGCTGCAGCGAGAGCTGCGGGACGACGCCGGTGAGGCGCGGGATGATCTTGATCGGACCGCCCTCCTGCGAGGAGGCGGCGCCGAAGGCGAGGACGAGGCACGCCGCCATGGCGGCCCCGAGAAGTGTCCGCGAGCGCATCAGCCCGAGACCGGAACGATCTTGACCGCGCATTTCTTGAAATCCGTCTGCTTGGAGATGGGATCGGTGGCGTCGAGCGTCGTCTTGTTGATGAGCTGGCTGGCGTCGAACCAGGGCACGAAGACCACGCCTGGCGGCATGCGGTTGCGCCCGCGTGTCTCGACGCGGGTGCGCATCTCGCCCCGGCGCGAGATCACCGTGATCTCGGCGCCCTGGTTGAGCCCGCGCTTGCGGGCGTCTTCGGGGTGCATGAAGCAGCGCGCGCCCGGGAAGGCCTTGAAGAGCTCCGGCACGCGCATGGTCATCGAGCCGGAGTGCCAGTGCTCCAGCACGCGGCCGGTGACCAGCCAGAGATCGTACTCGCCATCAGGCGATTCCGCCGGCGGCTCGTAGGGCGCCGCGATGATGCGGGCCTTCCCGTCCTTGTTGCCGTAGAACTCGACGCCCTTGCCGGGTGTCACGTAGGGATCGCTCCCCTCGCGGTAGCGCCAGAGCGTTTCCTTGCCGTCGACGACCGGCCAGCGCAGCCCGCGTACCTGATGATAGGTATCGAAGGGTGCGAGGTCATGGCCATGGCCGCGGCCGAAGGTGGCGTATTCCTCGAACAGGCCCTTCTGGACGTAGAAGCCGAAATGCCTGGCCTCGACGTTGTCATAGGCCGGATCGATCTCTTCCGCTGCGTAGCGGTCCACATTTCCATTGCGGTAGAGCACGTCGAACAGCGTCTTGCCGCGGAAGTTGGGGTTGGCGTCGAGCAGTTCCGCCGGCCAGACCTCGTCAGTGGTGAAGCGCTTCGAGAACTCCATCAATTGCCAGAGATCGGAGCGGGCGTCGCCGGGCGCCTTGACGAGCTGATGCCAGAAATGCGTCCGCCGTTCGGCGTTGCCGTAAGCCCCCTCCTTCTCGACCCACATCGCGGTCGGCAGGATCAGGTCGGCGGCCATGCCGGTTACAGTCGGATAGGCGTCTGACACCACGATGAAGTTTTCGGGGTTGCGGTAGCCGACGAAGGTTTCGTTGCTGCTGTTCGGCGCCGCCTGCAGGTTGTTGTTGACCTGAATCCAATAGAAATTGAGCTTGCCGTCCTTCAGCATGCGGTCCTGCTCGACCGCGTGGTAGCCGGGCTTTTCCGGAATGGTTCCGGCCGGCACCCGCCAGATTTCCTCGGCATGCTTGCGATGCTCGGGATTGACCACCGTCATGTCCGCCGGCAGGCGATGGGCGAAGGTGCCGACCTCGCGCGCCGTGCCGCAGGCCGAGGGCTGGCCGGTGAGCGAGAACGGGCTGTTGCCGGGCTCGGAGATCTTCCCGGTCAGCAGATGCAGGTTGTAGACGAGCTGGTTCGCCCAGACGCCGCGCACATGCTGGTTGAAGCCCATGGTCCAGAACGAGACGACCTTACGCTTGGGATCGGCATAGAGCTCGGCCAGTTGCTGCAGAAAGCCGGGCTCGACGCCGGTCAGGGCCGAGACCTTCTCCAGCGTGTAGTCCTTCACGAAGGCGGCATAGGCCTCGAAGTCGATCGGCGACGTCGCGGCCACGTCTGCCGCCTTCCTCGCCTTGACCTCACGCGGGTCGTCGGGGCGCAAGCCATAACCGATCTCGGTCGCAGCCTTCACGAAGGTGGTGTGCTTACCGACGAAGTCCTTGTTCACCCGCCCGGTCGAGATGATGTGGTTGGCGATGTAGTTCAGGATCGCCAGATCCGTGCCCGGCTTGAAGACGATCGGAATGTCGGCGAGGTCCGAGCTGCGGTGGGTATAGGTCGAGAGCACCGCGACCTTGACATGCGGCTGGCCGAGGCGGCGATCGGTCACCCGCGTCCACAGGATCGGGTGCATCTCCGCCATGTTCGAGCCCCAGAGCACGAAGGCGTCGGTCGCCTCGATGTCGTCATAGACCCCCATCGGCTCGTCCATGCCGAAGGTGCGCATGAACGCGTAGGCGGCAGATGCCATGCAGTGGCGGGCGTTGGGATCGAGGTTGTTGGAGCGGAAGCCGGCCCGCATCAGCTTGGTCGCGGCATAACCCTCCCAGATCGTCCACTGGCCGGAACCGAACATGCCGAGCGCGGTCGGCCCCTTGGCCTTGAGCGTCTCCTTGGCCTTGGCGGCCATGGTGTCGAAGGCCTCCTCCCAGGAAACCGGCGTGAACTCGCCGTCCTTGGCATAGACGCCGTTCTTCTTGCGCAGCAGCGGCTGGGTCAGCCGGTCGCCGCCATACATGATCTTGGAGAGGAAATAGCCCTTGACGCAGTTGAGGCCGCGATTGACCTCGGCCTTCATGTCGCCGTGGGTGGCGATGACGCGCCCTTCCTTGACACCGACCATGACGCCGCAGCCGGTGCCGCAGAAGCGGCACGGCGCCTTCGACCATTGGATCTGCAGGGTATCGACGCCGCCTGTGACCGGTTGGGCCTGCGCCGGAACGCTCATATTGGCGGCGAGCACGGCGACGCCGGCCGCCTGCGCCTTCAGCATCTCGCGACGGGACAGGGTCATGGGTCTACTCCAGGGTCGTCGAGGGTCTCGAGGTCTTCGATCTGCTCGAACACCATGTTGGCCGAAAGCACGCCGTCCAGCAGGCTGATGGTGGCCAGCCGGTCGCCGATCACGCCGGTGCTCGCGCCTTCCAGGACGATCACGATCTTGCCGTTCTCGACGCGGTGCACCTCGGTCTCCGGCATCTCGCCGATACGGGCGAGCACCTCATCGACTCGCGCCGGCAAGGCCGAGACGACGGCGCTCGAAATATGATGGAAGCGGGGGCGGGAGGGTTCAGCCATGGGCAGTCTCCGGCGGGCGCGCATTCACGCCGATGGCCGAGGCGGGACAGGCCGCGACGCAGGAGCCGCAGCCGCTGCAGCGATCGGCAGCCAGCTCCGGCAAGGCCGGCCCGCCCAGGCGCGGCCGGAAACGGATCGCGGCCTCAGGGCAGGCATCCCCGCAGCTCTGGCAGACGATGCCACGGCCGGCGAAGCATTCCGGCCCGATCACGGCCACATGCTCAAAGGCGGAAATGGCGCGGTCGAAGACCGGTTCGGGGCAGGCCTCAGCACAGGCACCGCAGAAGCTGCACTCGCCTCCCCTGAAATCGAGGGCGGCCCGGCCGGATTCGTCGAGCGCGATGATGTGCTGCGGGCAGGCAGGCACGCAGGCGCCGCAGCCGGTACAGGCCGCAGCGATCGACGCGGCGCGGGACCACGGTGGGCGAACTCTGTCGGGCAATGAGAGGCGCCGGCCGGTCAGGAAGTTGCGGCGCCCGCGATCAATGGCGGTGCGTTCCATGGCCTGGCCTCAGTGCGGAGGTCCGGGCGGACCGACAAGGAGCTGAAACATCCAGACGAGGAAGCCGTAGCCGCCGACGACGCCGACCGCGACGATCGGCCAGATAAAGACAGCCAGCGTCAGGAAAGCCAACAGCTCGGCTCGTCTCGTCGGCACTTCCGGAGCGGTCTTCCGGTCGCTCGCCCCTACGGTCTCAGTCGTCATCTCTCCTCCCTTCGCGTGCGGGCGTTCACAAATCGCACCGCCACCAGATTTGAGATCGACAAAAGAGAAGCTGAAATGATCGTGCTTGTCTACTGTCTTCGTTGCCGAAGAACGCACCCGCCTCAGGGCCTTGATCTAGCGCAAAGGCGTCTTCGCGACGGAAATGACGCCGATTGCTTGGCGCTTTTCTTGCTTGCAGGCAATATATCTCATTCGACCGACAAGACACCTCGTCTTGTCGGCGGTCAGATCGGGCTCAAACGGCGCCTGCATGGACGGGTTGCGCCGTTCTATCGATTGCATCAGGCCAAGCGTGGACCGCTCGGCCCGGGACCGGGCCGTCCCCGCGATCAGCTCGTCATGTCGAGCACGATGCGCCCTTCGATCTGGCCCTTGTGCATCCGGTCGAAGATATCGTTGATCTCCTCGAGCCTTGCCGTGGCGATCGTGGCCTTCACCTTGCCCCCGGCGGCGAAATCAAGCGATTCCTGCAGGTCTAGCCGCGTGCCGACGATCGACCCGCGCACGGTGATGCCGTTGAGCACCATGCCGAAGATGTCGAGCGGGAAGCCGCCGGGCGGCAAGCCGTTCAGCGAGACGGTGCCGCCGCGCGCCACCGCGCCGATCGCCTGCTCGAAAGCCTTGGGGCTCACCGCGGTCACCAACACTCCCTGCGCGCCACCGCCGGTCTCGCGACGGATCACGGTGCCGGGGTCCTCGTTGCGCGCATTGACGGTGACGGTGGCGCCGAGGCGCCGCGCGAGGGCGAGCTTGGCGTCGTCGACGTCGATCGCGGCGACGTTGAGCCCCATCGCCCTGGCGTATTGCACCGCCATATGGCCGAGGCCGCCGATGCCGGAGATCGCGACCCAGTCGCCGGGCTTTGTATCGGTGACCTTGAGCCCCTTGTAGACCGTGACGCCCGCGCAGAGCACCGGCGCGATCTCGGTGAAGGAGATATTGTCCGGCAGATGGCCGACATAGTTGGGATCGGCGATGACGTATTCGGCGAACCCACCATTGACCGAGTAGCCTGTGTTCTGCTGGCTCTCGCAGAGTGTCTCCCAGCCGCCGAGGCAGTGCCGGCAATGGCCGCAGGCGGTGTAGAGCCAGGGCACGCCGACACGATCCCCCTCCTTCACATGCTTTACGCCTGCGCCAACGGCCGAGACGTAGCCGACGCCCTCATGTCCCGGAATGAAAGGCGGGTTCGGCTTGACCGGCCAGTCGCCTTCGGCCGCATGGAGATCGGTATGACAGACGCCCGATGCCTGGATCGCGACCTGAATGGCGCCGGGGCCGGGCTCGGGCACCGGCACTTCCTCGATCGTCAGCGGTTTGCCGAACATCCGCACAACGGCGGCCTTCATCGTCTTCGCCATGATCCGTCATCTCCTTCGATGCGACTCCGCTGATGCAGGCATGCCCGCCTGCGATCAAACGGCCCGGTTAGCCGCGGGAACTCGGTGCGAATGTGGAGTCTTCGGCGCGGCTGCGGCCCGATCGAGAAATCCTCAAATGCTATTCAGAAATGAATGCGGACAATCGGGTTGCCCTGATGGATATCAGCACGCGGCCGGGCCGCCATTGACCGACATCAAACGGACCAGACCTCGGCCGTGCGTCGTCAAGCATGAACTCACGTCTGCGGCATGACGCGCGCAAGCCATTTCGGCAACAGGCTAGCCGAAACCGGGAAGGCGTCAAATTCCGCTCCACCGGCGGGCCTGTTGCGGGCAGGCCAAAAAAACACGCCCTCCCGCCTGACGAAGGTCAGGCGGGAGGGCTCGGCATTTCCCAAGGCTTCAGGCGCCGGAACCGGTGCCGTCAGTGCCGATGTGCCGGATCGCGATACGATCGAACTGAGGCTCCGTCTGGCCTTCCTGATGGATCTCGATCTCGCCGCCGCGCACGTTGAAGCGGATGATTGTCGCCCCGGCGCCGCGCCAGTCGCTGGTCTCGCCATCATCCTCGTAAAGCTCGCCGGAGGCGCCCTCGACGACGCCGCAGACGAGAAGCTCGCGCTGGCCGTCGATGCCTTCGGGGTTGCCGAGCGGGATCAAGGCACCGGCCCGGACGAAGACCGGCAGGCGCCCGAGCGGCGCCGCGACCGTGACGAAGGCGCCGCCGGCGAAATGCTTGCCCTCGTGCCAGTCGTACCAACCACCCGGATGCGCGGGCAGGTAAACACTGCGCTCGCGAGCGCCCTCCTCCAGCACCGGCGCGACCAGCACGTCCGGGCCCAGCATGAAGGCGTCGTCGGTCTTCGCCGCTATCGCGTCCTGCGGGAAATCCCAGAGCAGCGGGCGGATCGCCGGAGTGCCGTCACGGCTGGCGCGCCACATCAGCGTGTAGAGATAGGGCATCAGTCGATAGCGCAGCGAGATCGCCTCGCGAACCTGCGGCACCATCTCCGGGTACATCCAGGGCAGGTTGACGACGCCGTCATCGTTCCAGGAGTTCATGACCATGCGCGGCCACAGGCTGCAGAACTCGTTGAACCGCACAAAGAGCTCAGGGCCGGGCGTCGGGCCATGGAAGCCGCCGACATCGTGGCCGATGCTGAACATGCCCGACAGGCTCATGTTGAGCCCCTGCGTCAGGTTGTAGCGCAGCGTCTTCCAGGCGGTCTCGTTGTCGCCCGACCAGGTCTGGGCGTAGCGCGAGATGCCGGCGCAGCCCCCGCGCGTGATCGCATATTGCCGCTTGCCGGGCTGGCGATCGGCCTGCGCCTCATAGGAGAGCTTGGTCATCAGCAGCGGTTGCGCCGGGCGCGCCAAAGCCTGTCGGAATGGGGTCCCGTCGCCGTCACAGACGGCATCCTCGTCCCAGATCTCGTATTCGTTGTTGTCGTTCCAGACGGTGGTGAAGCCGTAGTCGAGCAGCGCCGTCTCGATGCCGTTGCGCCACCAGGCGCGGCCCTTCGGATTGGTATAGTCGAGGTGGAAGCCGAGCCCGTCCCAGAACTGGGCGACGGCGGGCTCGCCGGTCTTGCCGTCCTTGACCAGAAAGCCGTCGTCGAGCGCCTCCTGCAGGCGCGGATGGTCGTCGAGCAGGCAGGGCTTAAGGTTCGCGACCGTGAAGATGCCGGCATCGTTCAGCCGCTGCATCGTCGCCTTCGGATCCGGGAACTTGTCGCGGTTCCAGTTGAAGGCGTAGCGGCGATGGCCGATCTGGGTGTAGCCCGAGCCGAAATGGAAGCTGTCGCAGGGGATGCGATGCGTCTCCAGTTTGCCGATGAAATCGCTGATGCGGGCATCGGCATCGGGCGCGTCGGCGATCGCCATCGAGGTCACGCCGAAGCCGAAGGACCAGAGCGGCGCGAAGGCCTGCCCGCCGGTCAGCCAGGAGAAGCGCCTGACCACGTCCGGCACGGTCGGGCCCGCCATGACGTAATAGTCGAGGTCGCCGTCGTCGCCTTTCCAGGAGCGGAACAGGCCGTGGTAGTTGTCGAGTGTGCAGCCGAGATCGACGCTGCCGGTCGAGAGATTGTCGTAGAAGATGCCGTGCGCGCCAGCCGGCCCGTCGACGATGAAGAACGGCAGCATCTTGTAGAGCGGGTCGGACAATTCCGCGTCGAAGCCGCAGGGGTCGACCGCGTCGATGGCAAAGCGCCGGCCGGTGCGGTCGAGCGGGCCGGCCTTGTCGCCGAGGCCGTAATGACGCTCCGCGTAATCGCGCGCCATGAAATGCGCGACCGCGCCGGTGCGCGGCGAGACCAGATAGGCCTGCGTCGTGCGGTCCTGCAGGAAGGGCTTGTCCTCGCCGTCGCGGCGCCAGGCGATGCCGAAGGGCGAGAGCGTGACCTCGGCCGTCAGACCGCCGGCGGACAACGTGACCGCGCCGCCGCTCTCGCTGACACTCACCTTCGGGCATGCGAAGCCGGCAAGGCTGTCGCGCGGACGGCCGTCATAGGCCGGCTCCAACCCGCCGGGCGCGATCGACCAGCCGCGGTCGAGCCGGTAGCCGTCCTGCGGCTTCAGCGTCACGCGGCCGATATCGCCTTCGAGGATACGCACGGCGAGCGTATGGCCGAGCCCGACATCGAACAGGGCGGCTTCGCCATCGCGGCCGAGATAGCGGCCTTGCGTGAGGGCTTTCATAGGGATCTCTCTCGGAGTCTTAGGGTCGGATCGCCCGGCCGGCTTCGTCGAACAGGTGCAGGCTCTGCTGCGGGAAGGCGAGCGGCACCGTATGGCCGCGCTCATGCTCGCTCTGGCCGTCGAGCCGGAGCGTGATCTGGGGCAGGCCCGCACTCGCGCCGTAGAGGTAGCTCTCGCCGCCGAGCCGCTCGACCAGATCGACGGATAGCGGCAGCCCCTGCCCTTCCGGCGCCAGCGCCAGATGCTCGGGCCGGATGCCCAGCGTGATCTTCGATCCAGCCGCGAGATCGCCGGTGGCGCAAGCGACCTCATGACCACCTTCGCCCAGCGCGACCTTGCCGGCAGCGGTGACGCGGCCGGGCAGGAGGTTCATGTGCGGCGAGCCGATGAAGCCGGCGACGAAGAGATTGTCCGGGCGGTTGTAGAGTTCGAGCGGCGTGCCGACCTGCTCGATCCTGCCGCCGTGAAGCACGACGATACGGTCGGCCAGCGTCATCGCCTCGACCTGGTCGTGGGTGACATAGATCATGGTGCCGCCAAGCTCGGCATGGAGCCCGGCGAGCTCCTTGCGGGTGGCGACGCGCAATTCGGCGTCGAGGTTCGAGAGCGGCTCGTCGAAGAGGAAGATCTTCGGGTCGCGCACGATGGCCCGGCCGATGGCGACGCGCTGGCGCTGGCCGCCGGAGAGTGCCTTGGGCTTGCGCTCGAGATAGTCGGTGAGGCGCAGCATCTCGGCCGCGCGCCTGACGCGCTTGTCGATCTCGTCGCGCTTGAAGCCCATATTCTCCAGCGCGAAGGCCATGTTCGCGTAGACGGTCATATGCGGATAGAGCGCATAGGACTGGAAAACCATCGCAAGCCCGCGCTCCGAGGCGGGCAAGCCGGTGACGTCAGCGCCGTCGATGGCGATCGTGCCGCCGGTGATCTCTTCGAGTCCTGCGATCGAGCGCAGCAAGGTCGATTTCCCGCAGCCGGACGGGCCGACGAAGACGACGAACTCGCCGTCGGCGACATGCAGGTCGATGCCATGGAGCACCGTCGTCGCGCCATAGGCCTTGCGAACGGCGGCGAGCTTCAGTTCGGCCATGCGGAACTCACTTCCCTCATTTCATGCCCGTATTGGCGATGCCGGTGGTGATGAAGCGCTGCAGGAAGACGAAGACGAGTGCGACCGGCAGCAGCGTCACCACGGTCATCGCGAGCAGATAGTGCCACTGCGTCTGCAACTCGCCCTGGAAGGCGTTGAGGCCGATCTGCAGCGTGTAGGATTCGGTCTTGGTCAGCACGGCGAGCGGCCAGAGGAACTCGTTCCAGCGCCACATGATCGAGAAGATCGCAAGCACGGCCAGCGCCGGCATGGCGAGCGGCATGACGATGCGCCAGTAGATCTGCCACTCCGAGGCCTTGTCCATGCGCGCTGCCTCGATCAGGTCGCGCGGCAGGGTGAGCATGTACTGGCGCAGCAGAAAGACGCCGGTGGGCGTCGCCGCGCCGGGCAGGATCACCGCCCAGAGCGAGTTGACGAGGCCGAGCTTGGTGATGACCAGATAGACCGGAACGAGGATGATCGTGATCGGGATCATCAGCGTGCCGATCACCATCAGCATCACCGCCGTCTTGCCGCGAAACTCATAGATCGACAGCGCATAGGCCGCCATCGAGTTGATGATCAGCGTGATGATCGTCGCGACCACCGTGACGAAGACCGAATTCCAGAGAAAGCGCGTGAAGGCGAAGCGCTCCAGCGGCTCGGTATAGTTCTCGGTGGCGAGCTTGAACTCCCGCACCGGCGTGCGCTTGTCGATCGGCACGCGGATGGTCTCGCCCGGATTGGCCGGGTCGACCATCTGCGCCTGGATGCCGATGCGGCGCACCTGCGCCAACACGCGCTTGCTGCCATCGGGCATCTCGACCTCGAAGAGCGGCAGCTTCTGGGGCTGGCCCGGCACCACTACTTCCTTCTGCGACATCGGCAGCAGCGAGGGCGGGAATTCGAGCAGGCCGGCCTGCGTCTTGAAGGAAGACATGCCGAGCCAGAGCACCGGCCCGAACATCAACACGACGCCAAGCGCGAGATAGGCGTATGCCGCGATATCGGTCCAATGCCAGCGGCCGGGCTTGCGGCGGGCGGTCATCATGGCGACGGCCCTGTTGGTGTGAACAGCCTGGCTCATGCGGCCCCCTTGCGGCGGCTCGCCGCGAGCTGGGCCAGCGTCAGCGCGAAGAGAACGACGCCGAGCACCACGGAGGCTGCTGCCGCCAGGCCGAAATTCTGGACCTGATTGGCGAAGGCCGTCTCGTAGATGTAGTGCACGATCATCAGCGTCGCCGTGCCCGGCCCGCCGCCGGTGAGCACGAAGACCTCGTCGAAGGTCTGTACGCCCTTGATCAGCGCCAGCACGATCACGACGATCATGTTGGGCCAGAGCAGCGGCAAGGTGATGCGCCAGAACATGCGCCAGCGCGGCGTGGCGTCCATCTCGGCCGCCTCGTAGAGATCGGCGGGGATGGCCTGCAGACCGGCGAGCAGGATCAGCGTGTAGAAGCCCATATGGGCCCAGACCGAGACGAAGACGATCCAGAACATCGCCCAGCTCGGATCGACCAGGAAGAGGATGCGCTCGCCGCCGAGCGAAGTGATGCCGGCGTTGAGCAGGCCGTCGCGCTGCAGAATCCATTTCCAGGTCAGCGCCACCACCACCGGCGAGAGCAGCACCGGAAAGAAGTAGACGGCCCGGAAGAAGCCACGCGCCCGGATCTTCATGTTCAGGACGACGGCCGTCAGCAGCGAGAACAGCACCATCGCCGTGACCTGGAAGGCGGTGAAGCGGGCGGTGTTGTAGACGCCGCGCCAGAAATGATCCTCGCGGCAGGACGACGGGTCGACGAAGGAGCCGCAGTCGAAGAGATAGGCGTATTGCTGCGCCCCGACGAAAGGCCGCTCGGTCGGGAAGAGCCCTGCCCCACCCGTTACCGAGAAGATGAAGTTGATGACGAGCGGCAGGAAGACGAAGAGCGAGAAGAAGACGAGATTGGGCAGGATGAAGACATAGGCCATCCGCCGCTCGCCGATCAGGCGCTGGAGCGCCCGCATCGGCCAGTCGACGAAACGCATGAGCAACGCGAGCGGCGCGGCGAGAGCGCCGGCGGCGCCCGCGCCCTCGCGGCGCGGGTTGGTATCGGCGGAGGCCATCCGTCTTACTTCTTGCGCTCGGCGATCTGCTGGGCGATGTCGGATTCGATCCGCTTGAAGGCCTCGTCGAGCGTGCCCTCACCCGAGATCGCCTGGCCGAGGCGGCTGATCGTCGCGTTGAAGATGACGCGGTTGTTGACGTAGCCCTGCAGCTTGTAGGCGACCGGCGAGAGCTGCGCGACCTGATCCGAGAAGACCTTGAGCGCGGCCTTCGCCTGCGGCTTGGCATCCTTGTAGTCGAGCCCCTTGGCGGCAATGCCGAGATGGCCGGGAACGAAGAGCGAGCGGGCATAGAATTCGCTCAGCACCGGCTCGCTCGCCAGATAGTCCATGACCTTGGCGACGGCTTCCGGGCTCTTGGTCGTCTTGATCGCGACGAGGCCGGCACCGCCGGGCATGCCCGAGCAGTTGCCCGCGCCGCAGGGCGAGGGAACCGCGACCCAGTCGAAGGCATCGCCGACCGTCTTCTCGAATTGGGCGATCTGCCAGGAGCCGGAGTGGTACATCACCACCTGGGCGTTCTTGAACTCGTCATTCGCGCCGCGATAGGCGGTGCCGGAGACCGAGCCCCAGAGCTCCTTCTTCATCACGCCGTTGTTGTGCCAGTCATAGACCAGCTTGGCGGCGCGCTTGAAACCTTCGTCGATCACGGCGGGCTCGCCCTTGTCGTCGAAGACCTTGGCGCCTTCCGAGACGGCGACCGAGAAGAAGCGATGGCCCGAGCGGTCCATGGCGAGCGGGAACGGCGCCTGCACCTTGTCGGCCACGGCCTTCGCCGCCTTGCCCCACTCCTCCCAGGTCGCCTTGGCGCCGGGCATGGCGATGCCGGCCTGCTCGAATAGGGTCTTGTTGACGAAGGGACCGGTGACGGTGAGCTGCGTCATGAAGCCGGTGATCGCGCTGGAATCGCCCTCAGGGCGCATCCAGGGCAGGAACGGCCCGAAATTCTTCTCCCAATAGGAGGCGTCCTTGAGATAGGGGCGCATATCCAGCGCATAGCGGGCGATGCCGCCGAGATCGACGACGCGGGCAATGTCCGGGCCCTGCCCCGAGGCGAGTTGGACCGGCAGGTTCTCGGTGATCGCCTTGTAGGGCACCTGATCGAGGACGACCTTGATGTCCTTGTTCTCAGCCTCGAAGCGCTTCAGCAGATCGGAAACGACCTCGCCCTCATTGCCGTCGGAGTACCAGGCAATGCGCACCGTGGTCTGGGCGAAGGCCCCGCTCCCAGCGACGAGGCCAACCGTCAGCGCGAGCGCGGAAATCCAGTGCTTCCTCTGCATCTGCGTTCCATCCCTGAATGACGACGCCTCAATGAGCGTCTTGACAACTAGTAAGGCAAACGTTTGCCTTGCTTGTCAACGGGCGAAGCACGCACCATTGCTGCGTGCGCCGGCTTATACCCACCAGCCGGCATCGGCTTCGCGCGAAGGGACCGGGGAGAACGATGACGGCGAAGGCCGCAAGACCGCAGCAGAGCCTGGCCTCGCTCGCGACCGTCGCACGCGACGCCGGCGTCTCGGTCGCAACCGTTTCGCGGATCGTCAACGGCAAGGCCGGCCGGGCCTCCGCCGATACGATCGCGCGGGTCGAGGAAGCGATCGTCCGGCTGGGCTATCGTCCGAACCCGGTCGGGCGAGCGCTCAAACGTCGGGCCAGCCGCGTCGTGGCGATGCTCGCACCCAATCTCGACAACCCCGCCATGGCGGCGATCGCAGTCTCGACGGAGGCCGCGCTGCGCGACGCCGGCTTCGTCATGATCCTTTGCGACACGCATGACAGGGCCGACCTGCAGGACGACTACCTGCGCGCGATGCGCGACCAGTTCGTCGCCGGCTACGTCATGGTCAGCGCGGTACGCAGCCCCGGCCTTGCCGATGCGTTGAAGCGCGGCGATCCGATGGTGTTCGTGGCGCGGCGCAACCCGCTGGGCGGCGGGGCGTATGTGGGCATCGACAACCGCGCCGCCGGAGCGGACGCAGCCGATCACCTGCTCGCGCGGGGCATCGACAGCACGGCCGTGCTGATGGCCGCCGAGAACGCCTCCAGCACAGCCGAGCGCGCCGACGGCTTCGTCGACAGGCTCATCGCGCGCGGGTTTCCGGTCGATCGAATCCGCCGCGCGAGCGCGCCCGGCCTGTCGCATATCGAGATCGGCTATGCCGCCGCGCGGAATATGGTCGCGGCCGGCGGCTGGCCGGACAGCGCCCTCTGCGTCAGCGACATGATCGCCTATGGCGCCTATCGCCTGGCGGCCGAAAGCGCCGTCGCCATTCCCGAGCGCTGCGCGCTGATCGGCATCGACGGCAACGCGATCAATCGCTGGATCGCGCCCTGGCTGACCTCGATCCGCATCCCCTACGAGCATTTCGGCCAGTACGTCGTCGCGCAGCTCAGGTCATTATGGAGCGGCGCAGCGACGCAGGAAGTCAATGTGCCTCATGACCCGCCACCGATGATCGAGCGCCTCAGCGCCTGATTCCACAGGGTCCACCCATCGCGGGAACGGTCCGACATAGCGCGAGGCTCCAGCGAGCCGCGTCCGCAGTCACGATCGCGTCATGTCGCGTGCCGCGCCCGGCGCATCCTCCTGCCCTTCGATCGCTTCGCTCTCAGTCCATTCACGGAGAGCACCTCGCTTCCGAGCCGCGAAAGAGCGCGGCACGCCTGCTAACCATCTCTAATATGACGGATTATCGGATCGCCCACGCGGCTTTTGAAGCGATACGCGCCGTCCATGAAAGCGGCGACCGCACGCCGCCCTCCAGCCGGCTCTCTCGGGCGACGAAGACGTACACCTAAAGTCTAACTCCGCACCTCTTTGCCCAGCGGATGGGCAGCTTGACGCCCTCAGGGCAGAGTTTCACTATTCCAAAGAGGAACAAGACGCTCTTATTCGCCTGGGAGGTTGAGATGCTGCATGAGCTCTCGCGCCGCCAGTTCCTGAAAGCCGCAGGCGTGGGTTTGGGCGGTTCTGCCGTCGCCGCGCTGGGGTTCGGGGGTGCCGAGGAGGCACTTGCCCAGGCCGTGCGGCCCTTCAAGCTGGCGCGCACCACGGAAACGCGAAATACCTGTCCGTACTGTTCCGTCGCCTGCGGCGTGATCATGTACAGCCTGGGTGACAACTCCAAGAACGCTCACCCGGCCATCATCCATATCGAGGGCGACCCGGACCACCCGACCAATCGCGGCACGCTATGCCCGAAGGGGTCCGCCCTCCTCGACTTCGTCCATTCCGAGACGCGCACCAAATTCCCGCAATATCGCGGGCCCGGCCAGCGCGAGTTCAAGCAGATCAGCTGGGGCGAGGCGCTCGACCGCATCGCGCGGCTGATGAAGGACGACCGCGACAAGAACTTCGTCGCCAAAAACCAGGACGGCGCGACGGTCAACCGCTGGCTGACCACCGGCTTCCTGGCCGCTTCGGCGACTACCAACGAAACGGCCTTCCTGACCTACAAGGTCGTGCGAAGCCTCGGAGTTTTGGCGTTCGACAACCAGGCGCGTGTTTGACACGGACCGACGGTGGCCAGTCTGGCCCCAACATTCGGTCGCGGTGCGATGACCAACTCCTGGACGGACATCAAGAACACCGACCTCATCATCGTTATGGGCGGCAACGCCGCCGAAGCGCACCCTTGCGGCTTCAAATGGGTCACTGAGGCCAAGGCTCAGCGCGGCGCAAAGTTGATCGTCGTCGATCCGCGCTTCACGCGCACGGCCTCGGTCGCGGATTTCTATGCGCCGATCCGGCAAGGCACCGACATCGCCTTCCTGCTCGGGGTGATGAAGTACCTGATCGACAATGACAAGATCCAGCACGACTACGTGCGCATGTTCACCAATGCCCCCTATATCGTGAAGGAGGGCTTCAGCTATCAGGACGGCCTCTTCACCGGCTATGACGAGGCCAAGCGCGACTACGACCGCTCGACCTGGGAGTATGAGCTCGGCCCGGACGGTTATGTGCAGGTCGACGAGACGTTGCAGCATCCGCGCTGCGTCTATCAGCTCCTGAAGAAGCACGTCGCTGTCTATACGCCGGAGATGGTCGAGCGCATCTGCGGCACGCCAAGGGACAAATACCTGGCGATCTGCAAGATGATCTCGGAGTGCTCGGCGCGCGACAAGACAATGACGTCTATGTATGCGCTCGGCTGGACGCAGCACTCGAAGGGCTCGCAGAACATCCGCTCGATGGCGATGGTGCAGCTGCTGCTCGGCAATATCGGCGTGCGCGGCGGCGGAATGAATGCGCTGCGTGGCCACTCCAACATCCAGGGTCTGACCGATATCGGCCTGATGTCGGACCTGATCCCGGGCTATCTGACCCTGCCGAAGGACAGGGAGACCGATTTCGCGACCTACATGTCGACGCGCGGCTTCAAGCCGCTCAGGCCCAACCAGATGAGCTACTGGCAGAACTACAGGAAGTTCATGGTGAGCTTCCTGAAGTCGATGTGGGGCCCGGCAGCGACGGCGGAGAACGATTTCTCCTATCAGTGGCTGCCGAAGCTCGACGTGCCCGGCTACGACATGCTGCGCACCTTCGACCTGATGTACCAGGGCAAGGTCAACGGCTATTTCTGCCAGGGTTTCAATCCGCTCTTGTCCGCCCCCAACCGCGGCAAGATCACGGCGTCTCTGTCGAAGCTGAAGTTCCTCGTGGTGATGGACCCGCTGCAGACGGAGACATCGCGCTTCTGGAAAGACGAAGGCGTCCATAACGATGTCAAGCCCGAGTCGATCCAGACCGAGGTCTTCGAACTGCCGACGAGTTGCTTCGCCGAGGACGAGGGCTCGCTGGTCAATTCCGGCCGCTGGTTGCAATGGCACTGGCCGGGTCAGGAACCTCCGGGCGAGGCCAAGGCCGATACCTGGATCATGGCGCAGCTCCACATGCGCCTGCGGGCGCTCTACCAGAAGGAGGGCGGGGCCTTCCCCGACCCGATCGTCAATCTGCACTGGCCCTATCGCGATCCGCAGGACCCGCAGCCCGACGAAATGGCCAAGGAGCTGAACGGCTACGTCGTCTCCACCGTCGCCGACCCGGCCGATCCGAACAAGGTGCTGCTGGAGAAGGGCAAGCAGGTCGATACCTTCGGCCAGTTGCGCGATGACGGTTCGACAGCCTGCGGCTGCTGGATCTATTCGGGCAGCTGGACCGAACGGGGCAACATGATGGCCCGGCGCGACACCAGCGATCCCGGCAATACCGGCGCCTATTCGAACTGGGCCTTCTCCTGGCCGGCCAACCGGCGCATCCTCTACAACCGCGCCTCGGCCGATATCGACGGCAAGCCCTGGGATCCCAAGCGCAAGCTGATCGAATGGAACGGCACGGCCTGGACCGGCTACGACGTGCCTGACATCGCGCCGACGGCCAAGCCGCAGGATGTCGGCCCGTTCATCATGAACCCCGAGGGAACGGCCCGCCTGTTCGTCCGCGGGATGATGCGGGACGGCCCCTTCCCGGCGCATTACGAGCCGTTCGAAAGCCCCGTCGTCAACGTGACCGCGCCGAAGATCCGCGGCAATCCGGTCGCGCGCATCTTCAAGGAAGACCTCGCCGCGCTCGGAACCTCGGACAAGTTCCCCTATGCGGCGACGTCCTACCGCCTGACCGAGCACTTCCACTTCTGGACGAAGCATGTCTGGGTCAATGCGGTGCTGCAGCCGGAGTTCTTCGTCGAGATCAGCGAGCAACTGGCAGCCGAGAAGAACATCCAGAAGGGCGGCTGGGTGAAGGTCTCCTCCAACCGCGGCTCGGTCTATGCCAAGGCGGTGGTGACCAAGCGCATCAAGCCGCTGATCTGCGACGGCAAGACCGTCCACGTGGTCGGCATCCCGCTCCACTGGGGCTTCACCGGTGCGGCCAGGAAGGGCTTCGGTCCCAACAGCCTCACCCCGTTCGTCGGCGACGCCAACACCGATACGCCCGAGTTCAAGGCGTTCCTGGTGAATGTCGAGCCGTCCAACGGACCGGCGACGAGCTAGGGAGAGTCTCATGGCTGGATTGCAGAGTCAGGACTTCGCCCGCATCTCGGCGACCACCTTCAGGCCGCCGGATGTCCGCCACGACATCGAGGTGGCGAAGCTCATCGACGTCTCCAAGTGCATCGGCTGCAAGGCGTGCCAGGCGGCCTGCCTCGAGTGGAACAATCTGCGCGAGGAGATCGGCATCAACCGGGGGGTCTACGACAACCCGCATGATCTGACGCCGAACACCTGGACGCTGATGCGCTTCACCGAATGGGAGAACCCGGAGAGCGGCAACCTCGAATGGCTGATCCGCAAGGACGGGTGCATGCACTGCGCCGACCCCGGCTGCCTCAAGGCCTGCCCCGCGCCCGGCGCGATCGTGCAGTACAACAACGGCATCGTCGACTTCGTCTCGGAGAACTGCATCGGCTGCGGCTATTGCGTGAAGGGCTGCCCCTTCAACATCCCGCGCATCAGCCAGACCGACCACAAGGCCTATAAATGCACGCTCTGCTCGGACCGGGTCTCGGTCGGTCAGGCGCCGGCCTGCGCCAAGGCCTGCCCCACCGGCGCGATCGTGTTCGGCACCAAGCAGGCGATGCTCGACTACGCGCAGACGCGGCTGACGGATCTCAAGTCCCGCGGCTTCAGGAACGCTGGCATCTACGATCCGCCGGGCGTCGGCGGCACCCATGTGATGTATGTGCTGCATCATGCCGACCAGCCGCAGCTCTACGCCAACCTGCCGGCGAACCCGCGGATCAGCCAGGTGGTCGAGCTCTGGAAGGGGCTGACCAAATATGCCGGAATGGCGTTGGTGGGCTTCGCCGCCGCCTTCGCCTTCGTCCATGCGACGGTGGCGCGACGCAACGATGTCAGCCGCGCGGAGGATCGCGAGGCAGAACATCTGATCGACGAGGAGGCTGCCCGTGGCCGTCAGGCGTGAAGAGGAGCGCACGACCGTCGACCGCTACCCCGGCCGCGTGCGCGTCAATCACTGGGTCACCGCGATCTCGCTGATCCTGCTCGCTCTCAGCGGCGCCGCGCTGTTCCATCCGGCGCTGTTCTTCCTGTCGAGCCTGTTCGGCGGCGGCTCGGCGACGCGGATGCTGCATCCCTGGATCGGCGTCGTGCTGCTCGCCAGCTTCGCGATCCTCTTCGTCCAGATGGTCAGATACAATTTCTGGACGAAGGCCGATACGCGGTGGATGGGCCATATCCGCGAGGTCATGTCGGGCAGGGAGGAGAACGTCCCCGAGGTCGGCAAGTACAATGGCGCCCAGAAGATCGTCTTCTGGCTGATGACGCTCCTGATCCTTGTCCTGTTCGGGACGGGGCTCATGATCTGGTACGAGTATTTCGGCGCGAGCTTCACCATCGAGCAGCAGCGCTTCGGCCATATCCTGCATGCGCTGGCGGCGATCGCCATGCTGCTCGTCGTCATCGTCCATATCTATGCCGGCTTCTATGTGCGCGGTACGATCAACGCGATGACCGAGGGCAAGGTGACGGGCGGCTGGGCTTTCCGCCACCACCGGCTCTGGCTGCGGCAGGAGGCGCGCGAGGGCGTGATCGACGAGCGCCAGACCCCGCCGCGCGGCCATAGTGCTGGCCCGGCCGAATAGTTCGATCGCGGGGCGGCCCCGGCCGCTCCGCCTCCCGTGACCCGTGCGGTTCGAGAGGACAGTGAATGAGTGAGGATCCCGGCTTCGCCCTCGAAGATGTCGGCATTGCCGAGCGCGACAAACCGCCCTTCGTCAGATTGCCGAAGCCGGAAAACCTGTTCGGCCTGCGCGCCATGCGCTTCGCGGCACTCGCTCCGGGGCACCAGCTCGAAGCCTATCTCCTCTTCCTCTCCGCCTTGTCGAAGGTGCAGGACAAGCTGGCGCGCGAGCTGCCGCCCCCTGCCCTGCCGTCGCAGGCGCAGATGCGACAGCGCGCCGGCCATGCCATGCCGATCCTGCCGCGCGAGGAGCTGGCCGACGATCCCGCGGCCTCGGAGGCATTTGCGCATCTCGTGACGCAGCTCGCCGACGTCGCAATGCCCGATCTCGCCCGCGCCGCGCTCGATCGTGCCGGCCAAGCCGACGACGAAGGCCGGCGGGCGATGCTCGCGGCGGTTCTCGCCGATGCCGTCCCGGTCGAGGCGGTGGCCGAGCACATCTTCGCCGCCGCCGCCTTGCAGATCGTCGCCGCGCAGCGCGCCGCGCAACTCGACCCTGTTCTGCCGCAGCCGGTCGCCGACGGCGTCTGCCCCTGCTGCGGTGGGCCGCCCGTCAGCAGCACGGTGGCGGGCGACGCCAACATCGAGGGCGTGCGCTATGTCCAATGCTCGCTCTGCGCGACGCAATGGAACCATGTCCGTGTGAAGTGTGTTTCGTGCGGTTCGACCAAGGGCATCGCCTATCAGGCGATCGAAGGCATCGCCGACACGATCAAGGCCGAGACCTGCGACGAATGCCGGACCTATGTGAAAATCCTGAACCAACGCAAGGACATGGAGCTGGAGCCGGTAGCGGACGATGTTGCGAGCCTCAGCCTCGACCTGCTGGTGACCGAGGCCGGCTGGCGACGCGCGGGGGTGAACCCGTTCCTGTTAGGGTACTAGAGTTGCCGCTTTTTTATGGGAACACGCCGTCATCCCGGACAAGCCGCGCCAGCGGCGCCGATCCGGGAGCCATGCTTGAACCTCTGTTGGAAGTGCTCTGGCATGGATCACGGGTCAAGCCCGGGATGACGGGCGTGTTTCCGAGCAAGGCGACCAGCGTGATCAAGCGTCTCCCGGAGGGAGCCTGATGAACAAGCCCGAACGCTTCCGCCCGCCATCGGTCGACACTGTGCTGCGCAGTGCCGGCGGCGAGCTCGCCATCGCCCGCCACGGACGGGCCGCGACGACCGGCGCCACCCGACTGGTGCTGGAACAATTGCGAGAGGGCGGCCACCCCTCAGCCCCCTCCGTGGAGCAAGTCGGCAGCATGGCGCTGGATTGGCTGGAGGACCGCGGGCGCCCCTCCCAGCGCCCCGTCATCAATCTGACCGGCACGGTGCTGCACACCAATCTCGGCCGCGCCCTGCTGGCCGAGGAGGCGATCGAGGCCGTCGTCACCGCGATGCGCGCTCCGACCAATCTCGAATACGAGATCGAGGCCGGCCAGCGCGGCGAGCGCGACGGTCATGTGCGTGATCTCATCCGCGAGCTGACCGGGGCGGAGGACGCTGTCCTCGTCAACAACAACGCATCGGCGGTGCTGCTTGTGCTCAACACCTTCGCCAGAGATCGCGAGGCCATCGTCTCGCGCGGCGAGTTGATCGAGATCGGCGGCGCCTTCCGCATGCCGGACATCATGGCGCGCGCCGGCGCCATCCTGCGCGAGGTCGGCACGACGAACCGCACGCATCTCAAGGATTATGCCGAAGCCATCGGCCCGCAGACCGGACTGCTGATGAAGGTGCACACCTCGAACTATGTGGTGCAGGGCTTCACGGCGGAGGTCGAACCGTCGGAACTCGCGAAGCTGGCGCGCCAGCATGAGCTGCCCTTCGTCGACGATCTCGGTTCCGGCACGCTGATCGACCTCGCGCGCTGGGGGCTGCGCAAGGAGAAGACCGTTCAGGATGCACTCAAGGGCGGCGCCGATCTCGTCACCTTCTCTGGCGACAAGCTGCTCGGCGGCCCCCAGGCGGGCATTGTCGCCGGGCGCAAGGATCTGATCGCTAGGCTGGCGAAGAACCCGCTGAAACGGGCGCTGCGCCTCGACAAGCTTCGATTGGCGGCACTGGAAGCGACGCTCAGGCTCTATCGCGATCTCGACAGCCTGGCGCAGCGCCTGCCGACGCTAAGGCTGTTCACCCGGCCGGCGGCGGAATTACGGGCCGTGGCGGAGCGCCTGCAGGCCAAAGTCGCGGATCGGCTTGGATCGGACTGGACGGTCGAGGCCATCGACTGCGCCAGCCAGATCGGCTCCGGCGCACTGCCGCTGGAGACATTGCCAAGCGCCGGGCTCGCGATCCGCCCGGCCGGCAAGGCGACCGGCTCCGCCATCGAGAGGCTGGCTGCGACGTTTCGGGCCGTGCCGGTGCCGATCATCGGCCGGATCGCGCAAGGCGCGCTGATCTTCGACCTGCGCTGCCTCGAGGATGAGGAGCTTTTCGCCGCGCAGCTAGCTGCGTTGAAAGCGGAGCCGAGCGATGGGCTGGCTTGAACGCTTCTTCCGCAAGGAGCCCGCGGCCGGGCGAGCGGGCCGCCATGACGTGGCTTCGGCCATGGCCGAAGCCACCCACGCGGCAGAGCGTGGCGACCATGCGGCTGCGCTCGCGATCTGGGGGCCGCTTGCCCATGCCGGCATCGGCCGGGCCCAGAACAATATCGGCGCCTGCTTCGCCGAAGGCCTCGGCGTCGAGCGCGATCCGGCGCTGGCCCTGCGCTGGCTGACGCTTTCAGCCGAAGGCGGCGATCCGGTCGGGCAACGCAATCTTGCGGCCCTGCATTTCAAGGGCGATGGCGTCGAGCAGAGCGATGACGAGGCGCTGCGGTTCTACCGTCTCGCCGCCGAGCAGGGCGACGCACCGGCGCAGGACATGCTGTCCTGGATGCTGCTGGAAGGCGGGCGCGCCACCGATCGCGCCGAAGCGCTGCGCTGGGCGCAGGCCGCGGCCGAGACCGGCGTCGCCACCAGCATGACCCGGCTCGGCATGATGCATCACGATGCGCTCGGCGTGGAACGCGACGCGGCGCAGGCCGCGCAATGGTGGCAGCGCGGAATGGAAGCGGGGGACCCGGATTCGGAGGCGATGCTCGGCGCCGCAACTCTGCTCGGCCAGGGCGTGCCGCAGGATGCCGGCCGCGCGCTCGCCCTCCTGCTCGCGGCCGAGGGCAAGGGCAGCCTGCTGGCCGCCCCCTTCATCAAGGCCGCGCGCGCCGCTGCCTCCCCGGCGGAGGCCGGGTCATGATCATCGGCACCGCCGGCCATATCGACCACGGCAAGACTTCGCTGGTCAGGCGGCTGACGGGCGTCGATACCGACCGGCTGAAGGAGGAGAAGGCACGAGGCATCAGCATCGCGCTCGGCTTCGCCTATTGGCCACAAGTCAACGGCAGCGTCATCGGCTTCATCGACGTGCCCGGCCATGAGAAGTTCGTCCATACGATGCTGGCCGGCGCCTCGGGCATCGACCTTCTGCTGCTTGTCGTCGCTGCCGATGACGGGGTGATGCCGCAGACACGCGAGCATGTCGCCATCGCGCGTCTGCTCGGGATAGAGCAGGCCGTCGTGGCGCTGACCAAGGCGGACCTAGCCGATCCGGATCGGTTGGCCGCGGTCACGAACGAGATCGCAAACCTGCTCGCGGACACACCGTTCGCCGGGGCACCGATCCTGCCTGTCTCGACCGTGGCCGGTGACGGCATTGCCGAGCTGTCGACATTGCTCGCCGAGAAGGCACGCGAAACCCGGTTGCGCCATAGCGACGGCGCTTTCCGGCTCGCGGTCGACCGCTGCTTCACCCTGCAGGGCGCGGGCACCGTCGTTACCGGCACGGTGCTGTCCGGTGGCGTCGCCCTTGGCGACAGCGTCATCGTTTCGCCCGCCGGGATCGCTGCGCGCGTGCGCTCGATCCACGCCCAGAACCGCCCGGCCGAGCGCGGCACAGCGGGAGATCGCTGCGCGCTCAACCTCGCCGGGCCGGGCATTTCGAAGGAGGCGATCCGGCATGGCGACATGGTGCTGGCGCCCCCCCTTCATGCACCTACGCTACGGATCGATGCGGAGGTGACGGTGCTGGCCTCGGAGGCTAGGCCGCTGACGATGTGGCAGCCAGTGCGGCTGCACCATGCCGCGGCGGAGGTCGGAGCGCGCATCGTGCTGCTGGGCGAGGAGATCGCCGCCGGCACCACCGCTCCGGTCCAACTGGTTCTTGATGATCCTCTGGCCGCCGCAGTGCTCGACCGTTTCGTCCTGCGCGACACCAGCGCTTCACGCACGATCGCCGGCGGGCGAATCCTCGACCTGCGCGCCCCCGAGCGCCGCCGCCGCAGCCCGGAGCGGCTGGCGCAGCTCGCGGCGCTCGGGCTGTCCGACCCAGCCGAGGCGCTGCGCGCGCTCCTGTCCCTGCCGCCGCATCACGCCGACATCGACGGCTTCGTCCGCGACCGCGCGGCGGGCGGCGAGGCGACCGGAGAATTGGCGGCCAGGCTCGGTCTGGTCCGGATCGGCTCGCTCGCGATGCTGCCGGAAAACTGGCAGGAACTCTCACAGGCGACCGTCGAGCGCCTCGACGCCTGGCATGCCGAACATCCCGACTTGCCCGGCATGGGGCTGGAGCGTTTGCGCCTCGCGATTGCGCCGCGCCTGCCCGCGCCGCTCTTCCGCACGGTGTTGGGGCGTCTCGCCGATGGCGGCCTGGTCGTCATGGCCGGTTCATGGGTCAGGCGGCCGGGACACGAAGTCCGACTGTCGCCGGAGGACGAGGCGCTCTGGGCACAAATCGCACCGCTGATCGACGCGCAGGAACGGTTCCGGCCGCCGCGCGTGCGGGATATCGGCCAGTTGCTCGGGCGCCGCGAAGAGGACATCCGCCGGCTGTTCCGGCTGGCCGGCCGGCGCGGGGATGTTCACGAGATCGCGCTCGATCATTTCTTCCTGCGGGCGACGCTGACCGAGATGGTCGGCATCGCCGCGCAACTCGCGGGCGCCGATCCGGCCGGCTTCAACGCCGCGCAGTTCCGCGACAAGCTCGACAACGGCCGAAAGGTCGCTATCCAGATACTCGAGTTCTTCGATCGCCATGGCGTCACCATCCGCCGCGGCGATCTCAGGCGCATCAACCGGCAAAGGCTCGATCTGTTCGGCCCGCAGCCGGCGATGCCCGATGGAGGAGAAGCGTCCCCGGTGGGGCGTCCGGACTTCAAATCCGGGAGGGGCCGTCAGACGGTCTCTGGTGGGTTCGACTCCCATTCTCTTCCGCCACACTCTTTGAAATAATTAGGATTTTAGCTCGACCTCCAGAACAATCATAACGCCTCACCTAACGGCCAATGACGCCATTTTGGCCAGCAGGAAGCCAGCCACCGTTGCCGAGAGCGGGCCGCGCGCGGCGCAAATCCAAGTCGCGTGTTGGATTTGATAGCGCTCGCTCGTCCGGAAGGCGTAAGGTCGTGCGTCAGGAGGCTCGATATGCATGAGCAACACGCCGACAACGACGACGTCCGGTATTTTCTGCACGTATCAACCTCCCACGAATATCGAGAGGCACTGTCGCGAATCAGAGTACTGGACGGCGCGAAACGGGCGAGCCCTGAGGGTCGCGAGCGCGAGGCGCTGGAACTCGCCGTCTCCCGCTTTTTGATGGCAGCCGAGCCCCCAAAACACTAGGCGCAAACCCGCCCCCTGCAGAGAAGGCCTTGTTGCGGCGCGGCGGCAATGGGTTGCTATCGGTCGCTGGCCCGGCGTCTAGGCGGCCCTCCGGAGTTCGGCGGGCTCGTTACGGGTATAGACGTAGTCCCTGATGTAGTTCTCCGGATCGCCGGTCTCGTGGTGCGGCTGGATGCCGATACAGACGTCAAATGGAGTCCAGTGCAGATCGCTGGTATCCTTCGGCGCAAGCACGCCGGTTGCGCGACGTAGGGCCGCAAACTCGCGCTGGCCGATTTCTTGCGCAGCCTCGTCGGCGTGCTCGAGGGTGTAGTTGATGTAGAACGGTCGTGCGTCGTACTCGCCGCCGACGATCTGCGCCTTGCACTTCAAGACCATGCCGGTGCCATTGGAGTTAGGAAGGTAGTCGCTCTCTACAATCTCAAGGGCGTACTGACCGTCCGGTAGTGGCGCGTAGCTCGCGGCGTTGGGGTTGTAGGTTCCGGTGATGATGGCCATGTGCGGGGTTCCTGCGGTTGATTTTTTATCAAGTATGCTTGAATTAACCACATTCGGAATTGACGTCAAGCACAATTGATAAAAAATCAAGAGTTGGGTACATTCAGCTCTATGATCACTCCCGAACAAATCCGCGGCGCGAGAGCCATGCTTGGCATGACGCAGGCAACGCTTGCCAAACTGGCGAGACTATCGACCACCGGTCTAAACAATATTGAGAAGGGGAATGCCGATCCAAAGGCCTCCACCCTAAGGGCCATAGAGCAGGCCCTAACCTCCGCAGGCGTCGAGTTCATCGACGACGCGCGCGGCGAAGGCGTGCTGAAGCTGCGCCTGCCGGCCCGCCGGGCCGCGACAGAGGCGGAAATGCAGGCAAGCGCCGACGACGTCAGATCCCAAGCCGCAGTCGCCGTTGACGAGGTTTTGAGCGGCTCGGACGCCACCGCTCAGCAAAAAGCGGAGCGTCGGGGAACATTGACCGACGAACCGGCGGTAGTCGGGCGCGCCCGCGGCAAGGGCCGGACAAGGCCGAGCACCAAGGAATGAGCAACGACGAGCGCAGCGAAGGTGTTGTGAAGCTGCGGGGGAAGTAATGCTCGACGACTTTTCCGAAATCCGAGTCTCCTGGCTCCTGGATGACGGCACGATCACGCTTCCCGTGGTCCATGGCTTGTCGACCTATGGCGGAATGGTCCCCGGCATTGGGGACGTTATCGTCGTGGGGATCGGGAAAGACGCTGATGCGGCCAAGGTTGTCGAGCGCTATGTGGTTACGAATATCGATGACGAGCCGTGGTGGCACCTCGTGTTGCGTCATCATGAGCTTGAGAAAGGTCGTAAGGCGGCTCTGACCTATCCAGCCAAAGAACGGTCGGACGCGCGCTGAAGAGCTTGATGCCTGCCGAGCCCGCGGCATCACAGGCGGGGGCACTGCTATTTGTCCCCGTAATTCACAGGGACGTAATATCGTAAAGCAGTCGAACAGTTACCGTGTACCGGTGTGATTGGACAAAGTCCAAATATTCAAATTTGCCTTTGACTTCGTTTTCTGCGCGAGCCTAGATTTTCTTCCTGTACAGCTGATTTCCGGTCGTAACATGGAACGACTACAGGCCAACGACCCACTAGGAGACGTCTACACGCTTGAGGACGCGGCGGCTTATCTCCGCATTTCAAAACAGGCGGTCGCTCGAGTGGCTCGGCGAGAAGGCATAGGGGCTCGGTTCGGGCGGAACCTGCGCTTCGCCAACGAAGACCTGCTCCTGATATGGGAGGCTGCGCGATGCCGCTCAAACTCATTAGACGCAAAGGCAGCGACAACTGGTACCTCCGCGGGACCGTCCGAGGACAGGGCGTTTTCGAGTCTACGGGCACGAGCGATGAGAAAATTGCGGAGCAGATCCGGATCAAGCTCGAAGACCGGCTTTTAACGGAGAGCGTCTTCGGGAAACGGGCCACAGTCACGTTCGCCGAGGCCGCTGATGCATTCATAGAGGCGGGCGGATCATCGAGGTTTCTTTTTGAGGTCAATTCAGAAGGTTGGTCCCGTGGGCTAGCCGTGGCCTTGCGAGGTCGCAAACTGATCGACCTAACACAGGGAGAACTCGATAACCTGGCACTAAAACTCTACCCTGACACGTTGCCGGAGACGCGAATTCGTCAGTTCTACGCGCCGTTTCGCGCGGTTTGGAACTACGCTGCACGGCAAGGATGGGCCGAGACGCGGGTGTGGAGTTTACCGCGCAAGTTGAAGTCGACTGCGGAACGCCGAGAACGGAAAAGGTCGGGCTCCGAGCCGACAACCTATGATCGCGCCGCCGCATTCGTCACGGCAATGTCCCCTGCCCCTTCCATGGTGATGACGGCGCTGTTTTTCACAGGCATGCGCCCCATAGAGCTGTTCGCGCTCGAGGCGGATGACGTGGACGTGGACAAGCGCTGGCTGGTCGTCCGAAGCAGCAAGACCGGCGAGCCCCGGGGCGTGCCGATTCACGATTTCCTGGCGCCGATGTTCGCGTCGCTACTGGCCCGAGGCGGACGCGTTTTTCGCACGAACAAGGGCGAACCGTATCCGCTTCTCGGATATGCGGGCGGGCAGATGAAAAGCGCCATCGCGGGAGCGCGCGCACGCTCGGGCATCGCAAATATCAGTCCATACACGGCGCGCCACACGGTATCGACCCAACTCGTGATCAACGGCGTCCACCCCTACGTCAAAGATCAAATCCTGGGGCACGCCGTCAATGACATGAGCCGTCGCTATACCAACATACCGCAGCAGCCGCTGATTGATGCGATCAACGGGATTATTGTGCCGGAGGCATGGACGAAGGCGGAGTGGCGTGCTGACMCGCTGGCCTGGTCGCGGAAACTAGCGGGCGAACAAGGGCGACGGACAGATTTGGAGAGGAAGCGCCTTGTCCCGATCCATTGACGACGCGCGCACGCCGTGCCCCGTGCGACTGCCGCCGGGCGTCTTTGCCGTTCGAAAGCCCAGAAAGACCTACTGGTACTACACGCCGAACCGCGGCAAGCCGAACGAAGGCGAGTGTAGACGCCTGCCGGAATACGGCACGCCTGAATGGCACGACGAGATTGAGGGTATCCGACGGGAACAGGACGGCGTACCTGCCCTCTACGACATGCGCTCTTTGGTCAGAGACTACAAGCTGACGGCGAGGTGGGGTCAGCTAAGCGAAAACACGGTCGGCACCTACGAGAGCGCTACGAAGCCGATCCTGGCAGCGTGGAAATACCGCCGGCCTGGCGACGTCTCCATTGCCGACGTCTCGGCGCTCGTGGAGAGGCTTTCAGACCGACCATCCACGGCCAATATGACGCTCGTCATGGCTAGGAAGCTCATGAAATACGCCGTTCAGAAGGGGCTGCGGAAAGACAACCCGGCACGGGACGTGGACACGTTGGATGAGGAAGGCAACGGCGCGAAGCCGTTGACGCCAGAGGCATGGTCCGCGCTAATGGCGCCGGAATGCCCGACGGCGGTGCAGCGACTCGGCATCCTCGGGCGCGCCACCGGTCAGCGCATCTCAGATCTCATCACAATACGCCCTGCCTACCGCGACGAGGATGGCATCGGCCACAAGATCAAGAAGCTCCAGAACAAGCCACATTGGAGCCTGCTGACAGCGGAGCAGATCGCGGAAATTGACGGCTGGGGAGCGGCTGGGAACGAGCCCTATATCCGCCGTCCAGACGGCAGGGCGTACAACACCGACCGCCTCCGCGACGCCTGGAATGCCTATGCAGCGAGTGACCCCGGCGCTCCCCTTCGAGGGTACACACCACACGACCTGCGCGCGACCAAGGTCTGCGACGAGCGTATCAGCGGCAAGACGCACCAGCAGATTGCGGCCATGGTCGGAATGTCGATCGGCAAGGTGATGCACTACAGCAAGCACATTGACCAGAGACTCGTAGCTCGAGGTGCGGCACGCGGAGAGGCACCTGCGGTGTCTAGCCCCGGGCCGCTTGGTCGGATCTATGACTTGGCCGAGGCAGCTGCTTATTTGCGCGTGCCTGCGGATGATGTTGCCGCACTGGCGCGAGCAAACGGGATTGGCGCCGTATTTGGCCAATTAATCCGTTTCGGCGAGGACGATGTTAGGGCGTTGTGGGAGGCCGCTAGGCACGCGGCCCCATGATCCGCGCCAACGGATTCACTATTGCCCACGCCTTCTTGGCTCTCGTGTTCGTCGCGGGTGGATGGCTGAGCGGGGCTTGGCGCTGATCAGCGAAGCTTACTATGGGACTATTTGCATAGCGCTGGGACGATTCGACAAATCAGAACGGATCATGAATCGTGAGGGATGAAGCTGAACGCAACTCCAACCAGGCGATTGGCGCCAGCTACTTCTTCATTGACCGTACGCGTCGTCTGCTTGGTCTCCGATCGGGTCGCGCTCCTCGACCTCGAATTCCCGGCACTCGAAAAGGGGGATATCCATCCACGGCCCTGTCGCTTGGAGTCCACGAGATTCAGCATTGCTGATCACAGCGCAGATGAGGTCGTCGGCCGCCTTGGCGATCGAAGCGATGTTCGCGTTGACCTCGGCCGCGTCAGTATCGTCCAGTTCGCCCAAGCTCCGGATGCTCGTGACGTCCGAGAGCCGATCGGCAAAGGCGCTGGCGAGCAACTGGACCTCGTCGACCGTGTCGACCCATCCTTGGGTTGCGCTGTAGGCGCGATAGGTTGGCAGAACGCGGAGATCGAGGACGCCCTGACGCTCATCGTCGCGCGGCATCGCCCGGCCGCTGATGGTATCCGAGGGTAGGCCCGATCGAAGAATTCGCTGGGCACACATGACGCAACTCCCACTCGACGGAGTCGAGAACGGGATGACGGTGGAATCGTTCCTTGGTCGGCCGGGCTCTGCTGGTCTACCCCGGTGCGACGACGAACCGCGATTCGAGCCGATGCCCTACCCGCCTGACAACCCGCCTATAACCTTCTCCATCCTCTCCGGCCGCGAGGTCTCGACCTGGTCCGAGGAATGGAAACACGAGTGCGAAATCCGCTACCTCGCCGGCATGAAGCTCGGGGATCGCAACGAAGCTCTGGACGGCGTGAAGGATGGCCTGCGCGGTATCAAGAGCATCCGCGAGGAGAAGCCCGTGCCGCATCTCCGTGCAGAGATCGACCGCTATGCGGCATTGAAGGCCAAGGGTTGAGTTGGCCCTTTACCGTGCTTCGCTATCGGATGCCGCCCCCAACTTTGGAGGCACCGTTGCAGTGCGCGCCAATGCTTCCGCCGGAGAAGCGCGCATTCTTGTTTGAAGGGCGACCAGGTCGGCCAAATCGGCGGCCAGGATTGCTTCCCCGGATCCGTCGCGCAATTCGCCATCTGTGGAGTTCGCCCATTTGACCGCAGCCGTGCGTTTATCAATCAGGCGCGTAATGATGCGCCACTTATCGCCCGCCTGCCGAACGCTACCCTCCACAACGTACTGGTGCGCGACCTGATAACTGCGCGGTCTAGTCAACGGGTCGGCCGGGCCGTCTCTTCCAAAAACCCGCAACTGCTTCTGCTGCGCGAGACGGTTCAGAACCTCCTCGGACAGAGCAGCGGCGAATGTAACGCTCTCTGGCGACGATGACAGGCTAACAAACGGCCTTACGATAATCTCCGGAGCGGCCGTCACCTCGGTTGTTGGTAGCTGCGGCGCTGAATCATCCCTTATAGTCCGCATCGCGACGGCGAGAAACAGCGTTAAGCCGAGCAATAGAACGCAAGCCGCGACCGATGGCGCGCTGGCAATCTTCTGGAAATTGAAGCTCTCGACCCAGCTTTCTCCATTCGGTCGATCTAATTCTTGCTCAGGCGCAAGCTGCTTTCCGCCGTGGCGCCAGCGGAATGTGGGGACGTAGCTTCCCTTTGCGACCTCGATGACAACTTCGTCGCCTTTGCCTTCGAGCAAATAGTATCGCTCCAAGGCACGCCTCAGGCGGCCGGCTTCAATCCGCACGACCGGATCATTCATCGCGTCAAAATCTTCGTTTCGGCCAAATACCGCTATCGCTATCGCATAGGCCTTCAGCCTTGCTTCTCTCCCGGAGAGAGTTTCACTGACGATGTATCGAAGGAATGATCGAACCCGATCTGGAGCCTGGAAATCGACGCTGTGCAGTATCAGTTCCAATTCGGCGCAAACAGCGTCTGCGCCCGGAACCTCCCCGGATGATGCGCAATTTATCTGAATCAATTGCCTTGATTGTTCCACGGTAACCCTCCGCGAACCATCAGAATTTACTAAATTAGCAACTAAAGCCCAATCATAACGCAACCAAAAACTAAGCGAAATATGATCCTAGGCCAAGCTGGAGCTTATGCGACCAGCAAAAGAATAGCTAAGAGAAAGATGCCTATCCAGCCGCGCCATGTGAAGTCAGGGCGGTGACGAAGCCTTACCCCTCGTTCTTCGCCCGCTGGTGGAGATGACGCAGCAGCCCTTCCTGGCTCCCGGCGGCCTCGATGATGATGTCGAGGGCCGCGAGAGTGACGTCCTTTTTGGAGGCGTCAGGGTGGGCTTCGCGGACCGCTCGCAGGAGATCCTTCGCATCAGGATAATGGTGCGACAGTCTCAACAATGTGCCCTGGATGGACGGGTGCGTCATAGCCGGCTCTGCGCTTCTGGATTGGACTATCGAGCATGACACCAATGGGGCTCATCCAAAACGCAAAAAGCCCGGGCCGCCGAGGCCAGCGGGGCCAATGCGCCTCTATCCGCGCCATCACAGCTCTAGGCTGAAGCTGTCGAAGAAGGCGTTGCCCTCCCGCCCACAATCAGCAAATCTGCTGGTCTGCGGGAGGGCTTGTCATGCGTACGCCCGACAACTCAGAGGCCTCAATGGATCGGATCAACGGCGTTCTGATCCGGGCGGCTATCGTGGTGGCTGTAGCGGCGGTTGTGGTGCTGCCCCTGGCTCTTCGCTGAGAGCTATCTGGCGCGCCGCGCTCTCAAATAAGAAAAGGCCCCGCCAGCCGGAGCTGACGGGGCCAAGTTTAGGGAGGAAACGCCCGAAGGCAGCCGGTTGGGCCGGCCAAGCCATCTTGCGGCGGTCAGCCGCTCGATTTCGGGGGCATCGGGATAGCTCGGGCGAGCCGCCCCGCTCTACCGCGGCGTGACGGAAAGCCACGGAAAGAACATGGACAGCTTGGCCGACACAAAGCCGCCGATCGCTGCCATGGCGAGGATAGCCCACCGTGCCCCCTTGGCCTGCAGCAGCAGCGCGTGCATCTCGTCGACCTTCTTGGACACGCCTTCCAGCTTCTCCGTCAGGTGCTCAACGTCCGCCTCGAGCTTGATTGTCCGGTCGCGGGTATCGGTCTCGACGGTCATCGCGGCACCGGCAGGCCAATTGAGCCGACAACCGCCTTGTGTCGCGCCCGGCAGGAGACGAGTTCCTTCCTGTCGCTGCCCCACAGCGTAACGACATCCTTTTCGGAAAGCCGGCGGCGCGGGATGGGCACCGGCCGTGTGCACTCTTCGCGAAGTTCGGCCGGCAGCTTAGGCACGACCAACTCTGTCCGAATGACCGGCTTATCGGATTGCGTCGAGCAGCCCGCCACGGTCAGGGCTAAGGCCGCAGCCATCGCCGCCAGGCAATTCCTCATTCTTCTTCCTCAGTTCGTCTAGGGCGGCGTCGGCGTCCGCAACGGCACGCGCCCGCTCTGTGTTCGCGGCGGACAGGCGCTCGGCCATGTCGGCGCGCTCTTTCTCAACAACGGCGTTGCTAGCGGCGATTTGCGTGGTCCAGTGATTGCGTTCAGCAAGGACGGCGGCTGCAACCGCCCTCTCCTGCGCCGCGTCGATCGCAGCCATTCCGCGCCAGAAGCCAAAGGCGACAATTGCCAAGACCATGCCAACCACAGCCAGGCGCGCACCGATGCCGCCCAACTTTTCAACCAGCCAAGCCCAAATCACAGCCCGGCCTCGCAAAGTTCCTGCTCGCCGATCCGGCTAGCGTCGCCGGTCGTGCGGCGCTTGACGAGGCCGATCATGACCTTGCCCGCGGCCCGGTTGAACGCAGTCGCTGCCTTGCAGCTCTCTTCGTACTGCCCTGCTTTACCCAACCGCGCCGCTGTGGATTTGCACGCCGCGCCGGTTCCGATGTTGTAGGACAGCGAATTCATCATGCCGCGCCACGACAAGGGCTTCTTGTCGAACCCGGGCACGCATGCGACCAGTTCTTTGCGGAACTCCATCAGCCGCCTGCTTAGGCGCGCGTCGCAACCGGCCGGTGTTTCCACCATGCCCTTGGTGACGCCCTTCGTGTCGCCGTCGCAGATCGTCCACGGCTTACCGCCGGTAGCCGGATCCGGATAGGCGCGGAGTTCCCTGCCCTCCCACGGGCTGACGAGATACGTGGCAGCAAGCGAGACGTCGTCAGGAACGCGCGTGCCGTCGGACATGGTGACAAAGCCGCCGCCCAAGGCAGCCAATGCGGCGACGGCGGCTAACGCCGCTCGAGCGCGCTTACTCTTCATTCGGTTTTCCTGAAAGTTCCGCCTGCGCGAATATGCGGGCAACTGCGCCCAAAAAGCTCACGAGGGCCGCCAACGCGGCAAAGCGCCCAGCAGCGATTGGCGGGTTGTCGAAAAAAATGGGCAGTACAAATTCTACAGCGCAAAGCGCAGACGCTATGAGGGAGCACTTGATGCTCCACGCATAGTGCAGCACCTCGCGCCAGTTTTGGACGCGGGTCATGTTAGCTCTGATGTGAAAAAGCTCGCGCGAGGCGGGCGGGGCAGCCGAGCGTCGGCGGCCGATCCGCCATTTCAAGGGAGGGGGCGGGGTGGGCGGCTCAGAGAGCGCCGAAGCGTTGACCAGCCATGTTCCTCTACGTTAGTTTGTAGAACAGGCGGAAAACGCGATAGCGAATGATTTTTGTAAGGCGAAGAACGGAGCCTACTTAGTACGAGGTGCCGTTAAAGACAGTACATTGCCCTTTTTGAGCGCTGTCGCACTAATGGGGGGAGCCATAAATGTGCATGACATGCAGTCGTAGGTCCGCACTATTTGCCGCTGCGGCGGTGACGTTGGGCAGTAGCACGGGAGCCGGCGCGCAAGTGGCGTGCGTTCAGCAAGTCGGGCCAACTCTACCCCCTTATTGCGGTTGGAACTCCGCAGCTTTGGAAAATTTCCAAGTGTTTTCAACGTCCGGTCGTTCGCAAATCGATCGCGCGTTAATTGCAGAGCTTCGGAAAATACTTGCAGTATTCCCAATAAATCCTGGCTTCAAATATATCAATGATACGCAGCCAAATGCGTTCGCTCACGACGGGAGTGTCGTCGCGAACACGCAAGGCACAGTCTATATCGGTCTAAATTTAATCAATAGCGAGTTTGAGCGGTCAAATTTGGGCGGAATTGCTGTAGCGGGAATATGCGCTCACGAATGCGGTCACATTTATCAATATTTCAATGGATGGATGCAAAAACTTCAAGGTCAGACCGCGTTGCATGTCGAACTACACGCCGATTTTTTGGCAGGATACTACTTCGGAAGAGATCGATCACACGCTAAGGATAAGATTGAGAATTTTGCACAAAGCTTATTCTCTAAAGGAGATTACAATTTCAACGACAGAAATCACCACGGAACGCCTCAGCAACGTGTAGCAGCCATGAGGCGTGGTTATGAAGTTGGACAGTCTGGCACGAGCATCGCCCAGGCTGCGGATTCTGGGGCGAACATTGTGAGGTCGTTATGAGGCGACATTTTAGATTAATGAGCTGTGCCTTTTTATTTCTCGCGCCAGTTCACGCGTCGGCGCAAGTGCAGGTGGTTTGCCAGACACCGCAATTCTGGTGCGGGTTCGTCGCACCCTTTGCACAACCAAACGGAACGCCGTGTCATTGCTTCACACCGGCTGGGCCGGTGTTCGGGCAATCAATCGTGCCCATGTCGCGCCCTCAACCTCCGCAGCCGTGGCCGGTTCCCACCCCCGGCCCGACCCCCAACCCCGGGCCAGCGCCGAATCCCGGGCCGGCGCCCACTGCAGACGATTGCTTTAGAGGTTTGGGGAATTGCGCTGGGGCGTTTACCGGATCCTAGCGCCTGCGAGATTCGTCCTTGCGACGGCGATCCGATTCCGTCTGATCCTACGCGAGCTTTGCTGTGCTGCGCAGAGGTCGGCTCTCACCCCGACCATGTCATCGCTGGCAGTTCGCTAAGGATCGTCTCGACAGTCGGCTGCTCGCGCTCACCGGCCTGCACCTTCGCCAACTCGGCGTAGGCGTAAGCCCAGACGGTATCGCGCCAAGCAACGAAGGCGGTGGCTTCACCAGCCCAAGCCGCATTCGTCGAGTTCACATAAGACGCGCAGGTCACGCCGCTGTCGTAGCTGTACTGGCGCGCCGTTGCGTCGATATGCGCTTGAATGGCGCGCCGGTAGTCGTCGATGGTGGGCAGCTGCGGCTCGGGTGCAGGCTCAGCAGGCAAGGGCTCCGTCAGCCCTCCCGCGGTAGCCAAGGCCTCGCCCCACAGCGGCTCGTCGCCTTCCTTAATGTGGTAAGGGTAGCCATTGACCAGCGCCACATAGCTCCCGTCCGGGCGCGAATAAAGCAGTTCCATCAGGCAATCCTCTTGCAAACGCCTGTAATCGTGGCGCCGGCGAAACCGGCCATGGCAACAGAACCGCCAGCGCCGATGCCGGATGAGAGGCCGGACGCAAACGCACCGGTTGAGCCATAAGCCACGGCGAAGAATTCCCATGCGCCACCGGCCGGGAGTACGAAATCGGCGCTCGCTGCAGCAGTTACTGAAACGAGCTGCCCAACACCCGACGCAGTCTGCGGCTGGGGCGCCGCGTTGATCGTCGTCCGCGCTGCTGCAGCGTCGGCAGAATTCGCCAGAGAGCGGCCAAGGCTGGTAGTCGGCAGGTTGGCGGCGTCCCAGGGTATCTGGCTGTTGAAGGTCGGGCGGGACGTCAGGCTGATAGTCGTGGCGTCCAGCAGCATCGCCGTCGCCTTGATTGCGAGCGGCTGATAAGAGCCGATGCCGGTATAGTCGACACCTTCAATGCGCCCTTCACCAGCGTTCGCTAAGATGCGAACGCCCTTGGACGCGCCGCGTACAAGCAGCCCGTTCACCGCGTCAGGCACGGTAATTGCGACGAGACCTGCATACGATGCCCCGTCCAGCCGGGCGTACTGCGCCAGCGTCCCCGTTGCGTCAAGCAACCACGTCGTCCCGGCACCGGAAACAATCACATCGCCCTTGTCGCCGTCTGTTACGGAGCCAGAAGGCCCCTGCGCGCCCGTGTCGCCCTTATCGCCCTTGTCACCCTTCGGCCCGGTTGCGCCCGTCGCGCCTGTAGCGCCCGTGTCGCCCTTGACACCCTGAATACCTTGTATTCCTTGAATGCCTTGGATTCCCTGCGGCCCGACAGGCCCAGCGGGGCCAACCGCGCCGGTTGCTGTGACGATCGCCTGTGTTGGGCTCCAATTTATGTACGCCTTACGGTCCTGAACGCCTTGAACGAGCCGCCCGGGCAGGTCGTAAACAAAGCGAACGGCCATGATGCGGGAATGCGTTCCGCCTGTAACGTCTACGACATCGGCGGAATACTCGCCGCGCGGCCAGCCTGACATTCCAGCTTTTGCATAGACAGCCTCAAGAACCTTCGTGCCCGTAATCGTCAGGCCGCTGCCATTAGTGAGCGTGGCCCGCGTTGTATCCGAAGCCCGGTCCTTGACCTTAACTTCGAAGCTGCGTCCAGTAGCCGGTTGGACAGATCTCGGGCTCGGTTATGTGATTCTGAATGCATGGGGGCTCCTTCCCTGCGGCAATGCCGAGGGTTGCATGGACGGGATAGTGGGTGGTCAGTGCAGGCTCGGCGATGAGGGCGCGGACGCAGCCATGTCCATTAGAGCCGCGATTTGCTTTTTGAGGCGCCTCACCTCGTCGGTCTCAGGCAGGATCAAGGAGGGGTCGGCGATGAAGTCTTTCAGCTGAGAATAGCCGCCTTGCGCATAGCGCCCCACCGCGAAGGCGTGAGCGTCTTGGTACTCGTCGAACACGTGCGGCGACCAAGCGCCGTCCTCGCAGATCCAAACGGCGAATTCGTCGCCGTGCGGGCCGATTCCGATCGTGTCGTCGGTGTCCAGGCTCATGCGGCGGCCCTCGCAGTTCGGGCCGCGATGCGGTCGTTGAGCCATCCCACAACCTCGGCCCGCACGTATGCAGTGCGACGCTCACCCAACTGGACAGGCGCAGGGAACTCTCCTGCCCTAGCCATCAGCGTCAGAAGTTGCCGAGAAAGACTTGTCTCTCGCGCCGCGTCTTTGGGCGACATGAGAACAGGAAGATTGTCATTATGAGACTGCATGTCGCGCTCCAATTTGCCGGCTCGATGCGAGACGGCGAGGAATGCCTTGTTTGAAGGCGACAACTCTATTGGCTGTGGTTACATATGATTGTCAATAGCGCCAGAAGCGCTAATTGACCTTGCCGCAGTAGTTGCCCCACTCTTCCATCAGTCTGCGGCGCTTCTCTAGTGCATCTGATCGCCGATAGGCTCGCTCGGTTTCGTTGCCAACCGCGTGCGCTAATGCTGCTTCGATGATCTCTCTCGGGTGATCGGTTTCATCGCCCGCCCAATCCCGGAACGTCGACCGCCATCCGTGCAGGGTTACTTCCTTGTCCGGCGACGCCAGGCGAAGCGCCTTGGTCATCGCAGTGTCGGAGACCGGCGTGCCCTCCTTACCCCCTTCAAAAATCAGCGAGGACGTCGCCCGCTGGCGCCGGGACTCGACAATCTGCAGCGCTCGGTCGGTCAGTGGAACGACATGCTGGACGCCGGCCTTCATCCTGTCGCCGGGTATCGTCCACGTCTGTGCTGCAACGTCGATCTCGTCGAAACGGGCGCCCCTTACCTCCCCGGCCCGTCCTACTGTCAGGACGATGAACTCGACGGCTCGGGCCGCGGTGCCGGACGACTGCCGAAGCTTGGCCACCGTCGTCGCTGCCTGGGTATGGCTCAGCGCAGCGTGATGCTCCTTCCCCCGCTTCTTACGGGCCGGCATGATCTTATCCAACAAGCCTCGCCATAGGGCGGGATTGCCTGCCTTGCGCCATTCATGGGCGATCCCGTAGTCGATTACAGCGCGGATGCGCATCCGCAGTCGGTCGGCTGTCTCGGGACGCTCACGCCAATGTGGCAGCAGTGCTTCCTTGACGTCGCCCAACGCGATGTCGGCGATCGGCATATCGTGCAAAGGCTTCGCGTAATCGCGTAGGGTCATCTCCCACTGGTGTTTGTGCTTCGGGTTGCGCCAGCCCTCGGCCTTGCTTTCCAACAGGGCCTCCATGCAATCGGCGAAGGTCTTCGGCTTCGTGATCGGCTTCGGCGCAGGCTTCGGCCCGCGCGGGTCTTCGCCGTTGGCCAGCCTGTCGCGGATGACTTGCGCTTTCTGGCGAGCCAGGGCGAGACTGACAGGCGCCGTCCCCGCACCGTAGCCACCCAACCCGACCTCGACGCGCTTGTCGCCGCGCCGGAAGATGAACACCCAGTTCTTAGAAGGAGGGCGCTCGCCGCGGGGCTTCTGAATACGAAGCCAGAGGCCGCCCCCGTCTCCCAGCATTCCGGGTTTCACGTGGCTTCTGATCTTGTGTTCAGATAGCTTGTTGAGCGCCATATCCGACCTTCCGCCGAACCTATTCATCATAACCGTTACACCAACGGCAATAGCGTCAACAAGGCAAAACGGGGAAAATTAGATGCCAATCTTGCAAAAAATGACCTATTTTGTGCAGGTTGGCGGTCATTCTCTTCCGCCAGTTCACTGAGGCGGCATGATCGACAGCCAAGCCCCTGCCCTCGACCCGACCGTGCATTTCGAACGCGCCGCCGACGCGGCACGACCGACCGAGGATAGACCGCGTGTCGACTTCTAGGGGCCTCGGAACGGATTTCGACCGCTGGCTCGGCAAGCTCTTCCGCAAGGGGCCGTTCACTGCGCTGATCGTGCTCGTGAAGATCGCCGCGCCCAAGGTCGAGCCGCTGCGCTCCACCTTCGTCCATGTCGTCGGTAGCAAGATCGACTGGGGCGACATCGTCCTGATGCTGCGCGGTGCCGGGGTGAGCTGGGACGGAGCGGCCTTCTTCCCGACGCGAGACGAGGATGGCGGGCTGGTGCCCGATGAACTCGCCCGCAAACGGCTGCGCGAGCTGGAAGACGCCCTGCGGGAGGACCGGCTGGTCCTCAACAAGGGCGCCTTCTTCGACGTCTGGGGACGGAATCTGGAGGTTCAGGAGGCGTGAGACGGCGGGAAGGCTCCGGCGCCCCTTCCGGCAAGAGATTCTCGCGTCGCCGCAGAACGCGCCCGAGAACGGCGACGCAGGCTATGTCACTACCACGCGCCCCGGTCCCGCCTCGACCGCGCCGATGATCCGTGCGGCCGGATAGCCCGCCGCCTTGATCCGCGCGAGGATGTCCTGCGCCCGCTCCGCCTTGCAGGAGACCAGAAGCCCGCCGGAGGTCTGCGGATCGGTCAGCAGATGGCGGCGCCAATCCGGCAATCCGGCCGGCAACTCGGCGCCTTCGCCATAGCTCGCCCAGTTGCGGTGCGAGGCGCCGGTCACCCTGCCCTCTTGCGACAGCCGTTCTGCCTGCGAAAGGAATGGCAGATCGGCCAGTTGCAGCCGCAGCGTGGCGCCGGAACCGCGCGCCATCTCCAGCCCGTGGCCGAGAATGCCGAAGCCGGTGACATCCGTGATGGCGTGGACATCGTCATCCTCTGCCAGTTCGGCACCGATGCGGTTGAGCAAGGTCACCGATCCGATCATCTCGTCATAGGCCGCCGGCGAGAGCTGTTCCTTCTTGAAGGCCGCCGAATAGATGCCGACGCCCAGCGCCTTGGTCAGGATCAGCGCATCGCCGGGCCTTGCCCCGCTGTTGCGGCGCAGGTTCCGTGGTTTCAGAAGCCCGATCACAGCCAGGCCGTAGATCGGCTCGGGCGCATCGATCGAGTGGCCGCCCGCGACGGGAATGCCGGCCTCGGCGCAGATCGAGGCGCCCCCCATCAGAATCTCGCGTGTCGTCTCAATCGGCAACTTGTCGAGCGGCATGCCGAGGATCGCCAGCGCCATGATCGGCTTGCCACCCATCGCATAGACGTCCGAGATCGCATTGGTCGCGGCGATGCGGCCGAAATCACGGGGATCGTCGACCATGGGCATGAAGAAGTCGGTCGTCGCGACGACGCAGGTCTCGTCGTCGATCTGCCAGACGGCGGCGTCGTCACCGGTCTCGGTGCCGACGAGAAGCTGCTTGTAAGGCCCGGCCGCCGGGTGTTCGGCCAGAAGCTGCTGGAGCACCGAGGGCGCCAGCTTGCAGCCGCAGCCGCCGCCATGCGCCAGGCTGGTCAGCCGTGGTGCAGCGGGCTTCGCCGGCGCGGCGCGTTCGATCGTGTCACTCATCATCGGTCTCCGGATAGAGCGGCTGGGAGCCGAGGAGGCCCCGGCCGAAGCGGCGTCTTCAGGCGGTGATCTCGACTGCCTTGATCGTGTACTTGAAGGTGTCGGGATCTAGGCAATCGAGCAGCGCCCCGGCGATCTCCGCCTGCGGATACATGAGGAAGCCGACCTTGTGTTTCGAGCCGGGCAGCGCGACATCATGCGCCATGTTGTAGCCGAGCCAGTTGCCTTCCCAGGCGCCGAACAACGCCTCGCGCGCCGCGACCACCTTCGCGTCGTCGACGGCGTTGTTGCCGGGCGGCTCCTCGAGCACGACCTTGCGGACATCGGCGGGATCGGTCGCGACCCAGCCATGGCCGTCTAGCCAGACTTCCGCGCGGCAGTGCTGGGCCTTGGTGATCACCTCGGATCCCGCCCCCAGGCTCTTGTAGCCGAACTGGGAAGGTGCGACGCGAATGCCGTAGATGTCGCGCGCCGGGATGCCGACCGAACGCACGAGCGCGACATAGAGCGCATTGAGATCGGCGCATTTGCCGCCGAGATTGCCGCTGCGCAGCATCGAGGCGACGTCGCCGGTGCCGCAGCCGCGCGTCTTCGCGTCACGGAAGGTGTTCGCGACAACCCATTGGTAGATGACGCGCGCCTTGTCGATGTCGCTCGCCTTGCCGGCCGCCGCCTTCTCGGCGGTTTCCTTGACGATGCCGTCGGTCGGCATCAATTCGGTCGCTTCCAGAAAGAGCTTGCGCTCGTCCGCGCCCAACGCCGGCGCCGGCCCGGCCGCGAAATCCTCGGCGCGATCGCGCAGCGAGAAGCGGCTGCGGACTTCGGCCGCCGGCGCCGTCTCGCCTTCCTTGAAGACGAGATGCAGCATCTGCGCGCCATATTTCGGATCGCTGACGATCTCGGCTGAGGCCGCATTGGTCTGCCAGTCGTTGCGGCCCGGCTTGATCCATGCGGCCTCCGCGACGGAAGGCAGCGGAACCCAGGCCTGCGCCTTCCCCTGCCCGGCGAGATCGAGCCGTGTCACCACCACGAAATCCCGCCATTTGCCGGGCTTGGGGGCGAAGACGGGCGCCTGCGCGAAGCCTGCGCGCGGCAGCAGAAGCGCCGCACTCGCGGCGGCACCGGTCGTGAGCATATCGCGTCGGCTGATCATGGTGTGCTCCTTCCCCTGTTGTCGTCGGTTTTCACTGCGTCTGGCTTGGCGCCTGGCTCGGCGCCGACCAAGGCTTCGAGCGCCGTCAGCACCGGTGGGCTGGTCCAGTCGAGCGGCTCGGCGGTGAGCGATACGGGGCGCAGATCGCGATCGAGCACGAAGCTCGAGGGCAGCCCCTCCACCCGCCAGCGTTTCATCGCCGCCCGGTCACGGTCGAGCAGAATTGGGAAACGCACCGGGCGCTGACGAATGAAATTGCGCACCCGTGCCTCGACCTCACCGACATCGACGGCAAGGATGGTCGCGCCTGTACCGAGCCGCTCGGCCAGCGCATCGAGCGAAGCCAATTCCTCGACACAGGGCGCACACCATGTCGCGAAGAAATGAACGATGACGGGCCGACCGCGCAGGTCGGCGAGATCGATCGCCGGGCCGTCGAGACGGCCGAGCGCGAGCTCAGGTGGCGCTTCGTCGGACCAAGGCAGCAATTCTCCCGCAATCGCCCGCGCTGCGGCGAGGCACAATGAACAACCCGCCAGCGCCAGGAGAAAGCGCCTTCGCTGTCGATCCGGTCGGTGAGCGCCCCGGCACGCGGGAGCTGCGACGGCAAGCACGCGCCATCCTTTCCCGCTTGATCCGAAGCGTCAATAGAGCCTTTTGTCAGTCGGCGAGGGCCAACCCGCCTCGACCCCGTCGAGCGTGCGTGGCTGCGCCGCCGAAACCAAAAAGTTAGCCGCTTCGCACCGTCCTCTTGCCCCTGCGCCGAAGCAGGATCGTCCTGCGCCGTGATGAAGCTCCTGCTTGTCATGGGACGCCGTGAGCTGTGGCTTGGCGATGTGGCTGGCGCTGGAGGGAAACGCCGTGATGGCGCTCCCACGGGTCATCGTCGTGACCGCTCTGGTCCGGACGCTCGTGCCCATCGTCAACGGCAAGCATTTCCGGCCAGCGGAAGCGCCGATCGCCCACGATTCCGAGGATTGACGTAGCAGAGGTCCGAGCGCCTCCCAGCTCGCTTCAAATTTACCGCAAGCTGAATGGTCGCCGTAGAGAGGTAAGTAACCAAGCGTCACGCTTGGCGCTGATCGGCACTGACTTCGGTGCTATTTTCGATCTGGCCGACATAACAATCTCCTTCAGTGGAGGAACCATGGCTGAGAGGGTGAAGGAGTTACTCGCGCGCGATGTCGAGACCCTGCGCGCCGATGTGCTCAAGGCTGGCGTTCTCAATGCGAAGGCCTTGCAAGAAAGCGCCGAGACCCATGTGGCGCATCTCAATGAGGTCCTGCGCGAATCCCAGGCTCTGCAAGATGCGTCATTCCTGTTGGTGAACCGGGTCATCGCCTTCGCCCGGCTCCTCTACGGCCAGGCGGCGATCGCCGAATCGGAGCAGGCACGACGCGAAGCGCTGGCGGCGGTCGACCGCCTCGCGAGAGTGATCGACCACGCAGAGTGGCGGGAGGAGGCCCAGATACCCGCCTGAGCCCGGTATTAATCCCACCGTTTGTCCCGCCGCAGGGCCGGATTTCTCCACATGCGAACGCAGACTGTAGAAAGCCGGCTGAAGTGACTGGACAGGCCTGACGACAGCCTCTATATCGCCCCCACCAACACGGAAGGCGCGGCGCGCCCCGGGGCGCCCAGGTAGCTCAGTTGGTAGAGCATGCGACTGAAAATCGCAGTGTCGGTGGTTCGATTCCGCCCCTGGGCACCATTTACCCTTCCAAGAGCTTCCACAGACCTCCAAAAGGCCCGTATTTCTGGCGCTTTTGCCCCGGATTGGGCCTTTCAGCTTCCACTGCCTTCCATTGACAGCCAACGGATGTGTTGGCCACGCTGCTTCCTATCGGCCAACAGGCGATTTGGAGCGGCCAACAAATGGCAGGTTTGACGGACGTAAAGGTTCGGTCAGCAAAGTCCCCGGAGCGGATCACGAAGCTGTCCGATGGCGGCGGACTGCAGCTCTGGGTGACGCCAGCAGGCGGGAAGCATTGGAAGCTCGCCTATCGGTTCGACGGGAAGCAGAAGAAGCTCCCGATTGGCCCCTATCCTCAGATCGGACTGGCTGACGCCCGCGATCGCCGCGAGCTCGCCAAGCGCCTCCTTGCTCGCGGCATAGATCCGCTGGTGCATGAGAAGGAGACGAAGGACGCGGAGGAGAAGGCCGCGGCCGTAACCTTCCGACTGGTCGCTGGCGAATTGGTCGAACGCAAAGAACGGGAGGAGCGCGCGGCGTCCACCCTGGTCAAGACGCGGTGGCTTCTCGACTTCGCCTATCCCGATATCGGCGATCGTCCGGTTACCGAGATCAAGCCTGCTGACGTGCTAGCTGTTCTCCGCAAGGTCGAAGCCCGTGGCCGACTCGAATCGGCGCGGCGCCTCCGCTCTGTCATTGGCGAGGTGTTCCGGTACGCCATCGCCACCGCGCGCGCCGAGCACGATCCGACCGGCCCGCTAAAGGGTGCCCTCCTCACTCCGAAGCCGAAACATCGCGCCGCGCTGATCGACCGCAAGGCCTTGGGCGCTCTTCTCCGCGCCATCGATGGCTATGAAGGTCAGCCCGTCACGCGCCATGCTCTCAAGCTTCTGGCGCAGCTCTTTCCGCGTCCTGGCGAACTCCGGCTTGCCCATTGGGATGAGTTCGACAGGAAGGCCGCGATCTGGACCATCCCGGCGACACGCACGAAGATGCGCCGGCCGCACAAGGTCCCACTCCCCCGACAGGCGTTGAACGTTCTCACCGACCTCCACCGGCTCACTGGCTACGGCAAGCTATGCTTCCCCGGCGTTGGCCGAGGCAGCCGCGCCGGCCTGCCTGTCGAGCCCAGACCGATATCCGAGAACACGCTGAACGGCGCGCTGCGGCGGCTGGGTTACGGATCTGATGAGGCGACGGCGCATGGCTTCCGCGCCAGCGCCTCCACCTTGCTGAACGAGTCCGGTCTCTGGAACCCTGACGCGATCGAGCGCGCCCTGGCGCATGTCGAGGACGATGATGTTCGCCGAGCATATGCGCGCGGCGAGCACTGGGATGAGCGCGTCCGGATGGCGCAGTGGTGGGCTGATGAGCTTGACGAAATGCGTGCAGTCGGAATGCCGAAAGAACGTGGAGGGCGCTGATGGGCACGCAATACACATTCGCGGAACCCTCGGATCATTGGATGCTGCTGAGCCGCGTCTTGACGACTGTTCCCTTTTTCCAGGCAATGGCCGAGCGATCTATGGAGCAGGAATTCGCCTATGCTCCCGAGCTGTCACCGCGCTGCTGGTTCGAAGACAATTGGTTTCTTGGTTGCCTTCGCGCTGAAGCCGGAGATGCGAAGCTTATTTATCAGGGCCGAGGCAATCTCGTAGTCTACTCGCCTCCGGAAGCGCCGCCGTCCTACGCAGAAGGCTTTTTAAAGGAATCATTTTACGCAGCCATCACTAACATCGAACATTATCTCAAAACTAAAGCAGTCGAACGGTCGATCAGATTTTATGGGCGCCCCGAAAGTCTCGAAAAGCCATTCGAGATCATACCTTCAGATTGGTTTTTATCCGGAGAACTATCGATTGACATAACCGCAAACTCTCTTTCGCTCGCTGGAACGCTCAATTATCTGCATGTTCACGTCGAATTGGGAGAGACCGCGGTTGATGTTTGGGCGTTAGCTGGAGGAGAGACTTCCGATGGTGAGCGGAAGAGCTCACAGCGCGATCAGGTGGCAACGCTTGTGGCCACGATGGTCGAAGCTGCGCCTTCGAACATTCTCCGCAAAATCGCCGCAGAGCGTCTGGGAATGTCCGCAAAATCGAGACGCTTTGAAAAAATATGGGCGTCCGCAATCGTACAGTTCGAAGCGCTCGATATCATCACTGCCGTAAAATATGGTCAGCCAGGGCGGCCAAAGAAATCACCGCAAGCCGAAAATGTCGCAGAAAGTTAAAGGCGGCATCGTTTTTTAGTTCGCCCACCTCGTCATCTTCCATGCGTGTTCATAGACGACGCATGGAGTGCACAGGTGGCCACCAAGGCAATCAAGTTCCACACGCTGAAGGCAGCGGCTGCGCTATTGAGCTGCAGCACTTCGCAAGTCTACAACTTCATTGCTGCGGATCGCCTTGCTGCGGTAAAACTCGACGGGAAGACGCTGATCTCCGATGATGAGATCGCTCGCTTTCAAGCTGCCCTGCCACGCATGGTCAGTCGCATGCGGGCGCCCGGCAGCAAGCCCGGCAAGGCAGCGTGAGGCTCGGCAATGTCGAGCTTTTCCGCTGCCGAGCTTGATGAGCTCCTGGCCGATCACGACACGCTCGCGAATGTCGACGAGACGGTCGGAACTCTTCGCACCCTCGGCCTCGAGCCGCGGCCGGAGGTCATCCGCCGCCAGGCCGCCCTCTACGAGGTCCCGCCGGAGCGTACCGAGCTTTTGGTCGCGCTGATTGGCCGGCGGCTGTCCTCTTTGGAGGGCGCGCTTTGAGCAATGAGCCGGCGAAGTCCTTCACAGGGCGAATTCGCGACGCTGAGAAGATCGTCCGTGCTCGAGCGGATGTGAGTTCGACAGAGTTCCGCGTCTTTACGGCCGTGCTGTCGGGCTTGAACGAGAGCAGTCGCACGTTCGATTGCAGCGATGAAGTTTTGGCCGTTATCGCGGGCTTCAAACAGCGCCAATCTTTGTCTGCGGCTCGCGCTGGGCTCCAGCGTAAGCGCATCATTTGGTTCCGAGCCGGCCGTCCTGGTCGCCTCACGCGGTATGGGCTCGCGCTGGTCGATCAGGATATCGACGATGGACTCGCTCTGCTCAAAGACGCCAAGGAAGAGGCTCGGGCAAAGATCCGTAGGGATGGCGAGCGTCGAGTTGGCGTAAATGATCGTTTACGCGAAAAGTCTCTGGAGCACGCTCAGGCTGAGGCGGCGGGTCACGGTCGGCGTAAAGAAACGGCTACGCCGAATTCATCCTCGGCGTGTGGATCTGTTTACGCAGCGGCGTCAACGGATGTTTACACAGTACACCCTCGACATACACCCTCGTTATCTTCCTCTACCGATGAGAGGTTGATCTCAGAGCGTACGCGCGAGGCTGCTCACCCTGATGATGGTGATCTCGCCTTCATGACCGCTCTCGGAGAGGGAGACCCTGCTGAGGGACGAGACCTCGCGGACTATCTCCCTGGCGGCATGGTCACGGACGGGATCGAACGACTTCGGCAGTTCGGGCTGGACCAGTGTCTGCCCCATATCCGCTATGCCCGTGAACAAGCGACGGCGCGGCGAGCTGCGTCTCGGAGGGCGTCGGCATGACCGAAATTCCCGCCGATCTCTTTGCCTGGGCTGACCGACCGCAGACCGTTGTCGACTTCCGGTCGCGACGCGAGAGGCTGCCTCGATATGAGCGGCTGCACCCGCTGCGCCACTACGACCGGGCGGTGGCGCGCCAGCGTGGGGAGATGCCGCCGGCGCCGATCATCGCCTTCCCAGACCGCCACCCAGCCTCGCCAGGCTCGTACAGCCCTGGCCCGGCCGCGAGGGCTCAGCGATGAGCGCCCCGCAGCCCTTCACGAAATGGCCCTCACCGTCAGCGGCTGTTCCGGAATCGCCGGCACTCGAAGCCAAGCGCCCGAAGCTGTCTCACGGCCTCATAGGTCGTGAAGCGATCGAGGGTCTGATTTCGAAGATGAGCCGCCAGTTGCTTCACCCGACGCCACGGCCCACGCGCATGTCGCGCAAGCCAAAAGCTTCGACGCTGGGGAAACCACTGATCAAGGTTGCTCTGCTTGGGAACCATATGCGGCCTGCGACCTGCCGATCGTCGACGATTCATGGAATTATCCTCTCGTTATCGCTGCCAAACTGTTTGGAGCGCTCGAGGACATGGCAGAGGGACCTCGAGGCTCAGCCTCTCGGCCCCCGGCTCCCGGTGCGCGACGCACCTACGGATGCACCTACCAACACGGTAAGGCATAAGATCACGCATCGTCGCGCGACCTTTAGGGTCCCCAATTTCAGATCGGCAATCAGACTGGAGTCAAGGGGAGCGCAGGCCTCGACTGGCAACCGCGATAGGGCTCGAGGATGAGCGCCCCCTTCACCACCGGCTGGCACCGCATTGCCGGTGACCATGGCTGCCGCGTCGTCTTCGTCGAGCCCGACCGGCCGCGCGCCGGCTGGGCAGCGTGCTGGCGATCTCGCGCCGATGCCGAGAGCGGCGATATCGTCCGGGCGGTGTTGCTGCGCGAGGACGAGTTCGCGCGCCGCGTCGTCGAGCGGATCGAGGCAGGAGACGGCGATGGTCGATGACGTCCTGCCCCTCGTGTCGTTCGCTGATCGGATCGCCGCGACAGAGGAGACGCTGGCCGATCATTGTCGGCTGACCGGGATTCCGATGACCGGGGATCGACGCGTCACCGAACAGCATGCTGCTCAGTTGCTGGGCTTGGCGCCCGGCTCGTTGGCGAAGATGCGCGGTGAAGGGCGAGCGCCGGCCACCTACCGGCTGGGCTTTGCCGGCGCTCGCCTCTCATATCGGCTTCGGGACATCGCCGCATGGATCGAAGACAGCCGCGAAGATTTCTAGACCACACCCTACCGAACCCATCTCAACCCAACCCAAGCCCATCGATCTGAACGCGACTCATCGGCGATTCTCAGCCCAGAAACAGGGAACCGCCGATGACGCTTCATTCCCCCTCCGACCTTGCGCTCGTCGCCAAACTGATGGCGGCTGGTCGCGGCTCAGCCCTCCAGGCCGCGACGCTGGCCGAGGCCATGCGCGCCCCGCCCCGAGTCGCGCAGTTGCTCAAGGCGGCTGTGCCGGCCGGAAACACAACCGATCCGGCCTATGCTGGGCTCCTGGCGAGCTATCAGGCGATGACGGCGACGTTCATTGAGAGCTTGCGGTCTCAGAGTGTGTTCGCCCGGCTCCTCGCCGATGGGCTGGTTCCCGCACCGCTCCGGACCTCGGTGAATTCCGTGTCGGTCGCCCTCACCGGCGCCATCGTCGCGGACGGTGCTCCGGCCCCTGTCGGTCGGATGACGCTCGCCGCGGGCCAACTCGCGCCGCGCCAGGCCATCGCGCTCATCGCGCTCACTCGGGAGGTTGCAGCTAGCCCTGCGCCCGCGGCTCTTGCCTTCGTCGACCGTGAACTCCGCCGGGCCGTCGCCGCAACGATCGATGCTGCGTTTCTCAGCGTGGTCGCCGCCGGCATCACCGCGATACCCTCCAGCGGGACTGATGCGGAGGCGGCCGTCGCGGACATTGCCGCCCTGGCTGCGGCCGTCAACGTCGCCGGCGCTGGGCCTCTGTTCTTCGCGATACGCAGCGAGACCGCCAATGCCGCTTCGCTGCTTCGCGACACTCTCGGCGGATACGCTTTTCCGGCTCTCGGTCTCACAGGCGGGGAAACCGCGGGCGTTCCCGTCCTGACCACGGCCGCCCTGCCGCCGGGGCATGTCTTGCTGATCGATGCGAGCGGGATCGCTGCCGACATCGACCAGATCCAGATCGAGTTCTCACAGAACGCCAGCATCCAGCTCAAGAACGATCCCGAGAATGCAGCTGCCGCGTTGACCTCGATGTTTCAGATGAACTCCACCGCGGTGCGCGCCGTCGCCTATTTCGGTGCGGAGCGCTTTCGGAGTAGCGCTGTTGCCCTCCTCAATGGTGTCGCCTGGGGTGGCACCGCGTCATGAGCGATGACCACGATGTTCCCCCGTACCCCAAGCACCTGACTGAGGACGAGCGCAGCGCTGTCTTCGCCGTCACGGCGGACAAGCTCGAAACGGAGTTCTTCAGGCCAGAGGGCAAAGAGCTCCCGGTCGATGTCCTAGCGCCCCTCCTGGCAACGATGTGTGCCATCGGTTTCCTTCGCACGACCTGGCAGGGCGACCGGATCAAACAGCTTGAGCAGCGTTGCGCCGAGCTTGAGATGGCGCTGGCCAAACGAGAGACAACCCCGAGCGGCAAGAAGCTCGACGCCCTGTCCGCGCGCATCGTCGAACTGGAAGCCGGCGGCATCCATTACTGCGGCGTCTATCAGAGGTCCGGCGTCACCTACCGCAAAGGCTCGCTCGTCACCGCCGACGGCTCCGGCTGGATAGCCCTGCGCGAGGCCAAGGAGGGCGAGGCTCCCGGCGCCAGCTCCGCCTGGCAGCTCGCGATCAAGCGGGGCAAGGACGGGAGGGACGCCCGATGATCGTCGAAGCCACCATCCGCGAGAAGCTGTCTGCCGCCGTGTCGCAGGCCAGGCAGCGCGAGCGCGCCACACTCATTGACCAGGGCGCCACGGACGAAGAGCTCGCTGCCTTCGAGGCTGAGCGCGATCCTGTCTGGGCAGCATGGATGGAAGAGACCGTGGCGCTCGCCCTTCGGCAGGGTAGCGATGCCGCGGCGCTGACCGGGCAGCTCCAATGAAGGGGGGGGTACTTTCGCATCGAAGCCGATCAAGGGGCCTCCACCGCTTGGGGTCTCGTTTGCGCAAAAAATTCTGCCTGCCGGAAATCCTGGCGCGATCTCGGTCCCGGCATAGGCCGATTTTATTCACAGCGGAGGGGCGTTCTCCGCGATTTTTATCCAGTCCTGAAGGGTGAGCGATGCCGAGAAAGCCGCAGCCATCGGAGGATTCACCGGCAGCGGACCGTGATCCGATCCCACCGCGAGGCCTGTCTAAGGCAGATAAGGGCGCGTTTCGGAGGGTTTGCGAACTGCGCCGGGCTGCTGGGAGGCCGGTTGCGGCGATCGAGAGTGACGTTCTCGTCGACTACCTCGCCGCACGCGCCCGGCTGGCAGAGCTCCAACGTGTCGAGCGGGAGGAGCAGGCCGATAGCGTGTTCTTTCTCAAGGATCGGATCGCACTGGCAGCCGCCGTGGACCGCGCCGCAGCCACCTGTCGGCGCCTAGCCAAAGACTTGAAGCTGATCGGAGCCTGATCGTGGACATTAATGATTATGGGCGCCGAATCTGCCGTCGCAAGGCGAAATACTTGTCCGAGGAAATCGCCGCATGATCACAATCGAAGCCTGCTCTAACCTCGGCACGATCGAAGGCACCGAGTTCGCTGGCCGCCAGATCCGCGCGGTTGGCGACGCAGTGCTTGGCGCGGAGCCGTGGGCACGGGATGCCATGATCACGATCACCATGGCGGAATGGCACCAGCGCAATCTGGACGAGCGGTCACGACGCCGCCTCGAGCTGGCTACATGCGGCGCTGGTCTTGCCGGAATCGCCGTGTACGAGGCCGCCCGCGAGATCGCTTTCGGAATAGCCATGGGCGCCGCGGCGGCAGATCTCGATCAGGCCGTTGTCACGAAGCCGAACCGCCAGGAACGACGCCGAGCTGCAAAGACCGGGGAGCTTCTACAATGACCGTCAAGCTCTCCTCCCTCCGCATCGCTAGCGAATTCGACGCCAGCGGCTATCAACGCGGCATGGCAGCGAAGGTCGCTGCCGACCAGCAGGGCATCGCCTCGAGCGAGCGGCTGGGGGCGGTCCTTGCTTCAGAGGATGCCGCGGCCGGAAAGACCTCGCGTGCGGTCGAGGCCATGTCACGCGCATGGATCACGGGCTATGGCCATCAGGCGAAGTTCGAAGCTGGCCTCCGGCAGATCAATCGGGCGCTCGAAACCGGCGCAGTGAACACCACGCGCGCCGGTGCGCTCGTGGAAGGCCTGCAGCGAAAATTTGGTCAGACCGCAGATGCCGTGCAGGTTGGGCAGCGCGGGTTCACAATGCTCGCGCCGGTGGTCCATGACGTGAATGAGCGCCTGGCGGCGCAGTCGGTCAACCTCACCAAGTTGCAGGCGGCGAACACGAACGCCGTCGCCAGCACCGGCCAATTTACCCGCTCCACCGGCTTAGCGAGATACGAACTCATCAACCTCGGCCGGCAGGTCGGGGATATCGGGACCATGCTTGCGATGGGGCAGAGCCCGTTCGCGATCCTGGCCAGCCAGGGCGCACAGGTGGCGGACGTGTTCGCGACGACCAGCGCCAGCATCGGCAGCGTCATCCGCCAAATCGGCGGCGGCGCGCTGCGGTTCGCGTCGTCGGGAGCAGGCCTTGCCACGGGCGCAGGTGCAATCCTCGCGGCAGGGGCTTACTCGGCGATCAGCTATGCCGATGCGCAGAGACAGGTGGAGAATGCGCTACGCGGTGTAGGTGCAGCTTCTGGTGTCTCGCTCGCCGGAATCAACAGATTCGCTGCCGCAGAGGCCGCTGCCGGAAAGGTCTCGACCGCGAGCGCGCGGGAGATCAGTGCCGCTTTCGCCTCTACGGGCCGCGTCGACCCCACCAAACTGCCCGGCCTCGGCTCTTTCGCGAAGGACTTCGCCACCTTCACCGGCTTGGGCATGGACGATTCCATGAAGGAGCTCGCCAGCGCCTTCGCCGATCCGTCGCGCGGCGCGGAAATGCTTGCGGGCAAGATTGGCGGTCTGAACTCGGCAGCGCTCCGGTGGATGCAGGCGCAGCAGGCGGCCGGCGACTTGCTCGGCGCGCAGCGAACCCTGATGCAGACCTTCGCGCAGCAGGTCGAAGGGGCGACCGAGCGGACCGGGCTATTTGCTCGCGCCTGGGAGAGCGTGAAGCGTTCCGTGTCGGAGGCAGACAACGCGCTTGGCCGGGCTCTCAATGGCTCGACCGATGCGGAGCGGTTGGCCTCGCTGCAGCAGCAGCGCGACCGCCTCCAGCAGACCCCGGGCCTCGGCGTTGCAAACCAGTTTCGGATGCTCGAGGCGCAGATCCGCCCGCTTGAGGCCATCGTCGAGTTGGAGCGTCAGAGAGAAGCAATTGACGCCCGTGTTGCAAAAGCAGGCAACGCCAGCCTCGCCGCGTCAGCCATCGCCGATCAGCTCGACCCCTATCGCAAGCAGATGGAGGAGCTCGTTGCCCTTCAGACGAAGCTGGATGAGGCCCGCAAACTCAATAAGGGCGCGCCAGAATATGAGGAGTGGGGCCGGGCATTGGATCGCGTCAAAGGCGCGATCGGAACCCTGCTTCCGAGCGTGGAGCGCGAGCGCCTGGCACATGACCTGGCGATGCGCGCGATCAGTGCTAGGACGCTGGAGGAGCGTGTTGCCATCGAAGTCGCGCGCGAAGGTCTCCGGCTTTCAGGTGAGAAAATCTCCACGGCCGAGCGCGAGATCGCAATGAACCGGAAGGCGGCCGAGGTTCAGGCCCAAGCCAACCGCGAGGGCCGCGACGCCCTGCGCGACGCCCGCGACCAGCAGAGCCTGGCGGGCTTGCGCCCCCATGAGCGCCGGATGGCAGAGATCGCCATCGAAGAACGTAACAATCGCGAGCGGTTTGGCACCGTCGGCACGCCGGGCGCTTCGACGGCGCTGCCGGCCACTTCCGCCGCTGTCCACGGCATGGATCAAGCGTTCGCGTCGAGCCTCGGGCGCCTGATTGAAACGATCCCCGGTATCAGCGTCACCTCGGGTTTCCGCTCGACGAAGCGTCAGGCCGAGCTGTGGTCGGAGGCGCTGGAGAAATACGGTTCGACCGAAGCGGCGCGCAAATGGGTGGCGCCGCCGGGCAGTTCGCAGCACGAAAAGGGCATGGCCGCTGACCTGCGGTTTGCCACACCGCAGGCCCGTGAAGAGGCTCACCGGCGCGCGGGCGAATTCGGGCTGACGTTCCCTCTGCGGAACGAAAGTTGGCATGTCGAGCCCACCGGCGGGCGGGTGCGCGGCGCCAGTCCTCCGGACCTTGCCACGTCCATCGCGCAGAGCAGAGAGGCGGCAACAGCGACCGAGAACTATGCTTCTGTCAGCCGCAGTGCGAACGACAACATCGGCGAGCAAGAGCGGGCGCTTCAGATTCAGGCGAAAGCTCTAACCGCCTCGGCCTACGAGACCGGCCGCGCCGAAAAGGCACAGGAACTCTACAACCAGCTGGCGGCCAACGGCGTGCCCGTCACGCGGGAGCTTGCCGCTGCAATCGAACAGACCGCAAACCGGTATGGCCGGCTGCGCGAGGCCGCCGCGTCGGTGAAGCTGACGCAGGACGTCCAGTTCGAGCGCGATCAACTCGGCCGCGCCTCCGGCGAGCAGCAGATCGCGTCCCGTCTGCGCGGCACTGGCGTGGGCATGGATTCGGCAATCGCCGACCAGATGCGATTCAACCAACTGTTGGGCGAGACGAAATCGGTGTCCAGCGACGCCCTCAAGGGCTTCATCAGCGACCTGCGTTCCGGGAAGAGCGGCATGGAGGCCCTGCGGGGTGTCCTGGATAAGTTCGCGACGAAGCTCTTCGATCTCGCCAGCGACCAACTGATCTCTGGGCTGTTCAAGGGGATGTTCGGCGGGTCGAGCAGCGGAGGCCTCTTCGGGTCGCTCTTTTCCGGTGGCGGAGGTCTCTTCGGCTCTCTGTTCGGCGGAGGCGGCATGACGCCCGGCGCCGGCGGTCTTTACGCGAATGGAGGCGTGTTCTCTCACGGCGGCGCGGTGCCCTTCGCAAGGGGGGCTGCGTTTTCGAACTCCGTTCTGACCAGCCCCACGCTCTTCCGTTTCGCGGAAGGTGGCACGGTTCGGCGCGGCCTTGCGGGAGAGGCCGGCCCGGAGGCGGTGATGCCGCTACGCCGCAATAGCGCGGGGCAGCTCGGTGTGATGGCCGCGGTGCAGTCTGCTGCGAATTCCAACACGGCGAGCGGCCGAGATGCTCCTGTGATCTTCCAGGTCAACGCACAGGGAGCCGGGCCTCGCGAGATCGATGAACTCAAGCGAGTGATCCCCGGGCTTGCCGTCCGAGCGGTCCAGGCAGTCCGCAAAAATCGCGTGGCGGGACTCTGATGTCGGCGTTCGATTTCGCGAGCGACGGCGTATCGCGAGGACGTGTCACCGGCTTTCAGCTGGCTGCAGCGGAAACCTTGCAAGCCAAGGCTGATGGATTGCAGTCGATGATGAGTGAGGTGCAGTAATGGCCAACGAAACTCTCGACGTCGTCACTGAGGGCGACGGCAACCGCCGCAGTGACTTGGTCCAAGGGACGGCCAACGCCTTCCGCATGGATGCTATGTCGGATGGAACGTCGCGTGTGGTGTTTGATGCGGACTCGTTCACATTACAGCATCCCACGATAGCCGGCGGCCAGCCGCAACCGATGTTTCAGGCGACTGGAACGGGCCAACTGCTGCTCAATGGAAACACCCGCATCAACGGCGACCTGTTTGTCGATGGGGCGATAACTGCCGCCAATATGAAAAACGGGTTTTCGGCCTTGGGCATGACTGGTGGCACAGCAGCTTTGCCGCCCGGCGAAACCGAGTGGAGCAACCTCGGCGCGCCCTTGACGCTGACAGTTGCCAATGGTGGCGGTCAAGCATTCCCGCTGATCATGCTGCGCGATCACGCGACCGTGCAGAATCTTTCGGGATTTAACCAGGTCGGTGCGGTGATCATCCGCCTCTTGGTGAACGGGGTGCCGGTCTACATACACGAGATCTTCAACTCGGTGATCCCACCGGCTCTAGGCGCTAACCAGGGCATGACCGACTGTTTTGATGTGGGAATTGTCGGATCGACGCACATCTTCCAGCTCCAGTATCAGCACAACTTCAATCCGGGCCTGACTGGAACCGTCTTCGCCAAGGTTATGGCGCAGATGATCGCGCGATAGCTAGCGGGGCTGGTAGCACCTTCTGCATCAGCGTGTCGGTCGATTGGCGAAGGATGGAGGCTTGAGCGCAACTCTGGGTGTGTGGCGCCTAGCGCGCTGATAAAATCAAGGCACTGCGCCGCGCACACCACCAGCACAAATCTGATCGATAACGTCTTTTCGCCAGCACAGTCCGAGCGCAGCGTCATCGATTTGCCCCGGTGCCCGACCACTATAGACACCTGCGAATTCAATACCGGTCGCATGCAAAGCGACGTCGGCCCGGTTCCAAAAGTTTGGCTCGTCCGGGTCGACATTCTCGTAAGGATCGGTGGTACTCCACATTCCGGTGAAGGATGCAAATATCGGCGAACCCGACATGCCCCGCCTAGTTTGGCTGTCAATGAAGAATGCTGGAATCGACAAGCCGCCAGCCCTGGCGCCAGATATCGTCAATTCACCCCCAATCGTGACCGAGTAATAAGGTTCGGACGCGATATAGCCGGATTTCCAAATCGGAAGCCCATACCCGGTGCTTAGCGCTTCGGGAAAGCCGATAATAAATGCCGGCTGTCCCGGTTTTACGGGGATTCTCATATGGCTAATCTTGTTCACGGGCCAGTGCATAAATTCCGGCTCCGATGTCGGTTTCGCATGCTCAATGGCGACGACATCGCAGGTCGATCCGAGTTCTGGGTGCTCCAACCAAAGAGGGTCGAGCATCGCACTCGGATCATCAAATAACTCAATCCGGCGCGGCATTATCGAGTATTGCCTAACGCTTCCCTCGTTCTCAGGACACCATTGAGCGATCTTGCAAATCAAGTGTGTAGGTACCCGTCCAGTCTTTACATCAAGTTTTTCCTTCGTCTGGAAATTGCGTCCCGACACGTTGTGCCAATTAGTGATCAAAAAGCGCTTTCCATCATGCTCGTAATTGAATGCTGTCCCGGATGAGATAATACCGCCGCGATCGTACATTAATATCTGGAAGGGCGCTTGCGAATATGTGCTTCTGGTCCCGTGTTCAGGCATTTGCCCCCCTATCTCGAGCCTTGCCTTTAACCTCGGGCATCAGAGGCGGCTGCTCTCGCAATCTCCGGTCAGCCCTTGGCCAGGTCCACTTCGTCAGCAGTCTCCGCGCCGCCGCGTTCGAAGCTCGCTAGAGACCCAAGCGTGAGGACGGCGCTGCTCGGCTCGTACGACATGCCGCTTGCCAAGATATCGGGCACGAGCAACCCTGTGCGTAGCAGAGCCGCCGCTGACTGAAGGATATCATCCCGATTGTGGTGGGCTGAGAGCGCCTGAAAGGCATCCGCCCAGGGACGGACTACGTTTTCCTTCCGCATGACGCGATAGCACTCGGCAATGATTTCGATCTCAAGTGCAGTCATGTCCTTGAGTATGCCGGCCCAGCGCTGGAACTGGTCATCCTCGAACGGCCCTTCGCGTTTCAAGCCGATGACTAGGCGCGCCATGAGACGGAGGTTTTTTCTTGCCGCTCCATCCTTCGCGGCAGACATGAAGCGGAGCATCATCCCGGCGAACTGCTCGGCGTCCTCGTTGTCGATATGAACACCTTGCTCATCGCCCTGCTTCAATGCATCGATGAGAAGCTCTAGCGCGGCATTCTTCCGGCGCTCCATTTCGCGCTCGACCGCCTTCGCCAACAGCGTGCCGCCCGGCAGTCCAGCGGAAGATAAAATCTCGCTGACGAGCGTCACTAGTCGAGTTGGCATGTCGTCGGCGGCCATCTGTGCTCCTATCTCACCTGCATGACTGCCCGACGCACGCTTTGTGCGATTGAAAGGTCTAAGCCCATGTCTAGGCACAGTTTGAAGAACTCTTCTGAGACATGGTCGCGCTCAAGGCCGAACCGCCGCGTCAGATTGCGGGCGAATTTTCCCATGGGAACGACATCGCCGGAAGTCACCCATTCAGGGTTCCCGACATGCTCCTCAAAGGCTTCGATGACGTTCTGCGGAAGATCGGCGCCAAAGAGAAAATAGCGTAGGAAGGGCACGAAGTGAGGATCAGTGTAGATATCGGCTCCGTATGTGCCGTGCCTTCGGAAAAGACTCTCATTTGATCCCTTGAGCCGGCCCGTGTTGCACGCAGGATCTTTCCAGTAGCGAATTCGACTCGCCGGCAACGCGGATCGATCGTGAAGCGATTTTAGGAGAGCTAGGATTGGCTCCCGGTTGCTCAGATATGAAGCTCGCCCCTCTGCGTGAGATGGGTGCTTTAAGCGGAGGTCCATCTGCTCCAAGAGCACGCGTTCCGCTTCCGTAAGCGCGAGGTGGTACTTCGACATCAGCGGACCAAGACGCCGAGCACGGTGAACGCACCTGCCACCTTGAAACAGCCCCAGCAGAACAAGCCTAGCGAGAGGAAGCCGAAGCCAACGCCTGCACGATATGAAACATCGACTTTCCAGTCGTTCTTGTCGAACTCAGCCTGCTCCTCCTCAAGATCAGTGCCATCGAAGGCATTTCCGGCCGCAACAAGCCTGAACATGTGCCCTTCGCTAAGATGCGAGGCATAGACCCAAGCCCAGTTGAGATAACCGATCGCCGCGCAGATCGCGGCCGACGCCAAACCGCCCGCATAGAGGACAAAGGCGTCGCTGAGCTGGGATGCGAAAGTAATGGCGACGGTGGTGTCGCTCGACTTTCCGAATAGTGAGCTCGTGAACGCTAACAGCGCGATCATCGCACCACCGTTCAGCAAAACAGCCATTCGGACGAAAATCTTCCCGTACTCCACGGAGCTTTGAAGCGCGAGCTTACGGGTTTCATGAACCTGGTTGGAAAAGAGCTTCGCGCCCTCAAACCAGTTCTCAAGTTTCCTTCGGCTCTCGCGTCCGAAGCCTTCCCGAAGGTACTTGCGGATCTCGAGCTGATCAGCAGCGTCGGCCGGTTTGAACAACCCCTCGCGGTTCTCTTCATCAATGCTCATCGTGCAGCCTGCGTTACCATCTACTGAGAAGAGCACACGCCGAAAGCTTCCGTCGAGTCGACTTTCGCCAGAACCGGCATCGCCAGTAGAGACACCGAGAGGATCGAGGTCGGCTGTAAGGCGCGATTGACCGTGGATCACTCTGGGTTGGCAGCCCCGTTGGGCGTAGGCGCCTTTACAGCGCCTTCAAGGCCGCTCCATCCTCTTGTGGAACGGCGTAACCGAGGTGCGCGAGTTATTTGTCTGAGCCTCGATCGAGGGCAGCCAAGTTCAGCTACCAGGCGGGCGGCGGCGGCAAGACTTACGGGTGCGGGAAGTGATCATCTCGGGCAGTGGGGCGGACGGTGAGTGAGCAGGTTTGGACCGCATTCGTTACGGCTTTCCCTTGGAGCGCGCTCATCACGGCGGTCAGCACCATCGCTGCAGTCTTTGCCACGAGCTTTCTTACTGGACGTCGTTCGAGGAGAGAACGATTATGGGAGCTCCAACGCGAGGCCTTCGGAGAGATCATAAGCAGCGTGCGGGAAGGCGAGCGCATGGTGCTTCGGCTGTCGGAGCTCGCCGAGGCATCAAAAACTAATGTGTCGCTCAGAGCAGCTCTCGGCGAACTGAACAAAGAGTGGCTTGAGACGGGCGCAGTTGGCCGTCGCCGCGCAACCCGTGACGGTCTCATTTTGCCAGACGCGTTCAACGACGCTTATCAGCTGATGTCCAAAAAGCTTAGCGAACTCGACAACGGCGACCAGCCTCACTCTGAGCGGGGCCGTAGCGCCATGGTCATAATGGAAAGCTCACGGAAGCAGCTTGAGGAGATTGCTCGGACCCACCTGAGGCGACGGGTTTAGCAAGTCGGCCATTCGATCTGTCACCGCGCCGGCCGAAGTCTCTTTCCTTGCTTTTCTCGGTTTAAGCGCTCCCGGAGCCGCTCTAAGCTGCGAAGGCCGGAATCCGGTGCGGGTCGCGTCTTCGCGATATCGAACGATCCCGACGAGCTGGCGGCCTTTTCCCTGGCTGCGGCGCGGGGCTTGCTGCGGCACAGCTCGATCATCTTCCCGATGGCCGCGAGCGAAGTTTATTCGCGCTTGCCGATGATCCAGGTTTCGAGGCGGCCTCTGTCGCGCTCAGCGCGTAGCGTGCGCACCGTCATCGTCCCATCAGGGAAGGCGCGCTCCGCGGCCGCCGTGAGCGTCAGCGGCGCTTCTCGGTCGATCTCATCGAAACCACTCGCGCTCCTAGAAGCGGCCCGGCTCGCATCTTCCTCACTCATGGATTGTTGGGCTTCTTCCGTGTTTTCAGGTGCGCCAGTCGCTCCGCTACAGACCGGGGATCGCCGATAGCCCGCGCATCCAACGGCCGCGGCTGGTCGACGACCGATCCCTGCTGGTCATCCAGCAGCGACCGCCGAAAACCCGCCATCTCCCGCGCTCCCCTCGGGCTTGCAGCCGCGGTGACTGTCACCCGGCCGTCCATCCATAAGTCGATCACCTTCAGATCGAAATTCCCCGTATCGGGATCAGGCGGCGGGAACCCTCGCGCCAGCAACCGGGGAAGCACCCTTTCGAATTGCGTGAGTGTCAGGTGAAGCCGGCGAGCAGCTTTCTCAGGCGAGATGTCGCGAGGGTCGACAGAGAAACGGATCTGATTTGATCTCGGCGGCGCGGGCATAATGGGCAAGCTCTTCCGGACTGCTGGTCGGTACAAGCCCGGCCGCGATTATACGCATCGCAGCATAGGCCTTTCCGGGAGTCCACATGCAGCCAGGCGACGCATGGAGGGTGGGTCTAGCCCGTATGACCTGGAATCTTGGCCACGATCATAGCCTCAATGGTGGCCCTCGGTCCGGCGAAGTGCATTGGCACGAAGCCGCCGATCTCAACCTCCATGTACAGCCGCGAGCTCGCAGGCAGCGGGCGGATAAACGCCTCATGCTCACCTGCCGGCAGACGATTGTCGCTGTTGCCTCTGATGCAATACCATCCGGCGGGAAAGCGCTCTTCAGGCAAGCCGATCTCGGCCGCCGAGTTGGTGCTCGTCGTCATCTTGTGCTTTCGAATCCATTAAGGTTAAGTACGCAATAAAAGTGCGATATCGCACTTTTTATGTCAACATAAAAAGTGCAACTTGGATGACGCAATGCTGACACCAGCCCAATCCCGCGCGGCACGCGCTCTGCTCGACTGGTCTCGCGAGAAGCTTGCCGAGGGCTCAAAGGTCAGCCTCCGCAGCATTGTCGATTTCGAGCGCGGAGCTCGGGCGCCTCGCGATGTTACGCTCGAGGCTCTGCGATCGGCGCTAGAGCGCGCCGGGGTAATCTTCATCGCTGAGAATGGCGAAGGCGCTGGAGTGCGGCTGAGGAAATGACGCGACGCCGCGGAGATCCTTTGCTCGCCCCTGACGATGCGGTGCGGCGACTAGGGCCCCGGCGCGGTCTGTCGTGCGCAGAATCGGCAGATTACATCGGGGTGTCGGTCACCAAGTTCCTCGAGATGGTCGGGGACGGCCGCATGCCCAAAGCTAAAGAGATCGACCGCCGGCGCGTCTGGGATATCCGGAAGCTCGATGCAGCGTTCGACGAGCTGCCAGGCGACGAGGGTTTCGACGATCAAGGATTCTCTCGGCAGCGCGAGATTGTGCTCTGAGCGACAACCAAAGGGAGCGCTGCGACAATCTGTCCAGAAATAGGGAACCGAACCACGTGCGCGAACGGACTTGTTGGCCGTTGCGTTGGCCGATTTGTTTCCAAACGGGAATCGAACTGCCTGATTCTTTAATGCGTTAGCTCGAAAACGCATCTCCGCCCCTGGCACCATTTCTTTTCCAGACGTTGACTTAGCTTTTCCGCCACGCTGGCTTACCGCGGGCTCGTGTCGTTGCCCGGCAAACGGGGAGCGGCCCTGGGATTCTCAGAACAGGAAGTGCCAGGCGCCGTAGCCGACCAGTCCGATCCACGCGGTCATCGTGAGCGTGATGGCAGCGAGATATAGCGAACCAATCAGACGATCCATATCGACCTCGCCAGCTAGGAACCCGCCGACCGCCAAGCCGAATGGCCAACCGCAGGGGCTGGCGCGGCATGAGAGTGGTCAGGCCTCGTTATGACCTAGCGTTGGAGTGTGACGCCTTCGTCATTCGATCGGATGATTGCGCCGGAACGTTGCGCCCGTGCTCGACTGGCGCTGCAAGACTTCGGTGTGTTGGAGAGGGAGCGATGCCGCCTCCCAACGGCGCGCTCCCTCTCCGCAGGCGCCGGCGCCGGGCTCGCCTTCGAGGGCCATGTCTGGCGGGCCCATTCCAAAGACGAGTGGCTATGCTCTTAAAGGGAACGAACCCGCTCGGCGGTTACAGCCGGATTAAATCGGGGTCACACGCTGAAGCTAATGCGCGACCACCATCGGCACCACGACGGCGGCAAAGATGGCAGCGACAATGACCGTCCTCATCCAGACGGCGAGGAAACGACTGTTGAACAGCACCTGAACCTCCCTGCATTTCTTGTTCGTTGATCGAACACGAACACAGGCCGAACGCCGCGGCAACCGGCGTTTCAATGTCGAATCGCTACCCCGATCTGGTTGAGGGAGGACAGCTAGGAGGCTCTGCGGACATCGCCCGCGCCTCGACGGAGCCTCAAACCGTCGCTCCGGCCGCTCTACCCCAGGCGCCTGTCGCGCATATCCTCGATTCGTTCGACGATGCTGCGATGCTCCGCGAGCAGCTCCTGTAGAGGTCCAAGCGGCCTGAAGGCCGCCAGATCCTGCTGCTCCTCGCCCTCGGCACACCATGCCTCGATCGCGGCATCGGCTGCGGCCCGCGCCTCCTCGGAGAGGCCGCAGCCCGATGGAATCCCGGACTCTTCCGCCAGGCGAATGGCAATCTGCCGGCGAAGCCGCTGCTCGCAGGCGATGACCGCGTCGAGCTCGTCGGTATAGGCCATGATAGCGCCGTTCAGTGCACTGTCGCGAGATCGTCCTCGTCGGGGTCGATCAGCTTCGCCAGACCGAGCTGCTCGACGCCGTCGGTGAATTCCGCAAAGGCCTCCGCGTCCGTAGCGAAGCTGTCCTGCCAGACTGTCGAGCCGCCTTCCTCATCGATGAGTTCGAGCGTCCAGCCCTCGGTACCGTCGACCCGAAAGATCTCGACCTGGACGGTGACGCCGTCCTCGGTGAAGCTCTGTGACAATGGCGAGCGGATGATGTCGGGAAAATCGGTCATTCCATAACCTAGCAGTTCCAAGTCCGGCTTGCAGCAAACGATCGGGAGGCAGTTGCAACCCACATATTCCCGCCGCGCCCAGTTCTCGCCGCGAAACGGCCACCCGGCATCTCATGCTGATGGCCATGAGGATCATCGCCCCATCAGCCATCTCCCTGGTTCTCAGCGCCTGCGCGAGCACCCCGGATCCCATTGTCGAAGACAGGTCGCGCTGCGATGCCTACGCGAATTGCGTCATGACCGCCGCCCGCGACCGGCAGAAGCGCGATGAGCGCCAGGCGGATCGACAGAGCTACAGCGCACCGCAGGGGTATGGCTCGCCCGAAGAGTGAAGCCTCCGGGCGAAGGACGCGGCTCACCCCTCGCTTTCGGGTTGGGGCGGAGCCTCTTCGGCCTCCTCGACCGGCTCGCCGGGAATCACGTAGCTACCCTTCAGCCAGCGGCCGAGGTCAATATCGGCGCAGCGCGCCGAGCAAAACGGTTTGAAGCGCGCCACCGCGGGCTTGCCGCAGATCGCACAGGGCTTCGCGGCCGGCGCCGGCTTGTCGATTTCAGTCATATTTGAGCGTGATGCCTCCATCGACGACCAGTTCGATGCCGGTGACATAGCGCGCTTCATCACTGGCGAGAAAGAGCGCGGCGTTGGCCACGTCCCAGGCTTCCCCCATATGCCCCATCGGCACCTGTGCGGCGCGCGCCGCCCACATCGCCTCGACGTCACCTTCGCCATAGGCTTTGGCCAGACCTGCCGAATGCTCGACCATCGGCGTCTTCATCAGCCCGGGCAGGATCGCATTCGCACGAATCTTCTGCGCGGCGTATTGGACCGCCGTCGTGCGGGTCAGCTGGTTCAGCGCAGCCTTGCTCGCCGAATAGCTTGCATAGGGTACGCCAGTATGGCGGATCGAGGCGATCGACGAGATATTGATGATCGAGCCCCCCTCGCCCGTCTCCTCGAACTGGCGCTGCATGACCGGGATGACGTGCTTCATCGCCAGGAAGGCACCGGTGAGATTGACGCGGAAGACGCGCTCCCAGACCTCCTCCGGGAGATCGACGACGCTGCCGACCTCGGCTATGCCGACATTGTTGTCGAGGATGTCGATGCGGCCATAGCGGCCGAGCGCGTGGGCAACGAGATCGGCGACCTGCTCGGCCCTGGTGACGTCGGTTTGGATCGCGAAGGCCTCGCCGCCTTCGTTGCGGATGATCCCGGCGGTTTCCTCAGCAGCATCGCGGTTGATGTCGGCGCAGACGACCTGCGCTCCCTCGCGAGCAAAAACCGTCGCCGTCGCCTTGCCATTGCCCCAGCCTGGTCCGATCGACCCCGCTCCGGCCACGATCGCGACCTTGCCGCTCAGACGCCCCGCCATCTCTTCATCCTCCCTCGCGCGCCTTGTCCGAGCGGCGCAGCTGTCATGCGAGGATCAGACGTCGTGTGCGGAGAGGCAACCCCGTCAGGCTGCGTTCATCCAGCCGAAGCGAATCGGGAAGCCCTCGCCGCCGAGCAGATTGACCGTCTCGTAGAGCGGCAGGCCGACGACGCCGGTATAGGAGCCGACCAGCTTGATGACGAAGGAGCCGGCGATGCCCTGGACGGCATAGCCGCCCGCCTTGCCGCGCCATTCGCCGGAGGCGAGGTAGTGCTCGATGTCTTCCGTCGAGAGGCGCTTGAAGCGCAGCCGCGTCTCGACGATGCGGTCTCGAATCGTTCCCGACGGCGTTACCAGTGCGACGCCTGTATAGACGCGATGCGCACGACCGGAGAGCAGGCGCAGGCAAGCTGCCGCCTCGTCCACGATCTCGGCTTTGGGCAGGATGCGCCTGCCGACAGCGACCACCGTATCCGCCGCAACGATGTAGCAGCCCTCCAGATCCGCCCGCGCCTTCGCGCCCTCGCGCGCTGCCTCCGCCTTCTCGCGCGCGAGCCGGCGGGCGAGATCGCGCGGGCGCTCACCCTTGCGCGGGGTTTCGTCGAGATCGGCCGGCAACAGCGCATCCGGCTTCAGCCCGGCCTGCTCGAGCAATGCGAGGCGGCGCGGGGAAGCCGAGGCCAGCACGAGCATCGGGCGCCAGCCAGGATGTTTGGGAGTGGAGAAAAAACTCAAAAGACAGCCCGACGCTTTTCCGTCGCCGGAGAAATGGCCGGCGCACGACCAGCCTTAGAGCATTTCGGCGCAGCGATAAATCCGCAACCGCGGCGCGAACCACATGCGTCAACCGTCATTGGAGACGCTTATTCTGCGCGTCCTGCATAAAAGCAGGGCGGGAAAATTGGTATACTATCGATTGCCAAGCTCGGCTTGCAGCGGCAGAGTCGTTTCCCCTCGGCATTACGCCGCATCGTTTTGGGAGTTTGTCCATGCCGAGCACGCGCAAGTCATCGCGCTCCGCCATCGCGACGGGAGCCGATGCACAAGTGCTTGCCGCGCGCGTGCTGACCATGCAGGCCGAAGCCGGCCTCACCATCGCGATGCGGATGCCGATTCTGATGAAGGGCGCCTTCGGCGACAGCCACGGCCAGCGCGAGGCGACCAACGCCGTGCTGGAGAAGGTTTCGGCTGTGGTCGAGAGCAGCGTGGCCGCAACCCAGGCGGCCACGGCGCTCTGGTGGGGTCTCGCGCTCCATTTGCCGGGCCAGTTCGACCTGGCGTCCGCAGCTGTCCGGGTCGCCGACAGCACGCTCGAGCCCTTTGCGCGGCGCACACGCGCCAACGCCGCCCGGCTCAGCGGCGGTCGGCGCTAAGAACCCACGCCTGCAGACAGCTTTTCCGATCAGGTTGATTCGACCTGATCGGAACGGGCTCCGGCTCGCAGCTCAGACTGGTTCTTGCGGAGCGTCGCCGGCCACAACGGCGGCCGGCGCGAGCAGGCTGTGCTCGCGCTCAAGCTTGCGGTATCGCGCCACGCTCACCGGGATGAGCGCGAGATAGCCCACGACCACGACCGTCAGCACCTCGAAGGTGTAGGCGAAGAGCAGCCCAGCCACGATCACGACGGCGACGAAGATCGGCAGCACCTGGGTTCGCGGAATACGCGTGCCGAGCGTCTTGCCGGCATAGCAGGGGATGCGCGAGATCGTCAGGAAGGCGATGAACAGAATGTAGATGCCGACGAAGAGCGCGCCATATTCCTGCACGGGAACGCCGATGATGTGCAGATAGACCGGCAGCATCGCGGTGATCGCGCCCGCCGGTGCGGGCATCCCGACGAAGAAGTCCTTCTGCCACTCAGGCCGGTCAGGATCGTCGATCATGACGTTGAAGCGCGCGAGGCGCAGCGCCATGGCGCAGGCCAGCGTCAGCACGATGATCCAGCCGAAGGACTTCAGATCGTGCAAGACGAAGATCCACAGCACATAGCCGGTGGCGACGCCGAAATTGACGAAGTCCGAGAGCGAATCGAGCTCGGCACCGAAGCGTGAGGTGCCCTTGAGGAGGCGCGCCAGACGCCCGTCGACGCCATCGAGACCAGCGGCGATCAGGATGYAGATCGTCGCCGTCTCGAGCTTGCCTTCGACGACGAGGCGCATCGCCGTCAGGCCCAGGCAGAGCGCCAGCAGCGTGATGACGTTGGGCGCCAGCAGCCGGAAGGGGATCGGCTTGAAACGAGCGCGCTTTGACTCGGCGCGCTCGGGCTCGAAAGGAGGAAACAGGTCGCTCATGTCTGCCGAAATACGCGGTTTCTCAAATCCGCGCTAGCAGCGGAGGTCGAGGCGGGGCACGTCGTCCCCACCCTACCCTCAGATGTCGCGGAAACTGCGCGCGATCGGCTCGTTGCCGCTCATGTCGGCCAGCACGGTCTCGCCGGCGATCGCGGTCTGTCCAACGCCGACCAGCGGCGCGATGTGCGTCGGCAGATAGACGTCGACGCGCGAGCCGAAGCGGATGAGGCCGAAGCGCTCGCCCGTCGCCAGTGTGTCACCCTGCTTGACGAAGGGCACGATGCGGCGCGCGACCAGGCCCGCGATCTGCACGACGCCGACAATGCCGGAGGTCGTCTCGATGGCCAGTGCATTGCGCTCGTTGTCGTCGCTCGCCTTGTCGAGCTCGGCATTGAGGAAAAGACCCGGCGTATAGGCGATCTTCGCGATGCGGCCCGGCACCGGCGCGCGGTTCACGTGGCAATCGAAGACGTTCATGAAGATCGAGATGCGCGTCATCGGCTCGGCCGGCAGCTCGAGCTCCGGCGGCGGCAGCGCCTGGGCGATCTGGCTGATCCGGCCGTCGGCGGGAGAGATCACCAGCCCTTCCCGCTGCGGCGTGACGCGGACGGGATCGCGGAAGAAATAGCAGATCCAGACCGTGATGATCGCGCCGACCCAGCCGAAGGGCGACCAGAGATTGGCCAGCACGATGGTCGCGACCAGCCCGATGGCGATGAAGACATAGCCCTCCTTGTGGATGGGCACGATCACCTTGCGGACGGAATCGACGAGAGACATGAGGCGGTATCCGTTGAACGTGTCGGCGCGCCGAGCGCGCGTGAATGACGATGCCCTAGCATGGACGGCCACAGGCGTTGCGCTGATTTAGGGCGTTCTGCCCGCCAGGGAAAGCCCGTTAGCTGCGACATTGCCGCCGATTCACCGCTCAAACGCTCTTCGAGCCGGAATCCACGTTGTCCACCCCGGTTCACCTGCGAGGAAACGGATCCAACGCGGGAGAGAGGCATGGCGACGGCCACGGCGAGTGCCGGGGCATCGAAAGGTGCATCGGCCGCAGCCCAGCAGCGGCGCCCCCCCGGAAGCAGGTCGCGCTGATCACCGGCGGGCACTGAACCTTCGAAGCGGCAGCACCGCGCCTAGGCGATCCGTGGCATCTGGACGAAGCGCACCGCCGCCTTCCAGGTCAGGAAGCCGAAGGCAAACAGCACGAACGCCTCGGCGATAGCGAAGGGCGGTTCCGACTGGGTCGGGGCCAGCGCCCGCAAGGCCGGGATCTTGCCGAACATCTGCGCCACCAGCACGAAGACCAGCAGGTAGAACGACAGCATCGCGGTGATCGCGTAGGTGCGACGCCAGCCTCCTTCCAGTCTGCGCCCATACAATGCGAAGGCGGCAATCCCGACCAGCGCGATGTGGATCGCGCCGATGATGTGGGATGGCAGCACGCCGCTGAAGGGAAAGCCGAAACCGGTCGCGCTGGTGGCGAAGGCGGTCGACAGGAAAACCCCGGTCCAGCCCGGGCGCGTATGCCCATGGAGCAAGCCGGCCGCGACCGGAAACCCGGCCACGATCGCGATCAGGCTGAGCCAAGTGTGAAAACCTACGAATGTCGTCGGATCAAACATGGCAGCCGCTCCCCCAGTGCCTTTGCCCTGCGGCCGGAGCATGCCGGAAACGCGCCGAAGTTGCGAGCGGTTTTAAGCTGGCCGGGCGCCGGCGCCCTTGCCGTCATGGTCGGGCTCGTCCCGACCATCCACGTCTTCACTGATGAAGAGCGGTGTTCAAGGCGTGGATGCTCGCCACAAGGGCCAGCATGACGCCCGCGGCTAATCCAGTTTCTACGTCAGGCTCACCCTGACGCTCTCGCCTTCCGCCTCGGTAGCGCGCTGGAGCGTGGCCTTGGCCTCATCGACCTCGCGCTGGCGGTTCCACATCGCGGCATAGACGCCGTCCGCGGCGAGCAGGTCGCGATGATGGCCGCGTTCGACGATGACGCCCTTGTCGAGCACGATGATCTCATCGGCGTTGACGACGGTGGAGAGGCGGTGGGCGATCACCAGCGTGGTGCGACCTTCGCTGACCCGATCGAGCGCGTCCTGTATCTCTTTCTCGGTGAAGGAATCGAGAGCCGAGGTCGCCTCGTCTAGAACCAGGATCGGCGGCCCCTTCAGGATGGTGCGGGCGATGGCGACACGCTGCTTCTCGCCGCCGGAGAGCTTCAAGCCGCGCTCGCCGACCGAGGTGGCGTAGCCTTCCGGCAACAGGCGGATGAAGCGATCGATCTGAGCGAGGCGCGCGGCCTCCTCGACTTCCGCCATGGTCGCCTCGGGGCGGCCGTAGAGGATGTTGTACTCGATCGTGTCGTTGAACAGCACCGTGTCCTGCGGAACCATGCCGATCGCGGCGCGGAGGCTGACCTGCTGAACATCGGCGATCGGCTGGCCATCGATGAGGATGCGACCGCCCTGTGGCTCGTAGAAGCGGAAGAGCAGGCGCGAGATCGTCGATTTCCCCGCGCCGGAGGGACCGACGATGGCGACGGTGCGGCCGGGCGGAACCTTGAAAGACACGCCGCGCAGGATCGGCCGCTCGGGCACATAGGCGAACTGCACGTTCTCGAAGGAGACCTCCCCGGCCGGGACCTGCAGCGGCTTCGCGCCGGGCTTGTCCTGGATCTCGGGGTCGCGGCCGATCAGCGAGAACATCTGTGCGATGTCGAGCGTCGCCTGCTTGATCTCGCGGTAGACGGTGCCCATGAAATTCAGCGGCAAATAGAGCTGGATCAGCATGGAGTTGATCAGGATGAGATCGCCGACCGTGTTGGTGCCGGCCTGGAAGCCCCGCACCGCCATCACCATCGACAGTGTCAGCCCCACCGCGAAAATCGCAGCCTGGCCGAAGTTCAGCCAGGCGAGCGAGGTATAGGACTTGACCGAATTGCGCTCGTAGCGCGCCATCGACTGGTCGTAGCGGGCGGTCTCGCGGGCCTCGGCGCCGAAATACTTCACCGTCTCGTAGTTGAGCAGCGAGTCGATTGCCTTCGCGTTGGCGTCCGTGTCGGACTCGTTCATCGCCGAGCGGATGGCGATGCGCCACTCCGTGGCCTTGATGGTGTAGGTCATGTAGGTCGTGACCATCGCCACCAGCACGACAACATAGCGCCAGTCGAACAGGTAGAGCAGCACGGCGATGATCAGCACGACCTCGATGATCACCGGCACGAGCTGGTTGAGACCGAGGCGGACCATCTCCTCGATGCCGTTGCGACCGCGCTCCAGCACGCGGGTCAGGCCGCCGGTCTTGCGCTCGAGATGGAAGCGCAGCGAAAGATGATGCAGGTGACCGAAGGTCTGCAGCGCCAGCGTGCGCACCGCATGCATGAAGACCGGCGCGAAGATGGCGTCGCGCAGTTGCACGAAGGCAGCAGAACCGACGCGGGCGAGGCCGTAGAGCACGGTCAGTGCGAGCGGCGCCCCGACCAGCCAGGGCAACCAGTTCTCGAGGTTCGAATAGGTGCCGGCCAGGGCGTCCGTCACCCATTTGAAGGTGAAAGGCACGCCCATCAGCACGAGCCGCCCGGCCACCATCAGCGCGAAGGCCGCGACGACGCGGCTGCGCAGATCGGCGCGCTCCGCCGGCCAGAGATAGGGCCAGAGCGCACGGAAGGTGGCGAAGAAGCCGGAACCCGGCTGGATCACGGCGGAGCGATGGAAGCTCGGCGCCGGGGGCGGCGCTGACGGCGCGGACATTTTCACACGATTCCAGTTGGCGTGCCCGTATAGACGCAATCGCGCGCCGATGCATGTGGGATTGCTCCGAAAGCAGCGACGGTCTCGCCCGAAACCCGCCTTGCTCTCGTCGAAAGCCCGGTGTCTGATCCGGTCAGAGCGCAGGACGCTCAGGATCGGGGACAGAAACAACCATGAGAGATCAGTATCTTGTCGCCATGGCACTCGGCGCCGCCGCCGCTCTCGCGCTGACGGCGCTGCCCGCCGCCGCGCAGTCCGGCAAACCGCATGCGCAGATCACCATCACCAACCAGCGCAGCGTTCCGCTCAACAGCTTCGAGATCGCGACCGCCGGTGAACAGCCCCGCCTCGTCGCCAAGCTCGCCAAGCCACTGGCGCCCGGCAAGAGCGTCGCACTCAAGCTCAACAAGCCGCAGGGCTGCGCCTATACGGTACAGGGGAAATTCGAAGACGAGGCCGACAGCGACGCCGACATGGATTTGTGCCGGGACCGCGTCATCCGCCTGACGGAGTGACAGGCACAAGACCGTCATTCTCGGGCGAAGCGTAGCCTGGACCCGAGAATCTCGGCACCAGGAGTCAGGAAGCTCCTCCCGCGAGAGATGCTCGGGTCAAGCCCGAGCATGACGGGGCGACCGCGCTCAAGCCGTCGCACCAGCCTTCACCAGCTTGTAGGTGATCGAGTCGACCAGCGCCTGGAACGAGGCGTCGATGATGTTGGCGCTGACGCCGACCGTGGTCCAGCGCTCGCCGGTCTCGTCACCCGACTCGATCAGCACGCGGGTCACGGCGTCGGTACCGCCCTGGAACACGCGCACCTTGTAGTCGACCAGCCGCAGCCCCTCGATCAGCGACTGGTAGCGACCGAGATCCTTGCGCAAGGCGATATCGAGCGCATTGACCGGCCCGGCATCGCCTTCGGCCGCCGAGATCAGCAGGTCATCGCCAACCCTCACCTTCACGATCGCCTCGGAGAAGGTGACGAGCTCGCCCAGCGCGTTGTAGCGGCGCTCGACATTCACCGCGAAGCGCTCGACCGCGAAATAGTCCGGCACCTCGCCGAGGATGCGCTTCACCAGCAGGAAGAAGGAGGCATCGGCGCCCTCGAAAGCGTAACCCTGCGCTTCCTTGTCCTTGACCTCCTGGAGCACGCGGTTGAGCCGCGGATCGTCACGCCCGAGCGTGACGCCGATGCGCTCCAGCTCCGCGACGAGGTTCGACTTGCCGCCCTGGTCGGAGATCAGGACCTTGCGGGTATTGCCGGTCGCTTCCGGCGCGACGTGCTCGTAGGTGCGGGGGTCCTTCAGGACGGCCGAGGCGTGGATGCCGGCCTTGGTCGCGAAAGCCGAGGCGCCGACGAAGGGCGCGTGGCGGTTCGGCGCGCGGTTCAGCATCTCGTCAAGCGCGCGCGAGACATGGGTCAGCTCAGCGAGCTGAGCGTCGTTGACACCGAGCTCGAAACGGTCGCGAAAGCGCTCCTTGAGCCTGAGCGCGCCGATCAGCGTGACGAGATTGGCATTGCCGCAGCGCTCGCCCAGGCCGTTGAGCGTGCCCTGGATCTGGCGCACGCCCGCTTCGACCGCCGCGAGCGAATTGGCGACGGCGCAGCCGCAATCGTCATGGGCATGGATGCCGAGATGCTCGCCCGGAACGACCTTCGCGACCTCGCGCACGATCGCGCCGACCTCGTCCGGCAGCGTGCCGCCATTGGTGTCGCAGAGCACGACCCAGCGGGCGCCGGCTTCGAAAGCGGTGCGGGCACAGGCGAGCGCATAGTCCGGGTTGGCCTTGTAGCCATCGAAGAAGTGCTCGCAGTCGAGCATCACCTCGCGACCGGCGGCCTTCGCCGCGGCGACGCTCTCGGCGATGCCGGCGAGGTTGTCCTCCAGCGAGATCTCGAGCGCGACATGGACATGGTAGTCCCAGGCCTTGGCGACGAAGACGATGGCATCGGCCTTCGCCGCCAGCAGCGCGGCGATGCCGGGGTCGTTAGCCGCCGAGCGCCCTGCCCGCTTGGTCATGCCAAAGGCGGCGAACTTCGCCTGCTTCGTCGCCTTCTGCTCGAAGAAGGCGGTATCGAGCGGGTTGGCGCCGGGATAGCCGCCCTCGACATAATCGACGCCGAGCCGGTCGAGCAGCGCCGCGACGGCGCGCTTGTCGTCGAGCGAGAAATCGACCCCGGTGGTCTGCGCCCCGTCGCGCAGCGTCGTGTCGAAGAGATGGACGCGGGCCGCGCTCATCGCTCCCGCCTCAGCTTGAAGCGGACGACGCGCGGCACGACCATCGCCAGCATGACCAGCTTGATGGCGAGGGAGAGCGAGCCGGCAGGGCGGATCTTCGGGGTCATCGCTTCACCTCCCAGCTGGTCGTCGGTTCGCCCGTGGCGGGGTCCTTGCCATCCTTGAGCGCAATGCCCATCGCAGCGAGCTCGTCGCGGATGCGGTCGGACTCGGCGAAGTTCCTGGCGCGGCGGGCGTCGAGGCGAGCGGCGATCAGCACCTCGACGTCCACTCCAGCAGCTTCTTCCTCTGCGCGCAGGGCTGCGGTGTTTCGCTCTGCCTCTTCGCGAGCGAATTTCCAGATATCGATCCCGATCAGTTCCAGCATCGCGACAAGAGTGCGCTGGCCAGTTCCATCCTTGAGCGCCCCCTCGATTGCTTTCATTGCCTCGGCAAAATTCAGATCATCCGCAAGCGCTTCGACGAATTCCGGCGGCAGAGCGATCTGATCCTCCGAAATTTCGTTGAACTCGATCTGCGCTACCCATTGGCGCAACTTACGCTCCGCCTCCTCCAGCGCCTTCACCGTCCAGTCGATCGGCTGGCGGTAGTGCGTCTTCAGCATCGCGAGCCGAAGCACTTCGCCCGGCCATTTGCGGCCGCCGAACGCGTCAGTCTCCAGCAGCTCATGGATCGTGACGAAGTTGCCGAGCGATTTCGACATCTTCTCGCCTTCGACCTGCAGGAAGCCGTTATGCATCCAGATGTTGGCCATCGTCGGCGTGCCCTCGCCGCCGCCGAAGGCGCAGCAGGATTGGGCGATCTCGTTCTCGTGGTGCGGGAAGACGAGGTCGATGCCGCCGCCATGGATGTCGAAAACGTTCTTGGCCGGGTCGTCGCAGGCAAGGCCGCCGCCGAACGGCGTCAGCAGCTTCGCCATCGACATGGCCGAGCACTCGATATGCCAGCCGGGGCGGCCGGGCGTGGCGATGCCGGCCGGCGACGGCCAGCCGGGATCGATGCCCTCCCGGCTCGGCTTCCACAGCACGAAATCCATCGCGTCGCGCTTATAGGGCGCGACATCGACGCGCGCGCCGGCCAGCATCTCGTCGAGCGAGCGACGGGCGAGCGTGCCGTATTTCGGCGCCTTCGTGAGATGCGCGACGGCCGGGACATGGAAGAGCACATGATCCTCGGCGACATAGGCGACGCCGCGCGCGATCAGGCGCTCGATGATCGCCTTCATCTCCTCGATGTGGTCGGTGGCGCGCGGCTCCTCGTTGGGCCTCAGATTGCCGAGAGCATCCACATCATGGTGGAACTGCGCCGTCGTGGTCTCAGTGACCTTCGCGATCGCCTGGTTCAGCGGCAGGCCCGGGAAGTCACGCGCCGCGCGGGCGTTGATCTTGTCGTCGACATCCGTGAGGTTACGGGCATAGGTGACGTGATCGGCGCCGTAAACGTGGCGCAGCAGCCGGTAGAGCACGTCGAAGACGATGACCGGGCGGGCATTGCCGATATGGGCGTAGTCGTAGACCGTCGGCCCGCAGACATACATGCGGACATTCGACGGATCGATCGGCGCGAAGGCCTGCTTCGTCCGCGTCAGCGTGTTGTAGAGCCTCAGGGTCGGCGACATCGGGGCTAAATCCTGGAACGAACGAAACGGCGGAATACGAAAAACGACCGGGCCGCTGGCCGGGGCGCTTTTGTCGGTTCGTTTTCAGGACGAGGACGTGAGCAGCCGGCCAGCGAAAGCTAGCGGCAAATAATGCAAGGGCTGTTGATGGCGGCTCGCGTCATGACGGAAAGTGATTGCCTGTCCACAGGGCTTGCGTCAAGAGGGCGCCCTGTTTGTTGCGCCGCAACATTTCGGCCGCAATTCACGCAAATTTAACCGGCCGGAACCATCCTCCCGATTCACGGGTTCTCCGCCCGTCTTCATCAGGAATCAGATTTCATGCGCCGCGCCGTGGCTTTCGTCGGACTGCTCGGGATCGTCGCCGCCGGCATCTCGCTCTCGATCATGCCGACCAGCCGTTCGAACGCTGCCGCGAACGAGCCGCGCACCTTCCTGATCCCGGCCAGCGACGGCTATGGCGTCGCCGACTGCATCTCGACGAAGGCCGAGTGCGGCAAGATCGTCGCGAACGCCTGGTGCGAATCCCAGGGCTTCGGCAAAGCCGTCGCCTTCGGCGTGGCCGATCGCGCCGATTTCACCGGCACCGTCGCCCGGCCGAGCCCGGCGCAGGTGGCCGAGCAGCCGCTGAGCATCACCTGCAGCGACTGATCTTCGCACCGGTCACCGAATCCATTCCGAGCATTTCGGCGGCTCGCCGGACGCCCCCCAGGGCATGATCGGCACGGTCGAGGTCGAATTCTGGGGCGAGCCGTCGATCAGCTTGTCGGTGTAGACCAGATAGACCAGCACATTGCGCTTGGCGTCGCAGCCGCGCACGATCTGCATCTTCTTCCAGACCAGCGAGCGACGCTCGCGGAAGACGACATCGCCCTGCTCCGCCTTCTCCTTGAACTTGATCGGGCCGACCTGGCGGCAGGCGAGCGAGACCTCCGAGACCTCCTCGGCCACACCGAACATGCCGGAGACGCCGCCCTTCTCGGGCACCGTATAGTGGCAGGCGACACCCTCGACGATGGGATCGTCGACGCCGTAGACGGCGAGCTTGTCGTTCGGGGTCAGCATCTTCCAGACCGTCGACTTGCGGAAGATCAGATCCTCTTGTGCCACCGCCGGTGACAGCGTCGTTCCTGCCAGAGTGACGGCCAGCGCAGCCAGAACCCCATGACGAAGCAGCATTCCCATTCTCCCGGCGCGTTTCAGCTCGGCGCCCGGCAGGATATGGGAAGCATGCGGCCGCTGCACCAGAGTTTTGCAGTGCAACCGCCGGGAAGAGGATCGCTGCGTGCTACCGGAACTGGAAAGCGAGAGATTGGTGCTGCGCCCGCGCAGGCTAGACGATCTCGACGCCATCGTGCGGCTGAACGCCGACCCGCAGGTGATGCGCCACATCGCACCCGTCGGCGACCCGGCGATGGGGCGCGATGCCGTCGCCGCGCGCAGCTTCAACCATGTCGCGTACGGGCTGGGCTACTGGTCGATCTTCACCAAGAAGGCTCCGACGGAGTTCATCGGTTATGTCGGGCTCATTCCCGACGGAGATGCCGTGGACGACGTGCAGATCAGCTATCGCTTAGAGGTCCGGCACTGGGGCAAGGGCTATGCCGGCGAAGCCGCTGCCCGCCTGCTCGACTACGGTTTCGGCACGCTCGGCTTCCCCATGGTCGGCATCACGACTCATCCGCTCAACGCTGCCTCGTTGCGTCTGGCCGAGCAGCTGGGCTTCGAGGCCGCACCGACCGACCCCCGCATCCTGATCGGCGATCCGCCGGTGCGGGCGGCGCGGCTATGGCTCGGACGCGCCGCGTGGCGCAGTCTCACCCAGCCAGAGGCTTGAAGACGAGATAGGCGGCGGCGAGCGCGCCGACAACGCCGAGCGCGAACAACACGAGCTTCAGCCGCGTCATCATGCTGGCGAAGGCGACGTTGCCGGCATCGACCTGCGGATAGCGATCGAGCAAGCGGGCCACCGCGAAATTCTCGGCGACATCGCAGAGTCCGCCGAGGAACCAGCCGCCGCCGCAAAGCACCGCCACCCACCAGGGCTGTCCGCGCATCGCGAGGCCGGCGATCAGCAGCGCGCCGACGATCGCATAGGTGAAGGCACAGGCGACGTCGGCCGGCAGCACGCGGTTGCGATAGCGCGCCCGCGTCTGCTCGCCATAGAGCGAGAACAGCTTCTCGACATCGGCGACGTTGTAGCCGTCCCAATCGCTCTCCAGCATCCGCGGTACACCCTGCCGGCTCGACCAGAAGCCGACCGCCCAGAACAGCACCACCACCAGCACCGGCCCCCAGACGAAGAAGGCGAGCGGGACGATGGTCGAATAGAACGGCACGGTCTCGATCATGGCGGCTCGTTTCTCGCGGCAGGCATCGGCGCTTCTTCGTCAGGTTATCCGGCGCGCGGGCTGCCGCCAAGCACGGCAAACCCCTTCCCTGCTCAAAGCAGCTCTTCCGGCGGCAGCAGGTCGAGGCGGCATAGCTCGACGCGCGTCTGCTGGGAATCGTAGAGCAGGAAATATTCGTCGAGCTGGGGTGGCGCGATGTCTGTCCCGGCCAGCATCGCATGGGCCTGGCCGCGATGGTGGATCTGGTGCTGGAAGAGATGCGCCAGCAGATCGTCGATGCGCTCCTCGATCGCGCCATGCTTGCCGCGATCGGTGGTGACGGTGGCATCGAGGGCGGCATCCGACAGCCCGTCACAGACCGCGATCAGGCGGCGATCGGTGGCGCTCTGCGCATGGAACAGCGCGGGCGCTTCAAAGGGCCGGAAGCGCTCGAACACCTGCCGGCCGAGCCCGCCGCGTTCGAGCGCGTCGATGTAGTAGAGATCGACCATCAGGTTGTGGTTCAGCGTTTCATGCAGCGAGGGGAAGAAGCTCGTGCGCGTCGCCTTGAAGGCGGTGTCGTCGAGTCGCATGCAGGCCGAAAGCAGCCGCCAGTTCGCCCAGGCGTTGTTGTGCGCCATCTTGCGGAAATGGGCGCTGAGCGCCCCCCGGCGGCCCGCGCTCTCAGACATCGCTCGGCTCAGGCATGAGGCAGGATCTCCTGTTCGATCGCGCCGAAGATGGAATGCCCGGCGGCGTCCTTCATCTCGATGCGGACCGCGTCGCCGAAACGCAGGAAAGGCGTCTTCGGTTCGCCCCGGAGGATCGTCTCCACCATTCTCTGCTCGGCGATGCAGGCATAGCCCAGGCCACCTTCCGCTACCGGCCGGCCCGGGCCGCCGCCGGCATCGCGATTCGAGATCGTGCCGGAGCCGACGATCGTGCCGGCCGAGAGCCGGCGCGTGGCGGCGGCGTGGGCGACGAGCGTGCCGAAGTCGAAGGTCATGTCGACTCCCGTGTCGGGCTTGCCGAAGAGGCTGCCATTGACCAGCGCCAGTAGCGGCAGATGAAGCTTTCCGTCCCGCCAGGCCGTGCCGAGTTCGTCAGGCGTGACGGCGACCGGCGAGAAGGCCGAAGACGGTTTTGACTGAACGAATCCAAAGCCTTTCGCCAACTCGCTCGGAATCCGATTCCGCAAGCTCACGTCGTTTGCGAGCATGACGAGGCGAATCCGGGCGAGCGCTTCCTCCCGGCTCGCCCCCATCGGCACGTCGTCGGTGACGACCGCGACCTCGGCCTCGAAATCGATGCCGTCCTCCTCGCTGCGCGCAAGCACCGGCTGGCGCGGACCGAGCGGCGCATCGCTGCCGCCCTGGTACATCAGCGGATCGGTCCAGAAGCTTTCCGGCATCGCAGCCCCCCTCGCCTTCCGGACGAGGTCGACATGGTTCACATAGGCAGAGCCGTCGAGCCACTGATAGGCGCGCGGCAGCGGCGCGGCACAGTCATGCTCGTGGAAGCGGAAGGACGGCACCGAGCCGTGCTCCAGCCCCTCGGCGAGATCGGCCAGGCGCGGCGCGAGCCGCTGCCAGTCGTCCAGCGCGGCCTGCAGGGTCGCGACGACGGGGAAGGCGTCGGTCGCCCGCGTCAGGTCCCGCGAGACGATGACGAGGCGGCCATCACGGCCATGCGAGAGAGAGGCAAGCTTCATCTCTTTTCATTCCTTCGCGGACGCGCCAATAAGGACGCAACAAGCCTTCGGGAGGAGACCATATGGAACGTCGCAGCTTTTTGAAAACGGGGGCCCTCGCCGCCGCCGCGACGACCGTCGCGATGCCGGCGATCGCGCAGTCGCAGCCCGAGGTGAAATGGCGCCTGACGTCCAGCTTCCCGAAGTCGCTCGACACCATCTTCGGCACGGCGCAGCAGTTCTCGAAATACGTATCCGAGGCGACGGACGGCAAGTTCGACATCCAGGTCTTCGCGCCCGGCGAGATCGTTCCCGGCCTGCAGGCGCTCGATGCCGTTTCTTCCGGCACGGTCGAATGCGCGCATTCGCCGACCTATTTCTACATCGGCAAGGACCCGACGCTCGGGCTCGGCACCGGCATTCCCTTCGGCCTCAATGCCCGCCAGCAGCATAGCTGGTGGTATTTCGGCGGCGGCGAGCAGATCGTGAACGGCGTTCTCGACCGCTTCAACGCCTATTCCATCCCCTGCGGCAACTCCGGCTGCCAGATGGGCGGATTCTTCCGCAAGGAACTCGGCGGCCTCGACGACCTCAAGGGCCTGAAGTTCCGCATCGGCGGCATGGGCGGCGCGGTGCTGGCCAAGCTCGGCGTCGTCCCGACGCAGATCGCACCGGGCGACGTCTACCCGGCGCTGGAGCGCGGCACGATCGACGCGGCCGAATTCGTCGGCCCCTATGACGACGAGAAGCTCGGCTTCATCCGCGTCGCGAAATACTACTACTACCCCGGCTGGTGGGAGGGCGGCGCGATGCTGCACCTCATCATCGGCAAGGACGCCTGGGCCAAGCTGCCGAAACACTATCAGGCCATCGTCCAGAATGCCTGCGAAGCCGCGAACAACTGGATGCTGGCGAAATATGACTTCGTGAACCCGGGCGGCCTGCGCCGGCTGGTGGCGCAGGGCGCGCAACTCAAGGCCTTTCCGCTGCCGGTCATGGAAGCAGCTCTCAAGGCGGCCGAGGAGTACTATGCCGAGACCGGAGCCAAGAGCCCGGACTTCAAGAAAGGCTACGACTCGATGGTCGCCTTCCGCGGCGAGAACCTGCTCTGGTGGCAGGTCGCGGAGCTGTCCTACGATTCCTTCATGAACAGGCTGAAGGCGCGCTGAGGCGCGCCTGTTCACCGCCATGACGACGAAACCGCCCGCCGATCCCGAGACCAAGGCGCTCCATCTGGAGCGCTTCCTGCCCTACCGCCTCAACGTCGTGGGCACGCTGGGCGGCCGCGCCCTCGGGCGCATCTATGGCGAGCATTTCGGGATCGGCATCCCGGAATGGCGCGTGGTGGCGCAGCTCGGTGAGTTCGGCAAGCTGACCTCGCGCGACATCGGCGAGCTCGCCCAGATGCACAAGACCAAGGTCTCGCGCGCGGTCGGCGAGCTGGAGAAGCGCGGCCTCGTCTCGCGCTCCGAGAACCGGCAGGATCGGCGCGAGTCCTTCGTGACGCTGACCGCCGCCGGCAAGCGCATCTACGACCAGATCGTGCCGCTGGCGCTGGGCTTCGAGGCGCGCTGGGTCGAGGGCATCGCCCCCGACGAACTCAAGGTGTTCGAGCGCGTGCTCTCGACACTGACCGAGCGCGGGCGCCATCTCGCCGGAAATTATCGGGACGAGGACGGGGCTTAAGCGCAGATTTCAAGCACTCAGCCCTCATCCTGAGGAGCGCTTCGCAGAAGCGCGTCTCGAAGGATGCTCCAGACGGTTCTGTCGTGCCCTGGACCATCCTTCGAGACGCCGCTTCGCGGCTCCTCAGGATGAGGGCTGGGTTAATATCCGCCTAGAAATACCGCGCCAGATTGCGCCTGATCCGCGGCAGCGGGTCCTCGCCCTTCGGTGGATAGGCGAAGACGCTGCCCGTGATCGTCTCGAAGGCGCGGACATAGACCGCCGAGGTCTGGTCGATGAGCTCCTGCGGGATCGGCGGCAGCGCCTCCTTATAGGGGTCGCAGCGGGCGACCACCCAGTTGCGCACGAAGTCCTTGTCGAAGGATTCCGGCTTGTCGCCGGCAGCGAAGCGTACCGGGTAGCTCTCCGCGAACCAGTAGCGGCTCGAATCCGGCGTGTGGATCTCGTCGGCGAGGAAGATGCGCCCCTCGGCGTCGGTGCCGAACTCGTATTTGGTGTCGGCGAGGATGAGGCCGCGCTCGCGGGCGAGCTTCTGTCCACGTGCGAAGAGCGCGAGCGCATAGCCGGACACGGTGTCCCACTGCTCCTGCGTCAGCAGTCCGCCCTCGACGATCTGGCGCTGCGACAGCGGCTCGTCATGGCCGCCGTCGAAAGCCTTGCTCGTCGGCGTGATGATCGCCTGCGGCAGTTCCTGATTGTCGCGCAGGCCGTCCGGCAGGGTGATGCCGTACATGTCGCGCTGACCCTGCTTGTAGAGCGTCAGGACCGATGTGCCGGTCGTTCCGGCCAGATAGCCGCGCACGACGATCTCGACCGGCAGGATCTCGAGGCGCTTGCCGACCACGACGTTGGGGTCGGGATATTCCAGCACATGGTTGGGGCAGATGTCGGCGGTCTGCTCGAACCAGTAGCGCGCCGTCTGCGTCAGCACCTGCCCCTTCAGGGGGATCGAGGCGATCGCGCGGTCGAAGGCGGAGAGCCGGTCGGTCGAGATCAGGATGCGCCGGCCGTCCGGCAGATCGTAGTTCTCGCGGACCTTGCCGCGGTAGTAGTTCGGCAGCTCCGGGATGACGGCTTCGTGAAGAGGCAGATAATCGGACATGGCGGAGCTTGCCTCTTTGACGGAGCGCGCGGAGAGGCGCCGGAGCGCCATTCAGGCAGCCCTTCTAGCGAAAGCGCGCGTTTTCCACCACCGCGGCGGCGCGCGCTTCCCCGGATTGCTGCAACGGCCCGAATATGGCATGCGAAGCGTCCAGCGGGAGCCAGGTCCGCGGCGCACCGGCGCGGGCCGCTCCATAGTTCCGTCGTGTTTGGCGGGTGTTGTTGGACGGAGCCGGCAACCGGCTTTCGACAATGGATGGCGTGACCCGACCTGCGATGATCCTGCGACTTTCCAGACGTTTTGGCATGGCGCTGCTGGCGCTGGCAGCTCTCAGCGGGCCTGCCGCGGCGCAATCGCCTTCCTGCGACGCCTGGCGCTCGGAACTTGAAACCCTACAAGGTCGCAGCGGCGGCGACCCGCGTGCTGCCCAGGCGGCCGAACGTGTCGGCGCCCAGCTTTCGCAGCTCAACGGGCAATATCGCGCGATGGGCTGCGAGCGCACCTTCGGCATTTTCGATTCGGGCCCGCCGCAATGCGGCGCGATCCGCGCCCAACTCGGCCAGTTGCAGTCGCAATATACGGCGCTGCAGCGGCAGGCCCAGGGCGGCGGGGTCGAGCAGCGTCGCGCCCAGCTCGCCGCCGCGATCAACAACAATTGCCGGGCGCAGCCGCGCGGCTTCTTCGAGACGATCTTCGGGCTGGAGCCGCGCCGCGGCGAGGTCGATTCGACGATGCCGGAGCTCGACCCGGAGCAATCCACGGAACCGGCGAAGCCGCGTCTTGGCGGCCCGCAGACCGTCTGCGTGAGAACCTGCGACGGCTTCTTCTTCCCGCTGAGCAATAACACCGGCAATCCCGACGAGATGTGCCAGGCGCTCTGCCCGGGCGTCGAAACGCTCGCTTACGGCATGAGTGCTGGCGGCGACGTTCAGAATGCCGCCTCACGCTCGACCGGGCAGCCTTATTCCTCCCTGCCGAACGCGCTGAAGTACACGCGCAGCTTCGATGCAGCCTGCACCTGCCGTGGCCAGGGCGAGAGCTGGTCGGCGGCGCTCAAGAACGCCGAGTATCTGCTCGACAAGCGCAAGGGCGACGTCATCCTCACCGAGCAGCGCGCGGCCGAGCTCTCGCGCCCGAAGCTCGATCCGAAAGCCGAGGCCAAGCGGCGGAGCGCCGTGCAACAGCCGGTGCCTGGAGCGCCGGCCAATGCACCCGAGGCCGCGGATGATAAGCCGATGCCGTCCGAGAATTCGCCGACCTCAGGCACCGAGTCGGCCGGCGTCGGCCCCGACATCGTCGGCGAGCAGGTGCTCGACAAGAAGGATGGCTTGAAGAGCGAGTCGCGCAGCGTGACCGGCGAACGCCGCTCCGTTCGGATCGTCGCCCCCAATCTCGCGCCCAATCTGAGCCCGCAGCTCGTTCGGCCTTGATCCGGCAAAGTTCCATGCATCATGCGCAGATGGGCTGGCGGAAACTCAGCGCGCCGGCCGCTGGACGCATGCCAAAAACCGACGCATAAAGAGGCCGCCCAGCCGCCCTCCGGGAGGCCCGCCAGACCGCCTCCACGGCCTACCAGGCCGCGCGCTCGCCCTCTGACGCTCCCCAGCCTCAGCAGGCCGCCATGTCCGATACGACGACCACCCCGCACCCTCATCCGATCGAACTCGACGACGCCAGGCGGCGCCTCAAGGCGATCTTCATCGGCTCCGTCGGTAACCTCGTCGAGTGGTACGATTTCTACGCCTACACCGCCTTCGCGCTGTATTTCGCGCCACATTTCTTCCCCTCGCACGATCCGGTCGTCCAGCAATTGAACGCCGCGACCCTGTTCGCCGCGGGCTTCATCGTGCGGCCGGTCGGCGGCTGGCTGTTTGGGCATCTGGCGGATCGCTACGGGCGGCGGCTGTCGCTGACGCTGTCGGTGGTGATGATGTGCTTCGGCTCGCTGATCATCGCGCTGACGCCGACCTATGCCACGATCGGCTTCGCGGCCCCTGCCCTGCTGGCGCTGGCGCGCATCATCGAGGGGCTGAGCCTCGGCGGCGAGTATGGCGCGAGCGCCACCTATCTCACCGAGATCGCCGATCCCGAGCATCGCGGCTTCTATTCGAGCTTCCAGTACGTCACGCTGATCGGCGGCCAGCTCACCGCCATCCTGGTGCTGCTGCTGCTCCAGAATGTCTTCCTGACGCATGAGCAGCTCGTCGCCTGGGGTTGGCGCATCCCCTTCGTCATCGGCGCGTTCCTCGCCATCACCGCGATGTTCATGCGGCGGCATATGCAGGAGACCGAAGCCTTTGAGGCGGCCAAAGGCACGATGAAGCGCGAGAGCTCGCTCAAGGGCCTGATGAAGTATCCGCGCGAGGTTGCGATCGTGGTCGGCCTCACCGCCGGCGGAACCGCCGCCTTCTACACCTTCACCACCTATATGCAGACCTTCGTCAGACAGACGGTCGGGCTCTCCGACATCGTGACGACCTATGTCATCGCGGGCTCGCTGATCTTCGCGGCGATCCTGCAGCCGATCTACGGCCTGATCTCGGACAAGATCGGCCGCAAGCCGATGCTGATGTTCTTCGGCCTCGCCGGCACGCTCCTGACCGTGCCGATCCTGACGACGCTCGCCGGCACGAAATCGGCGTGGATGGCTTTCCTGCTGATCTGCGGCGCCTGGATCTTCACCGCCGGCTACACCTCGATCAATGCCGTCGTGAAGGCGGAGCTGTTCCCGACCGCGATCCGCGCCACAGGCGTCGCCGTGCCCTATGCGGTCACGGTCTCGGTCTTCGGCGGCACGGCGCCGGCCATCGCCCTGTTCTTCAAGCAGCAGGGCCATGAGGAGTGGTTCTACTACTACCTCGCCGGCGTCATCTTCCTGTCGTTCCTGGTCTATTCGACCATGCGCGACACCAAGCACGCCTCGGCGATGGAGCGGCACGAGTGAGCAGCGGGCTGCCCGGTCGCCCCACACACCTTCTCCCCTTGCGGGAGAAGGTGGCGGCTCGAAACGCCGACGGATGAGGGGCCACGCCTAGATAGTTCGGCAATCGGTTCGCGACCGGCGCCGCGAGACCGCTCACCCTGGCCCTCTCCCGCAGCGGAGAGGGGATCGTTCAGGCGCTCTCGCCGGCCAGTCGCTTCAGCGCCTTCTCACGCCCGATCAGCGGCAGCAGCGCCGCCAGTTCCGGGCCGTGATCCAGACCCGTCAGCGCCTGCCGCAGCGGCATGAACAGTGCCTTGCCCCTGGCGCCGGTCGCTGCCGAGACGGCCTGCGTCCAGCTCTTCCAGGTCGTGGCGTCGAAGGGCTCCTGCGGCAGCAGATCGGCCGCCGCAGCCGCAAAGGACTGATCCGCGATCACGGGCACGGCCGGTCCCTGAACGACCTGCCACCACAAGGCCGCCTCATCCAGCTTCGCGAGGTTTCCCCGCACCGCCAGCCAGAAGGGCTCGCCTCCGCCGATGCCGAGCGCCGAGAGTCGGCCCGCGACGGCCGCGAACGGAAATTGATGAAGCGTGCGGGCGCTCAGCGCCGCCAGCTCGTGCTCGTCGAACTTGGCCGGCGCCCGCGAGACATGGGCAAGCTCGACCAAGCCCGCGAGTTCGTCGAGGCTGGCAACCGGACGCACTGCATCGGATGTGCCGACCATCGTCGCCAGCGCCGCGACCGCCAGCGCCTCGACGCCGCTGTCGCGCAGGCCGCGCAGGGAAAGATGGCCGAGGCGCTTGGAAAGCCCCTCGCCGCTCGCGGTGGTCAGCAGGTTGTGGTGGCCGAAAGCCGGCAAGCTCGCGCCTAGCGCCTCGAAGATCTGCGCCTGCACCGCCGTATTCGTGACGTGGTCCTCGCCACGGATGACATGGGTCACCCCGGTCTCGATATCGTCGACAACCGACGGCAGGGTATAGAGATAGCTGCCGTCCTCCCGCACCAGCACCGGGTCGGAGAGCGAGGCGCAATCGACATGCGAAGCGCCACGCACGAGATCGTCCCAGTTGACCTCGCGCGGCTCCAGCAGGAACCGCCAGTGCGGCGTGCGCCCCTCCGCCTCGAAGGCCGCCTTTTGCTCGGACGTAAGCTTCAATGCAGCACGATCGTAGATCGGGGGCAGGCCGCGGGCGAGCTGGCGCTTGCGGCGCCGGTCGAGCTCGTCGGCGGTCTCGTAGCAGGCGTAGAGCCGCCCCGCCTGGCGCAGGCGCTCGGCCGCGGCATCATAGATCGCAAGCCGCTCCGATTGCTTGATGACGAGATCGGGCACGATGCCAAGCCAGCCGAGATCCTCGGCAATGGCCTGCGCATATTCCGGCTTCGAGCGGGCGATGTCGGTGTCGTCGTAGCGCAGCAGGAAGCGGCCGCCGTGGCGGCGGGCGAAGAGCCAGTTGAACAGCGCCGGCCGGGCGTTGCCGATATGGAGATAGCCGGTGGGCGACGGCGCGAAGCGAACCAGGGGCGAGGTCATGACGCGGCTTATGGCGCTTTTGCGGGCGCCCGACAATCGCGTCTTTGACGCCGCTTCCGCACCGTTAACCCCACATTAGGGTTACCAAGGCATGAATTGTCTTCGAGCAGGGCGAAACGGGTGGAGCCGGACGGCTGCTCGGGGAGATCAGGATGCGTATCCGTTCCATCGGGCCAGCGCTCGCGGCCACAGCCCTCGCGGCAAGCCTTCTCGCCGTCCCTGCCCTCGCGGCGGATTACCTGCGCGGCTCGCAGGTCATCGAGGCTCCGGAACCGCCGACCATCGACCGTGGCATCAACTGGTCCGGCTTCTACTTCGGTGGCGGCGCCGGCGTCTCCGACACGAAGTTCGAGCCCGGCACCGGGTTGCAGGATCTCGCCCGCTTCGCCTTCCGGAACACGCTACTCGGCGCCGAATACGATATGGGGGCACTGGTCAACAATCTTCCCGAAAAGCGCGACAGCGGCGCGACCTATTTCGGCTTCGTCGGTTACAATTGGGCCTTCGGCGACGTCATTCTCGGCTTGGAGGCGGATTACACCCGCTCCGGGCATAGCTATCAGATCGACGACTTCATCGCTCGCCGCGCTGTCACCTCGAACGGCACCGTCAACGATTACTCTCTGACGACCAACCAAGGCGCCAAGCTCGACGATTACGGCACAGCGCGGCTTCGCATGGGCTGGGCCTTCGGCAACTTCATGCCCTTCGCGACGATCGGCGGCGCGGTCGGGCGCTTCAACACCACCTCCACGGTCGACGCGACTTGGCGCTTCACGCGGACGAATCCGGTCACCGGTGCTCTGGAGAACAATGTCGTCGCGAGCGGCTATCCTCTTACCGTCGGCGCCACCAAGAAGAACGTCTACGGCTTTGGCCTTTCGGTCGGCGGCGGTCTGGACTGGGCGCTGGCGGACAACATCTTCCTGCGTGGCGAATACCAGCTCATCCGCTTCGCGGATGTCGAGGGCACGACGACGACGGTCAACACCGCGCGGGCCGCGGTCGGCGTCAAGTTCTGACGACACCACAAGTCGCAGCAACAAAAAAAGGCCGGGACGAAACGTCCCGGCCTTTTTGTTTGGTCAGCCGATCCGGCCCAGCCTTACTCGGCCGCCTCGACCTCGGGCCGGGTCCGCCCTGCCCGCTCGCGCTTGACGAGCTCGGCGACGAGGAAGGCCAGTTCCAGCGCCTGCTCGGCATTGAGGCGGGGATCGCAGACCGTGTGGTAGCGGTCGTTGAGATCGGCGTCGGTCATGCCGCGCGCGCCGCCGGTGCATTCGGTGACGTTCTTGCCGGTCATCTCCAGATGCAGGCCGCCGGCATGGGTGCCCTCGGCCTGATGGACGGCGAAGAAGTTCTTCACCTCGGTCATGATCAGGTCGAAAGGCCGGGTCTTGTAGCCGCTCGCCGCCTTGACCGTGTTGCCGTGCATCGGATCGCAGGACCAGACAACGTTGCGCCCTTCGCGCTTGGTCGCGCGCACCAGAGCCGGCAGGTTGTCGAAGACCTTGTCGGCACCGAAGCGGGCGATCAGCGTCAGGCGGCCCGGCTGGTTCTGCGGGTCGAGCACCTCGATCAGCCTGAGCAGGCCGTCGACCGTGGTCGAGGGACCGCATTTCAGGCCGATCGGGTTCTTGATGCCGCGGAAGAACTCGACATGGGCATGGTCGAGCTGGCGCGTGCGATCGCCGATCCAGACCATGTGGCCGGAGGTGTCGTACCACTCGCCGGTCGTCGAGTCGGTGCGGGTCATCGCCTGCTCGTAGCCGAGCAGCAACGCCTCGTGGCTGGTGTAGAAATCGGTCGTGCGCATCTCCGGATGGGTCTCCGGGTCGATGCCGATCGCGCGCATGAAGTCGAGCGCCTCGGTGATGCGCTCAGCAACCTCCTGATAGCGATGCGACTGCGGGCTATCCTTGACGAAGCCGAGCATCCAGCGATGCGCGTTGTCGAGATTGGCGTAGCCGCCGGTCGCGAAGGCGCGGATCAGGTTCAGCGTGGCTGCCGACTGGCGGTAGGCCTCGAGCTGGCGGCGCGGATCGGGGATGCGCGCCTCGGCCGTGAAGGCGATGTCATTGACGATGTCGCCCTTGTAGCTGGGAAGCTCGACGCCGCCTTCCTTCTCCGTCGGCGCCGAACGCGGCTTGGCGAACTGGCCGGCGATGCGCCCGACCTTCACCACCGGCGAGCCACCGGCGAAAGTCAGCACCACCGCCATCTGCAGGAACAGCCGGAAGAAATCGCGGATGTTGTCCGCCGAATGCTCGGCGAAGCTCTCGGCGCAGTCGCCGCCCTGCAGGAGGAAGGCCTCACCGGCCGCAACCTTGCCCAACGCCCGTTTGAGCTTGCGCGCCTCGCCTGCAAAAACGAGCGGCGGAAAGCCGGCGAGCTGCTGCTCGACCGCCTTCAAGGCTGCCTGGTCCGGATAATCCGGAATCTGCTGGGCGGGCTTGGCTCTCCAGCTCTCTGGCGTCCACCGCTCGGACATGGGACTACTTGCTCCTGACCTTCGAGATCGCGCGTTGTTAACCTCTTGGTAGCGCGAAGGGGCGGCTATACACCCAAGGCACGAGAATAGCCACCAGTCGGCGACGTCGTCACGGCCGCGGGTTTCGGCATATCAAAACGAGAGCCGGAAAGCCGCCTCATGTCAGCGGGATGCCGCCCTTCGCGGGCGGCTGCACGGCTGCTTCGCAGATCGGGTCTGCCGCGACGGAAGCGGCCCTCCCCGCGACGCTAAACCGCCCGCGGTGTGCGCATCGTCACGAGTTCCTCGGCGGCGCTCGGATGCAACGCGACAGTGCGGTCGAAATCCGCCTTGGTCGCCCCCATCGTCACGGCGATGGCAACGGCCTGGATAATCTCGCCAGCATCATGTCCGAGGATATGGACGCCCAGAACCTTGTCGGTCGCCGCATCGACGACGAGCTTCATATAGGTGCGCTCATGCCGCCCGGAGATGGTCGCCTTCATCGGGCGGAAGCCGGATTCGAAGATGCGCACCTCATGGCCGGCGGCAATCGCCTGGTTCTCCGACAGGCCGACCGTGCCGATCTCAGGCGTGGTGAAGACCGCTGAGGCGACCGTGGCGTGATCCACTGTCCAGGAGCGATTGCCGAAGGTGCTGTCGGCGAAGGCATGCCCTTCCCGGATGGCGACCGGGGTCAGGTTGACGCGGTTGGTGACATCCCCGACCGCATGGATCGACGGAACGGTGCTGGCTGAAGCTGCATCAACGGCGATCTCGCCGAGCGGGCCGAGCTCCACTCCAGCCCGCTCCAGCCCCAGGCCTTTCGTGTTCGGCCGCCGGCCGGTCGCGACCAGAATGACATCGGCGTCGATCGGCGCGCCATGTGCGCAATGGGCGCGACGGGCGCCGTCCGCCAATTCCTCGATGCGCTCGATGGTGCAACCGAGCCGCATGGTGATGCCGGCATGGACCAGCGCATCGCGCAGGCGATTGCGGATGTCTTCGTCGAAGCCGCGCAGGATATTGTCGCCGCGGTGGAGCAGCGTCACGGCAACACCGAGCCGGGCAAAGAGGCTGGCGAATTCGAGCGCGATATAGCCGCCGCCGACGACCAGAAGCCGCTTCGGCAAGGTCGGAAGATGGAAGACCTCGTTGGAGGAGATGCCCAGCTCGCCGCCGGGGATCGGCGGGTCGAAGGCCGGCCAACCACCCGTCGCGACGAGAATATGCCGGGCGGTGACAGTCAGGCCGCTCTTGACCAGCCGAACGCTGTGCGGCCCCTCGATGATGGCGCGCTCCTCACGGATCTCGACCTTCGCGCCGTCAAGGCCCTTGCGATAGAGGCCGGAGAGGCGCGTGACCTCGTTCGCCACGGCGTCGCGCAGCGTCGGCCAGTCGAAGGACGGCTTTGCGGGAAGCGTCCAGCCGAAGCCGGCTGCGTCCTCGAAATCGTCAGTGAAGCGGCTGGCATAGACGAAGAGCTTCTTCGGCACGCAGCCGCGGATGACGCAGGTGCCGCCGATGCGGTCCTCCTCCGCGATCATCACACGGGCGCCGTGGCCGGCCGCGATGCGCGCAGCACGCGTGCCGCCGGAGCCCGCCCCGATGACGAAGAGATCGACGTCGAATTCAGCCATGATCTTCTCCTTGGCGTCCCGGTCCGAACCAGAGGATTCCGGCTCCCAGGAGGGCGATCCACCAGCCCTGCCAGGCCCCGTGCCCGACGACGGAAATTGCGAAAGCGGCGGCGAACATCGCCAGGCGCGGCGCCATCTCCCGCGCCGGCAGCCGGCGCAGTTGCACGAGCAGTAACAAGCCCGCGAGCAGGAGAATGCCCGCTCCGATCACCCCGGTCTCGGCCCATGCCTGCAGCGGCATGTCGTGAGGATGTCCGACTCCCAGCAGCGTCCTGTGCTCCGGCGCCACCTCGGCCGCCACGGGGTGCTGGTCCATGCTGGCCGAGGTCCCGAAGCCGGCGCCTGCGATCGGCCGCACCCGCACGACCTCGCCGAAGCTCTGCCAGATATCGATGCGGGCCTGCCCGGTCATCACGGCGAAGCGGTTCAGGATCATCGAGGGCAGCCAATTGTGAGCGGCGATGCCGAGCACCGGCGCCATCACCATGGCGAGGACGAAGGCCAGGCCGGCAGCCGTCAGCGTCAGGCGCGGCCAACAGGCCGACAACGCCCAGGTGACAACGCACACCGCGACTCCCAGCCGCGCCGACGCACTCTCCGAGCGCAGCGCCAATGCGGCGACGGTCAAACCAAGGATCACCGCCAATATCCGGTCGGACCGGCGTGCGGCCGGCGCATTCCAGAGACCGTGGATCGTCGGAACGGCCAGCGTCAGCGCTGTGATAGCGGGCCGGTTGAAGACGAAGGTCATCACCTTGCCGACACCCAGCGCAGCCCGCTGCGAGAGGCCCGAGGCCAGTTCGACGATCGACAGCAGGCAGGCGAGGATCAGCGCGAATGCGAGCGCGCGCAGCCACGCCGGCCGCGGCCTGAACCGGCCCGAGGCGGCAATCGCAAACGCGAAGGCGATGGGCAGAACAAGCTCCGCCCAGGCGCGCAGGGAGGCGCCCGGCTTGTGGCTCCACGCAATCGAGATCAGCGCCCAGGCAAGGAAGGCGGTCAGGGCCAGTCCCAGCGGTGTCGCGAGCAGGCTCCGCAGGCGCGCGGCGACGCCTCCCGCCTGGCCCGCAGCGACGGCCGCGGCGATGAAGGGAATGACGGCCAAGCCGAGCATGAGCGGGGCGGAGCGATTGGCAAGCCACATCGCCAGCGGCATCAGCACCATAAGCGCCGCGCCGATCACGGTCAGGCGTGACGGAAACCTCCCGGAGCTGGGCGCATGTTCGTGGCGATCGGCGAAACGCATCTGACTCATGAATTGCGCTTACGCGATCGCGGGAAACGTCGCCAGCGCCTTATCCGGAAGCCGGCCAGAGTCGTAGAACTAAAGGAGCAAGAGCCGCAGCGAACGCGGAGAAGTACGCCGATTATTGTCAAGACATTATTCAATCAGGCGCAATTGACGCCCTGCGTGGCAAGGTGTCACAGCCGATACTGCCCAAAAAAGCACGGCGGGGGCCGTAATCGGAGGAAATCCATGCTGACATCTATCTTGAAGCGTACGGCCCTGACCGCGGTGGCTCTCGCCGCTCTCTCGACGGCTGCCTTCGCCCAGCTCGCCGAACTCAAGATCATGGCCCCTGCAGCGCCCGGCGGCGGCTGGGACGGCACCGCGCGCTCGATGCAGCAGGCGCTGACCGCAGCCGGAATCGTCAAGAGCGTGCAGGTCAACAACGTCACCGGCGCCGGCGGCACCATCGGCCTCGCTCAGCTTATCGGCGCGAAGGGCGACGGCCACCAGCTGATGGTCAACGGCTTCGTGATGGTCGGCGCGATCCTGCTCAACAAGTCGCCGGTCAATCTCACGCAGGTGACGCCGATCGCCCGCCTCACCGCCGAAGCCGAGGTCATCGTCGTCCCGACGGAATCCCCGCTCAAGACCGCCAAGGACCTGGCCGAGCGCCTGAAGGCCGATCCGGCCAAGGTGACCTGGGCTGGCGGCTCGGCCGGTGGCACCGACCACATCCTCGCCGCGCTGTTCGCGCAGGCCGTTGGCGCCGACGCCAAGAAGATCAACTACATCCCGTTCTCGGGCGGCGGCGAGGCACTGGCCGCGATGCTCGGCGGGCGCGTCACTGCCGGCGTCTCCGGCTATGGCGAGTTCGAAGGCCAGATCAAGGCCGGCAAGCTGCGCGTGCTCGCCGTCTCCTCGCCCAAGCGCCTCGAGAACGCGCCGGACGCCCCGACGCTGAAGGAGCAGGGCATCAACCTCGAACTGCTGAACTGGCGTTCGGTCGTGGCTCCTCCCGGTCTCTCGGCCGATCAGACCAAGGCGCTGACCGACACCGTCGAGAAGATGGTCAAGTCGAAGGAGTGGCAGGAAATCCTCAAGGCCCGCGGCTGGGATGACGCTTTCCTCGCCGGCGCTGCCTTCGACACCTTCCTGAAGGCCGAGATCGAACGCGTCTCGAAGGTGATGACCGAAGTCGGCCTGGTAAAGTAAGCCGGGCAAAGCCGACAAAAACACGGGGGCCGGGAAACCGGCCCCTTTTCTCACCGCCAGAAGCGCCGCGAAGGCGCCGGCCTGCATAGCGGGAACGCCATGACGAACGAGACTCGGACGCAAGGTGCCAACAAGCCGGCCCTGATCGTGGGTGTGCTGCTGCTGATCGTCGCCTTTTTCGTCGGCTACGACGCGTCGCAGCAGACCATTACCTCCACCTATGGCATCGGGCCGACGGCCATGCCCTATGTCGTGATGGTCGGCCTCGTCATCCTCGGCCTGGCGCATTTCGTCGTCGCCTTCCGCGAAGGCCTGCCCGAGCCGGAGGCGGCCGACAACAAGGCCCTCTTGTGGATCGCCGGCGGCCTCGTCTTCCTGATCGCGTGCATCGGGCTCGGCGGCGGTTTCATCATCGCCATCTCGGTCGTCTTCGCCTGCACCGCGCGCGGCATGGGGCGGCGGGCCCTGCTGGTCGATGCGGCGATCGGCTTCGTCCTCGGCCTGATCATCTTTCTTGTCTTTGCGAAGCTCCTGACGCTGATCCTGCCGTCGGGACCGCTCGAGCAACTCTTCCTCTGAGCCGGGGCTGAACGATGGATACCTTGCTCTCGCTGATCAGCGGCTTCGGCGTCGCCCTCGAGCCCTCCAAGCTGCTGTTCTGCCTCATCGGCGTCTTTCTCGGCACCGCAGTCGGCGTTCTGCCCGGTATCGGCCCGGCGCTGACCGTCGCGCTTCTGCTGCCGGTCACCTTCAAGCTCGACCCTGCCGGCTCGCTGATCATGTTCGCGGGCATCTACTATGGCGGCATGTATGGCGGCTCGACCACTGCGATCCTGCTCAATGCGCCGGGCGAAAGCGCCTCTCTCGCCACCGCGCTCGAAGGCTCGAAGATGGCCAAGGCCGGCCGCGGCGGCCCCGCGCTTGCGACTTCGGCGATCGGCTCCTTCGTCGCCGGCCTGATCGCGACGATCGGGCTCGCCTTCCTCGCGCCCTGGCTCGTCGAGGTCGCGGTCAAGTTCGGTCCCTGGGACTATTTCGCCCTGATGATCGTCGCCTTCGTCACAGTGTCGGCGACCTTCGGCGACTCGCCGCTGCGCGGTCTCACCAGCTTGTTTCTCGGCATTACGCTGGGACTGGTCGGCATCGACAAGCTGACAGGCCAGGCGCGCCTGACCTTCGGCGTGCCGGAGCTGCTCAACGGCGTCGAAGTGACGACGCTCGCGGTCGGCCTCTTCGCCGTGGGCGAGGCCTTCTACGTCGCCTCCAAGCGCTTCCGCGAGCCGGAAGAGATCATCCCTATCAAGGGCTCGCTCTGGATGACGAAGGAGGACTGGAAGCGGTCATGGGCGCCATGGCTGCGCGGCACCGCCTTCGGCTTCCCGATCGGCGCCTTGCCGGCCGGCGGCGCCGAAGTCCCGACCTTCTTGAGCTACTCGACCGAGAAGAAGCTCTGCAAATACCCGGACGAGTTCGGCAAGGGCGCGATCGAGGGCGTCGCCGGGCCGGAGGCAGCCAACAACGCCTCGGCCGCCGGCACGCTGGTGCCGCTACTGACGCTCGGCCTGCCGACCTCGGCGACGGCGGCGATCATGCTCGCCGGCTTCCAGCAATACGGTCTCAATCCCGGCCCGCTGCTCTTCGCCGAGAAGCCGGATCTGGTCTGGGGCCTGATCGCCTCGCTGTTCATCGCCAACGTCATGCTGGTGATCCTGAACCTGCCGCTGATCGGGCTCTGGGTCCGGCTGCTCGCGATACCGCAGCCCTGGCTCTATGCCGGCATCCTCGTCTTCGCGACGATGGGCACGCTCGCGGTCAACGGCTCGGCGGTCGAACTGACCATGCTCTTCGTCTTCGGCTTCCTCGGCTACCTGATGCGCCGCTACGACTACCCGGTCGCGCCGATGGTGGTTGGCCTCATCCTCGGGCCGATGGCGGAGCAGCAGTTGCGCCGTGCCTTGCAGATCAGCCTCGGCGACCCGATGATCCTGTTGGAAAATCCGATCTCGGCGACACTGCTCGGCATCGCCCTCCTCGCTCTGGTAGCGCCATTCGCGATGAAGGGGCTGAACCGCTTCAAGGCCTCGGAGGACTGACGAGGCCGAGCCGCAGCAGGCTCTCGCCGGTCGCGACGAGAGCCTCGGCGGCAGGCCGCGGCTGCCATCCCAGCATGGCCTGCGCCTTGGCGCTGGTCGCGTTCTTGACGCGGCCGAGCTCCGGCGTCGCCGCCTGACGCGCCGTGGCGCTGAAGCGCGCGGCGAGGCGCACCAGCCAGTCCGGCAATACGCGGGTCGAGACGCCGCCCGCGCGCTCGCCGAGCCCGTCCTTCAACGCCTGGGCAATGGCCTGCATCGTCATGAAATCCCCGGCGGTCGCGAGAAAGCGCTCGCCCGCCGCAGCCGGGTCGGTCATGGCGCGCAAGTGCAGGTCGGCCACGTCGCGCACATCGACCACACCGAACATCAGGCGCGGAACCGCCCAGAGCCTTCCTTCCAGCATGGTCTTCACCAGCAGGATCGAGGCGGAAAGATCCGGCCCGAGCAGCGGGCCGAAGACGCCGACCGGATTGACCACGGCGAGTTCGAGCCCCTGCCCTTCCCCGTCGACGAAATCCCACGCGGCAAGCTCGGCCAGTGTCTTCGACTTCGGATAGGCGGCGAGGCCCGGCGCGGCCGGATTGGTCCAGTCGCGCTCGTCATAGGGCCGCTTCAGCGCGCGGCCATAACCTATGGCCGCGAAGGACGAGGTCAGCACAACACGCCTCACTCCCGCGCGGCGAGCCGCGCGGAGAACACGCAACGTACCTTCGCGCGCCGGACGGATCAGCTCATCCTCGTCCCTGGGGGCTGCTGACGCCAGCGGCGATGCGACATGCAGCACATGGGAGCAGCCGGTCATCGCCGCATCCCATCCTTCATCCTGCATCAGATCGGCGGCGGCGATCTGCAGGCGCTCGCCCGCATCGACACCCGCCCCTTTCAAGGCTTCCCTCAGGCGGCCTTCCCGCGCCGAGGAGCGCAGCGTGGCGCGAACATCGAAGCCCGCCGCAAGCAGCTTCAGGATGCAATGCCCGGCGACGAAGCCGGAGCCTCCGGTCACCAAAACGAGGTCGCGGGTCATGATCCGGGCTCCGAAAACTGCAACGGCGAGACCACGCAGATAGGTCGGGCTTCGGGCAAACACCAGCGAGCCAGCGAACCGCCGATGGAGGACATCGGCGGCACCGGCCCGGCTGACTGGCGCGCCATATGAAAACGCCTCCCCTTCCGGCGAAGGGGAGGCGTCGATGGCTGTGCGTTACCAGATCGGCAGCGTCAGAGCGTATGGCCGCGCTTGCGCATTTCTTGCGAGAAGCGATCGAAGAGATAGTTGCTGGTCTGCACGCTCCAGGGCTGCAGAAGCGGAAAGATTTCTTCCATCGCCTTGGCACGCAGGCTGGTATAGCGCTGCCCGACGTCAGACTTGAAGAAGCCGGCGACCGCCTTCAGATCAGATTCCGTCATCTTGCTGGCGAATACCGCAGCAGAAGTCTTGATCATCTCCTCGGAGCGCTTGTCAGCCTCGGCCTTCAGCTCGCCAAGAACGGCGTCCGTGTCTTTCGCCATTTCCGGCCGGGTCGCCACGAAGCCCTTCGCGCTCTCTTCGAATTCGCGATAGATGTTGTTGATGTTCTGCGTGACGCCGGTCAGCTCCATGACCTCGCGCGCCGCCTGGAGATGGCTCGGCGTCAATGTCGGCACCTGGGCAAAGGCAGGAGCGGCGCCCAGCAGCGCGAGGCCGAGGGCCAGGCTGGCGAGAATATGGCGGATCATGCGGTCAAAACCCCTTCATCGTTGACGAGCCGCCGATCAGCCCGGCAGCGTCGCCGGCCCTGCCGAGCCGACCGTTGTTTCGCGCGTTCCTTAGCGTGGATCGCGCAGGAATGGAATCATTCGATCTTGCCGAGCAGCTTGAGCCCGTCGGCACCGGCGAGGATCGCTCCCGACGCCAGACCGATGAACAGGCCGTGCTCCACGACCCCTGGCACCATGTTCAGAGCCTGAGCCAATAATTCCGGCCGCTCTATGGCGCCCAGATGAGCGTCGAGGATAAAATGGCCGCCATCGGTGACGAGCGTAGAGCCGTCGGCCCGCTGGCGCAGCGAGATCTTGCCGGCGGAGCCGGAAGCGGCGATGGCCTCAGCCACCGCGCGGCGCGTCGCCTCCAACCCGAAAGGCACGACCTCGATCGGCAGCGGGAAGCGGCCGAGCTTCTGCACCAGCTTGCCGTCATCGGCGATGACGATCATTCGGGCGGAAGCGGCGGCGACGATCTTCTCGCGCAGCAGCGCCGCGCCGCCGCCCTTGATCAGGCGCATCTGCGGATCGAGCTCGTCAGCGCCATCGACCGTCAGGTCGAGCTCGGGCGTCTCGTCGAGAGTCGACATCGGAATGCCCAAGAAGACGGCCTGCGCCTGCGTTGCCTCGGAGGTGGCGACACAGATCACCTCGAAGCCGGACGCGACCTTCTTACCGAGCAGATCGACGAAGTGCTTCGCGGTGGAACCGGTTCCGAGACCGAGCCGCATGCCCGGCCGCACGAGTTCGAGGGCGCGGGCGGCAGCCTGCTTTTTCAGATCATCGGCGTTCATAGGACTTGCCCGGATGGAGTTATCGAGACCGGCCGCTACCCACGGAAGATAGCGCCGCTCTCCTGCCGCGCCGCGCGCTCCATGTCCAGCGCGCGCAGCTCGCCAGGCATCATTTCGCTTGCGGCGTGCACACCGTCTTGTCGTCGAAAACGTAGCAGATGCTCATCTCCCCGGTGCGGATATTGACGCGGAAGATGCCGCCTTCGCGCTCATGCCGCGAGGGCATCAGCCCGTAGTCGCTCGGCGCCTGAGGCCCGGCCCCCTCGCCCGTCGGGAAGCACACAGTGAGGCCGACCCCGCCCTCCTTCAGCTGGAACTGACAGGCGCCGACCTCTCCCGTCGCCTTGTCGATGCGGTAGACGCGGTTGAGATCGGTCTGCGGCGCAGGCGCGAACTCGAACGGCCCAGCGAGCGCCGGGAGCGCGCACGACAGCGAAAGGCAGGCTGCCAATCCCAGGCGCATCACGCCGGGCCGGATTGCGATGAACTTCGACATGACATGGTTCCCTGCCGCGGGGCGACGAATCGAGCGAACGATACCATCATGCGCGGCGAATTTGGGGAGGCGGTGACGACTGTCCTTCCAAGGCGAAGCACTTGCCAGCCGGCGCGGGAAGCCCTTTAAGCCGGTCGTCTGTCGCATTGCCCGGAAAGCCACGCCATGAGCCTGCCCCCGATCGTCGTCTTCGATCTCGACGGAACGCTCGCCGAGACCGCACCGGATATCATGCGGGTTCTGAACGTCATCCTGGTGCGCGAAGGCCTGCCCGCATTGCCGTTGGACCGGGCACGCGAGCTCGTCGGCGCGGGCGCGCGCGCCCTGATCGAACGCGGATTCAAGGTATCGGGCCAGCCGCTCGATGCTGAAACCCTGGAGCGGCTCTTCGAGGATTTTCTCGCGATCTACGCCGACGACGTCGCCTCCCACAGCCATCTTTTCGACGGCGTGCTGGGCGCGCTCGATGCACTGACCGACGAGGGCTACGCGCTCGCCGTCTGCACCAACAAGCCGATCCTGCACACGCGCCTGATCCTCGACCATTTCGACATCGCCAAACGCTTCGCCGCCGTGGCGGGGCGCGACAGCTTCCCCTGGTTCAAGCCCGATCCGCGCCATCTCACGATGACCATCGAGGCGGCGAAGGCCGACGCTTCGCGCGCCGTGATGATCGGCGATTCCCGCACCGACATAGCGACGGCGCGCGCGGCGGGCATCCCGTCTATCTGTGTGCCCTTCGGCTATACCGACGTGCCGATCGAGACACTGGAGCCGAATTTCATCATTCAGCACTTCGACGAGCTGCCGAATGCTGTGGATCGTGCGCTCAATCTGGTGCCGGCACGTCCTTGACGGCGTGAAGCGCGCCGACTAGGAGAAGGCCGGTCCGGGCGGCTAGCTCAGCGGTAGAGCACTCCCTTCACACGGGAGGGGTCACAGGTTCGATCCCTGTGCCGCCCACCATTTTCTCCGACATCGTCAGCGCAGAACGCGTGCCGCGCCATCCGGCAGCGGCTGGCCGCCCTTGGCAACCCCGACCAGCTCCTCAGCGAACCGGGCTGCGATGGGCAGGCGGAAATGCAGGGGATCCCAGTAGTTTTCATCCCGCGCCGTGATCGGCGAGGCGTGCGCGTAATCGACCATTGTCGCGCCGTGCCGCCGCGCCAGAGCGGTAATCCCAGCCTTGCAGGCGGCATAACGCTGCCATCCCGCCGATCCCTCGCGGGGGTAGCCCATCAGATGTGCGGGCGGCAGGACGAGCATCACCTGCGTTTCCTTCGGGAAGGCAGCGATCGCCTCCTCCAGCCAGGCCAGCGCCGGAAAGCGCCAGGCCGCCCTTTCGGCGGCCGGCACCGGCACCGGCGGCAAGGGCGTCATATCCAGAGGCAGGCCGCCACTGCTCATGTAGATGTGGCTGCGCGCACGAGCGAGATCGTAGCTCGCCTCCGGCGGCGTGAAGACCTCGTAGCCGTCGCCGCGGACGCGTTCCCGCGACCAGCCGAGACGATAGGCCATCAGACGGCCGGCGATCTCCAGATTGGTCAGGTTGAGCAGCTTCGGCCAATCGGTCCAGCGAACCTCTCGCGAGAGCCAGTCCGGCATCGGCCGCGGCGTCAGGCGCTTCGCCGCATCGGTGGCGTCGGGCTCGCACCAGGTGACATCGAGACCCCAGATGATTCGCTTGGGAACGCGGACATGCGAGCGGAACAGCCCGGCCATCTGCAACTGCTCCCAGGGCGTCGCCGCATTCATCGCGAGGTTGACGAAGCGCGCATCGAGCCCCCGCGAAAGCGTCTGCGGATCGAGCAGCCGCATGGTCGAGGTGCCCAGCACCGCCGCGTCGAAGCGCCCGGAGCGCACGAGCTGCGGGTACATGAAGCGCTGGTTGATATCCATGATCGGCCGCGCCGGCTGGCCCGCTCCGACCCGCATACCGAAAGGATCGAGCGCCGCGATGAAGACGAACAGCAGCCCGGCGCAGCCCGCCGCCGCCGCCAGGAACCATCGCGACCAGACAATCCAGGCCTTCTCCATGCTGGCCCTGTACTCCAATTTCATGACCCTGACCGGTCAGCCGGCCGGCGCCCTCTTCGCACAGGCGATGCCTCCGTCACAACGCGGAAGGCGCCGCAGTTGGCAGCCGGCGCGCGAACATGCGAGAGAGGCCACATGATCTCAGGCGTCTTCCGCCGTCTGGCCAGCCCCGCGCCGCGGCTTATCGCCGCCCTGCTTGCACTCTGCCTGCTACCCGGGCCCGGGCATGCTGCGGAAGAGCCGTTGCCGCCTTCCTCCGGCATCCAGGATGCGCTGTGCCGCCTGATCGACGGCGCCGCGCAGCAACACTCGGTGCCGCCGGCCTTCCTGACCCGCCTGATCTTCCAGGAATCGAGCTTCCGCCCGCACGTCACCAGCCCGGCCGGCGCACAGGGCGTGGCGCAGTTCATGCCCGGCACGGCGCGCGAGCGCGGCCTCCTCGATCCGTTCGACCCCGAGCAGGCCGTGCCCAAGGCTGCCCATTTCCTGGCCGAGCTGCGCGACCGCTTCGGCAACTGGGGGCTTGCGGCGGCAGCCTATAATGGCGGCCCGAACCGTGTTGCCGGCTGGATTGCCGCCCGCGCGGCGGGGCAGACCCGGTTCCTGCCGACGGAGACCGAGAACTACGTCCTGCTGATCACCGGCGCCTCGGTCGAGGACTGGGCTCAGGATGCGCGCAACAGCGCCAATGGCGACGGACGCTCGCCGCCGGCGCGACCGGCGACGCGCGATCAGTTGGCCGCCTGCGCGCCGACGCTGGTTGCGATCCGGCAGGCGCGCCCGGTCCTGCCCGTCATTGCGGAGGCGCCCTTCGCGCCCTGGGGCGTGCAGCTCGCCGGCAATTTCTCCAAGGCCCGCGCACTCGCCAGTTTCCAACGCGCGAGCGCTCTCCACCGCACGATCATCGGCGAGCTTGAGCCTATGATCATCGGCACGCGCCTGCGCAGCCGCGGTACGCGGGCATTCTACCGGGTCCGGCTCCCCGCCGCGACGCGCGCCGAGGCAACCGCGCTATGCCGGCGCATCCAGGTCGATCGCGGCGCCTGCGTCGTCCTGAGGAGTTGACGCATTGCGGCCATGTTGCATGTGCGCAACGCGGAATGGCAAAGCTCGGAAGCTCTCAGGGATGTGATAAAAGCCCGATTGCGGCGGACCCGGGAAGCTGACAGGACGTTGAGGAGACGTTGACTTTTCCGTGTCAACTTCGTGTCCACACGCCGCCCCGACCGCCCGAGGTTCTCGATGATCCGCTCCATCCGTCTGGCCATGCTCGCCGGCCTTGGCCTGCTTGCCCTCGGCTCCGCCGCCCGGGCCGAAATCGATCCGCTGACCCGCCAGCCGCTCGTCCAGTATGTCGACCCCGCCAAGGCGCAGGCCACCGCCATTCCGCGCGAGATCGTAAGCTACCCGACGAACCAGCGGCCCGGCACGATCGTGATCAATTCCGCCGAGCGGCGCCTCTATTTCGTGATGCCCGACGGGAAGGCCATGCGCTACGGCGTCGGCGTCGGCCGCCCGGGCTTCGACTGGGCCGGCAGCCAGAGCATCACCCGCAAGGCCGAATGGCCGAGCTGGACCCCGCCGTCGCAGATGCTGAAGCGCCGTCCCGACCTGCCGCGCTTCATGCCCGGCGGCCCGGACAACCCGCTCGGCGCCCGTGCCATGTATCTCGGCTCGACGCTCTACCGCATCCACGGCTCGAACGAGCCGGAGACGATCGGCCAGGCCGTCTCCTCGGGCTGCATCCGCATGCTGAACGAGGACGTGATCGATCTGTACGAGCGCACCAAGGTCGGCACCCGCGTCGTCGTCGCGCGCTGAGCGGCTCACGCTTCACTACCGAGACAAGCCGGCGGAAACGCCGGCTTTTTTCGTTTGGCCCACCCCCATCTTGATCGCTCGTTGGCAGCCTCTCGGGACGCAAAGGCACCTGCGACGCCAGTGACGCGGATGCTGGGCTGTGGTGTCGACCGCCCCCAGCAGGGGGCATTCGAATTCGTCGGGCTCAACCATTTTCGTCAGATGGCCCGAAATCATCGGCCAAATTCGCCATACGGCGGTCAATATTCGCGAACACGGCCGCTCGATTTCAACAACGATGCTTACGCGCGCCGACCCCCCCAGGCCGGGCGAAGCGGCTCAGAAAGCATCGGAACACAGTCATGGCTCCAAAGGACTGGACCAAGCGCGCCCTTCCCGTCCGGGCGCCGAAAGCCGGGCGTCGCTGAGCCGTGACGACCACGATCGAAAGCCAAGGGGCGGCGACTGAGGCAGCCGACCGGAAATTCGGTCAAATCCTGCTTGTCATCACGGCATGCGGCTGGGGCCTGAACTGGTCGGTCCTGAAATTCGTCCTGCTCGACTGGCCGCCGCTGTTTGCTCGCGGCATGGCTGGCCTCCTCGGCGCGGCCGGCCTGGCTATTTTGGCATGGCACCGCGGCGAAACGCTCAGGGTACCGCGCGAATTCCGCCTCCCGCTCCTCCTAGCAGCCGGAATCAACGTATTCGCCTGGATGGGCTTTACGGCCCTGTCGCTGAATTGGCTCAAGGTTTCCGAGGGCGCCCTCATCGCCTATTCGATGCCGATATGGGCGATGCTGATTGCGTGGCCCCTGCATGGAGAACGCCCGGATCGCCGTAGCCTGCTCGCATTGGCGCTCGGCGTTGCCGGCATCGCGATATTGATGGGCGGGCCCAACCTTGCCGTCCAAAAACTGCCGGGCGTTCTCTTCGGCCTCGCCGCCGCCATTCTCTTCGCGGTCGGCACCGTCATGGCCCGCAAGCCCATTGCGATGCCTTTCACGGCGCTGACGGCATGGCAGGTCGCTCTCGGCTGCTTGCCGATGGTCGCGCTCAGCCTCCTTCTGGAACGACCACATCTTCTTGCCTTGTCCGGCCAAGGCTTGGTCGGTCTGGCCTATATGGCGGCCGTCCCGATGGCGCTGTGCTATCTGACCTGGTTCGGGGCACTGAAACGCCTGCCGACGACGACTGCGGCAACGGGCATGCTGATTGTCCCGATCGTCGGAACCTTATCGGCCGTCCCTTTGCTCGGAGATGCTTTGGGGGCGCGGGAAATCCTGGCGATCGGTGTCGCGCTCAGCGGTGTCGCATTGGCGCTCCGCAGGACCCGCCGCTGACATTCGCGGACGCAAAAGCGTTCAGCGATCCAAGCTGTGCCGTAGGCTCAGCAATCGCAGGGGCCAGCGCAGCCCGCCTCATCTTCAGCTGTAGAAGATGTGCCGGCCGATCACGTCCATTTTCTTCAGCTTCTTCGCCCAGCCGGGTTGGACATAGTCGGCGTGATAATGCATCGCGGCTCCCACCTCCACGAGATAGGTTTTGCCCTCGTAGACCTCGCGCGCGATGCGCATCGCCGCTTTCCATGCCTCGGGTTCGGTGATCCGCAAGGCCTTGCCCTCGCAGGCGAAGGTGAACTGGCAGGCGAGCTTGCGGTGGCGGTTCTGGAAGACCACGCCGCAGATCGTGGCCGGATAGACCCCGCTCTTGACCCGGTTGAGCACGACCTGGGCAACGGCAGCCCGCCCTTCTTCCACTTCGGAACGCGCCTCGAAATAGACGGCCTGGGCCAGGCAGCGCTCTTCGCGCTCCAGATGCTCGGGCTCGATCAGCCCCACATAGATCTGCCGTGGCTCAGGCTCTTTCCCCGGCACGACGATAAAGCCCGTCGGCGTGACCCAGGCGATCGCCGTGCTTTCGCTCGTCGGCGTCACCGAGGTTTGCGCTGCGCTCGCGGCAGGGCGCGGGGTCGTTCCATCATTTTTCCCCAGGCCCTCGCCCGAGCGTTGCGCTGCTCCGGGCGGAGCCTGCTCGCTCTTCTCGCTGTCGTGCAAGGCGCGCGCGAGACTGTTGCGCCACTTGCCCCCCGGCCCGTGCACGATCGACAGCACGAGCAACGAACTGTCCGGCCTACCGAACAGTCCGAAATCATCGGCAAGGAGACGGCTTGAGGCAAGCGCCTTCGGATGGAAGCCAAGTGTGCGCTCATCGACGCCGAACGGGACATGCGACAGAGCGGGCGACGTCGTCGGCAAGGTCTTGGTAGGCAGCACGACGAGAGCCGCGAGCGCGAGCAGCGCCTGCGGGACGATGCGCTTCATGGAGTACGCTCCGGAAATATAGGGTCAGCCGAGCAGGCGCAGCACCGATCGATCGGCGGCGAGATCAGCGGCTCGTTTGACTGGAACTTGCTGGGAAACGGGAAGGGTGACGAGCTAGCGTTCCGCCATTGCGGGGATCAGGCGAGGCTGAATGGCGGAGCTAGTCGATGGCTTTGGTCGTCGGTCGATACTCGGATCAGCCGCAAGACTGCGGTGGTTCGCAGGCCATTTGCCACGGCAGGAGAATGCCAGGGATATGCTCGGTCGCATCGTCGGCCTTCGGCTTCATCGCGGCGCCATGAGCGATGACTGCGCGCCTTGCGGCGCAGGGCGAAAGCCTTCCGAAATAAGCTCCTACCTGCACGAGCGAACGCCCTGCCTATACGTGAAATTAATCCTATTCTCTTCGCAGACATCTGCGCCGATATTACTTTCACTCAACGGTCCATTAACTCCACATTAACGACGCCACGGATCGATCTACGCGCCCTATGAAGAGAGACTTCGGCAGCTTTGTGACCTGATCTACCTGGCACCGAAATCAACGACCGCCTTTCGCCGCGGACGCCCGGCACGCTCGGGCGCCCCCGCATGCAGTCCGAATGCGGATGAAACTCAGGTTTTGACTTCCTGGGTATATTCGGCAAGCAGCGATCCGGGTCCGTGCCTCGCCGCTCGAAGCGAGCGTTTGCCTCGGAGTCAGTCGGATATGCGCAGGTTCACAGCGAGAAGAGACCAGGGGGATCGATGCCGCATTTCTACGTTGTGACCGACTGCGAATTCGATGGGCCGATACCGGGCGCGAATTCGATGCTGTCGTTCGGCTCAGTGGCAGTATCAAGCACCGGCAGGATCCTCGGCGAATTCGAGGCTGTTCTGGAGCCTCTCGACGGCGCTGAACGGGACGCGGGAACCATGGCCTTCTGGCAGACGCAGCCTGAGGCATGGGCGGCTGCGACAAGCAACCCGGAACCAGCAGGGGCTGGCATCGAGCGATTTGTCGATTGGGTCAAATCGCTGGATGGCGAGCCCATTTTCGCTGCCCACCCGGTCGTCCTCGACGGGTTGTGGATCGACTTCTACCTGAGACGATTTACCGGACGGCCACTATTTGAAGGCCCATGGGTTCCCGACCGGCTCTTCAGGCATCCGCCTCTGTGCATCATGTCGATGGTCTCTGGCAGCACGGGGCGAGGACATTGGCAATGTGATGTCGAGCACTATCCGCCGGAATGGCTTGGCTCCATCGAACACACGCACCGCGCGATTGACGACGCTCGGGGCTATGCAAACCTCCTGAATCTCGTCGCCCTCAGCCGGCAAGCCAGCCGCGACCTTTAGCTGCCAAGAGCAAGGTCCGCCTTCCATCCCATTCCGAGGTTCAACCGAGACAACGAGGGCACCGCGGCGGGAGGCGAGCCAGGCGACGATCCTCCGTACCCGCGCTCCAGCGCGGATTGCGTGGCCCCTGGCGCTGCGGCTTCGCTTCGTCGAAGTCGCCGACCCCTGCAGCGGATCGGAACGGCTCCTAGCGCTGCCGATCGCGGGAGAGCCCCTTCTCCGCCAGCGCGGCCTCATAGGCCTTCATCTTCTCCTGCGCCTGCTCCCCGAGCTCGCGCAGATAATCCCAGGCATAGATGCCGGTCTCGTGCATGTCGTCGAAGCCGAGCCTGACGGCGTAGTTGCCGACCGGCTCGACCCTCAGGATCTCGACTGCGGCCTTGCCGGCGACGATCGTCTTTTGGCTGGGATGGTGACCCTGGACCTCGGCCGAGGGGCTTTCAACGCGCAGAAGCTCGGCCGGCAGCGCAAAACTCGCCCCGTCCTCGAACGCGACGTGCAGGGTGCGACGGTCCTTCGACAGGCGGATTTCGGTCGGCCAGGATGACATGATCGTGTACGTCCCTCGCAGGCTGCGGCAGTCATGCGCTTGACCTTGGCCGCAGTGGTGCCAATGTCTTGCTATAGCAATGTGCAAACCAGTCCGCATCCTGGGCGGAGCGGGCTGGGCGTTCGGAGTTGAGGCAGACGTGCTGCTCGACGACATGAAGCCGCTGACGCGGTCGCCACTGGTCGATCCGTTCGGCCGGAAAATATCCTATCTGCGCATCTCGGTAACGGATCGCTGCGATTTCCGCTGCGTCTACTGCATGGCCGAGAACATGCAGTTCCTCCCCCGGAAAGAGCTGCTGACGCTGGAGGAGCTCGACCGAATCGCCACTGCCTTCGTCAGCCGCGGCACGCGCAAGCTGCGACTCACCGGCGGCGAGCCGCTGGTGCGCCGCGACATCATGAGCCTGTTCCGCTCGCTCTCGCGCCACCTCGCCTCCGGTGCGCTGGACGAGCTGACCCTGACGACCAATGGCTCGCTGCTCTCGCGCTATGCCGACGAGCTCGCCGGCTATGGCGTGCGCCGCATCAACGTGTCGCTCGATACGCTCGATGCCGACAAGTTCCGCGAGATCACGCGCCGGGGCGACCTCAAGGTCGTGCTCGCCGGCATCGAGGCGGCGCGCAAGGCCGGCATGCGCGTCAAGATCAACGCGGTGGCGCTGAAGGGCGTCAACGACGACGAGATCGAAGAGCTGATGCTCTGGTCGCACGGCCTCGGCATGGACCTCACCCTGATCGAGGTCATGCCAATGGGCGAGATCGAGGTGGGCCGCATCGACCAGTACCTGCCGCTCTCGGTGGTGCGCGGGCGGCTGATGGACAAGTACTCGCTGGTCGACGACCCCTACCGCACGGGCGGGCCGGCGCGCTATGTCCGCGTCAAGGAAACCGGCGGGCTTGTCGGCTTCATTACGCCACTGACCCATAATTTCTGCGAGAGCTGCAACCGCGTGCGGCTGACCTGCACCGGCACGCTCTATATGTGCCTCGGCCAGGAGGATGCTGCCGACCTGCGCGGCGCCGTCCGCTCCTCGCAGGACGACGCCCTGCTCTACCGCGCCATGGACGAGGCCATCGCCCGCAAGCCAAAAGGCCACGACTTCGTCATCGACCGGCGCCATGCGCGCCCGGCCGTAGGCCGGCATATGAGCGTCACCGGCGGCTGATCGGCCTGGATGGCAGCCGCCGCTCGCTTGACCGGCCCGGCGAATGCGGTCACCGTCAGCTGACGGGTGGAGTTGCTGCGGGTCATGTTCAAAGCGATCGCAGGCCGCGTAAAAGCGGCGGCAAGCGCAATCGACGACGCCGTGCGGCAAACCCATGCGGCGCGGCTGGCGATCATGGCCGCGCGCTTGCGACGCCCCCTGCCGCTTCTTGCTATCCTGATCGCGACCATCCTGCTCTTCTGCCTGTTCCTGGGCTGGTCGTCGGGCCGCGGCGTCTTCTTCCTACTCTCTCCCGCCTCGCCGACCGGCATCGGGGCCGGAATCGCGGGCGCCCTGGCAGGGCTCGCCGTGCTCGAACTCTGCGCGGCGTTCGCGATCACGCTGATGAGCGCGGCGCTGCAGCTCGCCTACGACACCGGCCGCCATCGCGTGCTCGCCTTGCTCGTGATCGCCTGCGCCCTGGTGCTGGCCGGACTTGGCTGGCGGCTGGCCGCGCTCGATCGGGCGCCCCTATCGCTGGCTGCGATCCTGCCCATGCTGGGCGGAGCCGGGCTCGTCGCGCTGACGATCTGGTTCGAGCGCGCCTATCTGCGGCCGGCCTATCCGGGCTTCCGCGATTTCTGGGTCGATGTCGTCGATGCCCGCCTGTTCCTGACACGAGCCGCCCATGGCGAATGAGAACGGCCACACGGCCACGCGTCACGGCGCCACCCCGGCGATGACAGCGCATCATCTCGCGGAATCGGTCAGGGCCGGACACAACGGCGCGAGCGACGCGGTCGAAAACCTGCCCCCGGCCGACGCCACCATGCTGTCGCAGACCGAGCAAACGCTGATCGCCAGGGCGCGCGAGCATTACACCGCGCTGCGGCAGGAGGCGGCAGCCAGGCTCAACGCGATCCAAGCCGAAATCGTGAGCCGGCGGGAACTCTTCACGCAGCAGCGCTTCGAAGGACGGGTACGCGGTGTCGAGGCGACGATGCGGGCCATGCTCAACAAGCACGGCAGCGAGCTGGAGCAGCGCATCTACGATGCCCTCAGGGCCAAGCGCGAATACGCCTTCTTCAACTACGAGAACAAGCGCCGCGCCGATCCCAAGCTCGACAAGTGGCAGTTCATCCTGTTCTTCCTCGTCGTTCCGCTGGTGATCGAGAGCCTGCTCAACGGCAACTTCTTTGCAGAAGCCAGCGATTTCGGCCTGGTCGGCGGCGCGGCCACCGCCGTCATCATCTCGGCACTCAACATCGCGCTCGGTTTCTTCATGGGGATCGGGCCAGCGCGCTACTGCCAGCATGTGAAGAGCTCGCATCTGTTCTGGGCGCTGCCGGCCTATGCCGGGATGATCGCGCTCATCGTGCTGTTCAACCTCGCGGTCGGGCACTATCGGGAGATGCTGATCGCCAATCCGGATGCGCGTTCCTATCAGGTGATGCCGCGCATGCTGGAGAACCCCTTCGCGATCTACGACATCAAATCAGTCGCGCTCGTCATCATCGGCTGCCTCGTCGCCTTTGTCGCCGCGACAAAGGGCTTTACTGCTTTCGGCACCTATCCCGGCCATGCCGCCGCCTACAAGCGCTGGCGCCAGCGCTGGAGTGCCGTCGAGGAGGAGCGGCGCCGGCTCGATGGCGAATTGCTGCCGGAGCTGGAGGGAATCCGCACGCAGATCGACGGTTTTCGCGCCGATTGCCGTGACGAACTCGGCAAGCTGCAGGGCATGAAGGCAGCCGCCGAAAAGGCGCGCGACCTCTATCAGTCCCGCCTCGGGCAGCTGCGCGCGGCCAAGGACGCAGCGATGATGCAGTACCGCGAGGCCAATCTGCGCGTCCGCACGGATCTGCCCCCGGCCTATTTCGGGCAGTCACTCAACCTCGCCGAGATCGACCAGCCGGGAGAGCTGCCGGAATATGTCGCAGCACGTCGGCAGATCGAGGATTTCGAGCAGCAGCTCGCCAGCATGCCGGGGCTCATCGAAGCCAAGCTCAAGGACCGGCTGATGCTGCTGCGCGGCGTCGATCTCGCCGGCGAGATCGAGCAGGTGAAGCTGCGCGCGGCGCAGGCCGGACGCGAAGCTTTCGAGCGCGACGAGGCGGCCCAGAAGCAGGCGGCGGAGGATTTCGCCGCAATGCCGCGATAAAGGCTTGGGCATGAAGACCGAGAACCTGGCCATCGTCGCCTCCCTGCTCGCGGGCGTCGCGCTCGTCGGGTTTTTCGCGGCCCCTTCCCTGCTGCGCGGGCCGCCGCGCGACCAGGAAACGCTCTGCCCGAAGACCGGCCCCGTCGGCCATACGCTGATCCTCGTCGACAAGACGGATCCATGGAGCGAGGTGCAGGCCGGGCGGCTGAAGAAGCTGGTCAAGCAAATCGGCGACGAGCTGCCAGCCGAGCGCATGCTCTCGATATACGTCTTCAACGACGTGTTCGAGCCCGGCTTCCCGGCCCTGATCTCGCTGTGCAACCCCGGCAAGACCGCAAGCGAGCTGATCGGCAATCCGCGCCGCGAATACGTCAAATGGGTCGAGAAGTTCGGCCGCCCGCTCGACGATGCCCTGACCGTTCTGACCCAGCCGGCGAAGGGCAACCAGTCGCCGATCGTCGAGGCCATCGGCGACGTGGTGTCGCGCCGCGAGAACCGCGTGCCGAACGGCGACCGCTCGCTCGTCCTCGTCTCGGACATGCTGCAGAACTCGGGCCAGTTCACAGTCTTCGGCAACGCCGCCGGCGCACGCGACCCGGAGCGGCTGCGGCGCCTGCTCGACAAGGTCTGGCAGGATTCGGGCGCGAAAACGTGGTCTCTCAGTATCCACCAGGTCCAGGGCGTCTACGACCCTAACCGCCTGGAGCAGGCTGCTTCGCTGTGGAAGCAGGCCTTTCAGAAGCTCAACATCTCGGTGACCTGGGACAGGCTTTAGCCTAACGCCGCTTGCCCTGCTTGGGCCCGCGTGTCGTGGCCGTCAGAGCCTGTAGGCCATCCGGACACCGCCCCAGTGGCGCCCCCGCACCCGCAACGGCGCGTTGATCTCGTTGAGAGCTTCGCTGCACCCGTTACCGAAGTCATGGTGGCAGAGCTGGACCATGAACGGACGCACCGAGCGGCTCGCGCTGATGCCGGAGCGGCTATCGAGAATACGCCTGTTGCAGGCATGGACCGCATTCCACGCCGGATCGTAGCTGCGTTGCGGCTGCGACGTCCCCGTATGATGCACCGGCACGTAACCATTGCGATCACTCGGCACGGCGAAGACCAGGCGAGGGTCGCTGGCGAGCGTCCTTTCCAGCAAGGGCGGCAGGACGACTTCCAGAGCCGGCAGGCTCGGGCTCAGATGCTGGAGCGGCTCGCTCTCGGGAACCGGCGCATAGTTCGCCTCGAACAGTTCCTCCTCCGCTATCAGTCCTTTCTCGATCGCGGCTTCCATCGCCGCAGCCACTTCCCGGGCAAAGTCCTGGGCGCGCTCGATCAGCGGCCGATAGGAGCGTTCGATGTCCTCGATCATCTGCGCCAGCGCGTCGCTGCCGGCGACGGCGTCGGGGTCGAAGGCGAGGTGCAATCCATGCTCGCTTTGCCCCGCCATGCGGCAGGGAATCGGTGGCAGCCCGTCGATCGTGATCATGCCGGCCTCACCGCCGACGCGGACGGCCTGGGTACCGGCGAGCAGGGCTCCGCCTCGGCCAACATCGACGATGCGGCTCGAGAGATCGATATCGCCGAGCTTCAGCTGCGCGCGGCGGACTGTCGGGAAGCGATCGAACCGCCGCCGATCGGCGAAAGCCGAATGCCTCAGCACCGGCTTGAAGCGCCGGAGCATGCGGCCGACCAGCCGGCTCCCCTTTTCCGAAGCGCGGCGGGCCCGTTCGCTTTCGGCGACCGTGGCATGGGCAATCCGGTCGATTTCATTTGCACGGAGTGCGACGTCCTCGACGAAAAGCGCGGTCTCAACGGCGTTGCGCGACAACTCCGCCGTCGAGAACGCCTGTTCCTGCGAGGCCTGGCTGATCGTGCTCATAAGCGGATTGACGTCCCGCACGATCTGCAGCGCCTCGTTGACGATGCCGGTCGAGCTTTGCGCTGCGTGGGTGAGGCGATCGACCCGGCTGCGGATATGCTCGACGGCCTCGCTCACCGCGATGGAGAGAGTCTTCACCTCATGGGCGACGACGCCAAAGCCGCGCCCGGCCTCGCCGGCGCGGGCCGCCTCGATTGCCGCGTTGAGCGCCAGCAGATTGGTCTGGCGGGCGATCTCCGCGATGGAATCGACGATCCCGCGGATCTCGCCGGTCGCCTCGGCCAGCCCATCGAGCATCAAGGTGGCCTGGCCCGCGCGCGTTACCGCGGCGTCGAGCCGGTCGCGGACGCTCGCCATGGCGCTGTCGACCTGCTCGGCCGACTGCGAAACCTGCTGCGTCGCCGCAGCCAGGACCGAGGCGTTCTCGCTTGCGGCGCCAACGGCCATGCGCATGCTGCCGGCGCTCTCCAGAATGGTGCGCGAACCGCTTTCGGAATCGGCCGACAGCTTCTCGACCTCGCCCAGCTCCTTCGTGAGCCGATTCATCGCGAACAGGATATCGCGCTCGATGTCATCCACCGCGTCGCGAACGGAAAGGTCGCGGGGGGCGATCTGCAGAGCGGTCGTCTCGGCTGGCTCGACCGTCACCGGGTCAGGTAAAGCCTCGCTGCCCGCTGGAGTTCGGGCGCTCAGCCAGCGTCGTATCCTGCCCTGCATCCCCAGCCCAGTCTCACCTAAGGTCAGCCCTGCATCCGGTTATGGGTGGCGAGCGTTAACAAAAAGCTTCCTCGGCGCCTGCACGGCTCGTGTGCCGCAGAAGCATTGGACCGTCATCCCGGGGGCCGGTATAGCTTGGCCTTCCACGTCTGACGGGCACGAGCCATGAGCCAGCACAGCTATGACGTCATTGTCGCCGGGGTCGGCGCCATGGGGTCGGCGGCGTGCTGGCACCTCGCCCAGCGCGGCCTGAAGGTTCTGGGGCTCGAGCGTTTCGACCTCGGCCACGCCATGGGCTCCTCCCATGGCCTGAGCCGGATCATCCGGCTCGCCTATTTCGAGGGCTCGCACTACGTCCCGATCGTGCGCAGGGCGCATGAGCTGTGGGCCGAGACCGGCCGGCAGGCAGGGCTCAAGCTGCTCCATGTCACCGGCTCGCTCGATCTCGCGCCGAAGGGCGGCGGACCGGTCGAGTCCTCGCTGCAATCCTGCCTCGACCACGGGCTGGCCCATGAGGTGCTGGAGGGCGCCGAGGTGATGCGTCGTTTTCCCGGCTTCCAACTGCCGGCCGGGCATATCGGCCTGTGGCAGCCGGATGGGGGCTTCGTCGCCTCGGAGAAGGCGATCTATGCCCATGTCGGCCTGGCGCAGTCGCACGGCGCCGACATCCGCACCAACGAGCCCCTCCTGGACTGGACGCCGACTGCACAGGGCGGCGTGATCGTGCGTACCGAGCGCGGGACCTATTCCGCCGGCCGCCTCGTCATCACCTCGGGCGGCTGGATCGCCGACGCGGTGCCGGCCTTGTCGCAGCGGGTCAACACGGTGAAGCAGGCGATCGGCTGGTTCACCACGCACCGGCCGGAGCTTTTCCGCGAAGGCGCCTTCCCCGTCTTCATCCTCAGCGTCGAGGAAGGCAGTTTCTACGGCTTCCCGCTTTACGAGCACCCCGGCTTCAAGCTGGGCGGCCCGCATTTCGGGCGCGAGCCGATGGATCCGCGCGAGCCGGACCGGACACCGAGCGAGAATCAGGTCAGGCTCATTCGGGAGTGCCTCACGCGCTATCTTCCCGATGCTGCGGGCGAGCCTTTGACGGTCAAAGGCTGCGTCTACACCGTCTCACCGGACGAGGACTTCATCATCGACACGGTGCCGGGCGTGCCGCAGGCCCTCTTCGCTTCGGCCTGCTCGGGGCATGGCTTCAAATTCGCCAGCGCGATCGGCGAAATCCTCGCCGATCTGTCGACCACCGGCCATTCACCCTTCGACCTCGCTCCCTTCTCGCTTTCCCGCTTCGCGGCCTGAGCCTTTCCAGCAGGATACCCCTTTGGCCAGCGCAGCCGAAAATCGCCGCGGCATCATCTTCATGCTCGCGGCCATGTCGCTCTTCGTCGTCAACGACACGCTGATGAAGCTGGCGCGCGAAACCTACCCGGCCGGTCAAGCCATCGCGCTGAGGACGGCTTTCGCGATCGTCGTCGGTTTAGGGCTTGTCTTCCTCGCCCGCGAGAGCGACCGCCTCGCAATGGCCTTCCGGCCGCGCGTGCTGCTGCGCGGGGTTCTGGAGGCCTTCAGCGCGCTGACTTTCGGCTGGTCGCTCGGGCTGCTGCCGCTCGCCAACATCACCGCGATCAACATGGCCTCGCCCCTGCTCATCGTGGCGCTTGCGGTCGTACTCGGCATGGAACGCGTCGGCTGGCGACGGACGCTGGCGCTGACCGTCGGCTTCATCGGCGTGCTCTTCGTGGTGAAGCCGGGCGCCGCTTCCTTCAATTCCGCAGCGCTCGTCGCCCTGCTTAGCACCCTGCTTGTTGCCTGCCGCGATCTTGCGACCCGTACCATCGGCGACGACGTGCCCTCGACAGTCGTTTCGCTCACGACGACGGTCCTCGTCGGCACCGTCGCGCTCGGTTACGGCCTGACCGAGCAATGGCTACCGGTCTGGCGGCTCGAGACGGTCTATGTCGCCCTGGCTGCCGTGTTGGTCACGGTCGGCACCTTCTTCATCATCAGCGCGTTTCGCCGCACCGATGTCGGCGTCATCTCGCAGTACCGCTACGCCATCATCGTCTTCGCGACACTGCTGGGCTATCTCGTCTGGGGCGACGTGCCCGATCTCTTCGCCTTTCTCGGCATCGGGCTGATTGTCGGCAGCGGGCTCTACACCATGCACAGGCAGCGCGTGCGGCCGGATTCCAGGCTGAAGCTGGACCGCCGCTCCAATCCTTCGAGAGGACCCGCCTGACGGTCGACGGGCCACGAGGGCCCGTCTCAGGATTTCGTTGGGCAGCGCCGCTTTACGGCTCCAGGCGGGCGATCAGGCTGGAGGTATCCCAGCGATTGCCGCCCATTTTCTGCACCTCGGCATAGAACTGGTCGACGAGCGCGGTAACCGGCAGCTGCGCACCATTGCGGCGGGCCTCGTCGAGGACGATACCGAGGTCCTTGCGCATCCAATCCACGGCGAAGCCGAAGTCGAACTTGTTCTGGTTCATCGTCTTGCCGCGGTTCTCCATCTGCCAGGAGCCGGCGGCCCCCTTGGAGATCACCTCCAGCATGGTCTCGACATCGAGCCCGGCGCGCTTGGCGAAATGCACGCCCTCCGACAGGCCCTGAACGAGGCCAGCGATGCAGATCTGGTTGACCATCTTGGTGAGCTGGCCGGAGCCGGCCGGGCCCATCAGACGGCACATCCGGGCGAAGCTGGCGATGACCGGCTCGGCGCGGGCATAGACCTCCGGGTCGCCGCCGCACATCACGGTCAGCACGCCGTTCTCGGCGCCAGCCTGTCCGCCGGAGACGGGCGCGTCGACGAAGCCGAAGCCGCCTTGCTTGGCCGCCTCGTCAAGTTCGCGCGCGACATTGGCGGAAGCCGTGGTGTGATCGACGAAGATCGAACCCTTATCCATCCCGGCGAAGGCGCCGTTTTCGCCTGTCGTCACCGAACGCAGATCGTCGTCATTGCCGACACAAGCGAAGACGATCTCCTGGCCTTTCGCCGCATCGGCCGGCGTCGCCGCCGAGACGCCGCCATGCTGGGCGACCCATCCTTGAGCCTTCGTCGGATTGCGGTTGTAGACGGTGACGTCATGGCCCTTGGCCTTGAGATGGCCCGCCATGGGATATCCCATCACGCCGAGACCGATGAACGCGACTTTGGCCATGAGCAGCTCCCGCTCCTTTTTGAAGACTGACACGCTTTAGCGCGCCGTTGCCGAGCCGGGAAGGAGGATGCGCGCCAGCGGCCCATGCGGCATTTTCCGTTGCAGCCGGGACGCCGGCAGCTTAGCTCGGGTCCATGACCATATCGAACGACGACGAACTGCAGGCGCTCAAGGAGATCGGCGGGATCGTGGCCCGCGCGCTCGCCGCCATGGGCAAGGCGCTCGAGCCCGGCATGACCACGGCGGAGCTCGATGCCATCGGGCGCGATTTCCTCGAGCGGCACGGCGCACGCCCGGCCCCCGAACTGGCCTACGACTTCCCCGGCGCGACCTGCATCAGCGTCAACGAGGAGATCGCCCACGGCATTCCAGGCGAACGGCGCATTCTCGGGGGCGACCTCGTCAATATCGACGTCTCGGCGGAGAAGGACGGCTTCTTCGCCGATACCGGCGCTTCCTTCGCTGTGCCGCCGGTCAAGCCCAAGCTGGAGCGACTGTGCCGCGACGGCCGGCGCGCACTATGGACCGGCATCGGGCAGGTCGGCGCCGGCAAGCCTCTCGCCGGCATCGGCCAGGCCGTGGGGCGCTTCGCGGACAAGAACGGCTATACGCTCGTGCGCAACCTGGCGAGCCACGGCGTCGGCCGCTCGCTCCATGAGGAGCCGACCGAGATCGCGACCTGGCCCAACCGCCGGGAACGCCGGACCATGACAAACGGGCTCGTCTTCACCGTCGAGCCGTTCCTGTCGCTGGGTGCGGACTGGGCGGAACAAGAAGATGGCGATCGCTGGACACTCTACAGCGAGCCTCGCGCGCCCACCGTCCAGTACGAGCATACCGTGGTCGCGACCCCGCGCGGCGCCGTCGTCCTCACCCTGCCCGGCTGAGTCGGCTACACCCGGCTCAGCGCAGAGCCAGATGCCGGCTGAGTCTGAGCTCCACCCGGTCCCAGACGCGCCGGATGATCTCGACCAGCACCAGATAGATCAGCGCCGCATAGAGATAGATCGAGAGGTCGAAGGAGCGGGCGAAGGCGAGCCGCGTCGCGCCCATCAGGTCGAACAGCGTCACCAGCGAGGCGATGGCGCTGGCCTTGATCATCACGATCAGCTCGTTGCCGAGCGGGCGCAGCGCGAGAATCATCGCCTGCGGCATCACGACGAGCCGCAGTGTCGCCCAGCGATGCAAGCCGAGCGACAGCGCGCCCTCGAACTGCCCGCGCGGGATCGACTGGATGGCACCGCGCAGGATCTCGGCCTGATAGGCCGCCGTGTTGATCGTGAAGGTGAGGAGCGCACAGTAGAACGGGTCGCGGAAGAACCACCACAGCCCGATATCCTGCCAGAACAGACGAAACTGGCCGAGGCCGTAATAGACGAGGAAGAGCTGGCAGAGCAGCGGCGTACCACGGAAGAAGGTGGTGTAACCGCTGACCAGCCGGGCTACCCAACGCGTGCCGTAAAGCCTTGCGACGGCGAGCCCGAACGCCATCACGAAGCCGAGCAGCACCGAGAAGAAGACAAGCTCGACGGTGATCCACAGGCCCGACGCCATCCGGCAGCCGTAGTTCTGCAGGACCTCGCTGCCGAAGAACCAGCCGGGATATTCGCACCAGTTCATCGCGTCGCGCCTCCGAAGGCGGCGAAGCCGCGATTGGCGCGCCGTTCCAGCCCGTCGATCGTCCGTGCGGAGACGAGCGAGAAGATCAGGTAGATCATCATCGCCGCGCCGAAGAACAGGAAGGGTTCCTTGGTGACGACATTGGCGCGGGTCGTGATGAACATGATGTCCGGCAGGGTGATGACCGAGACCAGCGAGGTCTCCTTGAGCAGCACCATCCAGTTGTTGCCGAGACCGGGCAGCGCCACCCGAACGAGCTGCGGCAGCACGACGAGGCGGAAGGCCTGGGCCTTGCTAAGGCCGAGCGCCGCAGCCGCCTCGCGCTGGCCCTTCTGGATCGAGTTCAGCGCGCCGACCCAGACCTCGCTGGAGAAAGCCGAGAGCACGACGCCGAGCGCGACCATGCCCGCAACGAAGGGCGGCATGCTGAAGGAACCCGGCAGGCCGAGGCTCTGCCAGAGCTGCTGAAGCAGGATCTGGATGCCGAAATAGATGATGTAGAGCGTGAGCAGCTCGGGCACGCCACGGAAGATCGTGGTGTAGAGCGTGGCGAGACCACGCCACAGCGCATTGTCGGAGCGCTTGCCGAGCGCGACGATGAGCCCCAGCGCAAGTCCGAAAGGCAGCGTTGCCAGCGCGATGGAGATCGTGACGGCGGCGCCCTGCAGCAGGGCCCAGCCCCAGCCTTCGGGGCCGAAGCCGAGCAGCGCGAATTTATCGAGCATGGAGATGCCGGAGCAGGAGAAGCTTATGCCCGCCGGCCCGGCCGGGCCGGCGGAAACGGTTCAGGACGGCCGGCTCAGTCGTACTTGAACCACTTGTCCTCGAGCTTCTTGTGCGAGCCGTCGGCCATCGTCTCGGCGATGGCCTTGCTGATCTTCTCCTTCAGCTCGGGGTCCGACTTGCGCACTGCGCCGCCGACGCCGGGGCCATGGATGGCATCGTCGCGCTTCACCTCGGCGATCTTGCGACAGCAATCCTTGCCCTTGCCGCGCAGGAAATCGGAAAGCGCGAGCGCGTCCGCGACGATGTAGTCGAGGCGGCCGTTGATCAGATCGAGATTGGCCTCTTCCTGCGTCGGGTAGAGGCGGATGTCGGAATCCTTGTAGAACTTCTCGAGATAGTTGGCGTGGATGGTCGAGCCCTGCGTGCCGACCGACTTGCCCTTGAGTGCCGCCGGCGAGATGTCGTCCGACTTGGTGCTCTTCGGCCCGATCGCCCAGATCGGCGTCTTGCTGTAGACCGCGGTGAAATCGACCCGCTTCTTGCGCTCGTCGGTCGCGTTCATGCCGGCGAAGATGACGTCGTATTTGTTGGCGAGCAGCGCCGGGATGATGCCGTCCCAATCCTGCACCACCCAGGTGCATTTCACCTTCATCTTCTCGCAGAGCAGATTGCCGTAATCGATCTCGAAGCCTTCGAGCTCCTTCTTGGCGTTGAGGTTGTTGTAGGGCGGATAGGCACCTTCCGTGCCGATCCGAATCTCCTTCCACTCCTTGGCCTGGGCGAGAGCGCCTGTCGCACCAGCCAGCGTCAGCGCCGCAGCGGCGACGAAACGAACGAAACCTTGCATGGAACCTCCCGCAGTTTCGGAACCGCCGGATTTACCCTTGTCCCCGGTCCGGCTCCGTTGCGACAGATTGGGCGCAGTTTCGTGCCACCCGCAAGAGGGATCGACGCAGCTTTTCGCAGCCGCCCACGCCCAAGGCACCGGCAACGGCGTCAATGCTGCCAAAGACGAAGACGGGCCGGCGCAGGAACTCCGCCCGGGCCTCGCGCCTAGCGGCGCGCATCGATGACCGCGACGATCCAGATCGCGAGGCCGCCCAGAGCCAGCGCAGCACCGACCCAGCCGGTCGAGGTCCAGCCGTAGCCGGCAGCGATCACCATGCCGCCGAGCCAGGGGCCGAGCGCGTTGGCGGTGTTGAAGGCGCTGTGATTGAGCGCGGCGGCCAGCGTCTGCGCATCCTCCGCAACGTCCATCAGGCGAGTCTGCAGCATGGCGCCGAGACCGCCGCCGCTGCCGACCATGAAGACGACCAGCGACACCGCCCAGATGTTACCGGCAGCGAAGGGGAAAGCCGCGAGCCAGAAGGCACTCCACAGCAGAAGTCCCGCAGTTGCCGGAACCAGCGCCCGGTCCGCCGCCCAACCGGCGAAGAGAGTGCCGAACGTCAGCCCGAGCCCGAAGACGGCGAGCACGACCGGAACCAGTGCGGGCGAAGCACCGGTCACGGCCATCAGGGTCGAGGCCAAATAGGCGTAGACCGCGAAGAGCCCGCCGAAGCCGATCGCGCCGGTGGCGAGCGTCAGCCAGACCTGCCGGCGCTTCAGCGCTCCGAGCTCCCGCAGCGGGCTCGCGCCCGGCTGGACCTTGTCGCGCGGCGCGTAGAGGGCGATCAGCAGGACCGTCAGCAGGGCCAGCCCTGCGACGATGGCAAAGCCCGAGCGCCAGCCCAGCACCTGCCCCATCCAGCTCGCGGCGGGAACGCCGAGAATCGTCGCGATCGTCAGGCCAAGCATGACCCGCGCCACCGATTGCGCCCGGCGGTTCGGCGGCGAGAGCGAGGCGGCGACCAATGCCGCGACACCGAAATAGGCGCCATGCGGCAGGCCACTCAGGAAGCGGAAGGCCAACATCCAGTGATAATTCGGCGCCAGCGCGCTCAGGCCGTTGCCGATGGCGAAGACGGTCATCAGCCCGATCAGCAGCGTGCGGCGCGGCACCCGCGCGGCCAGCACGGCGATCAGCGGCGCGCCGACCACGACTCCGAGCGCATAGATGCTGATGACGTGCCCTGCGGTGGGCTCGTCAATGCCGAGGCCGGCGGAGAAATAGGGCAGCAGGCTCATCGCCGCGAATTCGGTGGTGCCGATCGCGAAACCGCCCATGGCGAGCGCGAACAGCACCAGCCCGACCGAGGTCGTGCGAAAGGCGGACGTGCCTGCGTTCAGGCTGCGATCGTGCGCGGCGAGGCTCATGGTCGGCTTTCGAAGGGATGGCGGCACAATGCTGCGCCGCAGCATGAAATAGCCATTCCCAAGACGCCAAGACACCAGCAGAAACGACGATATCTCATGCGTCACGGACATATCGATCCGCACCCCGCGATTCGCTGGGATGCGGCTATAAGACCGCTTCCAACAATGGTGAGAGCAACGTGATTCCCTGGACAGTCCTCGACAGCGCCCCCCTGCCCGACGGCAGCGGAGACCTGCGCCTGAAGCAGCGAGGCAGCGAATTCTCGATCATGCTGGGCAGCAACGAGCTGATGAACAGCCGTCTCAGCGGCTCGGAAGAAGCGCTGGCCAAGCTGGTCTGCGAGCGGCTGGCTGAGCGCTCCCGGATCAAAATGCTGATCGGCGGGCTTGGGATGGGCTTCACATTGCGGGCCGCCCTCGCCCATCTGCCGCCGGATGCGGAGGTCGAGGTGGCCGAACTGATCCCCGCCGTCGTCGACTGGGCGCGCGGGCCGATGGCGGCGGTCTTCGCCGGCTGCCTGGACGATCCGCGCGCACAGCTGACCGTTGCCGACGTGGCCGGCGTCATCGCCAACGCCAGGGGCCGCTACGACGCGATCCTGCTCGATGTCGACAATGGGCCGGAAGCGCTGACAGTCGCCGGCAACGACCGGCTCTACGCTGCAGGAGGGCTGCAGGCCGCCAAGGAGGCGCTGCGGCCGGGCGGCATCCTGGCGGTCTGGTCATCGGGGCCGGACCACGGCTTCACCCGGCGCCTGCGCAGCGCGGGTTTCGTTACCGAGGAGGTCACGGCGCGCGCCCGCCGGACGGGCGGCGGGGCGCGGCATGTGATCTGGCTGGCGGCGCGGCGCTGACGACACCGATGAACGGCCGGGATACCGGCCGATCACCTCAGTTGAGCCGGCAGAGCCCGTCGCAGGGCGCCGCCGAAACGGTCTGGATGAATTCGCCGACCGCCTTCTTCGCATCCGGCTTCAGAACCGGCTGAGCCGCCTGCAGGGCCGCGATCATCGCCTGCCGATCCGCAGGCGCGACGCCTGCGGCGATATCGGCCGCATTTTCGGCAAGGCTGCGCGCGATCAGAAGCTGATTCTCAGGCTTCAGCGCCGGATTGCGCAGCGCCAGCGACGCTCCGGCCACGATCTGTTGCAGGCCGAGGCGCATCTGCCGGATGCCCTGAAAGCGAGCCTCGGTCTTCTCGTCGGCCTGCAGATGCGCGCCGAAATTGTTGATCGCCTGGAGCGATGCGGCAACGGCCTTCAGCAAGAAGGCATGGGTCCGCGTCAGCTCGTCCTGGAAATCGACGACGTTCTTGACCGTGTCCGGCGGCTTCCGATCGGGCGAGAACAGGGTGTAGGCCTGCAGGATCCGGGTCTGCTTCTGGACGATGTTGAGCAGCGCTGGAATGTCCGCGCCCGTATAGGGCTTTTTCCCGAGAATGGCGGGCTCGTCCCAGACATCAGCCAGCACCTTGCCTTCGACGGGATCTGCCAGGCGCGGCAGGGTCGGCCTGCCCTCCGAAGCCTTGATCATCGTCTCCACCGAGGCGAAGGCGGCGTCCATATAGGCCGATCCGTTCTGCGGCACCTCGGCGCGAGCAGCGAACCCCAAGAGGCAGGCCCCGCCCAGAGCGGCGAGCCGTGCGATCGAACCGAACCTCGTCATGGTCTTCCTTTTCCTGCGGCGCGAGCCTCCGCCAGAAGGCAGAGCTCGGTGAAGAGGACCTGCGCCGCGCATTGCGCCGTGTTGCTGGTCGCATCGTATTGCGGCGCGACCTCGACGACATCAGCCGCCACAATGTCGCGCCCCTTGAGCGCGCGCAAAATCGCCAGCGCCTCGCGCGGCGTCAAGCCACCGACTTCCGGCGTGCCGGTTCCAGGCGCAAAACCCGGGTCGAGCGAATCGACATCGAAGGAGACGTAGGTCGGCCCGTCACCGATCACGGCCAGCGCCTTGGCGATAACCGCATCAAGGCCGAGATCGTCGACCTCATTCGCGTGGATCACGGTCATGCCGGACTCGTAGGAGAACTCCCACAGGTATTCCGCACCACCGCGGATACCGATCTGGATGACGCGCTCGGGATCGAGCACGCCGTCGAGCACGGCCTGGCGGAACGGTCCGCCGTGATGGAACTTCGAGCCCTCATAGGGACCGGAGGTGTCGCAATGGGCGTCGATATGCACCATGCCGACCGGGCGCTTTGCGCCGACGGCCTTGAGGATCGAATAGGTTATGGAGTGATCGCCGCCAACCGCGAGCGGCGAGACACCAGCCTCGACGATGCTGCGGAAGGTCGCCTCGATATCCTCGTGGCAGCTTTCGAGCGAGTAGCGCGAGCGGAACGGCACGTCTCCGATATCGGCAGCCTTGATCATAGCGAAGGGCGCCGTGCCGAGCACGTGATCCATGGGCCCCATCCGCTCGATGGCGCGGACGGCGCGCGGGCCGAGACGGGCGCCGGCCCGGTTGGTCACGCCCAGATCCATCGGCACGCCGATGATCGCGACGTCGAGCCCGCCGAGATCGGGCTTGGCCAGCGCATCCGGGCGGTATGGCGCACCGACGAAGGTCGCGACGTCCGCGAAAGGCCATTTGCGCCGATCGCCGGTGAACTGGCCGGCCGCGACCTTGGCGAATCGCGGATCGTGAATGTCGCCGCCGCTGGCGCCGGCATAGCGCTGCCGCAACCGGTTGAGCTTGTCCTGATCCATGCCTGTCTCCTTGCGGACGTTCCTCAGCCCGGAATGCGTTCGAGCATCAGCACCGGGTGGTCCTGATATTCGACCTGTCCGAAGCCCTTGTAGCCGAGCTTTTGTGCCACGCGTAGGGAGGCGAGGTTGTCGGGCGCGATGATGCAGACGCTGCGCCGTGAGCCATGGGTTGCAGCAAACCAATGGTGAGCAGCAGCCGCCGCCTCGGTCGCATAGCCCTTGCCATGCGCCGACGCCGCGAGAATCCACCCGGCCTCCGGAGCATTGTCGAAATCCGGAGACAGCCCCCGGCAGCCGTCGAACAGGCCGATCTCGCCGACGAAGGCGCCGCTGCGCTTCTCGACCGCCACGAACATGCCGTATCCGCGCAGAGCCCAATGGCCGGCGATGCGGGTCAGCCGATGCCAGGCCTCCTCCCGGCTGAGCATCCGGCCGCCCAGGTAGCGAACGACATCCGGGTTGCTGCGCATGGCGTGGATCGCGTCGAGGTTGTCGATCTCCGGGCGGCGCAGGCGCAGGTTTTCGGTCTCGATCATGACCGCTTTAAGCATCGCCGCAGGAGCGAGCCAAGACATGCCTCGGAACTAGCCGAAAGTCGCAATAATCGTCGATGAAATCCCTCGCACTTCGAAAATCCATTCGCTACAACGCGTTTTCGAACGCCGAGCGACAGAACCGATTTCGAAACGCTCGCACCCCCAGATGTCCGAGGAGAATCGCTAGATGAAGCGTCGTCAGTTTATCCAGACCGCGGCGGCTGGCGCCGCGGCCACCGCCGTTGCTATGCCGGCAGTCGCGCAGTCCAATCCCGAGGTGAAGTGGCGTCTGGCCTCGAGCTTCCCGAAGTCGCTCGACACGATCTATGCCGGCGCCGAGATCATGGCCAAGATGGTCTCCGAGCTGACCGACGGCAAGTTCCAGATCCAGGTCTTCGCCGCCGGCGAAATCGTCCCTGCCCTGCAGGCTCTCGACGCCGTCACCAACAACACCGTCGAGATGTGCCACACCGTCTCGTATTACTATGTCGGCAAGGACCCGACCTTCGCGGTCCCCGCCTCGGTCCCGTTCGGCCTCAACGCCCGCATGCAGAACGCCTGGCTGTTCCAGCACGGCGGCAACGAGCTGTTCAACGAATTCTACAAGAAGTTCAATGCCTACGGCCTTCCCTGCGGCAACACCGGCGCGCAGATGGGCGGCTGGTTCCGCAAGGAGATCAAGTCGACCGCCGATCTCCAGGGCCTCAAGATGCGCATCGGCGGCATCGCCGGCTCCGTGCTGCAGAAGCTCGGCGTCGTGCCGCAGCAGCTCGGCGGCGGCGACATCTACCCGGCGCTCGAAAAGGGCACCATCGACGGCGCGGAGTGGGTCGGCCCCTATGACGACGAGAAGCTCGGCTTCGCCAAGGTCGCGCCCTACTACTACTATCCGGGCTTCTGGGAGGGCGGACCGACCGTCCACGCCTTCGTGAACCTGGAGAAGTGGAACTCCCTGCCGAAGACCTATCAGGCCGCGCTGACCGCCGCCTGCACCTATGCCAACACGCAGATGGCGGCGCGCTACGACGTCGTGAACCCGCCGGCGCTGAAGCGCCTGGTGGCGGCAGGCACGCAGCTGCGCCCCTTCCCGCAGGACGTGCTGGAAGCGAGCCTCAAGGCCTCGAACGAGCTCTACGCCGAAATTTCGGCGAAGAACCCGGACTTCAAGAAGGCGATCGAAACGATGGCCGCATTCCGTTCAGACCAGTATCTCTGGTGGCAGGTGGCGGAGCTCAGCTTCGACGTCTTCCAGGTCCGCACGCGCGCGCGCTGACCGGCGAAGGCCAGACGCGATTGTTTCAAGGCCCGGCATCCTGCCGGGCCTTTTTTCTTTGACTGGTCTCTCAGCTTCAACAAGGTCGCGCCGTATTGCGACTATCCCGGCTGATGGGAGGGGGGAGCCGCGCTCCACTTCTTCATCAACACGGCGAAGTGGAACGAACTGCCGAAGGTCTACAGGTCACTGCTCACGACGGCGGCCGCGCAGGCGAATACTGACATGCAGGCGAAGTATGACACCCGCGATCCGGCCGCTCTCAAGCGCATTGTCACCGCCGGCGAGCAGCTGCGCCCGTTTTCGCAGGAGATCCTCGAAGCCTGCCTGAAGGCGTCGAAGGAAGTCTATGCCGAAACCAGCGCCAAGAATCCGGACTTCAAGACGATCTACGAATCGATGGCGGCCTTCCGCTGCGGCGAATATCTCTGGTTCCAGATCGCAGAATATGCCTACGAAAACTTCCTGATCCGCTCGCGCGTTTCGAATCTGCTCTGACCCGACGGAGCGTCTCGCGTAAGCGATACTTACCCCGGCGCAAGCCGGGATTTTTCATGGGCGCTGCACCACTCCCCCGGCGATGCGCCCCATGCTATCAAGATGTCGGATGCCACGACCGCGCCTTGCTTCAGGGTTAGCAGGCACCATAGTTCGGAAATCGCCATGCCCCGCACCGCACTCGCCCTGCTCCTGTCCTGCCTCGCGACGGCAACCGCAGCGCAGTCGATCGGCGAGCCCTTGCCGGGGCGCGCCGCTCCTCGCGAATCCTTCAGCAAGTCGGCCCCCGCCGCGGGCAAGGGCGCCCGCCCCTGCCCGGAATATGGCGCCGGCTTCATCAAGCTCGAAGGCTCCTCGCTCTGCGTCCGGGCCGGCGGCTCGGTCCGCGCAGAATTCGGGAAGAGCTCGCGCAACGGCTACGGTAGCCGCGCCGACGGGATGGTCTATCTCGAAAGCCGCGGGCAGAGCGCAATCGGGCCGGTTCGTTCGGTGCTCAGCGTTCGCGGCGGGGTCGATCGCGGGCTGGATTCCGGGCCGTTCCGCTACTGAGCTAGTCCGGCGGCTTCAACAGCCGCGCGACCTCCGCCTGAAGCACCGGGACCAGCTCTCCCTCGAACCAGGGATTACGCTTGAGCCAGGCATTGTTGCGCCAGGACGGGTGCGGCAAGGGCAACACGCGCGGATGGACCGGCCTGGCCAGGATCTCGCGCCAGTTCGCGACCGTCGCCGAGAGATTGGCGGCCTCCCTGGCGCCGAGATGCCAGCCCTGGGCATAGCGTCCAATCGCAAGCACGAGCTCGATCCGCGGCAGCGCCGCAAAGACGCGTCCGCGCCAGGTCGGCGCGCATTCCCGGCGCGGCGGCTTGTCCCCGCCCTTCGCGTCGAGCCCCGGGAAGCAATGGCCCATCGGCACGATGGAGACCTTCGCGGCATCGTAGAAGACCGCCTCGTCGATGCCGAGCCAGCTCCGCAGCCGCACGCCGGAAGGATCGGTGAACGGGCGGCCGCTGGCATGGACGCGCGTGCCCGGCGCCTGCCCGGCGATGCAGAGCCGCGCCGTCGCTGCGGCCTGGATCACCGGTCGCGGCTGGTGCGGCAGCGGCGGCGGATAGAGCGGTGCATCGCGGCAGATACGGCAGCTGCGCAGTTCCGCCAGCACCTCGTCGAGCGTTTCCGCCTCGCTCATCGGTTCGCCAGCCTGGAAGGTCCGGGAGCCTGCGAGATCAGTCCGTCGCAGACCCAAGCGGGCTGCTTCCCTGCATAGTCGTGCGGGTCGCCCTTCTCGATCCGGGCAAGACCGTTGATGCGCCCGCTCGGGCGGTTGCGGATGACATAGAGATCGCCGCTGACCTCGATGGTGAAGCAGTAGGTCCGGCGCGTCTCCTGCGGGCCATAGTAGTAGCAGACGGCATCCTCCGTCGTAGTCCAGCAGGCATCCTTGTTTTGCACGCCGCGATTGTGACCGCTCGCACGCCCATCGGGGTGATGATACTCGCTGAACGGCAGGTTGCTGCCAGTATAGACCCCGGAGACGGTGTTGCCTTCGAAGAGGCGCCGGATCTGCTCGCCATTCAGCCGCTCGGCCGCGCCGGCTTCGGCCGTGGCAAGAAGCCCGAGGACGACAGCCGCGATGCCTGCACAGTGCGGCATCAGCGTTGCGCCAGCTTCCGGCTCATCGGCGGCATCGGCGCGCGCGAGATCAGGCCGTCGCAATACCAGGGGGTACCGTTATCGGTGTGATTGCGCGGATTGCCGAGTTCCACCTTGGCCAGCGCATTGACGATCCCGTTGCCGGTATTGCGCAGCACATAAAGATCGCCGCTCATCTCGACGGTGAAGCAATGCACCGTGCGGTCACTCGGCGGGCCGTAATAGTAGCAGATGCGGTCCGGCTTGGTGATCCAGCAGGCGTCGGTGTTGGGTTGCCAGCCATTGTGCCCGAGCGCTCGCCCGTCCGGGTCGTGATACTCGGTGAAGAAGCCGCCATTGGTGTAGCGCCCGGACACCGTGTTGCCCCGGAAGGCGCGCTCGATCGCCTCCCCGCTCAGGCGTTCGGCCGCCTGCGCAGCAGCCACCGGGACCAGCAGAGCAAGCAGGAACGGAAAAAACCGAAGCATCACGCCTTCCAGCTCGGGCGCGACGAGAGCTCGCCATGCCAGCGGCGGATATGGACGAAATCCTCGGATAGCGGAATGCGCGACGGCTTCATGAAGTCGATGGCAATACCGGCGGTGATATCGGCCACGGTCATCGCATCACCGCAGATATAGGCGCTGCCGGCCAGTTGCAGTTCCAGCAGCCAGAGATGGTCGTCCATCTGGTCGCGGTTGGCCTCCGCCCATTCCGGGACCTGCTCCTCGAGCGCCGCCATCGATGGATGGCTGTGGCGGAAGACGGCGGCGACGCTGGCGAACAGACCGAGCTCGACGCGCCGGTTCCACATCTCGATCAGGGCCTGTTCCTTCGCATCCCGGCCGAACAGTGCCGGCTGCGGGTGCAGGGCCTCGATGTAGCGGCAGATCGCGACGGTCTCGGCGAGCGCGGTACCGTCGTCGAGTTCGAGCACCGGCAGACGCTGCGCCGGGTTGATCCTGGTGAAGGCCTCGCTCCGATGTTCCTTCTTGGCGATATCGACCGGCACCAGCTCCGGCAGCGACACGCCCTTCTCCGCGAAGAAGATGCGGACCCGTCGCGGATTCGGCGCCCGGCCACCGTCATAGAGCTTCATCAGATGTTCTCCGTCTCCGGCGCACCGGATCACGGCCCGCGCCGGAAGGTCAACCACATGCTGCCGCTTCGTGACGCCAGCATGGCGAGCGATGCCGCATCCGGCCGGGATGGCGCGGGTTCAGCGCGGATGGGCGCGGCGCCAGGCCTCAGGGCGCTCGAACTGCAGCGCCCAAAGCCCGCGCCCGGCGGCCCGCGCCTCCTCCTCCTCGGCCCGGTAGGCGCCGTAGGAGACCGCATGGCCATCGCGGACCATGCGGGCATTGATGTCCGCCTCGCCGATCCGGCATCGGGCAAGCCCACGGCCGTAGCGATCGATCTTGCCGATCTCGCAACTCGCCATGCCGCCCGCCAGCATGGCCTGCAGCGCACGCCGCGCCTCGCGTCCGCAGGCGACCTGCCGGCCAGCTCTATCCGTACAACTCTGGCGATATTCGGGAGCGTCGATCCCCTCCAGCCTCAACTCCTCGCCGAGGAGCCGTAGCGAATCGCCATCGATCGCCTGCGCCGGCCCGACGAGGCTCCGGGCCGGACCGAGGCGGTACTGCAGGATCGCGCCAGCCAGCGCGAGGAAGCCCAGCAGTCCGAGCGCCACGACGAAATCCGTGACGCGGCCGACACGGCGCCACCCGAAAGGTCCATAGCGAGAGCTAAATCCGAAGGGAGCCATCAGGAAGAGCTTAACGATTTGGTGTCCATGATGGCCAGCCGTCCGCGCACGCCGCGCGGCGGAACGAGGATACACGCTCCCGACCATGGCGGAAGTGACGGCCGAACAGGTGCAGCGCGGGCGCGGGCCCGATCCTTCCGTCGTGGCGCGCCGAAAGCACGTTTCGCGGGAGGTGAAATCCGTGCGCGAGCGCCTGACGTCCTCGACCGGGCTCGAGCGCGCCTTCGATTCCGAATTGCTGCGCGTCTTCGCGCAATACCGCCTTACCGGCTCCGCCGGCACGCTGGTGCTGGTCATCGGCATCGCCGCAGCCGCCTGCCTGTGGCTGCCGACCATGTATGTCGCGCTGTGGAGCAGCGCGGTGCTCGCGAGCACGCTCGTCATCTTCGCCCTGTCGCGCCGCTATCTGCGCAAGCCCGCCGATACGGTCCGGCTCAAGCGCTGGCGGCGGCTCTTCACCCTGGCGGAAGGCATACACGGCCTGTCCTGGGCGCTGCTCCTCATGCTGTTCGCGCCTGTCGAGGCTCCCGGCGCGAAGGTCTTCGTCACCACGGCGCTGCTCATCGTCAGCGCCCTCACGGTCATGCTCTCCGCCACGATTCCGATGGCGGTCTATGCCGGGCTGACGCCGGTCATCGCCGGAATCATGGCGTTCTTCTGGGAACGCCGCGACATGGACAGCGTAACGATGGCGCTGATGGCGGCCTCGGCACAGCTTTTCTTCATCTTCCTCGCCAACCGGCTCTATGCCAGCTCGGTCGACTCGATCGGCTTCCGCGCCGAGAAGGACGCGCTGATCGCCGAGCTCGAAACCGCCAACGCGAATTCCGACGAAGCCCGCCGCAAGGCGGAGGAAGCCAATCTCGCCAAGTCGCGCTTCCTTGCAACGATGAGCCATGAGCTGCGGACCCCCCTCAACGCCATTCTCGGCTTCTCCGAGGTGATGAAGAGCGAAATCTTCGGGGCGCACGCCAATGCCGCCTACAAGGAATACTCGGCCGATATCCACGGCTCGGGCCAGCATCTGCTCAACCTGATCAACGAGATCCTCGACCTGTCGCGCATCGAGGCCGGCAAATACGAGCTGAACGAGGAGGCGCTGTCACTCGTCGAGATCGTGGAGGACTGCCGGCACATGCTGACGCTGCGTGCCAAGGCCAAGGGCCAGACGATCAGTTCGCTCGCCGAGCCCGACCTGCCACGGGTCTGGGCCGATGAGCGGGCCATCCGGCAGGTCGTCCTCAACGTGCTGTCAAACGCGATCAAGTTCACGCCGCAGGGTGGCGAGATCACCATCAAGGTCGGCTGGACGGCGACGGGCGGACAATATGTCTCGGTCGCCGATACCGGGCCCGGCATCCCGGAGAACGAGATCCCGATCGTGATGCAGAGCTTCGGGCGTGGCTCGCTCGCCATCAAGACCGCCGAGCAGGGCTCGGGGCTGGGTCTGCCGATCGTGAAGGGGCTGATCGACCTGCACGGCGGCGGCTTCAACCTGAAGTCGAAGCCGCGCGGCGGCACGGAAGTGACGGTCACCCTGCCGGCCGAGCGCGTGATGGACACGCTCGCCGCCCTGCCGGAGCCGAAATCGCGGGCGGCATGAACTGCATCTCCGCGGCGGCAACGCCCGAATCTCGCCCCATCGATCGGCAACATCCATAACCGCCTCACTCGGGGCGCTCACACTCTCCTCTCGGACCATCGCATCATGAACCGGAAAACGCGCGTCGCCGTGCTCTATGGCGGAAAATCGGGCGAGCACGAGGTCTCGCTGAAGTCGGCGGCCTCCGTCCTGCGCTATCTCGACCGCGACCGTTTCGAACCCGTGCCCGTCAGCATCGACAAGCAGGGCCGCTGGCAATGCCACGACCTGCGCCTCATCGAGGGCACGAACGGCGACAGCCTGCCGATCCCGGCGGGTTCGCCGGCGATCCGGCTCGAACCGCAGGGCGAGCGCACCGCCATCCTGCCGGCCGACAACGCGGCACCGGCCATCGAGCCGGTCGATGTGGTGTTTCCCGTCATTCATGGCCCGCTCTGCGAGGACGGCGCGGTACAGGGTCTGCTGGAGCTCTCCGGCGCCGCCTATGTCGGTTCAGGCGTGCTGGCTTCCGCCGTCGGCATGCACAAGGACATCGCCAAGCGCCTCGCCGCGCTCGCCGGCTTGCCGGTAGCGCCCTATCTCGCGCTGTCGCGCCGCGACTACCGTCGCGATCCCGAGGGATCGGCCAGGGCAGCGCACGAGACACTGACGCTCCCGGTCTTCGTCAAGCCCTGCAACATGGGCTCCAGCGTCGGCGTCCATAAGGTCAAGCACTGGGAGGACCTCGGCGCCGCGCTCGCCGACGCCTTCCTGTACGACACCAAGGTGCTGATCGAACAGGGCATCGATGCCCGCGAGATCGAAGTCGCCGTTCTCGACGGCGATCCGCCGGTGGCGAGCGTCGCGAGCGAGCTCAATGCCGGCCCGCAGCACGAGTTCTACTCCTACGAGGCCAAGTACATCGATCAGGACGGCGCCACCGTCGATCTGCCGGCGAAACTCGATGCCGACCAGATGGCCCGCGTGCGGCAACTCGCGATCGACGCGTTCCTCGCGCTGGAATGCAGCGGGCTGGCGCGGGTCGACTTCTTCCTCGACCGCCAGAGCGGCGCCTTCTACTTCAACGAGATCAACACGCTGCCGGGCTTCACCGCGATCAGCATGTATCCGAAGATGATGGAGGCTTCAGGCCTGCCCTACCCGGCGCTGATCACCCGCCTGATCGAGCTGGCGCAGGAGCGCCACGCCGAGCGTGCCGGGCTGAAGACGGATTACGCGGTTTAGGCGCGCCGTCATTCTCGGGCGAAGCGCAGCTTCGACCCGAGAACCTTATGACAAGAAGGCGTTGGTTTCCGAGATGCTCGGGTCAAGCCCGAGCATGACGCGGGGTCCTACCCCTTCCGCGCCACCTGCGCCTGCTCGAAGGTCGCCATGCCGGAATGGACCGCCGCCGCCGCCTTGACGAGGCCGGCGGCGAGCGCAGCCCCCGTACCCTCCCCCAACCGCATGTCGAGTGCGAGCAGCGGCACCTTGCCGAGACGGGCGAGCACATCGGCATGGGCGCCCTCGGCCGAGAGATGACCGGCGATGCAGTGGTCGATCGCGGATGGCTCGATCGCATGCAAGATCGCCGCGGCGGCGGTCACCACATAGCCATCGAGGATCACCGGGATACGCTGCGAGCGCGCAGCGATGATCGCGCCGCAGATCGCCGCGACCTCTCGCCCGCCGAACCGGCGCAGCACTTCGAGCGGATCCTTGAGATGGGCGCGATGCAAAGCAAGCCCCGCCTCCACCGCCGCGACCTTGCGCTTGAAGCCGGCTTCGTCGATGCCGGTGCCATGGCCGCACCAGTGCGCGGCGTCACCGCCATACAGAGCAGCGTAGATCGCCGCAGCCGAGGTGGTGTTGCCGATGCCCATCTCGCCGAGGCAGAGCAGGTCGGTTCCGCCGACGAGCGCTTCCATGCCGAAGGCCATGGTGGCGACGCAGGCGCGTTCGTCGAGCGCATCGGTCTGAGTGAAGTCGCCGGTCGGCAGGTCCAGCGCGAGATCGAAGACCTTGAAGCCGAGATCATAGGCCGCGCAGATCTGGTTGATCGCGGCGCCGCCGGCAGCGAAATTCTCCAGCATCTGGCGCGTCACCGTCTGCGGGTAGGCCGAGACGCCCTGCGCCACCACACCGTGATTGCCGGCAAAGACGCAGACCAGCGGGCGGTCGACGCGCGGCGGCGCCTTCCCCTGCCAGGCGGCGAGCCACTCGGCGATCTCCTCCATGCGGCCGAGGCTGCCGGCCGGCTTCGTGAGGTTGGCATCGCGGGCACGCACTGCGTTCGCGGCCGCCATATCGGGGCCGGGCATCGCGGCGATGAGTTCGCGGATATCGTCGAAGGGCAATCCGGAGGCGGCCATGGCTGTTCCGTCGAGCAAAGGGGCTTGCGCCGACGCGCGCAGGCGTGGCGGCGAGGTCTGCGCTGCTGCTATAGGGTCAAGCTCGGGAAGACAATCGAGCAGAGCAGCGCGGCAGGCATGGCTGAGGCCGAGACGACGACGGAGACCACCCCGCCGGACTGGCCGGGCTGGACGATCGCGACGGCGATCTGCCTGCGCTTCTGGTCGCGCCTGCCGGTCCCGCCATTGCCGGGCGAGGCCGACAGCCACGCGATCCCCGACTTCCGCAGCGTGCCCCGCGCCCTGCCCTTCGCAGCGCTCGTCATCGCGCTGCCGGCGTCGCTCGTCGCACTGGGCGCCGGGCTGGCCGGCCTGAGCGGTTTCGTCGTCGCCGCGCTCGCGCTCACCGCGCTGGCGCTGGCCACCGGCGCCTTCCATGAGGACGGGCTCGCCGACACCGCCGACGGGTTGTTCGGCGGGCACACGCCGGAACGTCGGCTCGAAATCATGAAGGACAGCCGCATCGGCTCCTATGGCGCGCTGGCGCTCGGCCTGTCGCTGCTGCTGCGGGCGAGCCTGATCGCGATGATCCTCGACCGCTCCGGCGCCTGGGCCACAGCGGCGGCGCTGCTCGTCGCCGCCCCCTGGTCTCGCGCCGAGGCCCTGTTCCTGCTCGCAACGCAACCGGCCGCACGCAGCAGCGGCGCGGCGGCGGCTGTCGGCCAGCCGACGATCGTCACGGCGCGGATCGCACTCGCCCTGAGCCTCTTCCTCGCGACCGGGATCGCACTGGCGGCGCAGCTACCTGTCGCGGGACTGCTTCTAGGCTTTGCGCTGGCGCATGGCGCGGCGGCCGTTCTGTCGCGGCTGGCGCGGCGGCTGATCGGCGGGCAGACCGGCGATATCCTCGGCGCGGCGCAGCAGCTCGCCGAGATCGCGATCTATCTCGGAATCGCCCTGATGCTCTGGCCGGGCATCTGAGCGCTTGGCCGGCCGCGCGCCGTTCCGAACCGGCATCGCGTTTCGAGATGAAAGGTCACCGTTGCCTGTTGCGACTTGACGGGAACGCTTCTTTGGCGCTGGCTCAGATTGCCTCCAACCTGCTTACGTTAGGTAACACTGCCATGCGCAAAGCTATTTTCAGTCTCCCGGCCGGACTGGTTGCAGTCGCGTTCGCCTATGCCGTGTCCAGCCTCGTTCTTCCCTCCACCGCCTCCGCTGTGGTCTGTGCCAAGGGTGTCTATCGGGCGGGATGCGCCGGGCCGAACGGCGCCGTCGTCGCCAGACGCGGCTATGCTGCTCCGCGCTCGCACGGCGCGGTGTGCCGACGCTATGGTGTCGTCGGCGGCGTGCGCCGCTGCGTCGCCTGGTAAGCAGCGCATCAGGTAACGCCTGTACTGGACGGTTGAGTTGATAAGCGCCATCTCGACGCCCTGTATCAAGGTCTGCATCATCGCCCCTCAGAACAGGCTCTGCGAGGGCTGCGGGCGGACGCTCGCCGAAATCGCGCAGTGGGGCCGCCTGAGCGAGGCCGAGAGGCTGGCGATCATGGCCGTGTTATCGGAGCGGTTGGCCCAAGGAGCTTCCCAGCAACCGCCACGTCATGCTCGGGCTTGAGCCTTGAGCACCTCGGAAACGAGCGCCATCTTGTCATGAGATTCTCGGGTCAAAGCTGTGCTTCGCCCGAGAATGACGGCTACTTGCTCGCCAGAGCGATCAGCGCATCTCCTGTCAGGCGATAGAACACCTTCTTCGGATACGCGACGGCGCCGAGGCCCTCGTAGAAGCGCAGCAGCGCCGCATCGTCAGCATCCGCCGTCCAATCGATGCGGAGGTGGCCGCGTTCCAGCGCGAGCTCCGACAGCGCGGTCATCAGTGAGCGGCCGAGCCCCATGCCACGCGCCGCATCGGCAACGTAGATCTCCTTCAGGAAGAAGCCGGATTTCAGCCCCGGCCCCGGATAGAGATTGCAGGCCGAAGCAAAGCCCAGCACCGCCCCTCCCCTCACCGCGACCAGGATGTCCACGCCAGCCGGCAAGGCGGCGAGGCCTGCCAGAATTTCTGCGACCGGCGGACACGGCACCCGGTAGTGGCCCTGCATCTCGACCATCAGCGCCGCCAGCGCCGGATGATCGGCGGGCTGGAGCAGCCGGATCGCGGTCTCGCTCATCAGGCGCCCCGCCCGCTCAGTGCAGCAGCGACCAGATGAAGCGGCCGGCGACGACAAGAAGGAATAGGCCGAAGGCCACTTCCAACCGCCGCTTCGAGAGCCGGTGCGCCAGGCTTGCGCCTATCGGCGCCGTCCAGATCGAAGTCGGGATGAACAGGATCATGCCGATCAGCGAGACATAGCCGAGCGAGAGCGGCGGCAGGATGTCCATCTTCGGCCAGCCGGCATAGATGAAGCCCAGCGCACCGGGGATCGAGATGAGCACCCCGAGGCCCGACGAGGTCGCGACCGCCTGATGGATCGGACGGCCGTAGAAGGTCATGAACAGGCTGGAAAGCTGGCCGCCGCCGATGCCCATCAGCGCCGAGAGCACGCCGATGATGCCGCCATAGGCGACCATCAGCGGCTTTCCGGGCATGTCCTCGCCGAACTTCCAGCGGTCGGCGGCGAAGAGCAAGCGGACGGCCGAGATCGTTGCGACGATGACGAAGACGATCTTGAAGAGATCAGCGGGTGCATAGCGGGCGATATAGCTGCCGACGATGACGCCGATCACGACCGGAGCGGCCCAGATCTTCAGGATGGAGAGATCGACAAGGCCCCTCGCGCGATGCGCGTTGAAGGAGCGGATCGAAGTCGGGATGATGACGGCGAGCGAGGTGCCGACGGCCAGCGGCATCCGAACCTCATCGGCCACGCCGATGACACGGAAGACCTCGTACAGCACCGGCACGATGACCGCGCCGCCACCGACGCCGAAGACGCCGGCCAGCAAGCCCGTGGCCGCGCCGGCGAGCACGAGGGAAACGGCCAGGAAGGCGAGATCGCCGAGAGGAATGCCAGCAAGCATCGAGATTCGATCCGGTGAAGCAGCCCGATCTCTCGGCCATTTGCACGACCGGGACAAGATACCGCCCCGCATGACCGCTGCGAGAAATCATGGCGCCAGGCAAATCGCCACCTCGACGGCGTGATGGTGTTCAACGCCACCGGAAAGGTGATCGGGCTCGCCTCGGCCACCGGAGGCCTGCGGCAATATCTGCTTCGGCGGGCCGAGGTGGGCCCGCCCGTTCAGGGCGCAAGCCGGTCGATCTATGCGCTCCACCTCGCAATGCAGGCTCCGGGCCGGGCTGATGGCCCGGCCCCGATCCCCGTCATTCCGGACCAGCCGCTTTGGCAGCGCCGATCCGGAGTCCATCCGAGAGCGTTGCATGCCACGATGGAGTCCGGGGCAAGCCCCGGAATGACGGCCTCGTCACGGCGCTTCACACATCGAGAAGCGGCGCGAAGCCGGCATGGACCGAGCGCTTGCCGTCGAAGGGCAAGGACATGGCCTTCATACGCGGATCCTGCATCAAACCGGCCCAGGCGGCGTCGCGCACCGCCTTCGACGGCCACTCGATCCAGGAGAAGACCACCGTCTCGCCGGGCTCGGCTTTCACCGCCCCCTTGAAGTCGGTGAGCTTGCCATCCGGCACGTCATCGCCCCAGGCATCGACGACGCGCAACGCGCCATGCTCCTCGAAGAGCGCCGCGCCCTTGGCTGCGAAAGCCTGGAAATCCGCCTTGCGCCCATCCGGCACCGCAGAAAGCATGCCGTCGATATAGCCCGCCCGGCCGCCCTCGCCTTCGTCGAGGACCGAAGCGAAGCCGCCATAGATCATGCGCTTGCCGTCGAAGGGCATCTGCAGTCCCATCATCTCCTTCATGCGCGGATCGCTCATGATCCTCTCATTGGCAGCATCACGCGTCGCCCGGTCGGGATATTCGAACCAGGAGAAGACGACGACCTCGTCAGGCGTCGCTTTCACCGCACCCTTGAAGTCCGTAACCTTGCCATCGGGGACATCGTCGCCCCAGGCCTCGACGTGGCGCTTGACGCCGAATTCCTTGAACAGCGGCGCCGCATCGGCCGCATGCTTGCGGTAACTGTCCTTGTTCGCGGCCGGAACCGCGACGACGAAACCATCGACATAAGCCATTGCGTTCTCCTCACTTGCGGCCGCCCAAGCGGCCATGCCCAAAAAATGTTGATATCAACAATACCCCCCGCACCGCGATGCGAGGAATCCACTCTCAGCCGCAGCAGGATCCCGCCGCCAATTCGGGCTGGAAACTCGCCGCTCCCTTTGGCTTGCTCTGGTAGCGGTCGTGATGGCGGACCCAGTCCATGATCCCGACCTCGTTGCGCCCCTTGGGAGTCATATCGAGGAAGTTATGGGCGCCGATCAGGAGGTCGCCGCCGCGGGCATAGGTCGAGTAGGTGTGGAAGATCTTGCCCGCGTCGTTGCGGTAGAAGACACTGAAGCCCGGCATCTCGCCGCCCTGCCCGTCATGCATCTCGTAATTGTACTCGTAGCGGCCGGCCGCCCTCTCCTCCGGGCTCGGCGCGACGTGGAAGTCGTAGTTGAAGTCGCTGTTGGCCGAGGACACCCAGGGAAAATCCCAGCCCATGCGATGCCGGAAGGCCTGGAACTCGGCATAGGGCGCCCGCGAGACCACGACCAGGCTGACATCATGGTGCTTCAGATGCCGGTTGGCGCCGTCGAAATGGTCGGCGAGGAAGGAGCAGCTCGGGCAGCCTTCCCTGGCGCCCGGGCCGAACATGAAGTGATAGATGATCAACTGGCTGTTGCCGGCGAAGAGATCCGCCAATGTCAGCCCGCCATCCCAACCCTCGAAGGCATAGCCCTTGTCGATCCTGACCCAAGGCAGCGCGCGCCGCTCGGCCGAGAGCGCATCGCGCTGGCGGGTGAACTCCTTTTCACGGGCGAGATGGGCCTTGCGGGCCGCAAGCCATTCTTCACGGGATACGATCCTGTGTTCCATCGTCTCCTCTCCTGTGTTTCCGCCGGCCCACGCCGGCGGCTCGTTCAAGCGCTGCCGGACAGAGCAGCGCCGCTCTCCGCCTTCAGGCGAAGTAGGCCTCGAGCTTTTCCATGGTTCCGGTCCAGCCATGGGTGTGGCCGCGCACGGCCGCATCGTCGAACAGCTTCTCGTGCAGAAGCGTCAGGATCGTGCCCCCACCATCCGGCTTCAATGTGACGGTGACGCGCGAGACGCGCTCCGGCGTCGTCACCCAGGACCAGCTGAAGACCAGACGCTCGTTCTCGACGACCTCCAGGTAACGCCCGGACACCTCGTGGCGCTGCCCCGTGTCCTCGATCATCACGACGCGATACGCGCCATCGACGCGCGGATCGATCTCGGCCTCCTGCGCCACGACGTTCTCGGGCCCGAACCAGCGCACCAGCAGTTCAGGGTCGGTCCAGGCCTTGTAGACCTCGACCGGCGGCGCATGGAGGCGGCGCTTCATCGTAAGACTCGGTGTCACCTGCTGATCCATGCGCCTGCCCCTTCAACCTTCGCCCTTGCGCCGCGCTTCGAGCAGCGCCTCCAGCGCATCGAGCCTTTGGGTCCAGAAGCGCTGATAATGCGCCAGCCAACCCATCGCTTCCTCCATCGGCTCGGCGTTGAGGCGGCAGGACACGGTGCGCCCCGTCTTCGTCCGCTCGACCAACCCGGCGTCCGACAGGACATCGAGATGCTTCATGATGGCCGGCAATGAGACCGGAAACGGCTTCGCCAGCTCGCTGACCGAAAGCCCGTCTTCCCGCTCCAGCCGCGCCAGCAAGGCCCTCCGCGTCGGATCCGCCAGCGCGGAGAACGTCCTGTCGAGCTGCGCTGCTTGAAACTTAACCATTGAGTTAAGTGTAGACGCGAATTTTGCACGCCGTCAAGCCCCCCCGCTTTGATGGGCAGGAAGGTATTGGAGAAACCTATATGAAAAACCGAGCCGTGGCGGGCGCAAGCGCTGTTGTTTTCACCACGGTACCTACAGCAACCCACGGGTCGCTGCAGCGGACGCGGGGTTCGATGGACTGCAAGGGCGCGCATTGATTGGAAGTGTCGCGGCGAGCGATTGGTTCGAGCCTGCGGCCCGCCCTGAGATTGCTCTACCGACAAACTCAAAGATTCAATGTCAGCTGCTGCGCGGATCGAGCGTTACCTTTGAATTCATGTATTCCTGAGCACTATCGCTCAACGCAACATGACTTCCAGTGCGGCTGGCGAGCCCTCTTGCATATTCGATCACCGCATTAATGTCGCTTGACCTGCCGTAGTGCTCACCCGTGACGTCTCGGACAGCCCAGTCCGTACCGAGGCGGCACACGGTCAAGGTCTGGGCCATCACAGTTCCTCGATCCAAACAACCCTAACAACCGAAGAGCCCTTTCGTTCCGGGGCGCGCTCAAATGACGGGGGCATTCGACCGGCGGTTTCAAATGAATAATTTGAAAATGAGGATTAATTTTTATCGCGCCTTGTAAGATGACGTCAGAAGAACAATATCCAAAACTGCGAAATTTTCTTCTGATTATTCTTTTCCTAAATTTCGAAATTTCCCGCTTTTTGACCAAAACAACGGATCGCCGTCATGTCGAATCTACCGGCGCACTGGGATATTTACCGATTTAGGCGGTCGACCCTATGTGTGGGCCGGGCACGTTGGCCTTGTCGCCGAATTCACGCTTACCTTCACACTCGTATTGAAATGAGCTTCTCATGAAACTTCGCGCAGAGAAGGCTCGGCAAGCAGCCGCTGCCTATGCTCCGGCCCCCGAAGCTTCGGCGCTCGTTTATGGAATTGTCGGGATGACGCTTTTCGGCGTCGGGATATGGGGTGCAGCCGCGTTTTATGACGTGCGCCTGCTCCCGCAATGGGCACTGCTCGTCGCTGGCTCGGCTGTCGCTTTCTGTCTGGGAGTTTGGCTACGGAGGAGGCGGAGGCTGCGCTACGTCCACGCCTATCAGGCTGAGCTCACTGGGCTTGGCGGGCAGTCCCCGTCATGAGTATCAACTTTCCCAATTCCATCCGACGATACGAACCTGGCCGCGGTTGCGTGAGCTTCTGGGGCTCCGCGTCATCGTTGGAAGTCATGTTTCAGATCGAGCTGGGGGTACTGCGGACCTTAAGCCCCAGCATCGTTGATGAAAGCGAAGCTTCGTTCCTCGCTGCGTTCGACCTCAACCGATCGGCTATATTGCAGGCGGCGCGTTCTGCTTATTTGAAGAAGCGGGACAGCTATCACCGACTTTCGCCTTCCAACTTCCGTTAGCTCTCGGCACGATGGCGGGGCATGTTACGAAGGCCCCCGTCTGGCTTGGGCTGGGCGCTTCCGTTGAAGCGTACCCTGCATCAACAGGCTCACATTCGCCTATCGTTCACTATTTTGAGCCAAGCTCTCAAGGCGCCTTCGATGCGGCGTGGCGCCGAGCTGCCGCCATTTCCCCTCCCATGGCGTGGGTGGCTCGGCGTCTTTTCCTGATCGATTGAAGGATCGAGAACTACCCGCAAGCGCGGTGGCGATTTCGTGCTCGGCTGCCGCACGACCGCACAATCAGAGCGGCCAAACGATTGCCAACACAGAAATCCAGTTGGCCGGGACGGCCCCGCTGCCGAAGTCCGGGCCCTATTCCTCGGATTCGCCCGCTTCCGCGTTGGTGGCGATGCGATGGGCAATTAGCACGACAAGTTGGCGAACCGTCGTGCAGGCTCGCATCTCGTCGTCCGGGATCATGTCGCAATCAAACTCGCGCTCGATCGCGTTCCCGATCAGCGTCAAGTCATCGAGCGAGAGCCCCAGATCGCCCTCCACCGTCGCGGTGGGATCGAGCTTTCCGTGATGGATGAGCCCTTCACGTGCGATGATTTCCAGAAGCCGCTGAGCAAGAGCTGCTTCACTGGCTGTGTGATTGGACATTGGCGCCCCCTTCAAGCTCCATTGGATATGCGAGAGTTGGCTGCCCCCCGCGCTTATACGCTCTGCGGATGCGGGTGAGGCGGAATCTGCAGCTCGATCGATCGAATTGCAGCAATCCACTTTAATCGATCAGGCGGCGCTGCTTTGAGGGCTGAGCACAGTGAGTTCATTTCACCATTATGCCCGGGAATGTGACTTGCGCTCTCCAGTGAGAGTGCGCGGATGCCGCTGAGTTGTCTCCATACAGCTTCTGGAAAGGACCGTCGCGGCGCTCATGACGCCGCCAAGCGGAGATACCCATGATGCTCAACGGAGCCGGCTTTGTCACCTTGCGCAGTGGTCGAAGACTGTCTGCCAAATACTAGTTCGGCACTCATCAGGAACATCATTGGGTCGGGTATTTGATCTGTGACACGGGGTCCGCCGACCCAAGCGAGTTCACTTACAGAATCCTCCTTCACTGTGAGGGCGGAACAGCGGTCGAGCTTGCCGTTGCCGATTGGACAGAACGGAACATGGCGGTCGTCGGACGCCCCTTGCCGGAGTTCGACCGGGTGGCGTGAACGCCTCCCGGTTACCGAAGAACCGCGCCCCAGAGGTCTTTTGCCGCCAAGCAGCCCCGCATAACAGCGAGGAGCACGCGCTCCGTTGGCGCAATGGCAGTGGTGAAGCCGTCGGCGCGGATGATGGCTGCCCCCTTCGCTCGGTCGCGCTTTGGCGAAGCCTAGCCTTTTCGCTCTTACCGGAACGTCGGCCCAGGACCGGCGCGAACGCTGGTTCCGAGATCGAGCTTTCAGTTCGCGGTACGAACGCGGTGTTCTTGGAGCTTGGCCTGCATCTGCGTGACGAGCCGCAGCAATTCGCTGTGTGACATTGTCATCGTTACATTGTGGTCGCCGACCGTCAGTCTCAGATGAAACTTGGCTTGCGTTACCCCATCAAAACGCGGCTCGTCAGCATCAATCGATGTCGCCATCACCTCATGCTCTCCCTCAAGGCTTGCGGGTATATCGATCAGGACTTCGTCACCGGCGGGGGCGGGCATGTAGGCGATGAGACCGGCTGCCAGCTTTTCAGCCTGAAGCCGATCCAGCAGGAAGACCTGGCTATGCCCGGGTGCGGAGAACTTGAAGGCAACATGCTGCCGACCCGCGGGTGTGATCCACTCGACGTTTTCGATAAGGGCAGCATCGACCGTTGTCAGGTCCAGCATGGTGCCTCCTATGCGGCTTTGCCGTTCAACAAGCGGCGAAAGTGATCGGCCTGCTGATAGAAGCGCTCGGCATCGACCTTGTCGCCTGTCGCTTCGCACCCTTGGGCACGGGTGACGGCACGGTCGTAACGTGCCCGAAGGTCCGAACCCGTCCATCTATCCGTCTGGCTGCGCCTATCGGCATCCCGCGACGTGCGATGATTGAGGTTCATGGTTCCCTCCTCAGCCCATGATCCGCGCGACGATCTTGCGCAGCTCCTCGCGGGAAAGGCCACAAGGTTCGGGTTTCCAGTCCAGCGAGGATTTCGGGGGCAATGGCAGCGAGGCAGATGCGCCAAGGCACTGCGTCGTCGGATGTTCGTATTCTGTTGTGCTTTTCATATCGGTCCAAGGGCGCGCGGCTTGACCGCGCTGCCTGTAAGGCTGCCGGGCGGAATGCCGGCGGCAGCGTGCCGCGAAGCGGCGTTCAATTGTCGAAAGAGTTGGAAAGTCGGGCAACGCGCCTGTAGCGGCGAGGCCAGCCGATTAGCTCGGTCGATGGAGCACCAATAGCGCGCCATTGTGGCCGTTTGAAGTTGCCGGTACCCCGTCAGGGGAAATAATCGGCTGGCACCATGGCAGCGCCATGCAGACAAGACCCGTGCAGGGTCTTCTCAATGGTCTTCATCGCGCCGTCTATCGCCTTGAAGGGGCCGCGCCGCACTTCAACCATCCGTGGAAGCTCGTCGGCTGTCAGGACGATCCAGAACTGGTCGTGAGGGCCGCGTATGATCGAGCAGACCGAACGCTCCAGCAGATCGGTGACACCCCATCGGTTGGATAGACTTGGCCGAACCGTCGTATCATAGCCACCTCCTGTTTCGCGATCAGGGAGAGGTCCGTTTCGTCCGAGCGCTGCCCTTTGCCTTCGGTTGCGTTGCAGCTTCGCGAGTTGCCTCGGCTTCGGCGGCCTCTTTGGCCAGTCGCAGCGCCCGCAATCTTGCAGTGCGCTCGCGGACGGCAGCCTGCTCGATACGCAGCGCTTCCAACACGGTTTCCGCTTCGGCGCGACGTTGCGCGGCCAGCGTGGCCCTGCTCTGTGCCCGCAACTGAGACTGTTCCGGCGAAATCCTGTTACCGGGCATCGGCGAACTCCTTCCCGAACGGACGATGCCGAAGCATCAGCGTCGTTTTCCTGCCGCGCGCTCCCGCATGTATTGAACAGCCTCGAGCAGAACCTTGCGGGGACGCTCCGCTTCGGCCCTCGCCAGTTCAGCCTGGCGGGCCGCTTGGCGAGCAAGCTCCTCCTGGCGCTTCTCTTCGGCGAAGCGCTCGCGTTCAGCCGCAGCCAGGCGCTCCATTTCGGCAAGTCTTGCGGTCTTCTCCGCCTCTCGCTCGGCTCGGGCTTTCGCCACGGCTTCGCGCTCGGTCCGGCGCTGGATCATGACCGGATCATCGGCCCCGGGACGCGCCCTGAAGTGCTCCAGCAGCGCCTTTTTGGCGTTGGCCGAACTGGCCTGGCGGTCGGCGAAATTCTGCGGATTGAAGCTCAAGCCTGAAACCTCGCTTATCGTGCCTGCGCGGGCTGGGCCGGACGAACTGGCCGCTCTGCGCGCTTCGGCGCCGGCAGCAATCCTTCGCGTTGCGCCTGCTTGCGTGCCGCCTTGCGAGCGCGGCGGATGGCTTCAGCCTTTTCGCGGGTGCGCCGCTCGGACGGCTTTTCGTAGGAGCGACGCGCCTTCATCTCGCGGAACACGCCCTCGCGCTGCATCTTCTTCTTGAGAACGCGGAGCGCCTGATCGACGTTGTTATCGCGGACGAGAACCTGCATTCGAACTTCCCTTCTGGTGAAAAAAAGGGCCGGGCTGATCCCGACCCTCCGTGGCCATTCGTCGCTCAATCGAGACGGCGCCGGTACATCCGCGGTCGCCGCATATCTCCATTGCCACGCCGAACGGCGTCTCGGCTCACTCGGCCTGCAGATTATCCGCAGAGACTTTTCCGGAGCGCTTGTCCTGCACCAGCTCGTAAGAGACCTTCTGGCCTTCCCGGAGCGTGCGCAGGCCTGCTCGCTCTACGGCGCTGATATGGACGAAGGCATCCTGCCCACCGTCCTCCGGCTGAATGAAGCCGAAACCCTTATCGGTGTTGAACCATTTGACAGTGCCGCTGGCCATGCTGACCTCCTGTAAAAGCGACCGCCCACACGCCACGGATGCAGCGCATGTCTCGATTTGAGCAGGAAATTCGTCAGCAGAGCGCCATGAGGCGCGGGGCCAATTCGTTCGGCCTAGATCGATTTTTCTAACATGGTACTTGCAGAGCGCATTGTCAAATGACGTAAAATTCTTCTCAGTATTTTTCGAAAATTATTGAGCGACTGAACCGGCAAGTGCCGCCGCTTGTGTAGCCAGCCTCGCGCCGGTCTCGTTCAGCGTGCTAGCCACCTTGAGATTACGCTGGGCTGGTTTCAGGTAGAGGCGAGGTGCGGCCTCAATTCCGCGCAAGCGCCCGCGCCGTCGAGAGCCACGATCAGCCATCGCTGCCACTCCAAGCTGAGCTTGTTGAAGGCGCTCGTCGCCCCTTTGGAATGGACCTTCGGTCCCTCATTGGAGTATCCCGCGCTTCTCCCGATGGATCGACGGAATTGGTCGACGGACGAATGCTGCATGGCGAGGTCATCTAAAGCAGGCGGGACTACCGCCGACGGCGCGGCGCTGCACGCCCCGGCGGCATCTTCCGGCATGGGTGCGAGGTCGTCTGCAATGCCGCCCCCATCCTGGAGACAGCTAACCGACACCCATAACTCTTGGACGAAACCTTGAAATCGATCGCTAAGACGGCATTACAAACACTACACCGGAGTGATATACTTTAATAAATATCAATAATTTATCGCTCGGTAATCCTATTTGAATCTCCTTCTTAGTATTACCAGCCGAAAATCATCCGGGCATTCATCGACCTCGAAACCCTGCTCACGTTCGATTTCGATCGCTTCATGATTTTGGCGGTCTTCGAGCGACTCGAGCACTTTCACTCCCTTCGCCTCGGCAAATTTGGAAACGTGTCTGAGCAATTCCCATCCCACACCCTTATGCTTGTGTTCGCTTCGGACTGAGATCGCCACTTCGCCTCTGTCCAAAGCAGCGTCACAAGCCAACATGCCTGTGGCGATGATCGTCTTTCCGTCTTCGGAAAAGGCTATGAAGGTCTCGGCCTGTCGATGATCGACCTGCAGCATGGCCGCCAGACGATCATGGCCAACCTCCCTGACCGTAGAGAGAAAGCGGAAGCGCAAATCTTCGGGCGTCACATGCTTGAAGAACTCCGCCAGCCCCGCTTCATCTTCGGGACGAGCAGGCCGGACATGAAACCTGAAGCCCGTTCTCGTGGTCAAACTCCGGTTGAGATCGTCGGTCATCATCCGATTCTCCTCCAATCGCCGCGCAATCGCGCGAGCTCCGATTCTCCTCCGAATTCCCTCCCCTGCTTCGTCCTCAGTGCACCATGCTTCGGCCGTAAGAACGTTGGACGGAGTGCCCGGGATTTCGGCGGACCGACAACCCGCTTCATGACCGCTTCCTGCGCGGGCCACGAACAGATCGACGCCATGATCGTTTTCAATCATCCTTGCTGTGGTCAGCTATTCAATACCCGCAGAATCTCTGAAGTTCTTTGCCGTAAATCAAAGTGCGCAGGACAGCGCGATAAAATCGGCCTCCCTTCCTGACGACCCGCTTCCGGGAGCGCAGCAATGATCTCGAGGGCTATCGATACGGTGGTGCAGACAGCTCTTCGCCCGGATGAGTTGGTCTTGATGCAATCCTGGTGGCGGGCCGCGAACTACCTCTCCGTGGCGCAGATTTATTTGCTGGACAATCCGCTGCTGCGGGAGCCGCTGCGGATCGAGCACGTCAAGCCACGGCTGCTCGGCCATTGGGGGACGACGCCAGGGCTGAACTTCATCTATCTCCATCTCAACCGCATCATCAGGGCGCGGGACCTCGATATCCTCTACATCGCCGGGCCTGGCCATGGTGCGCCGGGCGTGGTGGCGAGCACCTATCTCGAAGGAACCTATAGCGAGCTCTATCCGGACATATCGCAAGACGAGGAGGGCTTGCGGCGCTTCGTGCGGCAGTTCTCTTTCCCCGGCGGCATTCCGAGCCATGCCGCACCCGAAACGCCCGGTTCCATCCATGAGGGCGGCGAACTCGGTTACAGCCTCGCGCATGCCTTCGGAGCGGTGCTCGACAATCCCGACTTGATCGCCGCCTGCGTCATCGGCGACGGCGAGGCCGAGACGGGGCCGCTCGCCGCGTCCTGGCACTCAAACAAGTTCCTCAACCCGGCGGCGGACGGCGCTGTTTTGCCGATCCTGCATCTGAACGGCTACAAGATCGCCAATCCGACCCTACTGGCGCGCATCGCCTCGGACGAGCTCGACGCACTGCTGCACGGCTACGGCTACGATCCGCTCTTCGTCGAGGGCGAGGAGCCGGAGGCAATGCACGCGGCGATGGCGGCAGCCCTCGACACGGCATTTGCCGGAATCGCGGCGATCCAAAAGGACGCGCGCGAAGGGTCTGGAAGCGGCTATCCGCGCTGGCCGGTGATCGTACTGCGCAGCCCCAAGGGCTGGACCGGGCCGAAGACCGTCGACGGCCTGAAGACCGAGGGATTCTGGCGCTCTCACCAGGTGCCGTTCAGCGACATGTCAAAGCCCGGGCGGCTGCAACTGCTCGACGACTGGCTGCGCAGTTACCGCCCCGAAGAGCTGTTCGACGAAGCCGGGCGGCTGCATGCCGCGATCGCTGCGCTGGCGCCCTCTGGCGAGAAGCGAATGAGCGCCAACCCGCATGCAAATGGCGGCGCGCTGCGCCGCCCCCTCAGGATACCCGACTACACCCGCCACGCCGTGCCCTTGGAAAATCCCGGAGACGGTAAGGCGGAGGCGACCCGCGTCATGGGCAGCTTCCTGCGCGACGTCATGAAGGCCAACGAAACCAGCCGGAACTTCCGGGTCTTCGGTCCGGACGAAACGGCGTCGAACCGCCTGCAGGCCCTCTTCGAGGTAACGGACAGAGCCTGGCAGGCGGCGACGATTCCCGAGGACGAGCATCTCGCACCGGGCGGGCGCGTGACGGAGGTCCTGAGCGAGCATCTCTGTCAGGGCTGGCTCGAAGGCTACCTCCTGACCGGCCGCCACGGCCTCTTCTCCTGCTACGAGGCCTTCATCCACATCGTCGATTCGATGTTCAACCAGCATGCGAAATGGCTGAAGACGGCCAAGGAAGTGCCTTGGCGGCGGCCGATCGCCTCTCTGAACTACCTTCTTACCTCTCATGTCTGGCAACAGGACCATAACGGCTTCAGCCATCAGGACCCCGGCTTCATCGATCACGTGGTGAACAAGAAGGCCGATATCGTGCGGGTTTATCTGCCGCCGGATGCCAATACGCTGCTCCACGTCACCGACCATTGCCTGCGGAGTTGGAACCGGATCAACGTCATCGTCGCCGGCAAGGCGCCCTCGCCGCAATGGCTCGACATGGATGCGGCGATCAAGCACTGCACCCAGGGCATCGGTATCTGGGACTGGGCCAGCAACGACCGTAACGGAGAGCCCGACGTGGTGATGGCCTGCGCAGGCGACGTGCCGACTCTGGAGACGCTGGCGGCGGTGACGCTGCTGCGCGACCATCTCCCCGATCTGAAAGTTCGGGTCGTCAACGTCGTCGACTTGATGACGCTGCAGCCGAAGACCCAGCATCCCCACGGGCTGACCGATCCCGATTTCGATGCACTGTTCACCACCGACAAGCCGGTGATCTTCGCCTATCACGGCTACCCCTGGCTCATCCACCGGCTCGCCTACAAACGGACGAACCACGCCAACATGCATGTGCGCGGCTATGAGGAGGAAGGCTCGACGACGACGACCTTCGACATGGTCGTGCGCAACCGGCTCGACCGCTTCCACCTTGTCGGCGATGTCATCGACCGGGTACCGGGGCTGGGATCGCGCGCCGCCTACGCCAAGCAGGCGATCCGCTACAAGCTGATCGAACATGGGCGCTACATCCGCGAGCACGGCATTGATATGCCAGAGGTGCGCGACTGGCGCTGGACCGCGACGGCGTGACTGATGACCTCCGCGCCTTCGGCAATGGATCATTGAAGCTGACTGGGATGGCGCCGGCGCAGCACGGTGCATAACGTTGCCGGGGCCTCTCGCGGATGAAACGGCCTCGCGATTGGCATCATCCGCGCCGATTTCCAATCCGACGATCCCGCCTGCAGCGTCGCCCCCCCTGTCAGCAGGCATTGCGGGAGATCGGCTCAGCCATGGCGCGCCGTACCGGTTGGGCCACAAGCCGGATGTTACAATCGGTGACAATTTTCCACACATGCGAACAAGCAGACCGTAGCAGCGCCATGCGACGCCGCTTTCCTCCCTTCCGTGAGTTTGGTGCGGAGGACAGAGCTATGCTTGCTGCGAATGCGGTCTCTCAAATTCCTGCCCGGCTCCCGGTGGTCGCGAACGATCAATCGGCACCGGGTCTGCTGGGACTCTTCAGCCCGCGGCCGCTGGAAACATTCGGGCGTGGCGAGACGATCTTTCGGGACGGCGATCCGGCTACGCATGTCTTCAAGATCGTGGCCGGGATCGTCCGCATCGCAAAGATCCTCAGCGACGGCAGCCGCGTCATCACCGGCTTCTTCTACCCCGGCGACATCTTCGGCATTTCCCCCGATGAGCACTATCTCGGCGATGCCGAGGCCGTCAGCACAGTGAAACTGCGCCGGCTGAACCGGAATCGCTTTCGGCAGGCGGTCGATAGCTCCGAACAACTGCGCCCCCAATTCGTCAATTGGCTCTGCCGGGAGATGGCCAACGCACAGGCGAGAACGGTGTTGCTCGCCCGCAAGAATGCCGAAGAGCGCGTTTGCGATCTCCTGCTCGCGCTTGCGCGCCGAGCTGGCGACGAAAGCGAGCCCGCCAAGGTGATCGACATCCCGATGAGCCGCGTGGACATGGCAGATTACCTCGGCCTGACGATTGAAACGGTATCGAGGACGATGACGAACTTGATCAATCGAGGCGTCATTCGGTCATTCGCACGCTACCGTTTCGTCATTTGCAAGCCGGCGCTCCTGAGAAGCCTTGTCGATGGCAGCGACGAATACGATATCTGAACGGCACTTCTCCCGGCCGGCAGGCCATGCGACCGCATTGACGGGTGGCGGGTGACGGTAGCGCGCGGGCCAATTGCTATCAGCCAGCAAAGCCTGGACGAGATCGTTCAGGTTCTCGATGATGCGAACAGCGTCGTCTATGACTTCGACGGCAAGATTATCCGTTGGAGTGGAGGCTGCGAAGACCTCTACGGCTGGAGCGCGCAGGAAGCGCTAGATCAGGACGTCGGCCGCCTCCTCAAGACAGAATTTCCGCAACCCTTCGACGAAATCCTCACGGACCTGCGGCGTGACGGCACCTGGAAAGGCGAGCTGACGCAAAGTCACAGGGATGGACGCCCTATATTTGTGGTCAGCCGCTGGGTGGTTGTCACCAGGCAGGCTCCCGACGATCAGGTCGTCCTGGCGACGAATATCGACATCGGCAATCTGAAATATGCACAGGCCGACCTCGCCGCTCGCCAATCGCACCTGCTCTCGATCCTTGAGACCGTGCCGGAAGCGATGGTGGTGATCGACGAAGCCGGCATCATGATCTCGTTCAGCAAGGCCGCGGAGAGGCTATTTGGCTATTCCGCCGACGAAGTCTGCGGTCGGAACGTCAAGATTCTCATGCCCAATCCATATTGTGACCGGCATGACGGATGCATCGGCCGCTATCTGACGACGGGCGAGCGGCGCATCATCGGGGTCGGGCGCGTCGTAGCCGGAAAGCGCAAGGACGGCACGACCTTTCCGATGGAACTGGCGGTTGGGGAGGCCGCGGCTAACGGCAAGCGCATCTTTACCGGATTTATCCGCGATCTGACCAGTCGGCACCGGATGGAAGAGGAACTGCGCCAATCTCAGAAGATGGAGGCGATTGGGCAGCTCACCGGTGGAATCGCACATGATTTCAATAATCTGCTGACGGTCATCAGCGGCAACCTCGAGATGATCGAAAGACGCCTCGAAGACAGGCGGCTCCGGGATTTGTTGCGGGAGGCGCAGGACGCGGCCGATGACGGCGCCAAGCTTACCGGGCAGCTTCTCGCCTTCGGCAGGCGGCAAGCGCTCAACGCGAAGCTGACAGATATCGGACAGCTCGTCTCGAACTTCGCCGAGCTGCTCCGCAGAACGCTTGGCGAAACGATCGATTTGCAGACCGTCGTCACAGGCCAAGCGCTCTTGGCACTTGTCGATACGACGCAACTGCAGAACGCCCTGCTGAACCTCGTGCTGAATGCGCGTGATGCCATGCCGCGCGGCGGCCGGCTCAAGGTCGAGGTTTCGCGCATCCGTCTCGATGCCGACTATGCCCGGATGTATCCGCAGACGCGCCTTGGAAACTACGTGCTCGTCAGCGTCTCCGATACCGGCGCCGGGATGAGCGAAGAGGTCAAACAACGAGCATTCGAGCCGTTCTTCACGACGAAAGGTGTCGGCGCCGGCACCGGGCTCGGTCTGAGCATGGTCTATGGCTTCGCCATGCAATCCGGCGGCCATGTCCGGCTCGACAGCGAGCCCGGCGGGGGAACGACCATACGGCTGTTTCTTCCGACAGCCAGTCCGGATGTCACTGCCGGCCGTAGCGATGCCGATCCGTCCGCCCCCGCGGCCAAGCCACGCGCGGCGGAATGCATTCTTGTGGTTGAGGACGATGCGCGCGTAAGGCGGGTCGTCGTTGCCCGCCTCGAAGAGGAAGGATATCGCGTCATCCAGGCTGTCGATGGCAACAGCGCGCTTTCCCTGATCGCTTCCCACCCCGAAGTCCGGCTGCTCTTCACCGATATCATCATGCCCGGCGGAATGTCCGGCGATGAACTCGCCAGAGAAGCGCGTCTCCTGCGCCCTGAGCTGAAGATCCTCTTCACCTCCGGATATGCGGAGCCCAGACTCGCCGGACGGGAATTGGCCGAAGGGAGCTGGCTGAAGAAGCCATATACATCAAAGGAACTGGCAGCGCGCTTGCGCATGCTCCTCGATTGAAAGTCTCCTGATCGAGAACATGAAGACGAATACAGTAGGGACCAGCAGCAAGGTCGCGAAGATTGCATGGACCACCGCCGTCATCCTCGACAAGGTGACAAGGATCCAGTTCGCGGATCGGGAGCCGGCATCCTGCGGGCACCCGATCCCCCGGCCGCAGTTTGAGACGGTCAATTTCGCTGCAGACGCTGTTTGTTGCGCTGGATCAATGTGAGACGGGGCATCAGGGGGAAAGCTTGGATCGAGCGACGTCAGCGTACCCAACCGGGAGGACGAGCCATGAACCTACGCATTCCCCATAACGGCTGGGTGGTCGTGTGTGACGCTCGCAAGGCGATGTTTCTCCGAAACGAAGGAGATGCAAACATGCCCAAGCTGAAGGTCGAGCAGGTCAAGCAAGCTGCCGTCAATCCACCTAGCTCCGAGCAAGGCACGGATCGACCCGGTCGTATGCAAAATGCCATTGCGCCCACCAGCGCAACCGAGGGAACCGATTGGCATGAACTGGCTGAGAAGCAGTTCGCGCGCGACACGGTCGCGGCCCTCAAGCTCGTGAATCGAGCCGGCCGCCCGGGTGACATCGTGCTCGTGGCGCCGCCGCGTATACTCGCGGTAATCAGGCAAAATCTCGACGATGACTTGCGCTCCCGCATCCTCGCAGAAGTCGACAAGGATCTGACGAAGCATCCGACCCACGAAATTGGAAGGTTGCTGACGGGCGCATAGAATCGACGGCCCCTCAGGCGCCAGACGAATTTGTTCTGCCGCATTTCATTGCATGGGCAGCCCAGTCAGCGAATACGACCGCGATGCTGGGATCTTTCGGCGCGGTCAACTCGGCACCACCCGCATGCAACCCGGATGGCCGAGCAGGGTGCGGAGATCTTCAGGGGCGAGCGGCCCGGCTATGTTTATGGTCGCTCCAAGAACCCGACCCAGACCATCCTCGAGGAACGGATGGCGAGCCTGGAAGGCGCCGAGGCCGGCATGACCATGCCATCGTCAGCCGGGAGGACCGATTGAAGCAAGGCATCGGCGACGGGCTCCTGCGTCGTTCGATTGGGCTGGAGAGCGCGGACGACATCCTCGACGATCTCACCGGAGCGCCCGACGCGCTCTAGGCCGACGCGATTCCGGCGGCCCCGAGCCGAGGCCCACCGCTTCGAAGCGAGCAAATTTCATCCATCACGTTCGCCACTCTCGAAAATACAAAACACTCAACCACTCTCAATAGAGGTAAATATACTTATTTTATAATCTGCATTGATTGCGCGACATGCGCGGATACCAATGTCATTGGCGAACCTTCTTGCTGAACAACATTCGCTGGAATTGTACCATGCCTGAGCTGATCGTGCGATCGCGTCCCTCAACCCGAAGGCGGAGGCTCTGCTCGAAGGTCTCATCGCCGAGTATGATGGCCGATACGATATCAACAGCAGGCCGGGCGGGGCGCGTTCGGAAATCCTGCGCTATCCACCAGAGGCTTTCGCCCCGCCGCTCGGGGGATTTCCTGCTGCTGGGTGAAGGCCGGGCAGGAAGCCAAGATTGCGGCACGCTGGCTGCACACCGCGCCGCGGCAGCCCGAGGCGCAGATGGCACGCTCCCGCTCTGCCGCTCGAGACCGGCCCCAGGGAGTCTGCCTGCGGACCGTCTCTTGAAGGCTGAGCGCGTCGCGACGGCCTCATCCCCTCCCGAAAGCACATCATGGCACCGAGAAACGATCATTTCGCAGCTCTGGTCGGCAACACCCCGTTGCTCGCGCTAGGGCGCTTTGCCGAAGCGCTGAAGCTCGGCTCGCGCATCCTTGCCAAGATCGAGTATCTGAACCCCGCCGGTAGCATCAAGGACCGGACGGCCTGGGGCATCATCCGGGAGGCTGAAGAGAGCGGCGACCTGAAGCCGGGCCAGCGCATCGTCGATCTCACCAGCGGGAACACCGGCATCGGCCTTGCTGCCCTGGCAGCGGCGCGTGGCTATCGCTCGAAATTCTACCTTCGGAACACGATCAGCGAAGACAAGATCAAGCTCCTTCAGCACTACGGCGCCGAAGTCGTCCTGATCGACAACAGCGAATTCCTCGAGGCGGGCGCGATCCACACGATCATCGACCGGGTGCGGCGCGAGAACCCCGGCGCCTACTACACCAACCAGCGGGCAAACCCGGCCAATCCGCGCGTCCACTTCGAAACGACCGGCCCCGAGATCTGGCGCGAGACGAAGGGCGAGGTCGACATCTTCGTGGCAGCGGTCGGCACCGGCGGCACGATCTCCGGAACGGGTCGCTTCCTGAAGGCGCAGAAGCCCGGCGTGAAGGTCGTCGTGGTCGAGCCCGGCCCGGCCTCGGTTCCCTCCCCAGAAGTGCCCTATCCCGACAGCATCGAGGGCGTCCACAAGGTGACCGACGTCGACGCCGGCTACCTGCCGGAGAACTTCGACGCTGCCGTGGTCGACGAGGTGATCGTGACCGAGACGGCCCAGGCCCGCGAACTCGCCCGGAGATTGGCGCAGGAGGAAGGCATCCTCGCCGGAACGTCGTCGGGCGCCGTGCTGTTCGCAGCCTCGGCGCTCGCCCGGCGCCCCGAGAACCTCGGCAAGACGATCGTCACCATCATTGCCGATAGCGGCGAACGCTATCTCAGCCCGCCCAAACTCGGCCCCAGCGCCGCGCAGAAGCAAGCAGGCTCCTCATCGTGTCTGGATGTCGCCGCGACCGCCTGAGACAGCTTCTGGTAGATTTGATGGCGATTTAGCAATATCGGAACGATTCAAGACACTGAGAAGGCCAAGCAAAATGCCGGACCCGCTCCGTACTTCGTGTTCGCGAAATCTTGCAGATGATCGCTGCCAAGCGTGAAGGCGCGACTCTGACGGAGCTTTAACGCCACTTTTTTCAGCGGTATTCTGCGCTTGCAGCGCTGCACCTCGTCCCGCGCCCTTTTTGTAGCACCGGGCGTCGGAGTTCGAGCGAATTATCGGCCCCAAGCCGCTGCAGCCGTTCGAACCGCCTAGGATGGCGACTCTCGAGGCACACGGAGCCTTAATGCGAGAGTTACCATTCTCCGCCACATTCAACGGACCCGGGCGTCGCGCCTTGGGTCTCAATTGGACAAAAGTTCGCGCCAGTGAAGACGGATGCTGCAAGGCCGGCTGGCCAGTTCCTGGCGCCCGACATGCGCGAAACCATCGGGAGACGCGCCCGCCTGACGGCATGGAGCGGCATGGTCGCGGCCGCCATCATTGCCGTGACTGCCGGCTTTGCGCTCTGGCAGGGCCGCCAGACTGCAATCGACATATCGCGGCAGCAACTCAGTACACTCGCGGCGCTGCTCTCCGAACAGACTCACCAGACGCTCGCGACTGCGGATCTGGCGTTGCGCGGCTGGTCCGAAGCCGGCAGTGGGGCCGATATCGCCTCGCCGGACGATTTTCGCGCGAAGTTCGGCACGCGCCAGCATTTCGAAGCCTTGATTGAGCGCTCCCGAGCTATCCCGCAGATCGCAGCGGTGACGATCGTCGACATCCAAGGCGAAGTCGTCAACTCGACACGGTCCTTCCCGCCGCCCCCAGCCAGCCTGAAGGACAGGGAATCGTTCCTGGCCCGTATGGCCGATCCTGCGCTTGCGCTGCATTTGGCCGCGCCCGCCCCCGGCGCAGCAGGAAGGACGATGGACCTGTCCCGCAAGATCAAGAACAGGAGCGGGGCCGTGGTCGGCCTCGCCATGATCGAAATCGAGACGGGCTTCGTAAATGCCCTCTACGACAAAGCGCGGATCGATGCGCTCGTCCATGTCGCGTTGTTTCGCCGCGATGGTGTTTTGCTTGCCAGCCTGCCGAACAATGACGACGCCGGCGCTCCCCCGCTCACCGGCCGTTCCGCCCTGTTCCGCGACCTGCCCGAGGCGGCCGAATCCGCCGGCGCCATGTTCGTCGGAACCCACATTGCCGGCCCCCAAGACAGCGAGGAGGGGCTGATTTCGGTGCAGGCTGTTCGCGATTACCCGCTCCAGATCAGTATCGCGGCGCCCGGAGAGCTGGTCTTTCATTACTGGAGGAAACGCGCGCTGATCCTCGGCGGCATCGTCGCCTTCTTCGTCGTCATGATCGGCCTCCTGACCTTCTGGATCGCCAAACTGCTGCGGCAGCACGGCGTCATGCTTTCCGAGCTTGCGGCTTCCGAAAAGGCCGCCTCCGACCAGATGCAGGAGCTGCAGATCCGCGATGCACGCGAGGCGTTGCTGCGGCGCGACGCCGCCATGAAATCCCGCGTGACGGCCTTCGACGCGCAATTGTGCAGCTCGCTCGACCGGCTCGGCCAGATGATCGAAAGTGTGGCGAGCCTGTCCGAGAGCATGACGGCGGCGGCCGGGCACGCCCGCGAAGGCAGCGAGCGGGCCGAGGTCGCTTCCAGCCGTGCCGCCGACCATGTCGCCAGCGTGGCTGCGGATGCCGAGAGCATTTCCAGCGCCGGACACGAGATCGCGGCGCGCGTGGCGGCCTCGGTCAGCACCGCCGCCGACGTGATCGCAGAAGCCGACCGGACCGACCTCGCCATCGCGCAACTGGCGGAAGCGACGAACCAGATCGACAACGTCTCGGCGCTGATCAGAGAGATCGCCAGCCAAACCAATCTGTTGGCGCTCAACGCCACGATCGAGGCCGCCCGCGCCGGCCAGGCCGGCCGTGGCTTTTCGGTCGTTGCCTCCGAGGTCAAGTCGCTGTCCGCGCAGACGAGCGGCGCGACCAGCGAGATCGGTCGCCAGATCGAGGCGATCCAGTTGGCGAGCCAGCGCTGCATCGAGGCGCTCCAGAGCATCCGGAACCGGATGCTGGACGCGCAGACGATCGGCCAGGGCGTCTCCGACGGGATAGCCAGGCAGAGCCGCTCGACCGCCCAGATCGCGGCCACCATCCGGGCGGCGGCAGACGATGCGCAGGGTGTTCTATCCAGCGCCAGTGCCGTGCGCCAGGCGGCCGACTTGTCCAACACCAGCGCAATCGACGTGATGGCACTGGCTCGCGACCTCGACGGCGAAGCACGCAGGATCAGAAGCAAGGTCAGCGAGTTCTTCGGGACGCTCGACGCCGCTTAGCCGTGCCCCGCCCCCTGCCGTACTGACTACCCTCACTTATGTCTTGGGGCGGCAGGAGGATCGCAATGGCGCGACAGCCGGAAACATGCCGGGCGGAACGTCGGCGCGGCCGGCGCATTTCGTGTTGGTGATGCGCCGGCCTCGGCGGAGCCAGCCGCCCACCGGAGCAGCCGGGAGCCTGTGGCACTTCAGCAAAGGAAGTGAAAGTGATGGCGATTGCCAAGAACACGATCTGCCTCTGGTACGACAAGGACGCCGAGGCCGCGGCCCGCTTCTATGCCGAGACCTTTCCCGACAGTGCGGTCGACGCAGTCTTCCGTGCGCCCACGGACTTTCCGTCCGGCAAGGCCGGCGACGTGCTTACCGTCACCTTCACGGTCCTCGGCACCCCCTGCCTCGGCCTCAATGGCGGCCCCACCTTCAAGCACAGCGAAGCCTTCTCGTTCCAGATCGCGACGGACGACCAGCAGGAGACCGACCGCTACTGGAACGCCATCGTCGGCAATGGCGGACAGGAGAGCGCCTGCGGCTGGTGCAAGGACAAGTGGGGCATCTCCTGGCAGATCACGCCGCGCGTGCTGAGCGAGGCGCTGGCTGTCGGCGGCGAGGAAGCGAAGCGCGCCTTTACCGCGATGATGGAGATGCGGAAAATCGATGTCGCCGCAATAGCGGCGGCACGGCGCGGCTAAGGAAGAATCCGCTCCAGCGGCTATCAGGCCGCTGCGGCAGCCTCGTGGCGCGAGACATGCGCCGCCGCGGTGCGCAGATCGCCCAGCGTCGCATCCGCTCCGACACAGCGCTCGGCGAGATGGCGACGGAAGAGTCGCGCGCCCGGCCGGCCCGGAAACAGTCCGACGAGATGGCGGGTGAAGGCATGTAGCCGCCCGCCCCGTTCCAGATGCGCGGCGATGTGCGGCTCCAGCGCTTCCAGCATGGCGAAGGCATCGGGCACCGGCGCATCCGAACCGAAGAGCAGCGGATCGACCTGCAACAGGACCTCCGGGTTCTGATAGGCCTCGCGGCCGATCATCACGCCGTCGACTTTCTCCAGATGCCGCAGCCATTCGGAGGGCGCCTTGATGCCGCCGTTGATGGCGATCGGCAGGTCGGGGTTGGCCGCCTTCAGGCGATAGGCGCGCTCATAGTCGAGCGGCGGGATCTCGCGGTTCTCCTTGGGCGAGAGACCCTGCAGCCACGCCTTGCGGGCATGGACGATCAGCGCCTCGACGCCTGCCGCCCGCACCGAAGCAGTGAGCGCATCGAGGGCGATCTCCGGGTCCTGATCGTCGACGCCGATGCGGCATTTCACTGTGACGGGAATGGAAACCGCCGCCTTCATCGCCGCGACGCAATCGCCGACCAGCACCGGCTCGCGCATCAGGCAGGCGCCGAAGGCCCCGCCCTGCACGCGGTCCGACGGGCAGCCGCAGTTCAGGTTGATCTCGTCATAGCCGAAATCGGCACCGATCTTCGCCGCTTCGGCCAGCAGCTTCGGATCATTGCCGCCGAGCTGCAGCGCGACCGGGTGTTCTGTCTCATCGAAGCCGATCAGGCGCTGGCGGTCGCCGCGGATCACCGCCTGCGCCGTCACCATCTCGGTGTAGAGCAGCGCATGGCGCGACATCAGGCGATGGACGATCCGGCAGGCGGAATCTGTCCAGTCCATCATGGGCGCCACGGAGAAGCGCATTCCGGGAAGCAGCAAGCTCATGGCCGCTCCCTATAGCATCGGACCCGAAAAGTGGAATCCACTTTTCGGAGGCATCCGATGCGACAACAATGGAATATCGCCGTTATCGCGTCCGATGGGACGCGATAACGGCGATCTATGCATTCGGCCCGGTTTTGCACGCCCGAGCCGCCGCCCTCACTTCTTGGCGCGGGCGACGATCTGCGTCGGGTTGACGAAGCGCAGCGCGATGATCAGCCAGATCAGCGTCGTGATCATGTAGATCACCGCCATAGCGTCGATCGACTGCACCGCGCGCACGCCGGCGGCGAAGACCGCATAGTAGAGCGCGACGACGAGCGTCTGGCTGGTCGGACCGGCCGTCAGGAAGGTCAGCTCGAACATGGCGAGCGTCCTGACCAGCACCAGCAGCAGCGCAGCGAGGATGCCGGGCATCAGCAGCGGCAGCAGCACATGCACGAAGAGCTTGAAGGTGTTGGCGCCGAAGACGCGCGCCGCCGACTCGATCTTGGTGTCGATCTGCTCGATGAAGGGTATCATCACCAGGATGACGAAGGGCACAGTCGGCACCAGGTTCGCCAGCACCACGCCCGACATCTGGCCGGCGAAGCCGGTCTGGTAGAGCACGGTTGCAAGCGGGATGCCGAAGGTGATCGGCGGCACCAGCAGCGGCAGCAGGAAGAGCAGCATCACGAGCCTCTTGCCCGGGAAATCCCGCCGCGCCAGCGCATAAGCCGCCGGCACGCCGATCAATCCGGAAAGCGCGACCACCAGGAAGACGATCTGGAAGGTGACGAGCAGCACGTCGTGGAGCTGGAACTCCGCCCAGGCGGCCGAATACCAGCGCGTCGTCCATCCGGCCGGCAGCCAGGTGCCGAGCCAGCGCGTGGCGAAGGAAGACGTCACCACCGTCGCGATCATCGCGAAGAGGTTGACGATGAAGAAGCCGATCAGCGTCCAGTTGGCGGCCGCCCAGAGCTTCGTCGAGAGACGGGTATCCTTGACCATCGGATCAGCCCTTTCCGCCGCCGGCAGGGCCGCGATAGAGCAGGCCGCGCGCCGCCAGCACCACGACGACGATGGCGAGCTGCACGAGCCCCATGATCATCGCGACGGCTGACGCCATCGAGTAATCGTATTCCTCGAAGGCCGCCTGATAGGCCGCGATCGAGATCACGCGGGTTGGCCCCGCCGGCGCGCCGAGCAGCACCGCCGAGGGGAAGACCGAGAAGGCCTGCACGAAGCTCAGGCAGAAGGTGATGGCGAGACCCGGCAGCAGCAGCGGCATGAGAATGTGCTTGAAACGCTCCCAAGGGCCGGCGCCCAGCGTCGCGCCCGCCTGCTCCAGCGCCGGATCGATGCCGGAGAGGTAGGACAGCGTCAGCAGGAAGGTGAAGGGGAAGCCGGTGATGACCAGCGACAGCATCACGCCCCAGTAGTTATGAAGCAGCTTCACCGGCGTCGAGATGAGGCCAAGCGTCATCAGCGTGCGGTTGAACCAGCCTTGCGGTCCCAGATAGTTCAGCAACCCCTGGGCGACCAGCACGGTGCCCAGCGTGATCGGGATCACCAGGATGGTCGTCAGCAGCCGCTGATTCTGCATCAGCCGCACACGGAAGGCGATCGGGATCGCCAGCAGGAGCGTCGCGACCGTCACCGGCAGAGCGAGCCAGAGCGTCGTCGCGATCGTGCCGTAGAGGAAAGGATCGGAGAAGAAGCGCTGGTAGTTGGCGAAGACGCCGCCGGCCTTCGGCTCGAAGGAGAGCACGAGCCCGTAAAGGAACGGGTAGATGAACAGCGCCAGCAGGAACAGGATCGCCGGCACGACGAGCAGGGTCAGCCCGTCGAAGCCGCGCGCGGCCAGCCTCTGCTTCAGCGGAATGGAGGAGACGTCCGTGCTCACGCGGCGCCTCCATAGACGAGGACGCGGTCGGGATCGGCCGCGAGCGTGACAGTCTCGCCCGGCGACAGCTTGTCATGGGCCAGGAAGGACAGGTCGGTGCCGTCAGCCATGCGGGCAAAGCCGACGAACTCGCGGCCGCGGAACTCGGTCGAGATGACCTGGGCCTTGAGGCCCGACTGGCCGGCTGCCACGGGGTGCAGATCCTCCGGGCGGATAGCCAGAGTGCCGTCGGCACCGGCCGAGACCGCCGCGCGGGCACGGCCGGAGAGCTGCGCATCGCCGACTGCAACGGTCGCCCTGCCCTCGCCGGCCGAGACGACCTTGCCCTTCACCTTGTTGCGGAAGCCCATGAACTCGGCGACGTCGAGATGGTCGGGCCGCGAGAACAGATCCTCCGGCGTGCCGACCTGGCGAACCTGCCCGTCACGCAGCACGACGATGCGGTCGGCGAGCGAGAGCGCCTCCTCCTGGTCGTGGGTGACGTAGATCGTGGTGGCGCCGAGCGTATTGTGGATGCGACGGATCTCGGCGCGCATCTCGAGGCGCAGCTTGGCGTCGAGGTTGGAAAGCGGCTCGTCCATCAGCACGAGCGGCGGCTCGACGACGATGGCGCGGGCAATGGCGACGCGCTGCTGCTGGCCGCCCGAAAGCTGGCCCGGCAGCTTCTCGGTCTGGCCCTGAAGCCGCACCAGCGCAGCAGCCTCGGCCACACGCTTGTCGATCTCGGCCTTGGACACACCGCGCATCTTGAGGCCGAAGCCGATGTTCTTGTTCACCGTCATGTGCGGGAACAGGGCATAGTTCTGAAAGACCATGCCGAAGCCGCGCTCTTCCGGCCGCAGCGGGTCGATCCGCTTGTCGTCGAGCCAGATGCCGCCGCCCGTCGCGGGCAGCAGGCCGGCGATCAGGTTCAAGGTCGTCGACTTGCCGCAGCCCGAAGGTCCGAGCAAAGCGATGAACTCGCCCTTGCCGATCGTCAGCGAGACCCCCCCCCCCCCCCGCCGCAACCGGTCTTACTTCTTCTTGGCGCCGCCGACCTGCTCGTCCCAGATACGGAAGGCGACGACCATCTTCTCCGGATCGAGCGGCGTTTCCATCGGGTTGTCGGCGATCAGCTTCTCGTATTCGGGACGACCGAACTCCGCGATGGCCTTTTGGCTGGAGGCGGGCGCCATCGAGAGCGGCACGTCCTTCACGGCCGGACCCGGATAGAAGTAGCCTTCGTCATAGGTGAAGGCCTGCTGCGCGGGCGTCAGCATGTGGCGGACCAGATCGAGCAGAACGGCGAGCTTCTCGTCGGAAACGCCCTTGGGGATCATCATATACTGGGCGTCGGTGACCCAGTGGAAACCCTTGAGCGCCTGGATCTTGGCCTCCTTCGGCACGATGCCCAGCACGCGCGGATTGATGTCCCAGCCGGTCGTGCTGACGATGATGTCGCGCGAGCCGTCGCCGAGCTCCTTCATCGTCGCGCCGGTGCCGCCCGGATAGTACTCGATGTTCTCGCCGAGCTCCTTCAGATAGGCCCAGGTCTTGTCCCAGCCCTTCTCCGGATCCTTCGGGTCCTTGTCGCCGAGGATATAGGGCAGGCCCATGATCCAGGTGCGGCCCGGGCCGGAATTGGCCGGGCGGGCATAGAGGAAGCGGTTCTTGTTCTGCTTCGTCCAGGCCAGCAGCTCCTCGGCCGTGGTCGGCACGTTCTTGACCTTGTCCGGCATGTATTCGAGCAGCGGGCCGGAGGGGTAATAGACCATCGCCATGGCCTGACCCTGCCCGAGATTGTGCATGGCCAGCGCCGGCTTCAGGAGCACGTCGTCGGGCTTCGGCAGTTCGGCGGCGAAGCGCGGGAACAGCTCGATCCAGAGCTTCTGGTCGATGCCCGCGGAGAGCACGTCGAGACCGCCGATGACGAAGTCGATGTCGGAACGGCCGGCGTTCTGCTGGGCCTTCAGCTTGGCCGGCAGCTCGGGCGCCGGAGCCTTGGTGAAGACCATCCGCGAGACGGCCTTGGGGTTTGCCTTGGCGTAATTCTCAAGCGGCGTCTGAACCAGCGCCAAGGCGCCGCCGACGTCGATGATGCTGATCGTGAGCGGCGATGCCGGCAGCTTGAGTTGCTGCGCGAAGACGCCCGGCGCCTGCATCGCTGCGCCGAGACCGGCAACGCCACCAATGAAATGACGCCGGTTGATGCTGTCCTGAGCCATGATTTCTCCTCCAGATGCGGATGCCCGCTTCTTCAGCTTTTTTATGTTCTGACGGTCCGGCCGCCGCCATCCGGAACCCGCCCCTTGCCCCGCGGAACCTGCCAAGTTGACGCGGCCCCCGGTTGATCGGTATCCTAGTATACTAGTCGTCAAGAGCTTGGCAATGGCCCACCCTGCAGCCCGTCATAGCACGGATCAGATCTACAGCGTGCTACGCACCGACATCATCAGCGGCGCGCTGAAGCCCCGCGAATCGATGTCCGAGGCGCGCATGGCGCTGCGCTTCGGCGTCAGCCGCACTCCGGTGCGGGAAGCGTTCAAGCGTTTGGTCGACGAAGGCTTCCTGGTCGCGGTACCGCAGGTCGGCACCTTCGTCGCGCCGATCGACCTCGCCGCCGTCCATGACAGCCAGTTCGTCCGCGAGACGCTCGAATGCCGCACCGTGGTGCTCGCCGCCCAGCGCATCGGCGACGCCGACCGCTACCGGCTCGAAGCCCAGATCGAGGAGCAGGCGGAGGCCGTGCGGCGGCAGGACCGGTCCGAGATCTTCCGCCTCGACGAGGTGTTCCACGCCGAAATCTCGCGCATCGCCGGCCACCGCGCCGTCTGGAGCATGATCGAGGGCGTGAAGGCACAGATGGACCGGGTGCGTTGCCTCTCCCTCGAAACACCGTCCTGGTCCGAGGTGATCCTGCACGAGCACAGGATCATCGCCGCCTGTGTCATGAAACATGACGCAAACGGCGCCGAGGCCGCGATGCGCGCGCATCTGCGCACCGTCTTCGCGACGATCGACACGATCGCAAAGGACCATGCGGACGCGTTCGACGATTCCCGCCTCGCCCACGACGGCTCCTGAGGCCCGTCTTCCCCGGTAAAGCGACTTTTCTCGAAGGATTACAGACAATGGAACAATGCTGGCGCTGGTTCGGGCCGGACGATGTCGTGACTCTGGCCCAGGCCAAGCAGGCCGGGGCGACCGGCATCGTGAACTCTCTGCACCAGATCCCTTATGGCGTGGTCTGGAGCGTCGAGGAGATCGAGAAGCGCCAGGCGATCATCCGTTCCGACAAAAGCTTCGGCCTGGAGTGGAAGGTGGTCGAAAGCCTGCCTATCCATGAGAGCGTCAAGATAGGCGAGGGCGACCTCGAAACCGTCTTCGAGAACTACCGCCAGTCGATGCGCAACCTCGCGGCCTGCGGGCTCGAGGTGATCTGCTACAATTTCATGCCGGTGCTGGACTGGACCCGCACAGAACTCGCCCACAAGCTGCCCGGCGGGGGCACGGCGCTGCGCTTCAACCTGCATGAATATGTCGCGCTCGACCATTTCATGCTGAAGCGCAAGGGGGCCGACGAAGGGCACTCCGCCGAGGTGATGGACAAGGCCAAGGCCTGGTTCGACGGCTCGACGCAAGCCGACCGCGACCGGCTGCTCTCCAGCGTGATGGCCGGGCTACCCGGCGCCTTCGACCGCTACGACCTGCCCGGCCTTGCCGGCATCCTCGAGCGCTACAGCGGCATGACGCATGAGAAGCTCAGGGCCAATCTCAAGCGCTTCCTCGAAGCGATCATCCCGACGGCCGAGGAAGTCGGCATCCGGATGTGCATCCACCCGGACGATCCGCCGCGCTCGCTCTTCGGGCTGCCGCGGATCTGCTCGACCGAGGACGATATCGCCTTCATCCTGGGCTCGGTCGACTCGCCCGCGAACGGGCTGACCCTGTGCTCGGGCTCGCTCGGGGCCAATCCGAAGAACGACGTGCCGGGGATCGCGCGCCGCTTCGCCGACAAGATCTGGTTCGCGCATTTGCGCAACGTCGCCAAGGACCCGGACGGCTCCTTCATGGAGGCCGAACATCTCGGCGGCGATACCGACATGGTCGCGCTGGTCGATGCGCTGATGGCCGAGGAGCAGCGCCGCAAGGTTGCCGGTCACCCGCATTGGCAGATCCCGATGCGTCCGGACCACGGCCACGAGCTGCTCGACGATGTCGGCAAGGGCAGCTTCCCGGGTTATCCGGCGGTCGGGCGCCTGCGCGGGCTGGCCGAACTGCGCGGCGTGATGACCGCGCTGGCGCAGGTCAAGGGCTACGCCGCCTGAGACGCGAAAGGCGGGCTGGAGCCCGCCTTGGCAATAACTCGGGGCAGTCCCAAGCCGTCATTCTCGGGCGAAGCAGAGCGAGGACCCGAGAATCTCGATCCGGAGATGCTCGGGTCAAGCCCGAGCATGACGCGGCATTCCTGCGTCAGTGGTCGTGGGAATGGCCCTTGTGGCCATGCGCCGCGCCATGGCCGTGACCGTGGTCGTGGTCGTGATCATGGCCGCAGCCGCAACCCTCGCCATGCGCATGATGGTGGTGCTCGTGCCCATGTTCATGGTTGTGAGCGTGCTGGTCGTGCTGATGATGCCCATGGCCGTGGTCATGCCCATGATCGTGATTGTGGTGATCATGGTCGTGCCCGCAGGCGCAGTCATCGCCGTGAGCGTGATGGTGAACCTCCTGCTCCGGCTGGAACGGGCGCTCGACTTCCGCCATCGAACAGCCCTGGCCGCGCACCAGCTCGGCCAAAGCGGGATGGCTGGGGACATAAAGCGCGTCGGCCGTCATTTCCGCCGGGACGTGATGTCCGCCGAGATGCCAGGCGAGGCGCACCAGCCGCAGCGGGTTCTCGGCACGGACCTCCAATAGGCTTTCCGGAGCGGCCTTGACCTGCACGAGGCGGCCATCCTCCAGCTTCAGCGCGTCGCCGTCGTTCAGCGTCGCCGGCTTGTCGAGATCGATCGCGAATTCGAGCCCGCCTACAGCCGTCATGGCGACACCGTTGCTGTTGCGGTCCTGATATCCAAGGCTGAGCGTATCGACGACGCGCTCAGCGCGGACGGCGGCCTTGCGAAGGACGGAAGTGGCGCGAAGCATATGCGGCGATCCCATGGCTGGGGCTGGAGCGCGAGGCTCCAAGCCCGGACCGGAGCTTAGTAGCATAAACCGAGGGGCGCGCTACCAAGCTCTCGGGATCGTGGCAGGTCAGCGCGGCAGCGCCTTGACCTCGGCGTCGAACTTCTTGAGCAGGCGCGAACGCTCCGCCGGGGAGCCCCAGCGCGGCGTGTCGTAGTCGATCAGCTTCATCTCGGCGAATTTCGGCGCATCCGGCGAGAGCAGCGCATTCTTGTTCGACGGGATCGAGTTGATCTTCAGCTTCGCATTGATGTTCTGCGCATCGGGCGAGAGCGTGAAATCGACGAATTTGCGCGCGGCCTCGGGGTTCTTGCCACCCTTGATGATCGAAACCGAGCCGGTTTCATAGCCGGTCCCCTCGCAGGGGGCGACGGTTTCGATCGGCGCGCCCTGCAGCTTCTGCGTCAACATGTCATGGATGAAGGCGATGCCGACCGCCGTCTCGCCGAGCGCGGCAGCCTTCACCGGCGCGATGCCGGATTTGGTGTACTGGCTGATGTTCTTGTGCAGGCTCTTGAGGAACTCGAAGCCCTTGTCCTCGCCGAGGCGCTGCACCGTCGTCGCCAGGAAGACATAGGCCGTTCCGGAGGAGCTGGGATCTGCGATCTGGACCTCGTCGTGCAGCTTCGGATCGAGCAGGTCGGCCCAGCATTTCGGCGCGGCGACGCCCTTCTTCTTCAGCACCTCAGTGTTGTAGCCGATGCCGAGAGCGCCGAGATAGATGCCGTTGGTGCGGAACTTCGACTGCTCGGCATGGCGCTGCGCCCAGTCATGCAGCTCCGGAAGCTTCGGCGACTTGTACTCGTCCAGGAGCCCTTCGTCCGCCGCCTGCAGGTGCGGCTCTCCCGGCCCGCCCCACCAGACGTCGCCACGCGGATTGTTCGCCTCGGCCTTGACCTGAGCATAGACTTCGCCGGTGCTCTTGCGGACCATCGAGACCTTGATCCCGGTCGCCTTCTCGAACATCGCCGCGCCTTCGCGGCACTGCTCCTCGAGGATCGAGCAATAAACCGTGACCTGCCCCTGTGCGAAGGCCGGCAGGGCAGCGACCGAAAGCGTGAGGCCTGCGAACAAGGCACCAGCGGGCGCGAAACGCGAAGCGAACACTATTTTCCTCCCATCGGATTCGTTTGCCGACGAAGAAATCGGTCGTGCAATGGGGAGTCAAGCGAAAGCGCCGGCTACTTGTCGCGCGGGCTCACGATTCGATCAGCACCCGCCAGGCCAAGCTCAATTCGCACGGAGCCCACGCCATCAAAACGCCGCGAGCTCTAGCCGTCGCCCTCCGGTTTGGCCGGTGAGGAGGCAGCAGTCGATCCGGCAGGCCCCTCCCCCGAGATCGCCCGCTTCTTCTTCGCCGCCGGCTTCTTGCGCCGCTTCGGCTTGGCCTTCGGAAGCTGCGTATCCTGCAGTATCTCGAGCTGGACCTGCTGGATCTCGGCGAGGCGCTGCCATTGCCGCGTGATTAGATGGTCCATCTTCTCATGCAGGTGCCGGATTTCGAGCTCGGCCTTCAGGTTGACCTGATAGTCGTTGAGCGAGCGCAGCCGGTCCTTCGTCTCCTGCCGCTTCTGGCTCATCATGATGATCGGCGCCTGCACTGCCGCGATGCAGGACAGGACGAGATTGAGCAGAATGAAGGGATAGGGGTCGAAGGCCTTGCCCTCCCCGATCGCGGCATTGATCGCCATCCAGATGACGAGCACGACGCCGAAGCTGATCAGGAAGGCCCAGGAACCGCCAAAGCTCGCGAGATTGTCGGACAGGCGCTCGCCCAGCGTGCGATGCTCCTCGAAATCGTCCTCGACATTCTCGGCGATGGTCTCCTGCCGGGCGATGCTCTCGGCCACCTCCCGATCGAGGTCGGAATATTCGCCGTGCTCCTCGCGCAGGATCTCCTCGACATAGCGCGTCCGATAACGCGCCAGCTCCTTCAGGCTGATGAGCGCATGGTCTGAAAGATCCGGGAAGTCGGCGCGGATGTGATCAACGAGCGCCGGGCGCAACGTACCGATCTCGACGAGGTTCCTGCGGGCCATCTCCTGGCCGCTGATGGCGCAGATGCCGCGCTTCTTGCTGAGCGGGCTGTGGGAAGCCGGCGGCTCGATCACGGGGACCGGCGGCACGGCTGGAATTTCGCTCTCCAGATCCGTCATGCGTGCATCATGCCTCTTCCCCGTCGCGGCCCTTGGCGCCGCGTCCGGTCATTTGCTACGGGCGCCTTTGCGACCCAGAAACGCCCGAAGGAGCGGACTCCTCCGGGCTGCTCTCAGCCGGTATCAGACTCAGGCCTTCACCTTCTCGTCATCCTCGGCATCTTCCGCCGAATCGTCGTCCTCGTCATCCTCGGTGGCCTCTTCGTCTTCCTCGTCCTCTTCGTCGGTATCGAGGTCGAGATATTCGTAACCGAAGACGATCTCCCCGGTCTCGGGATCGAAGGCGCTGACCGAGGAATCCTCGAAGGCTTCGATCAGCATCTCGGCATCATCGGGCCCATCGACGTCGAAACGGCGCACCGCTTCCTCGCCAGCGGCCTTGAGAACGAGTTCGATCGACCAGCCCCGCCCGGTGGTGTCGTAGATGCATTTCAGACCCTGGATCGCCAGCATGGTGCTCTCTCCTGAGATTGATCCGATGCGCGGCTGCGCATCGGTCAGATGCCCGAGCTGCGTGACGGGCACGCGACGCCCCGAGGGCGTCGCCGGGCGAACAGCAGCTCGGGCGCAGAAGCGCCCACCGGCAATCGGGTTTATCGCGACGCCTGGGCCAAGAAGAGCTCGACCTCGTCGCGACGGGGCGCACCACTGCGGCCGCCGAAGCGCGTGCACTTGATGGCGGCCGCGGCGGAGGCGAATCGGATCGCCGCGGCTTCCGGCTGCCCCTCCGCAAGCGCCAGGGCGAAAGCGCCGTGCCAGACATCCCCCGCCCCCAGAGTATCCACGGTTTCGACGGGAAAGGCGGGGCTGTGACGAACCTCGCCCCGCTCGACATGGAGCACGCCCTCCTTGCCGAGCGTCACCGCCAGCCAGCTGGGGACGCCCGCAGCCACCTTGGCGAGCCCGGCTCGCGGATCCTCCTCACCGGAGAGCTCGCGCAATGCCTGCTGGCTGAAGGCGACGTGGCTCGCCGTTCCGACGAGATCGGGATGAGGCGGCCTGCGGTCGCCATCGAGCACGCCGGGAACACCGGCGGCGCGAGCAAGCTTCAGCGCCGCCAGCGCCCCCTCGCCCCAGCGCGTGTCGGCGAGGACGGCGTCGGCCCCCTCCGGCAAGCGCGGCGGCAACCAGTCGACATCCTCCGGCATTGCCGGGTCGGAATGGGAGATCACCATGCGCTCGCCTTCGGCATCGACAAGGATCGCGGAGACCGGCGAGGTCAGGCCGGCGACGCGGCGGGCGAAGCTGGCATCGACACCCTCTGCCTTCAGATCCGCGACGATCTGGTCGCCGGTCAGGTCGTCGGCAAGGCGCGTCGCCAGCCAGCAGGCGCCGCCTAGCCGCGCAATCGCGACGGAGGCGTTGCCGGCGCAGCCGCCGCCGACCACGGCGAGCCCGCGTGAGCGGTATTTCTCGCCGCGGGTCGGCATGGTCTCGACGCTGTAGACATAGTCGAGCGTGGCGATCCCGAGGCAGAAGACGCCGGCCAAGATCTCACCAGGCCCCGGTGTTCGGCATGCTGGCCCAGGGCTCGGCCACAGGCTTCGGATCGCCCTTCTGGAGCAGCTCGATCGAGATGTTGTCGGGCGAGCGGATGAAGGCCATGTTGCCGTCGCGCGGCGGCCGGTTGATGGTGACGCCGGCCTTCATCAGCTTCTCGCAGGTCGCGTAGATATCGTCGACCTCATAGGCGAGATGGCCGAAATTGCGCCCGCCGGTATAGGCTTCAGGGTCCCAGTTATAGGTCAGCTCGAGCGTCGGGCGGCCGCGGGAGGCGCCGGCCTTGGCCTCGGCCAGATCGTCCGACGCGGCGAGGAAGACCAGGGTGAAACGGCCCTTCTCGTTCTCGATGCGGCGGGTTTCGACCAGCCCGAACTTGTTGACGTAGAAATCAAGCGCCTGATCGAGATCGGTCACGCGGACCATGGTGTGGAGATATCGCATCGTTCATCCTCGTTGTGCGGGAACAGGGTTGATCCTTTCCCTAATTCGGGCAAGAGCTGCCGCGTTCCAAGGTACGCCAAGCAGGACGAGCCATGACGACAACGCAAGACGGCCCGGTGACGGCGCCGCCTGAGCGCGCCACGCCCGCCCAGATCGCACAGATCAAGCAGCGCGCCGCGATCCTCTCGGTGATGGCGACCATCCTGCTCACGGCAGCGAAAATCGTCGGCGCCATCATTTCCGGCTCGCTCGCCCTGCTGACCGACGCGCTTCAGGGGCTGGTCGATGTCGGCTCGACGCTGTTCACCTGGTTCGCCGTGCGCGCCTCGGACAAGCCCGCCGACGACGAGCACCACTACGGGCATGGCAAGGTCGAGGCGCTGGCGGCGCTGGTCGAGACCGCGATCTTGTTCACGCTGGCCGGCGCGATCCTGTGGGAGGCCGGCAGCCGGCTGTGGAACAACCTGATCGAGCATGTCGCGGTGACGCCGCTGGTCATCGGCGTGATGCTGCTCTCGATGACGGTCGATGCCATTCGCTGGCGCTCGCTCACCCGGGTTGCCAAGGAGACCGGCAGCGAGGCGCTCGCCGGTGAAGCCACACATTTCTCGGCCGACTTCGTCGGCTCGGCGCTCGTGCTCGCCGGCCTCATCGGCGTCTGGTACGGCTTCGAGCGCGCCGACACGGCGGCCGCCTTCGCCATCGCTGCCTACACCGCCTTCTCGGCCTTTAGGCTGGCCCGCCGCGTCCTCGACACGCTGATGGACGCCGCCCCCGAAGGAGTCGGCGAAAAGCTGCGCGAGGCCGCGCGGCGCGTGCCGGGGGTGGTCGGGATCAACTGGCTCCGGGTCCGGCCCGCTGGCGGGCGCGTCCATGGCGAGATCGGCATCAGCGTCTCGCGGACGCTGCCGCTCGAGCGCGTCACCGCGATCAAGGCCGAACTTGGCGGAGCGCTGCTGAAAGCCGAGCCGGATTCTGAAATCACGATCACCGCCGATCCCGTGCAGGTCGACGACGAGACGGTGCTCGAACGCGTGCTCCTGATCGCGCTCAAGCTGAAGATCCCGGTGCACCACGTCACCGTCCACAGCATCGGCGACAAGCTCTCGGTCAGCCTCGACATGGAGGTCGATGCCAATCTGCCCCTTGGCGAGGCGCACGAGATCGCGACCCGGCTCGAAAATGCGATCCGGGCCGAATTCGGCGGAGAGACGGAGGTCGAGACCCATATCGAGCCGATGGAGACCGGCCAACCCCACGGCCACAACGCCGCCTGGGAGACGGTCGAGGACATCGGCAAGGCTCTCGCCGGCGAGGCCGCGAAGCTCGACGGCCCGATCCACGACATCCACAGCGTGCGCGTGCGCCAGACCGCCAAGGGGCTGGTGGTGAACTATCACTGCCGCGTCGACCCGACCCTGAACGTGGCGGCCGTGCATGACGCCGTCGACGCAATCGAGCGGGCCGTGCGGATCGCGCGCCCCCAGGTCTGCCGGCTGGTCAGCCATGCCGAGCCGGCGGTTTCGCCAGTCGTGTGAGCGCTCCCGCCGTCATTCTCGGGCACAGCGAAGCGCAGACCCGAGAATCTCCGGCCGGAAGATGCATCGGAATCTCTTTCGTCACGAGATGCTCGGGTCCAGCCCGAGCATGACGGCATGTTTCCATCCCAGGCCGGCATGCTCTAGAAACGCTCCCTGACCTTCGCCATCAGGGTTTCCATGCGCAACGACGATGCTCCGCTGATCCGTCTCGAGGATTACCGTCCCTCCGACTGGCTGATCGACACGGTCGATCTCGATATCAGCCTGCAACCGCAGAAGACGCGCGTGCGCGCCCTGCTCGCTTTGCGCCCCAATCCGGAAGGACAGCCCGGCGCACCGCTCAAGCTCGACGGCGACGAGCTGACGCTGAAATCGCTCGCCCTCGACGGCAAGCCGCTCGATGCTTCCGCCTATACAGTGACGCCGCAGGCGCTGACGATCCCGAGCCCGCCGCCGCATGATTTCACGCTCACGATCGAGACCGAGGTCGATCCTTCCGCCAACACGAAGCTGATGGGGCTCTACCGCTCGTCGAAGGTCTATTGCACCCAGTGCGAGGCGGACGGCTTCCGCCGCATCACCTATTTCCTCGATCGGCCCGACGTGATGAGCGTCTACACGGTCAGGCTGGAGGCGGCGAAGGCCGAGGCGCCGGTGCTGCTCTCCAACGGCAACCTCATCGCCACCGGCGAGGTGCCGGGCACGGACCGGCATTTCGCGATGTGGCACGACCCGCATCCGAAGCCGGCCTATCTCTTTGCGCTGGTTGGCGGTGCGCTCGACCATGTCCGGCAGGACTACGTCACCGCCGACGGCCACAGGGTCGAGCTCGCCGTCTATGTCGAGCCGGGCAAGGCGGGACGGGCCGGCTGGGCGCTGGATTCGCTGGTGCGCTGCATGCGCTGGGACGAGAAGGTCTTCGGCCGCAACTACGATCTCGACGTGTTCAACGTCGTCGCCGTGTCGGACTTCAACATGGGCGCGATGGAGAACAAGGGCCTGAACATCTTCAACGACAAATACGTCCTGGCCGACCCGCAGACCGCGACCGACGGCGACTATGCCTCGATCGAGGCGATCATCGCGCATGAGTACTTCCACAACTGGACCGGCAACCGCATCACCTGCCGCGACTGGTTCCAGCTCTGCCTGAAGGAAGGGCTGACCGTCTTCCGCGACCAGGAATTCTCCTCCGACGAGCGCTCGCGCCCGGTGAAGCGCATCGCCGATGTCCGCACCCTGCGCTCGACCCAGTTCTCCGAGGATGCCGGCCCCCTCGCCCATCCGGTGCGGCCGCGCGCCTACAAGGAGATCAACAACTTCTACACGCCGACCGTCTACGAGAAGGGCGCGGAGGTCATCCGCATGCTGAAGGTCCTGATCGGCGACGACGCCTTCCGGCGCGGCATGGACCTCTATTTCGAGCGCTGCGACGGCACGGCAGCGACGATCGAGGAGTTCCTCGCCTGCTTTGCGGAAAGCTCCGGCAAGGACCTCAGCCATTTCGCGCGCTGGTATGAGCAGGCCGGCACGCCGACCATCGTCGCCTCGGGCCGCTACGACGCGGCTGCCCGGCGCTATACGCTCGACCTCGCCCAGAGCACGCCGCAGACGCCCGGCCAGAACGACAAGCAACCGGTGGTCCTGCCGATCAAGCTCGGCCTTGTCGGGGCCGGGGGCGATCTGCCGCTGCAGACGCAATCGAACGCCTATGCCGGCGACGGCCTCGTCATCCTCGACAGCGCCGCGCTGTCCGTCACCTTTGACAACGTCTCCGAGCCGCCGATCCCGTCGCTGCTGCGCGGCTTCTCCGCACCCGCGCGGCTGGAACTCGACCTCTCGGACGGCGATCTCGCGCGGCTGTTCTCGGCCGACAGCGATTCCTTCAATCGCTGGCAGGCTCTGCAGACCGTCGCCACCCGCGCCCTCGTCGCCGCCGGCAAGCCTGGCGCCGATCGCAGCGCGCTGACCGTGACGGCCGGCGAGCTCGGCCAGGCGCTCGACGGCTTCCTCAAGGCCGAAGCGCTTGCGGATCCCGCCTTTGCTGCGCAGGTGTTGCGCCTGCCGGCACCGGCCGACATCGCGCGCGAGATCGGCCGCGACGTCGATCCGGACGCGATCTTCAAAGCCCATCGCAGCCTATCGGCCGCGATCGGAACGTCCCTTCTCCCGCAGTTGTCTGGCTTGCGGGAGGCGCTGGCGACAAAGGGCCCCTACAAGGCTGATGCCGCCTCCGCCGGGCATCGCGCGCTTCGCAACGAGCTGCTCGGGCTCGCCGCACTTGCCACCCCGGCCGAGGGCGCCGGCCTGTGCGAGGAGCAATTCGCTACCGCCGACAACCTGACCGACCGGCTTGCGGCACTGGCAGCGATGACACTGATCCCCGGAGAGCGGCGCGAAGCCCTGATCGCCCGCTTCGCCGCAGCCTATGCAGGCGAGCCGCTCGTCCTCGACAAATGGCTGATGGCGCAGGCGCTGATCCCCGAGCCCGAGACGCTGGAACGGGTTAAGCAACTGATGCAGCATCCCGCCTTCTCGCTCGGCAATCCGAACCGGGTGCGGGCGCTGATCGGCGGCTTCGCAGCCAATCTCACCCAGTTCAACCGCGCCGACGGCGAGGGCTACGACTTCGTCTGCGACATCGTCATCGCGCTGGACAAGACCAACCCGCAGGTCGCCTCGCGCCTGCTCGGCTCGTTCAAGAGCTGGCGCATGCTGGAGCCCGGCCGCAAGCGGCTGGCACAGGAGGCGTTGAGCACCGTCGCACGGATGCCGAACCTGTCGCGGGATGTCGCCGACATCGCCGAAAGGGCCCTCGCGTGACCCATATTCCCAAAGGTTAACGCCGACCTGTCCAATTTATTAACGTTTCATTACCCGCACAGGATTCATTGGATAAACAGCACAACCTAAAGGAGAATTCGAAGCAACTGACTCAACTCAGGGCTAGACAAAATCGGCCTCTCGGATTCAACTGACGGTGATTCGCGGGGATGCGGCACGTCTCCCGATCTTACTGACGGTAAAGTTTTCCGAAGGGGGACGGGCATGTCGCGTGCCAACGCGGATTGCGCATCCGTGCGCGCCGATACGATTCTGGGTGTAGCGAGGTCGCTGACCCATCCGTTGTATCAGCGCTTCGAGGGTTTCGAGCCCGCGCTCCGGACCGCCATCCCCGTCCTCGTCGGGCTCTTCCTCGTCATCCTCGGCGCCGGCGCGATCATGCAGACCTCTGCGATGCGCGACGACGCGCTGATCGATGCCGCCGGAGACATGGATCTGGTTTCCGCGCTGGTCGCCCGCGAGCTCGACACGGCGACGCTCGCCGGCAAAGAGCCGGCGGCGGTTCTCGCCGCCCTCACAGCCCGCCACCTCGCCGCTCATGGCCGCATCGTCCATGTCAGCGGCGCCGACGGGCGCGTGATCGCCAGCGAGCCGGTGATCGGCCAGACGCAGCGCACGCTCACCGACTTCCTTGGCCAGACCCAGCCGCTCACCGTCTTCGGGGACCGCGCCGGCGTGATGCGCATCACCCTGCCCAACGGCACCGACGTCTTCGCCAGCGTGCGCAACCTCGCCGCCCCGCTCGGCCAGGTCGCCGTGCTGCAACCGGTCTCGCGCGCCCTCTCCGTCTGGCAGATCCGCCGCTCCGGCCTCGCCATTCTGTTCGGCGCGGCGGGGCTCGTCCTCGGCGTCATCACGCTGGCCTTCATGCTGCAGTCGAAGCGCGCCCGTGCCGCCGACGAGGATTGCGACTGCGTGCGCGAACGCATCGACACCGCCCTCAACCGCGGCCATTGCGGCCTCTGGGATTGGGATCTCGCCCGCGGCCGCATCTACTGGTCGGATTCGATGTATGCCCTGCTCGGCTACGACCGCGCCGGCGAATACATGTCCTTCGGCGAGGTCAGCAGCTTCATCCATCACGATGACGTCGACCTCTATGCCATCGCCGATGCGGTGAGCCGCGGCGAGGCCAGCCATCTCGATCAGGAATTCCGGGTTCGCGCCATCTCGGGCGAGTGGATCTGGCTCAAGGCCCGCGCCGAGCTCGTCATCGACCGCCGCACCCGCTCGCGCCACCTCGTCGGCATCGTCGTCGACATCTCCGAGCAACGCCGCATGGCCGAGCGCACCGCAACCGCCGATGCCCGCCTGCGCGACGCGGTCGAGGCGATCTCGGAGGCTTTCGTTCTGTGGGATGCCGACAACCGGCTGATCCTCTGCAACGCCAAGTACCAACAGCTCCACCAGCTCCCCGCCGATGCCCTGCAATCCGGCATGAGCTATGACGAGATCATGGCGCGCTCCGCCCAGCCGCAGATCGACCAGGAGCCGATGCGCGTCCAGCGCGGCGCCGCCGGCGCCACCTCCTACGAGGCGCGGCTCTCCGACGGGCGCTGGCTCCAGATCAACGGCCGGCGCACCAAGGACGGCGGCTCGGTCTCCGTCGGCACGGACATCACCAAGCTGAAGCAGCAGGAAGAGCGGCTGACCCAGTCCGAGCACCAGCTCATGACCCATGTCACGGACCTCAAGGCCTCACGCCAGAAGCTCGAAACCCAGGCCCAGCAGCTTGCGGATCTCGCCGAACGCTATCTCGAGCAGAAGGCCGGTGCCGAAAGCGCCAACCGCGCCAAATCCGAATTCCTCGCCAATATGAGCCATGAGCTGCGCACGCCGCTCAATGCCATCATCGGCTTCTCCGAGATCATGGAGAACGGGCTGTTCGGTCCGCTCGGCGAGAAATACACCGACTACGTCCGCGACATCCGCTCCAGCGGCGGCTACCTGCTCGGCATCATCGACGACATTCTCGACATGTCGCGCATCGAATCCGGCAAGATGCGGCTGGAGAAGTCGGAGATCGCCATCGGCCCGGTGCTGGATCAGGCCCTGCTCAAGGTGCAGCCGGAGATCGAGCGCAAGCAGCTCATCGTCAATCTCGAAGGCCCGCTCGACACCCATCTCGAGGCCGATCCGCACGCGCTCTACCAGATCCTCAGCAACCTGCTCGACAACGCCGCCAAGTTCACGCCGGAAGGCGGCCGGATCGCGGTGCGTACCCGCCATGTGCCCGGCGCGCTCAACATCTTCATCGAGGACACCGGCATCGGCATCCCGAAGGAGAAGATCGACCGCGTCGGCCGGCCCTTCGAGCAGGTCGAGGGCGATCTGGTGCGCAGCTACAAGGGCTCGGGCCTGGGTCTCGCCATCGCGCGCTCGCTGGCCGAGCTGCATGGCGGCTCGCTCAGGCTGCGCTCGGCGATGGGCGCCGGGACGATCGTCATGGTCCACCTGCCGCTCGACGGCGGTGCCGAGCGCGTCACCGCGCAGGCGGCGTAAGGCTCAGCCAGCCTTCGCCTGCGACAGGATGCGGGTGAAGATCGCCCGCACGCCGGAGCGGACCTCGTCGAGCTCCGCCTTCAACACCTTGGCGTCGGGTCTTCCGACAGCCGTCGCGATCCGCCGCAGCACGCGAGGCGGCACCGCCTTGGGATCGAAGGCTTCCTCGACGGTGAAGCGTTGCCAGAGCTGGACGTCGCCGATCAGGCGGTGCGCCTCCAGAAGCGCCGAGGCATCCGCTTCCGAAAGCAGACCGGCGGCGCGCGCGGCGACGAAGACCGAAGCCGTATCGTTGACGATCAGCCCGGGATGGTCGCTGGCATAGGCCAGCAGCAGGAATTGGGCGAGGAAGTCGAGATCGGTCAGCCCGCCGGCCGCCAGCTTCAGATCCCAGGCATCTTTTTCTCCCTTCTCCCTGGCGATCAGGGCCCGCATCTCGGCCACGGCAGCCGCAACCTTGGCGGGCTCGCGCTTGCGGGAGAGGATCGCGCGGATCGAGGCTTCCGCCCGCTTCGCCAGCCCGGCGTCACCTGCGACGACGCGAGCACGGGTGAGCGCCATCTCCTCCCAGATCTCCGCCTCGCCCGCGTGATAGGCCTCGAAGCCCGCAAACTGCGTGGCCGCGGGGCTCTTGTTCCCGGTCGGGCGCAGGCGCATGTCGACCTGAAAAAGCGTGCCGCGCCGCGTCGGCACCGTCAGCGCCGCAACGAGGCGCTGGGTGAAGCGGATATGCCACGTCACCGGGTCGAGGCTCTTGGCGCCGTCGCTCGGCGCCGCATCATCGGGCCGGTCGTAGAGCAGGATGAGATCGAGGTCGGATGACGGCGTGAGCTCGCCAGCGCCGAGCCGCCCGAGGCCGAGCACGACGGTCTCGGCCCCTTCGATCGCGCCGTGATCGGCCGTGAAGGAAGATCGCGTATTGGCAAAGGCAACGCGCAGGCAGGCTTCGGCCACGGCGCAATAAGCCTGTCCCGCCCCCTCGGCCGCGTAGACGCCCGAAAGCAGGCGCGCGCCGACGAGGAAATTCTCCTGTCGGGCGGCGTCGCGCAGCCGGTCGAGCCCGTCCTCGACGCTGGGCGGCGGCGAGCCGACATGAGCCCGGATACGGCGCTCCAGGGTGTCGACGTCGAGGACCGCCTGCCCGAAAGCCGGGTCGATGACGCCGTCGAGCACATGCGGGTGCAGGGCTGCGACCTTGGCCAGGCGCGGCGCACTGCCGAGGATCTCGGTGAAGAGCGTCAGCAGGGAATCATGCGAGCGCAGCAGCGTCAGCAATTCGACTGCCGCAGGCATGCGAACGAACGCATTGTCGAGATGGGCGAGCGCGCCGTCGGGATCGGCAGTGCGGCCAAGCGCGACGAGCAGCGCGGGGGTCAATTCCGTCAACACCTCGCGGGCGCGAGCACTGGTGACCGCAGCGCGGCGGCCGAAATGCCACCCGCGCACCGTCTCCGCCGCCGTCATGCCATCCCGGAAGCCGAGCCTGCCGAGTGTTTGGACCGTCTCGGGATCAGGCTCGGAGCCGGTGAAGCTGAGCGTCCCGGCTTCCGAGGCGAGGCTGGGCCCCTCCTCGAACAGCAGGGCATAGTGACCCTCGACACGCCGGGCATGGGCCGTCAGCGCCTTGCCGAAGGCGGCGGCGTTGGCATAGCCGCAGAAGCGGGCGAAGGCGTCGAGGTCTCCCGCCGGCTTGGGCAGGGTCTGCGTCTGCTCGTCGTCGCGCATCTGCAGGCGGTGCTCGATCGTGCGCAGCCAGCGATAGGATTCGGAAAGCTCGTCGCGAGCCGCCGGCGTGATCCAGCCTTCGTTCGTCAGCTCCTTGAGCATATCGAGCGTGCGCGGCCCCCGCAGCGCCGGGCGACGGCCGCCGAAGACGAGTTGCTGCGTCTGGACGAAGAACTCGATCTCGCGGATGCCGCCGCGGCCGAGCTTCACATTGTGACCGGCGACCGCGATGGTCTCGTGGCCCTTCACCGTCTGGATCTGGCGCTTCATCGCATGGATGTCGGCGATGGTCGCGAAATCGAAATATTTGCGCCAGATGAAGGGGGCGAGATCCTTGATGAAGCGCTGGCCGAGCTCGGTATCGCCGGCGATCGGGCGCGCCTTGATCATGGCGGCGCGTTCCCAGTTCTGGCCGACCGTCTCGTAGTAGGAATAGGCTGATGGCAGCGCGATCGCGACATGGGTCGAGGCCGGGTCGGGTCGCAGCCGCAGGTCGACGCGGAAGACGTAGCCGTCCGGCGTGCGCTCCTGAATGATGCGGGCGATCTGCTGGGTGAGTTTGACGAAGAAGCTCGACGGTTCGCTGACGCCAGCCGCCTCCGCCGCCTCGGGATCGAAGAAGACGACGATGTCGATATCGGACGAGTAGTTCAGTTCCCCAGCGCCGTGCTTGCCGAGCGCCAGCACGACGAGGCCAGAGCCGGGCCCCGGATTGACCGGATCGGCCAGGTTGATCCGCCCGAGATCGGCGGCCTGGCGCAGCACATGGTTGGTCGCGAGGCGCACGGCCATGTCGGCGGTCGCGGTCAGCGCTGCCGTCACGGTCTCGACATTCCAGACGCCGCCGATGTCGGCAAGCGCGATCAGGAGCGCCATGGCGCGGCGGAAGCGGCGCAGCTCGCGCATCAGGTCCGAGGTCTCGCACCCGGCCGCGGCGAAGGCTTCGATCCGGGCGAGCAGCGCGTCGCGGCGCGCCTCCGGCGCCTGCACCAGGCAGGCGAGCAGCGCCTCCGGATCGAAACGCATGACCTGGGAGAGGAACGGAGAATGCGCCAGCACGCCCGCAACCAGCGCAGCGCTGCGCGGATGCTCGGCCAGATGAGCCTTGAGCGCCTCTGCCGCCGCCTCGTCATGCAGCCGCTCGATCAGCTCGCGCGCCAGCAGCGCCTCGGCCTTGGCGCGTGCCGGCAAGACCGGCGCCGCATCCAGCCTGTCACAGAGCCGCTCAGCCATCACACACCTTCCTCCTCAGGAGGACGGCACGCCAGCAGGGTTTGCGACGGCTGTCGAGCTTTGAGCCTCGGGAGCCGGCTGCGTTTCCACAGACTTGGACTCGGCCATCGGCAGGGTGATGACGACGCGCAGCCCGGGAGCGTTGTCTTCAAGGCTGAGGTGGCCGCCATGCAGACGCACAACACCGGATGCCAGCGACAGGCCCAGCCCGAAGCCGGGCTTGCTGCGGCTGGTGTCGAGGCGCACGAAGCGGTCGAGCGCGCGGCCGCGGTCGGCTTCCGGGATGCCTGGCCCGTGATCGGCCACGGAAAGTTCGATCTCGGCTCCGTTGCGCCTCGCGGCGATGGTCACGGTACCGTCCCCGCCCTGTTCGGGGCCGCCGTATTTCAGGGCGTTGTCGATCAGATTGGCGATGGCCTGCCCGACCAGCTCGCGGTTTCCGACGATCCGCAGATCCGGTTCGACCTCTCCGACGAGCGCGAGCCCGGCTTCCTCGGCGAGCGGCTCATAGAGTTCCGCCATTCCCGAGACGATCTCCGAAAGATCGAGCTCGGCCATGTTCTCGCTGACGCGGCCGGCCTCCAGCCGTGCCAGCATCAGCAAGGCGTTGAAGACGCGGATCAGGTTGTCCGCTTCCTCGATTGCCCCGTCGAGCGAAGCGCGCAGCTCATCGGGAGACTTGGCGCTGCGCAGCGCCTCCTCGGCCCGGTTGCGCAGGCGGGTCAGCGGTGTCTTGAGGTCATGGGCGATGTTGTCGGTCACCTGCTGCATGCCCGCCATCAGCTCCCCGATACGGTCCAGCATGGCGTTGAGGTTCAGCGCGAGGCGATCAAGCTCATCGCCCGTGCCGGTAATGGCGAGGCGCCCCTTCAGGTCACCTTCCATGATGCCATGCGCAGTCTCGCTCATGCCGTCGATGCGCTTCAGCACGCGGCGCGCCACAAACCAGCTTGCAAAACAGCCGAGAATGAAGACCAGCGCCGCCGACCAGCCGGCGGCACGGCGGATCACGGCGCCAAGCCGATCACGCTCCTCCAGATCGCGGCCGACGAGGAGGCGGAACCCGGCCGGCAGCATGAAGACGCGCACGAGCGCATGGCTCGGCGTATCGACCGTTTCGCTGGAGCGAGCGTATTCGATCTCGCTCTCGCCGGTGCGATCGAGCGTACCAGGCGGGATAGCCTCGACATTGCCGGCGATGCGCTCGCCCACCGGCGTCGTGACGAGATAGAGCGAGGCGCCGGGTCCGCGCGAGCGGCGCTCGATGATGTTGACCAGCCGGCGGATGCCGCCCTGGCGCTGCTGCTCGGCCAAGCCCTGGATCTCGGCATCGATGGTCGAGCGGATCTGGTCGGTCAGCAGGCGCTGCGCGTTCCAGGCGACATAGCCGAGCACGAAGGCGGCGAAGAGTGCGAAGATGACGAGATAGGCCGCCGTCAGCTTGAAGGCCGTCGTGCGGAACAGGGTCGGCAAGAACTTCTGGCGCCGTCGTGCGGGAGCATCAGCGGGCGTTGTCACGGACCATGTATCCCGCGCCGCGGATGGTGTGGATCATCGGCTGCTCGAAGCCCTTGTCGACCTTGGCGCGCAGGCGGCTGACATGCACGTCGATGACATTGGTCTGGGGGTCGAAGTGATAGTCCCAGACGTTCTCGAGCAGCATGGTGCGCGTAACGACCTGCCCGGCATGCTTCATCAGATATTCGAGCAGGCGGAACTCGCGCGGCTGGAGGACGATCTCCTGCCCCTCGCGAGTGACGCGATGAGCGAGTCGATCGAGCACCAGCTCGCCGACGCGGTAGGTGGTCGGCTCCGAGGCGGGCGCACCACGGCGGCGCGCCAGCACCTCGACGCGGGCCAGCAGCTCGGAGAAGGCATAGGGCTTGGGCAGATAGTCATCGCCGCCGGCGCGCAGCCCCTTCACCCGGTCGTCGACCTGGGCCAGCGCCGACAGGATGAGCGCCGGCGTCTCATCCTTCTGTTCGCGCAAGGAGCGGATCAGGGAAAGCCCGTCGAGGCGGGGCAGCATGCGGTCGACGACCAGCACGTCGTAGCCGCCGCCCTCGGCCATGGCATAGCCCTGCAGGCCGTCCGCGGCATGGTCGGCGACGTGGCCGACCTCGCGGAACGCCTTGGTCAGATAGGCCGCAGCCTCGGCATCATCTTCGACGATCAGGAGTCGCATGGGTCGAACCTAGCTCAGAGCAAACGCCGATCCAAACGGACCGGCCTTCGCTCTGTATTTTTGCTTATCGCTTTTTCTTCAGGCGAGCCGGTTTTCACTTCACTCGCAAGTGCTTCGAAAACAAAAAACGGCAGGCCGGAGGATACGCATCCGGCCTGCCGCCGCGACGGCTTGTCCCTCGGCTGGGGCGACAGAAAACCGAAGAGACCTGCCTGCTTCGCTGGGGCCCCGCGCCGGTCGGCTTGCTGCACAATCCGACCGGACTACGCGGTTTCCCCAAATCCTAGAGGCGGCTTTACCGGGCAGGTTGCTTCAACCTGCCTGGATCCCGCTCTACGCCGCGGGCTGGCGGCCAACCTCGAAGGTCACGTCACGGGACTTGCCTTCGCGGAACAGGGTGATCGTGGCCTTGGAGCCAGGGGCGAAAGTCGCGATCTTGCGGGAGAGGTCGCGTGCGTCCTTGATCACCTCGCCATTGACCGCAGTGATGGTGTCGCCGCGGCGGATACCGGCCTTGGCGGCGGGGCCATTGCCCTGCGCCTCGGCGACCAGCGCGCCCTTCGCTTCCTTCAGGCCGATGGCATCGGCCATCTCGCCCGTGACCGGCTGGATCTGCACGCCGATGAAGCCGCGCGCCACCGTGCCATCCTTCTTCAGCGAGTCCACCACCTGCTTGACGGTGGAGGCCGGGATCGCGAAGGCGATGCCGACATTGCCGCCGGAAGGCGAGTAGATCGCGGTGTTCACACCGACGACTTCGCCGTTCTGGTTGAAGGTCGGGCCGCCCGAGTTGCCGCGGTTGATCGGCGCGTCGATCTGGATGAAGTCGTCATAGGGACCCGAGCCGATGTCGCGCCCCTGGGCCGAGACGATGCCGGCCGTGACCGTGCCGCCGAGGCCGAAGGGGTTGCCGATCGCCAGCACCCAATCGCCGATGCGCGCCTTGCCGTCGGAGAGCTTCACATAGGCGTAGTCACCGGCGTCCTTGACCTTCAACAGGGCGAGATCGGTGCGCGGATCGGTGCCGACGACCTTGGCGTCCAGCGTCTTGCCGGAGTCGGTGACGAGCTGGACCTCCACGGCGTTCTCGACGACGTGGTTGTTGGTCACGACATAGCCGTCCTGGCTGACGAAGAAGCCCGAGCCCTGGGCCATGCCCTGGCGCGGCTGCGGCTTGTTCGGACGGTCGTTCTCGCCGGGCTCGCGGAAGAAGCGGCGCAGCTGCGGCGGCAGATCGTCCAGGTTCTGCTCGTCGCTGGCCGCTGCGGCCTGCGTCTTGACGCGGACGGAGACGACCGCGGGCTTCACCTTGTCGACGAGATCGGCAAAGGAAGGCAGCGCGCTCTGCGTGCCCGAGAGCTGGATCGGCTGTGCAATAGCGTTGTGATTCTGCATCAGGGCGCTGTCGGCGATGCCGGCGGCCAGGCCGATGCCCAGGATAGCGGTGCCGGCGAGAAGGGCGCCGCGCTTGAGGATGGACTTACGGGTCTCGTTCTGTGTCGTCATAATTTGAACCTCGTGAGCGTCAGGGTTTTCTCCCCTGTTCGTGACGAGGACCATGATGCCGGCCGCCTTACGCGGTTTTGGCCTGAACATGACGGTTTCGTAAGATTCAATTGCAAGACCGCGCGCACCGTCTTGACGGCCGCCGGCCCGGCGGTGCCCCCTGTCTCTGGGATGGGGGATGCCGATGCGTATCAGCTGGGGAATTTCGTTTGTCGCGGCCTGCCTCGGTGGGCCGGCCCTCGCGCAGCAGGGCTCAGCCTATAGCGCCGGACTGCGGGTGGCGCAGGCGCGGGGATATGAAAACGCCGACTGCTACGCCCGCGTCTTCGCGAAGCATGCGGTCGTCGTCGAGAAGCCGAACGGCCGGCGCGGTTGGTACGCAGCCTCGACCCCCGCCTACAATGCGGAACAGCGCTCCCGCTGCGGCATCGACCGGCTGCAGGATATGGCGGCGCGGCAAACGGCCCGAGGCGGCGGGACCGGGCATTCCCCAGCCATTGCCCAACGTATTGGCCTCGGCCTGGCCGCCCGCCACGGCTATTCAGGCAGCAGTGCAGCCTGCTTTGCTCGTATCTATGCCGTTTATGCTTCCCCGCAGCCGTCCCAGAACGGACGAGTCATGTATGGCGTATCCGGGGCCAGCGAGCATGTCTTTGCGCAGGAGCTGATGCGTTCCTGCAGGCTCACCTACTAGGGCTGTCCTCCGACTCGACCAAGGCCGCAACCTTGGCCTCTTCCTCGGCCGAGAGCCGCACGGGTTCCACGGCCGGAGCCGGGCGTCGACGGGCCAGGCGCCAGACAAAGATGAAGGCGAAGAGCAGAATTGCAAAAGGCGCCGCCCAGAGCAAAGCCGTGTGCGCATTGAACGGCGGTCGCAGCAGCACAAAATCGCCGTAGCGGGCGACGACGAAATCGACCACCGCCTTGTCGGTGTCGCCGGCGACGAGCCTTTCCCGGACGAGGATGCGCAGGTCGCGCGCCAGCGGCGCGTCGGAATCGTCGATCGACTGATTCTGGCAGACGAGACAGCGCAGACCACCGGAAATGGCGCGCGCGCGCTGCTCCTGCGCTGGGTTCGGCAGCACTTCGTCGGGCTGCACAGCCAATGCAGCCGTGACCGCAAACAATGCGATGCCGATGGCGAGGATGATCCGGCGCATCGGCCTACTCCGCCGGCTGCGGTGCCGCCACGGCCGGCGCGGCACGCTTCGGAGCCGCCAGCCGGAAGCGCCGGTCAGTGAGCGAAAGGCAGCCACCCATGGCCATGATGATCGAGCCGATCCAGATCAGCAGGATCAGCGGCTTGTCGTAGAGCCGCACGGCGACACCGCCATCCTGCGCCTCGCCGAGGCTGACATAGGCCTGGCTCAGCCCGTCGGTCCGAATTCCCGCTTCCGTCGTCGGCATTCCCCGGGCCGTATAGACGCGCTTGGACGCCTCAAGCGGCGCGAGCTCCCGATCACCCGAAAAGAGCTGGAAGCGGGCGACTTCGGCGCGGAAATTCGGCCCGGTCCGGGGCGTGACACCCTCCAGCACGACCGTATAGCGCCCGCTCGTCAGCCGCTCGCCCGGCTTGAGGACCGTGATCGCCTCGCTGCTCCAGGCGGCAGCCGCGATGCCGATGATGCTCACTCCGATGCCGGCATGCGCCAGCGCCGTGCCCCAGGCAGAGCGCGGCAGGCCCTTGGCGCGCGACAGCACCGCCTTCCAGCCGCTGGCTCGCGTGACGATACGTTCGCCTAGATCGACGGCCGCGCCGAGGATCAGGAAGACGCCGAGCCCGACGCCGAGGGGCGCCAGAACCGGCCCGCCACGGGTGAAGGCGATCACGGCGAGTGAGGTCAGCACCGCGACCCCGAAGGCGGCAGCATTGCGCTGCGCGGCGCCGAGCAGATCACCGCGCTTCCAGGCGAGCGACTGGCCGATCGGCAGGACCAGCAGCAACGGCACCATCACCGGGATGAAGGTCGCGTTGTAGAAGGGCGCGCCGACCGAGATCTTGTCGCCGGTCAGCATCTCCAGGACGAGCGGATAGAGCGTGCCGACGAAAACGGTGGCGCAGGCCGTGGCGAGGAAGATGTTGTTGACGACCAGCGCCCCCTCCCGGGAGATCGGCGCGAACAGCCCGCCCTGCCGCAGCAGAGGTGCGCGCCAGGCGAAGAGTGCGAGCGAGCCGCCGACGAAGAAGACCAGGATGAAGAGGATGAACAGGCCCCGCGCCGGATCGCTGGCGAAGGAGTGCACCGAGGTCAGCACGCCGGAACGAACGATGAAGGTGCCGAGCAGCGAGAGCGAGAAGGTCAGGATCGCGAGCAGGATCGTCCAGACCTTGAGCGCGTCGCGCTTCTCCATCACCACGGTCGAATGGATCAGGGCCGTGCCGGCGAGCCAAGGCATGAAGGAGGCGTTCTCGACCGGGTCCCAGAACCACCAGCCGCCCCAGCCCAATTCGTAATAGGCCCAGTAGGAGCCCATCGCGATGCCCAGCGTCAGGAAGGTCCAGGCCAGCAGCGTCCAGGGCCTGACGGCCCGCGCCCACATCGCGTCGATCCGTCCGTCGATCAGGGCGGCGACGGCGAAGGCGTAGGTGATCGAGAAGCCGACATAGCCGATATAGAGCAGCGGCGGATGGATCGCGAGCCCGAGGTCCTGCAGGATCGGGTTGAGATCCTGCCCTTCCGCCGGGGCCTGCATCAGGCGCTGGAACGGGTTCGAGGTCAGCAGCAGAAAGGCGAGGAAGGCCACGGCCACCAGCCCCTGCACGGCCAGCGTCCCGGCCCGCAGCCGCGGCGGCAGCGAGTTGCGCGACAGCGCGACCAGCGCCCCGAACAGGGTCAGGATCAGCACCCAGAGCAGCATCGAGCCCTCGTGGTTGCCCCAGACCGAGGTGAGTTTATAGATCAGCGGCTGCGTCGAATGGGAGTTCGCGACGACGTTCGCCACCGAGAAATCCGAGCGGACATAGGATGCGACCAATGCCGCGAACGACAGCGCGACCAGCGCGAAGCTGATCAGCGCCGCGCTGCTGCCGACCGACGCCAGCGCCCTGTCATGCCGCACGACGCCCCAGAACGGCACCAGCGTCTGGATGACGGAGACGCCGAGCGCGAGCGCCAGCGCGTAATGACCGATCTCGACGATCATGACCGGCTCATGGCTTGGCCGCTGGCGCGGCGGGTGCGCCGGGGCCGCCGGGCTGCCAGTGCCCCTGCTTCTTCAGCGTGTCGGCAACCTCGCGCGGCATATAGGTCTCGTCATGCTTGGCCAGCACCGAATCCGCCTTGAAGCGCCCTGCCCCTTCGAAGACGCCCTCGGTGACGACGCCCTGCCCCTCGCGGAACAGATCCGGCAGCAACCCGTCATAGCTGACCTTCATGGCGGTCTTGCTGTCGGTGATCGCGAAGGAGACGCGCTGGCCCGGCCCGCGCTGGACGGAGCCCGTCTCGACAAGGCCGCCGAGGCGCATGCGGGTGCCGGGAGCTACGCCCTTCTCGACGATCTCCGTCGGGCCGTAAAAGAACACGATCGTGTCGCGCATGGCGAAGAGCACGAGCCCGGCCGCGAAGAACAGCACGGCGCCGGCCGCCGCGATCAGCGCAAGGCGGCGCTGCTTCCGGGTCAGGCGGCGCTTGGCCGGCATGGGGCGGGTGGGCTGGGCGACACTCACGGCTTGGCTTCCTTCAAGGCCAATTCATCGGCCAGGGCATCGATGGCCGCAAGTGCTGCCTGATCCTGCGACAGCCGCTCGCGCGCCGTCTTCACCGCCTGCACCGCGGCGTCCCGATCGCCGAGGACGGCGCGGGCGCGGATCAGGCGGCTCCATTCGGGCAGCGTTCCGCCGCCACCGGCCAGCCGCGCGGCCAGGCCGTCCACCATGCCCTTGATCGCCTGCTGACGTTCGGCCTCCGGCAAAGCCGCGACCGCCTTGCGCCCGGCATCGGCCTGCATCTGCTCGATACGGGCGCGCACGGCAGCGGCCCATTCCACTTGCGGGGGCGCATCGGCGAGGAGCTGCTGCAGAGCGGACAACGCGCCTTCCCCATCGCCGTCCTGCTCCTTGCCGACGGCGAGATAGTAGCGCGCCCGCGCGTTGCTCGGGTCGAGCTTGACCGCTTCCGCCAAGGCTTCCCGCGCAGCCGCCGTCACGATGCCACCGGCTTCGAGAATGCGGGCCTCGCCGAGCCCGGCGAGCAGATCGGTGTCGGGCTTGCCGTAGCGAACTGTCGCCGCGAAAGCCTTGACTGCCTCGTCGTAGCGTCCCTGTCTCAGATAGATCGGCGCGATCAGGGACCAGCCTTTGGCGTCGGTCGGATTGGCCGCAAGATGGGCCTCCATACGCGCCAGGACAACGGCGAAATCCTGCTGCGGCCCGGCCTTCTCGAGCCGCGCGGCCAGCGGCTGGTCGGAGAAGCCCGGCGAGCCGTAGAGCCCGTAGACCAGCAAGGCGAGTAGCGGCACGACCGACAGCATCAGGGCCGAGCTGGCACGGCGGCGCCGCAGGGACGGCTCGGTCTCGCCCGAAGGGCCCACCTCGTCGTTGGCGGCCCGCAGCAGGCGGCGCGCCGCCTCGGCACGCGTCGCTTCCGCTTCCGACTCGGCGATCAGCTTGCGGCCGAGATCGCGGTCGATCTCCTTGAGCTGCGCGCGATAGAGGCTCTTGGCATCCGCTATATCGGCGAAATCCTGAAGCTGGCCGTGACTGAGCGGCCGGAGCAAGGCGAAGATCGCCGCTCCCGTCATTGCCGCAAAGATCGTCCAGATCATCATAGGGTGTTCTTAGCGAATCGGCCGGTCGAGTTCATGGCGACAAAGGGTCACGCGGGCTTGGATTTGATCTAGATCGAAGGCAAGACGAGCCGCGCGCGCAACCCGCCCAACGGCGAACGCTGCAGCGTCAGCTCGCCGCCATAGAGCTTGGCGAGATCGACGACAATCGACAATCCGAGGCCGGACCCCGGTGTCGCCTCGTCGAGCCGGCGGCCGCGCTTCAGCACTTCCGCCATGGCACCATGCGGGAGGCCTGGACCATCGTCGTCGATCAGCAACGCCATCTTCTCATTGTCATCGGCCTTGCCACTCTCCAGCGAGACCTCGACTTTCGACGACGCCCATTTGAAGGCATTGTCGAGCAGGTTTCCGAGCATTTCCTCGAAATCCTGCTTCTCGCCGCGGAAGCGCAGCGTCTTCGGAACGGCGTGCGAGCCGGCGATCTCCCTGTCCTGGGAGATCTTCATGAATGTCCGCAGGAGCGCTTCAAGCGACGGAACCACCTCGGTGACGCCGCCCAACGCGCCGGACAGCGCAGCGGCCCGCGCCCGATCGAGATAATACTGGACCTGATCCCGCATGATCGCGGTCTGTGTCCGAACGGTCTGCGGGAGTTGCCCTTCGCCCGAACCTGCCTCGTTCATCATGACGCTGAGCGGCGTCTTGAGGGCATGAGCGAGGTTGCCGACCTGCGTGCGGGCGCGATCGAGAATCTCGTGATTGGCGTCGATCAACTGATTGAGTTCGCTCGCGAGCGGCGCGAGGTCGGGCGGGTACTGGCCCGCGATGCGCGGGCTCTCGCCCGTCCTTACCGAACCGACGGCGGTCCGCAGGCGCACCAGCGGCCGCAGGCCGAACCGGACCTGGACTAGCGTCGAGGCGACAAGCGCAAGGCCGAGCAGCAGGAAGGTCATCGCCAGCGCGAAGCGGAAATCCTGGATATCGCCTTCGATCTCATCGGCCGGCGCGGCGACGGCAACGGTGAAGCGACCGTCCTCGCCGACATCGATCTCGCGCTCGAGAATGCGCAGCTGGCGATCGTCCGGGCCGGAAACATAGCTCTCCCGCAGACCGCGGCTGTTGGGCGCGATCGACTGGTCGAGGAGCTTCGGCAGCTGGCCACCGACCAGTGACCGTGACGCGCGCACATTGGGCCGCTCGCCATCGAGGCGGGTGATTTGCCAGTACCAGCCGGTCAGCGGCAGGTCGAAGCGCGGCTCGCCGAGATCACCGACCGTCTGGCGCTCCGTTTCGGGCGGCGCGGCGAGATCGGCGACGAGTTGCTTGATATAGACCGAGAGCCGCTCGTCGAAGCCGCGCTCGGCCGAGCGGCGGTAGAAGGTGGTCAGGCCGACACCGGCCAGGACCAGGATGAGGACGCAGCAAAACGCCGCCGAGAGAAAGAGCCGCGCTCCCAGCGAATAACGATGGGATTTGAGGACCATCTCCCGCGATCAGACCTTTTCCGGAGCAGCGGCGATGTAGCCGAGGCCCCGGACGGTCTCGATGACGTCGACCCCGAGCTTCTTGCGCAAGCGGCCGACAAAAACCTCGATCGTGTTGGAATCGCGATCGAAATCCTGGTCGTAGAGGTGCTCGACCAATTCGGTGCGCGAAACGACCCGCCCCTGATGGTGCATCAGGTAGGAGAGCAGCCGATACTCGTGCGAGGTCAGCTTCACCGGGTTGCCATCGACCACCACGCGGCTTGCCCGCGTATCGAGCCGAACCGGTCCGCAGACGAGTTCCGATGTGGCATGGCCGGCCGCGCGGCGCAGCAAGGCGCGGACGCGTGCCAGAAGCTCCTCGACATGGAACGGCTTGACGACATAGTCGTCCGCGCCGGCATCGAAGCCCCCAACCTTGTCGCTCCAGCGGTCGCGCGCCGTCAGGATCAGCACCGGCATGGTCTTGCCAGCCCGGCGCCAGCCCTGCAGCACCGCGACACCATCGACCTTCGGCAGGCCGAGATCGAGAATGACGGCGTCATAGGGCTCGGTCTCGCCGAGATAGAGCCCCTCCTCGCCGTCGAAAGCCTTGTCGACGGCGTAGCCGGCGTTCTCCAGAGCGGTCACGATCTGGCGGTTGAGGTCCTTGTCGTCCTCGACGACGAGCAGTCTCACGGTGGGTTCGCTCCAGTTTGTGCAGATGCCGGCAAGCAGTCAGCGGATGGTGGCAATCTTGCCGGATTGTCCTTCCAGCGTCACGCGTGCAACGCGCCCGTCGCGTTTCAGCGTCGTGACGACATAGACGAAATCGTCGCCCTGCCGACAGAGCCTGATGCGGACAACTTCGCCTGGAGCCGCATGGCGGGCATGGCGCGAGGCTTCGGCCGGCTGCATCACCCGGCCGTCGGCAACAGCATCGCGCGTTTCATCCGAGGAAAGGCAGGACATCGGCGTCGCATCGTCGATGCGGATGATCGGCATCGGCGGCGAGGTCATGAGCGCGAAAGCGAGGATCGGTTCGACCGGCATCATCGACATGGGCTAATCCCATCCGCGTGAATGGGCCATGAATGCATCACCCCGACCACAACCTAGACTAAATCACGCGATGGCGATCCGTCCACGCCATTCGCGCCCTCGCCCCACGGTTGTGCTGAGCTGGGCCAAAGACAATGAAAGTTCCTCCTGCTGCGAACCGAAATGCGCGAGCTCCTGCGCAGCCGGATAGAGCCACTCGGGCGCATTCACGATTTCGGCATGGATGGGCAGCTCGCCGTCGAGAACGCGGATTTCGTAGCGCTCGCCCTCCTCGCCGATGGGAACCTCGGCCAGATCCCACGAATCACCGTCGCTGCGGGTCCGCCGCACCCAGCTCAGACGGATGCCGGCTCCCGAACGACGAGCCTTCGCCCGGACCGGGGACAGCGGCAGCAGCGCGTCGCTTCTCACCTCTGCCGTGACCTGCGTCATCGTCGGGTCGCCGACATCGTGGCGCGCCGGGCCAATGCGGTAGCGTTGCTGCTTGCCGATATCGGACAGATCCGTCGTCAGCGTCACAGCCGCCCCATCGAGAACGACGACACGGGCTCCGGGCGGCAGATGGCGAGAAGCAGCCGCTTCCGATCCAGCCATTCCGCGGACGAAACGCGAGAGGCGGAAGCGCTGCGGACCGATGAGATCGACCTGCGCCACCGTGACGATCTCGATCTCGCCGTCCTCGCCAATCAGAGCCAACGCGTTGGCGCCGGCGAGCGCTGCATCCGACGACACGGACGACATGACGCCGCCGCGCAACAGAACCTCGAGCGCGGCACGCCGATCGGTTCGCCAGAGCGGCCCTGGCGGGAGCTCGGTCAGCGTTTCGCCAATGATCGAGGGAGCCTCGACGAAGCCGCCGAGATCGAACAAGCCGGCCTCGTCGGCGCTCCAGATCGCCAGCGCCCCCGGCCAGGGCGATGCGAAAGCCGCGAGCGAGAGCAATGCCGGTGGCTGTGCCGCAACGATCGGCAAAGCGAGCGGAACCACAAGAGGCCGGCCGGGCAAGGCCGGCGGCGTCCGCGGAGGGCGAGGCCCGCCCTTCGCGCCTGCGCTCGCGTAGATCGCGGGTTCGACGGCACGCGCGCTGATCTGCCGGATCGTGCCATCGGCGATACGCGTGATCCGGAACAGGCGGCGGCCCGCATCGACCGGCACGGAGACGACGTCCCCCGGCTCCAGGTCGAGGCAACGCGGCGACAGCTCGCATTCCAGCGTCTCGCGCCCGGCCCAGGCCTCCTGCAGGCGCTGGTCGGCCAGGCGCTGGGCCTCGGCGGGGCGGGTTACGACGGCCGTCTCGACCGCAACCTCCCGTCGCGCCGCGCCAGCAAGGCGGCGTGAGCGGCTTCCGGCTTTGCGATAGTCGCTTTCGCTGTCGCTGAAGCCGAGGCGCAGCTCCAGCGGCAGCTCAGTCTCCTGGGTGCGGCGCAGCGTGAAGGGCTCTCCGTCGCGATCCGCAACGAAATCGTCATGGCCGAGCAGCCGCGAGACCTTGCCACCCCGCCCCTCGAAGCGCATGCGGCCCGCGCCCATCACCGCATCGAAACCGAAGGTCTGAGCGAGCGGTTCAAGCGCCTGGCGCGCGGAAAGCGGCCGGTCGAGCACATAGCCGTCCACGAAGCCGTCGACAGCCATGCCGTCTGTAGGCGGCAGGCCGAAATCGGCGAGCAGCCTGGTGATGAGACGATCGACGGGGGTACCTTCCAGGCGGCCGTTCAGCCAGTGCCCCGTCTCGAAATTGACGCCGTCCGCCCAGATGCCGCCAAGATCGGGAAATGCGGGAAACGGCCGGGCGTCCCAGTTCCAGACGACAATATGTGCCGGGTCGACCATGCGGATGCCGCTGACCGGATGAACCGGATTGCGCGCGGGATCGAAGCCGAGGCGGTCCGGATCGAAACCGGAGATGATCGCTTCCAGCCCGCGCGCCTGCACCAGATCGTCGCGCGCACCGCTGGAGAAGGGCGGGAAGCCGCCTTCGGCTGAACGGGTATCGGGAAAGACATTGGGCGCGTTGGCGCCCTTGTCCACCGCCGGGATGCCGATCTCGGTCAGCCAGATCGACTTCGCGCCCGGCACGAAAGGCGTGGCAGTGGTCTCGGCACCGCCCGAGCGCCGGATATGCGCGTTGTTCCACCAGCCATGGAGGTCCTTGGGCCGGAACAGCCAAGGCTTTCCGTAGGCACCGTCGGTGATGGGCAACCTCGCCTGCGCGGCGCGGCCATCTTCATCGGCATAGCACCAGTCGAAGGCTTCGCCCGCGGTCAGCCGGTCGCGGAGATAGGCGAGATCAGCAGGCCCGCGCGCAATGGCAGCATCGGCGTGTTCCCCGGAATCACGCCAGTCCGAGAGCGGCGGATAGTAGTCGATGCCAACAGCGGCGATCGCCGGCGAGGCCCAGAGCGGATCGAGCGGAAAGTCGACGTGCTGGCCGCCGTCACGGACATCGGCACCATATTCCGTCCAGTCGGCGGCATAGGTCAGGGTTGCCGTGGGCAGAATGGTCTTGACGTCCTCAGCGATCCCAACGAGGTGGTCGGCCATCGGATAGCCGGACGCGCCACGCAGATGCGTCAGCCCGACCAGTTCGGAACCGATCACGAAGCCTTCGACGCCACCTGCGGCCTGCGCCAGCATCGCGCAATGCATGATCTGGCGGCGATACGACCACTCGTCGGGCTTGGCGCAGGCGATGACGCTGCCCGCGAGCGCCATGTCGGCTGGGCCGACCGTGCCGACGAATGCGGCGATCTGCGACGCAGCCGCGGCTGTGCCTTCCACGCTCCCCGGGCGGCCCTGCGCCGGATCACAGGTGATCCGTCCGCGCCAGGGGTAGCGCGGCTGGCTCCCCCCGCCTGACCAGGGATCCGACAGCACATTTCCCACGGGGACGTCCATCATCAGGAAGGGATAGAGGACGACTTCGAGCCCGTAATCGAAGCGCAGGCGCTGGATCAGAGCTATGATGCTCTCGTCGGAGGGAGTGCCGCCGAAAGCCGGGCGGCCGTCGATCTGGCTGACAGCGCGCGCCGAAGCGCGCGTCAGCCCCGCGACGGACCATTCGGCGCCGACTGTCGGCTTGTGCGGGATCTCGACGCGCGGCGCGACGCTGCAGGAACCGGCGCGCAGATCGTCGCCGAACCATGACACCACGAGCGAAACGGAGCGCAGGTTCGGGCAGAGCGCAAGGAGATGGCCGAGCGCGGTATCGACGTCCGACCCGCCATAGAGCTGGTGGCGTGTCAGCCCCTCGCTGACGCCCGGCTCGGGCTCGTGGCTGACAGGCCGCGTATCATAGACGAACTCGCCAGCTCCCGGGATCAGCGAGACGGCGCGGATCATGCCGCCCAACCCCTCGACAGCGCGGACAACCTCGAAATCGAACTGGGGCACGCGGTTGCCGTAATCCGCGAGCGGGAAACGCTCAAAGACGACATAGGCGAGGCCGCGATAGGCCGGGGCGTCGCCCGCCTCCTTCGCGGCGATGAGCGGATCGGGCTCTTGCGTTTCGTGCCCGTGATGGACGCGCATCGCGACGGTGCTGACGTCGAGCTCACGACCATCGACCCAGATGCGCCTGATGAAGGCGATCGCCCCCTCGCAAAGGCCGATCGCGAGGTTGGCGTGGTAGCTATAGGTCGTCTCATAGGTCTTTTTCGAGCGGCCGCCCTTGCCACCGCTCTTGCCGCGGTTGACCGAGACCGTGACCTCCTCCTCGAAGCGCGTCGCCCAGATGAGCTGGCCGCCGAGGCGTGCCCGGCCATAGACCCGCGGAATCGATGCCCCCTCGGTCGCAGCGAGCCCGTTCACCTCCTTCAGGCGCGGCCCTTCGACGACCTTGTTGCCGCCCGCGCTGCCGAGCCAGGCCTGATCGATCGTCGCGCCGGCAAGACCGCCGAGCGCCTGGCCTATCGCGCCGCCGAACGGTCCGCCCAGCGCGGTGCCGAGCGCCGCACCTGCGACCTGGAGGAGAAGCGTCGCCATCAGTCGGTCACTCCGGGGAAGGAAAAGGCATGGCTGAGATGGCGCCGCCACCAGGGCGTGAAGGCGACCTCGGCAACGGCCGCCCCGTCATGGGCATGGATGATGCGATCAGGCTCGCTCAGGATGGCGCAGTGCTTGGCCGGCAGATGCTCACGCCAGCGGAAGAGCAGCACGTCACCCCGTCGTTCGGCCGTGATCGCGACCGGCGCGAGATGGCGCAGTGCCGCGCTCGCCAGCGTCTCCTGCCGCAGGCTTTCGGCCCAGTACGGCGTGTAGGGCGGCGGCGCCTCGGGTTCATCGCCAAGCAGATCGCGCCAGATCCCTCGGACGAGGCCGAGACAATCGCAGCCGACGCCGCGCAGCGAGGCCTGATGGTGATAGGGCGTGCCAAGCCACAGACGCGCCGCCTCGACGATCTCGTCGCGCCTCATCGGAACAGGCTCCCGCCGTCGAGCGCTCCGTCTCCGGGGCGGACGCCGCCGATGATGAAATCCGTCGTCGGCATGTGCGGAAAGCCGCGGAAATTGACGCCGTTGCCGAATTTCGCCCGGCAGGTGGCGAAGCTCTTGTCGCAGCCCGGCGCGACGCTGAAATCGTCGCCGGCCAGGATCGCCGCGGCCGGTGCCTGCCAGAGCTGGAAGACAGCGCGATCACCCTCGATGCCGTGCCGCTTCACCTCCGTGGCGAAGCCGGCATTGGCTCCGCCGGTGAAGACGAGCCGCCCGCCGGTGAAATGGCCATCCGGGTAGGAAGCAAGCCCTTCGGCGGCGAGCGCCAGGCGGCCATCGCTCGCAGTGACTTCAGCAGAAACCGGCGCCAGTGCGACGCCGCAGCGCGCATCGCCGAGATCCGCCGAGCAGGAGCGAAGGTAAAGGCGCCCGCGCTCCTCATCGAAGGCCTTGGCGAAACCGCGCACCTCGGCCGTGAAGCTGTGCTCGCCGCGCCTGACTTCGCCGACGAAACCCTCCTCGAGCAGCAGCCTCTGCTCGGGCACGGCCCAATTGACCAGCCAGATGCGGACTCGCGCATCGTCATAGAGCCCCCGCGCAAGGTCGGCCTCGTTCAGGCCCGATGCCGCGAAGGCGCCGGCGACATCGCCGCCGCCGATGGCGAAGCCGAGCTCGGCCGTCGCCTCCGCGGCCTCCAGCCCGGTCGCCGCCGCATAGGTCAGACCGTCGAAGGCAAGCGCCCGGTCATGGTCGGTAAAGCCGAGTACGAGCCCGTCGCGGCGCGTCAGGCTCCAGCAGCGGCACAAGGTGGTTGCCCCGCTCTCGATATGGGCGGCCAGAGCGGCAGGGATATCGCGCATGGTGCAGCCTCAGGGCAGTATCTCGACGACGGGGATGCGCGGGATCTCGCCAGCCTCGAACGCCGAGAGATCGACGTCGATCGCATCGATGTCGAAGCGCACGGGCACGTCGAAGGCGAAGCCCGCCGTCACCGTCGCATCCGGTGGTGGGACCGAGCCCGGCACAAAGGTGACGCGCCCGGTGGCGGTGTCGCAGGCGAAGTTCGCCGTCGGCTGTTCGACGCCATCGAGCGCGATCCGGACGGTTCCTTCGCATGGCTTGGCGATGTCGCGACGATAGGCTGACGGGCCGGAGCCATAGGACTTGCAAAGCTGGAAGACGCTCGTGGCGCCATCTCCGACCCCGATGGCTTGATCCGTCGCGGCGGGCTCCCGCGAAGGCGACGAGCTCTTCCAGTCGAGCTGATCGCGCCAGCGGAAGCCATAAAGCCGGCCCCTCCGCTCCTCGAAGAAGCTGACGACGGCAGCCAGGGCGTCGAAGCTGCGCACACCGAGCCCGGCGTCATAGCGGCGTCGGGAATGAGCCCAGCGGCTGTTGCGCACTTCGCGGCCCGAGGCGAGCGTAACGATCTGCGTCTGACGTTCAGGCCCGCCCCGCGCGCCACGCGCCACATCTGTCGGGAAACGGACTTCGTGAAAATCGGTCATCACGCTCTCCGCTCAGAGCGCGCGGCTGCCGCGCGCGACGGCACGGGCGATCGCGGCCGAGACCTGCGCTTCCGAACGGCGGAAGCTCTCGGCGTCAGGCGTTGAGACCTGAACGACGACGTTGAGCGGGCGCGCCGAGCCGCCGGCCGCGGCACGCACGCCGAGCCGGCCGTCCGGGCCGCGCAACAAGGGCATGATGGCCTCGGCACCGCGCTCGCCCATCAGGCCGAGCCCGCGCCCCGTCGGGAAATAGGAAGGGGAGGCAACGATGCCGCCTTCCGCGAAAGCTTTGACGGGAACGCTCCCACCGGAAGAGCCAACGCCCCCGCTGAACAGGCCCGTAAGACTTTCCACACCCGTGCCGAGTAGTTTCGACAGGCCGGTCTGGAGGGGCTTCAGAGCCGTCTTGAGCAGGCTGTCGGTCATCGAACGGCCGACGCTGCGCAGCACGTCCTCGAAGCGCTTGCCCTCTACGACGCCACGAGAGAAGGCATTTACGATCGATTTACCAAAGCTTTCCGAAGACCTGTTCAGAGATTGAGTCAGCGTATCCATCGTCCGCAGATCGGACGGGCGGACGGAATCGGCGCCATCTTCGCTGGCCATGATCATCCTCTTCAGAAATTGATTCAGGACTTGCCGTCAGCTGTCTGGATAGGCAGCCATGAGTGCCGACAAAGCCGCGCGATCCGTGGCACTGGTCGCCACACCGCGATGCGCGTTCAGAGCGGCTGCGATCTCGCGCGGCGTCGCCGCCCAGAACTGGTCTGGCGGCCAGGCCAGTCGCCCGAGCCCGAAAGCCATGACGTCGTTCCAGGGAAAGGCCGCCGGCGGTTTCACCCCCCCGGCGGCTGCGGAGGGCGGTCGGCGTCCTCCTCCCCGAAGGTGGCTTCGAGCAGGGCGATCGCGGCCTTGATCGCTCCGCTCAGCCCGCCGTCGAAGGACAGGCCTGCCACGTCCTCGTCCCGGATTGCCCTGCCCGCTCCCCGCAAGCCGGCTGCGATGATGCGGATAATGTCGCGGGATGAGAGCCGGCCATCCACGAAGCGCTCACCGAGAGCCGGCAGGCTGTCGACTGCAAAGGCGTGCTCGAGCTCGGCGAGCGCACCCAACGTCAGCCTCATCGATAGGGCATCCCCCGCAACCATGAGCGTCGTCTCGCCACGATGACGATTGACCATCGTCCCCTCCTCAGAGTGCCGTGAAGGCGAGCGAGCCGGCGGATTCCAGCGAGAGATCAAACGTGACCTCTCCGGCGTGGTCGCCGCGATATTCGAGGCTCGTCAGCTGGAAGGGACCTCCGATCGTGCCGAAATCCGGCACGACGACTTGCCAGTCCCGGATGACGCCGTCGAAAAAGCTCTGCCGGACGAGGGCATCCGAGGCCTCGTCCTTGAAGATGCCGGAACCGCTGATGCTGGCACGGCGCACTCCCGCCCCCGCCAGCAATTCGCGCCAGCGCCCAGCCGATTCCGAATGAGTCACGTCGACGGTCTCGGCGTTGAAGGCGATCTGCCTCGCCCTCAACCCCGCCACAGTGACGAAAGCGCCGGCGCCATCCGCCGCCTTCAGCAGCAGGTCCTTGCCTTTCTGTGCCGCCATGCGGCTTCTCCTTCCGATGTCAGAGTGTTTCGGTGACCGCGCGGAAGCGGATCGTCACATGGCCGAGCCCGCTGCGCGGTTCGCGGGCGAGCCGGCTCGACAGCCAACGCAGATTGACGAGAGAGTGCCCTTCCAGAGCGAGCTCGGCGTCGTCGAGCGCGCCGACGATCAGCCCTGCCGCTTCCAAGGCCTGCCGCGAGGAAGCGCTCTGCGCCGCCCACACGACGAGTGCGAGTTCCTGCTCGCAGCCGCGCTCGCTGCCGGTAGACCCGTTGCGGGCCTCGACATCGCCATGGACGACATAGAGACCGCGCGTCGCGAGCGGCGCCTCATCATGGACGCGCCCGGGACCGATCAGCGCCGTCAGCGCCGCATCGGCCGTCAAGCGAGCCTGAATCGCCGCCCGCAGAGCCAGGACCACGTCGCTCATGGCTTCACCTCCTCCACCAGGCAGAGGAGGCGCCGACGCGAACCGTCGGGATCGGCAACGGCTCGAATGTCGAAGATCCGGTCGCCGTCGCGCAGCCGCTTGCCGGCATCGAGATCGCCGCGCCAGCGCAGCGTCACGCGGTGGGTCGCAACCTGCTCCGGGCGCCCCTGGCGCCACTGCTCGGTGCCCGAGAGCCATTCGACCTGCGCCCAGAAGGCGGCGACCGCCTCGAAGACTTCGGTTGATCCTCCCAGCTCATCCGGCGTGGAGGCCGGCGCCTCCAGAATAAGCCGACGCCTCAGCCGGCCGATCGCAGATCGAACAGCATTCGCCATGTTCAGAGCCTTCCACGGCGGAATGGGGCCACCAGCGCGGCGATCGCGCTGGGCAGGGCCCGCGCGTCACGGCTGGCAACGTCGCCCCGCTCCTCGAACCAGCGGGCGGCCAACCTCAGCACCGCCTGGCGCAGCGGGGCGGGAACGGAGGCGGCCGTCGCCCCGTATCCGGCAACGATGTCGATCTCGATCGCGCCGTGATTGCGGCCGATCTCCGGCAGTTCCCCGGTCACGCGGATCAGCGGAGGGTCGGCATTTCTGTCCAGGGTGAGCGCCGCCTCGGTGACCGGTTGCGGAGCCCCGAGCACATCGTAGACCCGTGCCGCCTCGATCCGGGCGATCGGTGACAGCGGCAGCCTGATCTCGCCATTGCCGGGCCAGCGATCGAGAACGATGCGCCAGGGCTGCTCGATCAAGCAACGGCCCGCCGCCGCCTCGATCATCAGCCGTGCGGCCGTGATCAACGTGGCGAGCAGATCATCCTCGTTGCTATGGTCCAGGCGCAGGAATAGCCGGGTCTCGTTGAGCGTGACCGGTTCCGCCGTCGGCGGAGCCAGGGCGAGCGGCGTCATGTTCATCCCCTTCATAAGGATCGTCTGGACGGTTCAATTGCGGAGCGCGGCGCGCTATCAGCGTTCCGTCGGAAAGGAGCACTCATGCGCATCGCGAATTGGATCGTCGCCGCCTCGCTCGGCAGCGCGGTCTGCGGGCTCGGCCCCCTGCCCGCGCAGGCCGTGGTCGGCGGCCGCGAAGGCGGACCAGCCGCCGACTCGACCTTGATGGTCCTCAACGCCCGCGGCGGTGTGTGCAGCGGGATCGTGCTATCGGCGCGCGCCATTCTCACGGCCGCTCATTGCGCCGCCGGCGGAACGGAACTGCGCATTCATTGGCGCGAGGCGGGAGAGCCCGTTCTGATCGCGCCTGCGACAGTCAGCTTGCATCCCGAGTTCGATGCCGGTGCGATCCGCAGCCGGCGGCGCTCGATCGACCTCGCTCTGATCCGGCTGGCCGAGCCTCTGCCGGCGCGTTTCGCCCCGGCGGAGTTGATCGACGGGCCGCTGCCTCCAGCGGGAAGCTCCGTGACGCTCGCCGGTTACGGGGTCGCCCGCGAAGGCGAGGCCCGCAGCACGGGTACATACCGATCCGCCACGCTGGCAGCCATCGAGCCCTATGGCCCGAGCCGCATCCTGCTCTGGGCGGCGGATCCGGCCGGTGTCGGCAAGCAGCCGGGCGCCAGCGCCTGCCAGGGTGATTCCGGCGGACCGATCTTCGCCGATGGCGGCATCAGCGCCGTGACCAGCTGGTCGACCGGTCCGAAAGGCCGCAATTGCGGACTCCTCACCCAGGGCATCCTGGTCGCGCCGCAGCGACACTGGATCGACGCGACACTGTCCCGATGGGGCGAAGCGGCACGCTGGTCGAGGGGCCGGTGAAAACGCTGGACTGCGCCGCGCCACCTCCTAGATTGATCAGCCGTCCACTGGTTCACGTCATGATCCTGCGCTCGCTTGCCGCTCTCGCGTTTTCCCTTCTGGCTGCCGCAACGGCGCAGCCCGCCCTGGCTGTCGTCGGAGGCACCGACTCGCGCGATGCCCATGGCGCCCGCGCCTGGACCGTGCGGGTCGAGACCAGCCGCGGCGAGTTGTGCTCGGGCGCTGTGATCGCGCCTGAGATCGTGCTGACGGCCGCGCACTGCCTGATGGGCGGTGGCTCGATCAGCGTCGTCAGCCTCGATCCCCGTTTCCGGGCGCGGCGGCAGATGGTGGTTGCGGTCCTGCCGCATCCGAGCTTCGTGCCCGGCACCACGCCGCGTACGCAGCCCGGCACCGACCTCGCCCTGCTGCGACTGGCACAGCCGCTGCCGCAGGACATTGAGCCGCTCACACTGGGCGGCGGCCTATGGCAGGGCGAAACCGTCACCATGGCGGGCTTCGGCCTCTCGGCCGAGAACAACAAGCGCACCGCCCGTCGCCTGCGCGAAACGCCGCTGCTCAACGCCGGCAACTATACGACCCAGAACACGGTCAAGGTCGCGGTGGATGTCGAGGCGCGCGGCGAAGCGCCGGGCGCCGGCGCCTGCCGCGGCGATTCCGGCGGCCCGGTGCTGCGCGGCTCGACGCAGTCGCGGGACCTCGTGGGAATCGTGAGCTGGTCGAGCGGACCGCTCAACACGCGCGCCCGGCGCATTTGCGGCGGCTTCACCGCCATCACGCCGATCAGCGATTACCGCGGCTGGATCTCCGAGGGTAGCGCGCGGCTGCTTTCATTCGGCGGCGAAGCGCAACCGAACGAAGCGGCCCAGCCGCGCGCTGCCTTCAGCTGGTGGTTTTCGCACTGAGCAACTTCAGACCGCGAATTTCAGCCCCTTGATCGCCGCAAAGTCCTGGACGCCGCCGCCGACGCGCTTGGTCGTATAGAACAGCACATAGGGCTTGGCGGAGTACGGGTCGCGCAGGATCCGCACGCCCGCCCGGTCGACGACGAGGTAGCCGCGCCGGAAATCGCCGAAGGCGATCGAGACCGCGTTGTTGGCGATATTCGGCATGTCCTCGGCCTCGACCAGCGGGAAGCCGAGCAAGGTCGCCGGCGCACCGGCGGAAGCCGGCGGCTGCCAGAGATAATTCCCGGTGGAGTCCTTGAACTTGCGGACGGCGGCCTGCGTCTTGCGGTTCATGACGAAGGAAGCGTTCTGGCGATAGCCGGCCTTCAGCGCATAGACCAGGTCGACCAGCACGTCGGACGGGTTCGAGGCGGCGAAGGCGCCGGCTACACCGGTGTTGAGCACGCCGATATTGCCCCAGGCCCAGCTCGCATCGGCCACGCTCGGATAGGCGAGGAACCCCTTGGGCTTGTCGGTGCCGTCGCCGTTGACGAAGGCAGCGCCCTCCTGCTCGGCGAAAGCGCTCTCGACCTCTTCGGCGATCCACTGGTCGACGTTGACGATGGCGTCGTCGAGCAGCGTCTGCGTCGCGGCCGGCATGGCGTAGAGTTCCATCGCCGGAAAGGAGAGTTCAGCCAGGGTGGGCGAGCCCGTCTGCGGGCGCGCTGCCGTCTCCGCTACCCAGCCGGAGGCGGGGCCGGTAGTGGAGAAGGCCTTCTTGTAGGTGCCCGACGAGATTGTCCGCACCGTCGCCAGCGAACGGATCGGCGAGACGTTGGCCAGGCGGCGCAGGATCTCGCCCTCAACGGTCGAAGGAGCCAGGTAGCCGCCATCCGGGCCGGAGCCGGCGGAAAGGGCCTTGGCCTCCAGCCGCTTCAGCCCGCCGGCTTCGCCGGTGCGGACATAAGCCGCGAAGGCGGCCTTGTGCTCGGCGACGAGCGGGTCGCGGGCCGGACCGTCCTGTCCGAGGGACGGACGGGCGCGCTCCAGCGTCAGCCGGTCGATGCGGCGCATGGTATCGTCGAGCGCGGCATCGATGCGGGTGAGCTTCTCCTCGGTCAGCGGATCGGCGCCGTGGCGGGTTTCGATCCCGGCGAGGCGCTCGTCATTGGCGGCGCGATAGCTCTCCAGCGTGTAGCGCAGGTCCTCGAAGGCAAGCGCGAGATCCGCGCCGGCGGCCTTGGTCTCCGGAGCAGTGTCGAGATGGGTCATGGCTTCTCCTCAGGGTGATGGTCAGGCGAAAGCGGGCCGGGGCCAGGCCGTCTTGACGGCACTGATCCGGGCCTGGGGCAGCATCGGGAAGGTGACGATCGAGACCTCCCAGAGGTCGACGCGCTCAAGCCGGCGCAGGCCCGTGCGGGGCTCGTTGCGGGCGCGCTCGGGGCGGAAGCCGATCGACAGCCCGTCGATCGCGCCTTCCCGCATCAGGGCGTGGATTTCGCGAGCCCGGGTGACGACGAGCGAAAGCCTGCCGCGGACGAAGAGGCCGCGGCTGTCCTCGGCGAGACTGAGCCAGCGGCCGAGCGGCTCGGCCGGGTCGTGCTGCCAGAGCAGCTTGACGCCGGAGGGGCCACGCCGGGCGAGACTGTCGCGGAAGGCACCGGGTTCGACTACGTCCTTGCCGAGATCGGGGATGCGGAAGAGGCTGGCATAGCCTTCGAAGACCCCGTCCGGCATGACGCGCGCCGGCTGCAGCGGCAGCAACTTGGATTCGAGCGGGAGCCGATGCGAGCCGCTCATTGGCCGCCCTCCCCGCCTTTGCCGGCTCGCGGACGCCCGCCCTCCAGCTTCGCAAGGTTGCGGACGAAGCTGCTGAAAGTCTCCGTCGTCACCCCTTGGGGACGCGCCTTGGCTGGTTGTGCCCGTCCACCCCCCTGCCGCTTCGACGGAGGTTTCGCGTCGCTACTGCCCTTCATGACTGGTCCCCCTCGTGGCGTGCATTGAAGCGGTTGAGTTCGCGGACGAAGTCGTCGAAGCGGCGGTTCGCGGCCGTGAGTTCGCGCAGGACGAGCCAGGCGAGGCCGGAGGCGCTCGCCGCCCAGAGCAGCAGGCCGAGATGGCCGACATCGGCCCGGCCGATGAAGGCTGTAACGATCTGGTCGAGCAGGTTCATGATCGCTCCTTGCCGAAGGCGCGCCGGCCGTAGCCGACCGCCTCGCGTTTCTCGTCGTCGTCGAGGAAATTCGCCGCGCCGAGGCGCCGCCAGAGCGACTCGCGCTCGTCGGCCAGTGCCTCGACCGCGTCGAGATCAGGTTCCAGCAAAAGGTCATCGCCGAAAGCCGGGCCAAGCCATTGCGCCAGAGACTGCGCCGTGCGCCTCACCAGCGGGATCACGGTCTGGCGCCAGAGTGCGCGGTTGGCCTCGGCGAAATTGGCGTGGGTGTTGTCCCCCGGCAGGCCGAGCAACAGCGGCGGCACGCCGAAGGCGAGCGCGATCTCGCGCGCCGCCACGCCCTTCGCCGCAACGAAGTCGAGCTCCGCCGGGGTCAGCGAAAGCGGCTTCCAGTCAAGCCCGCCTTCGAGCAGCAGCGGGCGGCCGGCATTGCGGGCGCCCTGGAAGGAATCCTCCAGTTCCTGCTTCAGCCGGTCGAACTGGGCCTCGGTCAGCGTCGCGCCTTCCGGCCCGTCATAAACCAGCGCGCCGGAGGGCCGTGCGGCATTGTCGAGCAAGGCCTTGTGCCAGTTGCTGGCGGCGTTGTGGATGTCGAGCGCGCTCGCCGCCGGCTCGACCGGCGAGAGGCCGTAGTGATCGTCGACCGGATGGAACAGCGTCAGATGCAGGATCGGCGGCAATTCGCCCTCGTCCTGCCGGAAGCGCACCGTGTCGCCGCCGACCGTGTAGTCGTAAGCCTCCGGCCAGCCGTCGCGGCCGGGCACGACCCGCATCCGGTCGGGCCTGAGCGCATAAAGCTCGCGTGGCTCGCGGCCCGTGCTTACCCCCTCGACATAGGCGTTTCCCGCGACGAGCAGATGGCCGAACAGCATCTCGCGGAAAGCGATACCGCACTGGCGCGGGTTGGGCCGCTCGATCAGCGCCAGCGCCGGATGCTCCGGCATCTCCCGCGCCCCGACCTTGGCGACGAGCGGCGTCTGCGCCGCAGCTTCCGCGATCAGGCGCACGCAGCGATGCACCACGGGATTGCGCTCATAGCCCTCGCGCGACAGGGCGACATAGTCGCGCGGGGTCCAGACGGCGCGCCCAGCCTCGTGCAGCGCGATCAGCGGCCCGACGCGCGAACGCTTCTGGTCCGGCGCGGCACCGCCGCGCAGGTTGCGAAGAAAATCGAACATGGGAATCTCGCTTTCTGACGTGCCGTCATGCTCGGGCTCGACCCGAGCATGTCGGAAACCAGCGCTGTCTCGTCATGAGATTCTCGGGTCGAAGCTTCGCTTCGCCCGAGAATGACACCCTTACATCCCCCTCACCCGCGGCCGGCCCTTCGGCGCGAGCATCAGATGGGTCAGCGCCCAGACGAGCGCGTCGAGCCGGTCGGGCGAACGGCCGCCTTCGAGGCCGCGTGGCCCGAAGGCGCACATCTCGTCCTCCAGATCCGGGAAGGTGCCGGCATGGCGCACCCGGCCCTGCGCATAGAGCGCGGCGACCGGCTCGGCGCGCAGGTATTTGCCCCGCGTCGCCCTGACGGAAACGACGGGAACGCCGGCATCGACCTCGCGGATCACGCTCTCGACCATCTCGCCGCCCTGGTTGACCTCGACGACCAGCGCGTCCGCCTCGTGCCGGCGATAGAGCGCGACAGCCTTCTCGGCCCACTCATGAGGTCTCGCGCCGGCGAGCGTCGCATCCTCCAGCACGTGGCCGATGCCGTCGCTATCGATGCCGGCCACGACCAGCCCGCAGCGATCGGCCCGCTGTGAAGAGGAAGCCGGCGGGTCGACGGCGACGGCGATGCGGGCGAGCGGCGGACGCTGCCGCTCGCGAGCCGACTCGATCATCACGCGGGTCCAGAGCGCGTCCGGGCTCTCCTCGACGATCTCGCCATCGAGCTCCTGCCGGCCAAGCCGCGTCCCGCCATAGGTTTCGGTGACGGTTCGGACGAAATCCGCGGCAAGGTTGAAGCGGTTGTCCTGTGTCTTCGCCCGGCTGACCGCGACATGCGGCTCGACCAGCAGACGTCTGACCAGAGGCACCGGACGCGGCGTCGTGGTGACGACCTGGCGCGGGCTGTCGCCGAGGCGCAAGCCGAATTGCAGCATGTCCCAGCACTCCTGAAGGTTCGGCCATTTCGCCAGCTCGTCGGACCAGGCGGCGCCGAATTGCGGGCCACGCAGCCCCTCCGGATCCTCGGCGGAGAAGACCTGCGCGATCGCGCCGTTCGGCCATTGCAGGCGGCGCAGCGAAGGCTGCCAGGTCGGTCGCTCCCAGCGCGTGTGGATCGCGAGCAGGCCGGAGACGCCTTCGATCATCACGTCACGGACCTGACCCTGTGTCTCGCCGACGAGGGCGATCCGCTCCGTCGGCATCTCCGCGAAGGGCGGATGGCCCAGAGCCATGCCTTTCACCCATTCGGCGCCAGTGCGAGTCTTGCCCGCGCCGCGCCCGCCCAAAACCAGCCAGATCGGCTTCAGCGGCTCGGGCGGCAACTGATCGGGGCGTGCCCAGATGTCCCAGGTACAGCGAATGAGTTCGACGTCATCCGCGGTCGCCGTCGGCATCAGCTTCTTGAGAAGGCTCACCCGCATCCTGAGCGGCCAGCGCTTCAAGACGTCGAGCAAGATCCTGACGGAGCTGTGCGACATGTCGCAGATCGTCGGCAGCGGAAGGCTCATCCGTATGCTTGTCCTTCCTCGCGGCCTGAGGCTCCTCGATCGCGACCAGCTCGCGCACGGTGCGCGCAAGGACCGCCAGCGCCTTGGCGTCGGCCTCGCTTGCAGTGGTGCCTTTCGGCAGGTCGGCGAGATGCTCCTCATGCGCATCGATCTGGCGCTTGGCGGCGCGCCAGAGTTGGCCCACCACCGCCCGCCGGGAGACAGTCGCCCGCTTTGGCTTCGGCTGGGAGGGCGGTTGCGGCGTGGTGCCGTCCTGTTCAGCCATGCGTCCCTTCCCGATGGCAGGCACGAAAAAGCCGCCGGCTGGGGGCGCGGCGGCTTCGTTCGGGCAGATTTCGTGAGCGTTCCTGATCTCTACACGATCAGCGTCACGATGTCAAGACAATATTCCTACAACCTGGAGACGCAGTGCGCGAGAATAACTCAGGCCTGCTCCTTCTCGATCCATTTGTAGGTCGCGGCCGGAACATAGTTCTCCATCCGGTCGAGCAGCGTCGCCGGCTCGGTGTCGGTCATGGCCATGGCGCGATGACTCTGCTTCAGGAAGCCGACTTCGACGGTCTGGTCCAGGAAGGTCGCCAGCGGATCGTAGAAACCGGCGACGTTGAGCAGGCCGAGCGGCTTGGCATGGATCCCGAGCTGCCCCCAGGTCCAGATCTCGAACAATTCCTCGAAGGTGCCGATGCCGCCGGGCATGGCGATAAAACCGTCCGAAAGCTCGGCCATACGCGCCTTGCGGGTGTGCATGGTGTCGACGACCTCGAGCCGGGTCAGTCCGACATGCCCGACCTCCTTATCCTTCAGTGCCTTGGGAATGACGCCGTGGACTTGGCCACCGGCTTCCATCGCGGCGTTGGCGACGATGCCCATCAGCCCGACGGCACCGCCGCCATAGACCAGCGTCAGGCCGCGCCGGGCGATCTCGGCGCCCATGGCGCGGGCCCCCGCCGCGTAGATGGGATCATTGCCCGGGTTCGAACCGCAGAAGACGCAAACCGATCTCATGAACCAAGAGCCTGCAAGATACGGGCCCAGGAACGCTGGCCCTTGTGGAAGGAGGACAGGTCATATTTCTCGTTAGGCGAATGCACCCGGTCGTCGTCGAGGCCGAAACCGACGAAGAGCGTGTCGATGCCGAGCGTCCGCTTGAAATCGCCGCCGACGGGGATCGAGCCGCCGCTGCCGATCGAGACCACGCGCCCACCCCATTCGTCAGCGAGCGCCTTGCGTGCCTTCTGGAGCACCGGCGAATCCGTCGGAACCGCCAGCGCCGGGGAGCCGGAATGACTGATGAATTCGGCCGTGACGTCCTCGGGCAGCCGATCGCGGACGAACTGGCGGAAGGCTTCGGCGATCCTGACCGGATCCTGATCGCCGACGAGGCGGAAGGAAACCTTGGCCGAGGCCTTGCCGGGAATGACGGTCTTGCTGCCCTCCCCCGTATAGCCGCCCCAGATGCCGTTGACGTCGCAGGTCGGACGCGACTGGATCTGCTCGATCAGCATGCGCCCCTTCTCGCCGATGGAATGCTTCAGGCCGACCTGTCCGAGGAACTCCTCTTCCGTGAGGTTGAGATCGGCCCATTCGGCCTTCTGGGCGTTGGTCGGCTCGTGGACACCTTCATAGAACCCGGGAACGGTGATGCGGCCGCTATCGTCATGCAGTTCGCCGAGGATTTTCGTCAGCACATGGATCGGGTTGCAGGCCGCACCGCCAAACAGGCCCGAATGCAGGTCGCGATCGGCCGCGGTCAGCGTCACCTCCTGATAGACCATGCCGCGCAGGGTCGAGGTGATCAGCGGCGTCTCGCGGTCCCACATGCCGGTGTCGCAGACCAGCGCGTAGTCGGCCTTCAGCTCGGCGGCATTGGCCTTGATGTAGCCAGGAAGGTTGACCGAGCCGGACTCCTCCTCGCCCTCGACGAGGATCGTCAGGCCGATCGGCAGGTCGCCGGTCTCGGCGAGCGTCGCGCGCACGGCTTCGATGAAGGTCATGACCTGGCCCTTGTCGTCGCAGGCGCCGCGAGCCGAGATGACCTTGCGGCCTGGCTCCAGCTCGCGGACGGTCGGCTTGAAGGGATCGGTATCCCAGAGGTTCAGCGGATCGACCGGCTGGACGTCGTAGTGGCCGTAGAACAGCGCATGCGGCGCGCCCGGCTTCGGCCGATGGGCGAGGACGACGGGATGGCCGCCAGTCTCGCGCAGCTCGGCCTTGAAACCGAGAGATTCAAGATCGGCCCTCAGCCATTCGGCAGCGGCGCGCGTCTGCGCATTGAACGCCGGGTCGGTGCCGATCGAAGGGATTTCGAGCCAGGAAGACAGGCGTTCGAGGGAACCGTCGAGCCCGGTGTCGAGACGGTCGAGAATAGCGGGGAGCTTGGTCATGGCTGCCATCGGAAGCGATTCAGGTGACACCATCATGGCAAGAGCCCGCACGGGCGTCAGCCCACAATCATGCATTGCCGCCCGGCCTGGTCGCAACTCTAATTGACAACGCTTCGCAACTGCATTGACAGCACCCGGAACGGCAGCTACTCCTTATTGCGAACAAGTTGCAGCAAGGTCCAATCATGTCGCAGGGCGCCCCGGAATCTACCTCGATCTGGCTTCGGTCTCGGGGCGAACCTTCGCTGACGGACGTCTTCCGAACGGTCGCGGTGACGCCGACCTCCTCGTCCTGGCGCAAGTTCCTGGCCTTCTTCGGCCCGGGCTATCTCGTTGCCGTGGGCTATATGGACCCCGGCAACTGGGCGACCTCGCTCGCGGGCGGCGCTCAGTTCGGCTACACGCTGCTCGTCGTCGCGCTCGTCTCGAACTTGATGGCGATCATCCTGCAGTCGCTCTGCGCGCGGCTCGCCATCGCCACCGGGCGCGACCTCGCCCAGGCCTGCCGCGACGCCTATCCACCCTATATGGCCTGGCCGCTCTGGCTGCTGGCCGAACTGGCGATCTGCGCCACCGACCTCGCCGAGGTGATCGGCACGGCGATCGGTCTCAATCTGCTCTTCGGCATCCCGCTCGAGATCGGTGTTCTGATCACCGCCTTCGACGTGTTCATCATCCTGTGGCTGCAGACGCGCGGCTTCCGCTGGATCGAGGCCTTCATCATCACGTTGCTCGGCGTCATCGCGCTGTGCTTCGGCATCCAGATCGCGCTCGCCGATCCGAACTGGGGCGAGGTGATCCGCGGCTTCGCGCCGACGACCGAGATCGTGACCAACCCGAACATGCTCTACATCGCGCTCGGCATCATCGGCGCGACTGTCATGCCTCACAACCTCTACCTGCACTCCGGCATCGTGCAGACCCGCGCCTATGGCCACACGCTGCCGGAGAAGCGCGAGGCGCTGAAGTTCGCGACGATCGACTCCACCGTCGCGCTCTGCTTCGCGCTGCTGATCAATGCCTCCATCTTGATCCTCGCCGCCGCGACCTTCCACAAAGCCGGGCATACCGACGTCGCTGAACTCGGCAAGGCGCAGGAACTACTGCAGCCCCTGCTCGGCGCTTCGATCGCGCCCTCGCTCTTCGCCATCGCCCTGCTCTGCTGCGGCCTCAACTCGACCGTGACCGCGACCATGGCCGGGCAGATCGTGATGGAAGGCTTCCTGCGCATCCGCCTGCCAGCCTGGATGCGGCGGCTGGTGACGCGCCTCGTCGCGATCGTACCGGCGATCGCCGTCACGCTGATCTATGGCGAGAGCCAGACGGCGAAACTGCTCATCCTGAGCCAGGTCGTGCTCAGCCTGCAGCTGCCTTTCGCGGTAGTGCCGCTGGTCATGTTCACCGCATCGAAGGGCAAGATGGGTGCTCTGGTGGCGCCGCGCTGGCTCAGCCTGACCGCTGGCCTCGTCGCCGCGATCATCATCCTGCTGAACATCAAGCTGCTGTTCGACCTCGCGACCGGGGCGTAAGGGCGGCGACAGCGTTCCTATAATGAACTCGTCATGCTCGGGCTTGACCCGAGCATCTCCTGCCGAAAGAGGCGCCAGTGCCCTTTCGGGGCGGAGATTCTCGGGTCTGCGCTTCGCTCCGCCCGAGAATGACGACCGGGCTCAGCGCTTCCCGGACATGGAACCGAGAATGCCCCGCAGGATGGCGGTGCCGACCTGGCGGCCGATCGAAGTCGCGGCCGAGCGCGCGGCCGAGGTGATGACCTTCTCGGCCATGCTCTGCGGCAGCGGGCCGCCGCGAGAACCAGGCCCCGTCTTCGGGCGCTGTTGAGGCGCGCCGCCGCCGAGCCAGCCGCCAATCGTATCGAGGATACCGCCGCCCCCGCTGCCACCCGTCGAAGCCTCGACGGGCGAGCCGTCCGGATTGAGGTTCTTGCGCTTCATCAGCATTTCATAGGCCGACTCGCGGTCGATCATGGTGTCGTATTTGCCCTTCTCGGGCGAGGCATTGATGGCCTGCTGGCGCTGCTGGGGCGTACAGGGTCCGACCTGCGCCATCGGCGGCGCGATCAGCGCGCGCTCGACCATTTCCGGCGAGCCCTTGCCCTCCAGCATCGAAATCAGCGCCTCGCCGACGGCGAGCTGGCTGATCGCCTCCTCGGTCTTGATCTTCGGGTTTTGCCGGAAGGTCTCGGCGGCGGCACGCACCGCCTTCTGATCGCGCGGCGTGAAGGCACGCAGCGCGTGCTGGACGCGGTTGCCGAGCTGGGCGAGCACCGTATCCGGGATGTCGAGCGGGTTCTGCGTCACGAAATAGACGCCGACGCCCTTGGAGCGGATCAGGCGCACGACCTGCTCGACCGCCGTCAGCAGCGCCTTCGGCGCGCCGTTGAACAGCAGATGCGCCTCGTCGAAGAAGAAGACGAGCTTGGGCTTGTCGAGGTCGCCGACCTCCGGGAGCTGCTCGAACAGCTCCGAGAGCAGCCAGAGCAGGAAGGTCGCGTAGAGCCGCGGATTGTTCATCAGCTTGTCGGCGGCGAGGATGTTGACGATGCCGCGGCCATCGCGATCCGTCTTCATCAGGTCGTTGATGTCGAGGGCAGGCTCGCCGAAGAAAAGATCGCCCCTCTGGTTCTCCAGAACCAGCAGCGCGCGCTGGATCGTGCCGACGGTCGCCGAGGTGACGTTGCCGTATTTGGTGGTCAGCTCCTGGGCGTTCTCGGCGATGAAGGTCAGGATCGCGCGCAGGTCCTTCAGGTCGAGCAGCAGGAGCTTCTGCTCGTCGGCGATGCGGAAGGCGATGTTGAGCACGCCCTCCTGCGTGTCGTTGAGATCGAGCAGGCGCGCCAGCAGCAACGGCCCCATTTCGGAGATCGTGGCGCGGACGGGGTGGCCCTGCTCGCCGAACACGTCCCAGAACACCGTGGTGAACTGGTCCGGCTCGTATTTCAGGCCGAGTTCCTTGGCCCGGTTGACGAAGGCCGGCTTGGAATCGCCGGGCGCGACGATGCCGGAGAGATCGCCCTTGATGTCGGCCGCGAAGACCGGGACGCCGTTGCGGGCGAAGCCTTCGGCCATCACCTGCAGCGTCACGGTCTTGCCGGTGCCGGTCGCGCCGGTCACGAGGCCGTGGCGGTTGGCGAGCTTGAGCAACAAGTTTTCAGGCTTGCCACTCTTGCCGATCAGAATCGCACCGTCATCCGCCATCGCATCCGCCTATGAGATTTCTCAGAACCTGTGTGGAGGGTGTAACCAAACGACGCAGAAGGCGGAAGCCCGAGCCCGTTGGAATCAGATCGTAAATATGTAAACTATTTTTGGAGGGCTTCGCGGCGAAGCCGTTTTGGCGAGGGGATTGGGACTATGGAAGAACTGCTCACGCGGGTTGCTGCGGCGGCCGGCATCAACGAAGAACTCGCCCGCAAGGCGGTCGGCATCATCCTCGCCTTCCTGCAGAAGGAAGGTCCGGCGACCGAGATCGGCCAGCTGATGGCGGCATTGCCGGGCGCGCAGGCGCTCGCGGATGCCGAAGGCGGCGCCAAGGGCGGCATGCTCGGCGCGATCGGCGGGCTGATGGGCGGTGGCGGCGGCGTGATGGCGCTCGGCGGCCAGCTGATGGGCGCGGGCCTCTCGATGGGCCAGATCCAGAGCGTCTCGAAGGAAATGTTCGCCGTCGGCCGCGAGAAGGCCGGCGAGGACGCGATGGGCGCGATCGTGGGCGCCATTCCCGGCCTCGGTCAGTTCGTCTGATTTAATCGGAATTTGATGCCGCCGCTGCGCCGTCTTCGGGCGGAATCGCGGCGGCATTTTCGTATCCCTGCCCCTATTCTTGCACCTGCCCTGCGACGAAGTAGGGATGGCGGTGCGCACGCGCCCATGGCAATCAGCACTCCACGGCTGCACACTATGCGGAAGAGGAGCATTGGCGCGCATGAACTCGGCTGCCCCATCCGACCTTCCCTATCTCGACGCCTTCCCGGCGCCGTCGCATGACGTCTGGCGCGCGGCGGTCGACAAGGTTCTGAAGGGCGCGGATTTCGAGAAGCAGCTCGTCGGCCGCAGCGCCGACGGCATCCGCATCGAGCCGCTCTACCCCGCCGCCGCCTCGGCCGCGCGCGCCCTGCGCGCCGAAGCCGGGCGCTGGCATGTCGCCGCCCGGCTCGACCATCCCGAGCCGAAGGAAGCCCAGGCGCTCGCGCTGGCCGATCTGGAAGGCGGCGCCGACACGCTGACGATCAGCTTTGCAGGTGCGCCGGCGGCGCGCGGTTACGGCCTCGTCGCCGACGATGTCGCGGCTCTCGATGCCGCGCTCGACGGCGTGATGCTCGATCTCATCCGGCTGCGGCTCGACCCTGCCCCGGAGGGCCGCATCAACGCCTTGCTGCTGGCGGCGCTGATCGAGAAGCGCGGCCATGCACCGGCCGAGCTTTCCGTGGAATTCGGCCTCGACCCGATCGGCGCCTTCGCCGGGCTGGGCTCGCTTGCCGTCTCATGGCCCGAGGTCGGGCGCCGGCTCACTGAGACCATTCGCGCCCTCAAGGACCACGGCTTCTCCGGCCCGTTCATCACTGTCGACAGTCGCCCCTACCATGAGGCCGGCGCCAGCGAGGCGCAGGAGCTCGGCGCGGCGCTTGCCACCGCCGTCGCCTATCTGCGCACGCTCGAAGCCCAGGGTTTTTCACTGGCAGAGGCGCGCGACACCCTCGCCTTCACACTGGTCGCCGATACCGACGAATTCCTGACGGTCGCGAAGTTCCGGGCAGCGCRGCTGCTCTGGGACCGCATCCAGCAGGCCTGCGGCCTGTCACCGAAGCCGGCGCGGATTCATGCGGAGACGGCCTGGCGTTCGCTGACCAGGCGCGATCCCTGGGTCAATCTGCTGCGCGGCACCGTCGCCGCCTTCTCGGCCGGGGTCGGCGGAGCGGATTCGTTGAGCGTCCAGCCCTTCACCGCCGCGCTTGGCCTGCCCGATGCATTCGCGCGCCGTGTCGCGCGCAACACGCAGCTCATCCTCCTGGCGGAAAGCAACCTCTGGCGCGTCGCCGATCCCGCCGCCGGCGCCGGCGGCTTCGAGGCACTGACGCAGGCGCTCTGCCAGCAGGGTTGGCTGGCCTTTCAGGAGATCGAACGGCAGAACAGCGGCGACCTGCGCGGCATCGTCGCCGGGCTCACCAACGGCTCCGTGCAGAAGACGCTCGCCGAGCAGAGGGCGGCGCGCATGAAGGCGGTGGCGACGCGCCGGGAGCCGATCACCGGCACCAGCGAGTTCCCCAATATCGGCGAGGGTGCGGTGACCGTGCTGGAAGTCCCGCAGGTCGCCCGCAGAGAACGGCGTCCTCCCGGCAGCCTCGCCGAGCGGAACCAGGGCGAACTCATCCGCTCCTTCGTAGGCGGCGCCGGCCGAGCCGATGCCCGGATCGCGCCCGGTGAGGCCCTGCGCGCGGATGCGCTGCCCTCGGTCAGATTGCCGGAGCCGTTCGAGGCCCTGCGCGACAAGGCCGATGCCCTGCCGCAGCGGCCCGTCGTCTTCCTGGCGACGCTGGGCTCCGTCGCCGAGTTCACCGCGCGTGCCGGCTTTGCCCGCAACCTGTTTGAGGCCGGTGGCCTTGCCGCGCCGAGCGGCGACGGCTTCGCCACGGACGGCGCCACCGATCTCGACGCGCTGGTCAGCGCCTTCCGCGCCTCGGGTGCGAAGCTCGCCTGCCTGTGCGGCTCGGACCCGTCTTATGCCGAAGAAGGCGCGGCGGCTGCCGAAGCGCTCGCCACAGCCGGCGCAACAGTGTGGCTCGCCGGGCGCCCCGCCGAGAGCGAGGCGTTGAACAAGGCCGCCGTAGCATCGTTCATCTTCACGGGCTGCGACGTTGTCGAGACGCTCGAACGCGCGCAGGCCATCGCAAGCGCCTGACCGGAGACATGAGTTTGACTGCCATCGCCCTCACCATCGCCGGCTCGGATTCGAGCGGCGGCGCCGGCATCCAGGCGGACCTGAAGACCTTCGCGGCGCATCAGGTCTACGGCGCCAGCGTCATCGTGGCGCTGACGGCGCAGAATACGAAGGGCGTCAGCGCCATCCATGCCGTGCCGCGCGATTTCGTCGCCCAGCAGATGGACGCCGTTTTCGAGGATCTCGATGTCGGCGCGGTCAAGATCGGGATGCTGGCAACGGCCGAACTGATCGAGACGGTCGCCTCCGGGCTGAAGCGTCACGGAGCGAAGAACGTCGTGCTAGACCCGGTGATGATCGCGGCCTCGGGGGCGAGGCTTCTGGAAGCGTCGGCGGTCGAGGCGATCCGCAAGCATCTCTTTCCGCTCGCGACGCTGATCACCCCCAACCTCCCCGAGGCTGCCGCCCTGCTCGGCTCCAGCATCGCGGAAACGGAACTGGCGGTCGACGAACAGGCAGAAAAGCTCGCGGCGCTCGGCGCGGCCAATGTCCTGATCAAGGGCGGCCATGGCAGCGGCGATCTCAGCAGCGACCTGCTCCTGCTCGCCGGGGGAGCGCGCCAACACTTCAACGCCCCCCGCCTTGCGACCCGCAACACGCATGGCACCGGCTGCACCTTATCCTCTGCGATCGCGGCGAACCTCGCCAAGGGCTTGCCGCTGCCGGAGGCGATCGGCCACGCCAAGAGCTATATTTCCGCCGCCATCGCCGCAGCCGACGAGGTTGCGGTTGGCCACGGCCACGGACCGGTGCATCATTTCCACCATTGGTGGGACAGGACCGACGGGAGCAAACCATGACCGCGATCCCGGATTTCACGAAACTCGCCTTCTCCGCCACCCGGACGGCGGCCTCTGCAGAGCTAGCGGCGGCCGACCCCTGGCTGACGCCGGAAGATATCCCGGTGAAGCCGCTCTACACGGCCGCCGACCGCGAGGGGCTGCCCTTCGTCGACAGCCTGCCGGGCCTGCCGCCCTATCTGCGCGGCCCCTACCCGACCATGTACGTCAACCAGCCCTGGACGATCCGGCAATATGCCGGTTTCTCCACGGCCGAGGATTCGAACGCCTTCTACCGACGCAACCTCGCCGCGGGACAGAAGGGCCTCTCGGTCGCCTTCGATCTCGCGACTCATCGCGGCTATGACTCGGATCATCCGCGCGTCGCCGGCGATGTCGGCATGGCCGGCGTCGYGATCGACTCGATCTACGACATGCGCACGCTGTTCTCAGGCATCCCGCTCGACCAGATGAGCGTGTCGATGACGATGAACGGCGCGGTGCTGCCGGTGCTGGCGCTCTATATCGTCGCGGCCGAGGAACAGGGCGTGCCGCAGGCGAAGCTCTCGGGGACCATCCAGAACGACATCCTCAAGGAGTTCATGGTCCGCAACACCTATATCTATCCGCCCTCGCCCTCGATGCGGATCATCGGCGACATCTTCGCCTTCACCTCGGCCAATATGCCGAAGTTCAACTCGATATCGATTTCCGGCTATCACATGCAGGAGGCCGGAGCGACGCAGGATCTCGAGCTCGGCTACACGCTTGCCGACGGGGTCGAATACATCCGTGCCGGCCAGCGCGCGGGCCTTTCTGTCGATATCTTCGCGCCGCGCCTGTCCTTTTTCTGGGCGATCGGCATGAACTTCTTCATGGAAGTCGCCAAGATGCGTGCGGCGCGGCTGATCTGGGCCAAGCTCGTCAAGGATTTCGGCGCTGAGAACGAGAAGTCCCTGCCACTGCGCACCCATTGCCAGACCTCGGGCTGGTCGCTGACGGCGCAGGACGTGTTCAACAACGTGCCGCGCACGATGATCGAGGCGATGGCGGCAACGCAGGGGCACACCCAGTCGCTGCACACCAACGCGCTCGACGAGGCGCTGGCGCTGCCGACCGACTTTTCGGCGCGTATCGCCCGCAACACCCAGATCCTGCTGCAGCAGGAAAGCGGCACGACCCGGATCATCGATCCCTGGGGCGGCTCCTATTATGTCGAACGTCTGACCGCGGAACTCGCTGAGAAGGCCTGGAGCCATATCCGGGAAGTCGAGGCGCTCGGCGGCATGGCCAAGGCGATCGAGGCCGGCATCCCCAAGCTCCGGATCGAGGAAGCCGCCGCCAAGACGCAGGCCCGCATCGACGGCGGGCAGCAGGCGATCATCGGCGTCAACTGCTTCAAGCCGGAGAACGAGGCTTCGATCGAGGTGCTCAAGGTCAACAACGCCTCGGTGCGCGCCCAGCAACTCGACAAGCTTAAGCGCCTCAAGGCCGAACGTGACGAGACCGAGGTGCAGGCGACGCTGACCGCGCTGACCAATGGCGCGGCCGGCAATGCCAATCTGCTCGACCTCGCGGTCAAGGCTGCGCGCGCCAAGGCGACGGTCGGCGAGATCTCGCTGGCGATGGAGAAGGTGTTCGGTCGTCACAGGGCCGAGATCAAGGCGATCTCGGGGGTCTACAAGCGGGAGGTCGGCGAGATGAACCCAGCCGTCACGCGCGTCCAGTTGATGTGCCAGGCGTTCGAGGAAGCCGACGGACGCCGCCCCCGCATCCTCGTCGCCAAGATGGGCCAGGACGGCCATGATCGCGGCCAGAAGGTCATCGCCTCGGCCTTCGCCGATCTCGGCTTCGACGTCGATATCGGGCCGCTCTTCGCCACGCCGGACGAGGCGGCGCGGCAGGCGGTTGAGAACGATGTCCACATCGTCGGCGTGTCGTCGCTCGCGGCAGGTCACCTCACGCTCGTGCCAGAACTGAAGGCGGCGCTCGCCAAGGCAGGCCGGCCGGACATCATGATCGTGGTCGGCGGCGTCATCCCGCCGCAGGATTTCGAGGCGCTGATGGAGGCCGGCGCCTCGGCGATCTTCCCGCCCGGCACGGTCATCGCCGATGCGGCCGAGAAGCTGCTCGAGGAGCTCAGCCAGCGCCTCGGCTACGCCCAGCACACCGCCGCCGCCGAATGACAGAAAAGGCGGGCGCTGCCCTCAGGCCGCGCCCGCCCTATGGTCACAGCCGGCGTGGCGACACTTACCGCCAGCCGTAACCATAGCTGGAACGCGGCGGGGGCGACCGCATGCCGTAGCCGTCATAGTAGCGATGCCAGCGGCGCTGCCCCCAGAAGCCGTGGACGGCGGGCGGCGCAGGCCGCCAATCGGCGCCATAAGCCGGGCGCTCATAGGCGCGTTCGTAACGGTCGCCGAAAGCCTGGGCGTTTCCTGTTCCGGCGAAGGTGGAAGCGGCGAGCACGATGCCGCCCAGTGCGAGGGCCGCCAAACCGATGCGGGCGCGATTGCGGAACATGATCCTTGTCCTGTCTCGTGGCGGGGAGAATTCCCCTGCCGTGAGAAGGACATTCGCAAAATCCGCCTGAACGAGCTTTGAGGGCGCCGTTCAGCCGCCGTTTAACCTCCGGACAACTGCTCGCGCTTCAACAGCAGCGACGCCGCGATCACCACCACGGCCACGGCCGCGATCATGATCGTGCAGGCGGCATTGATCTCGGGCGAAACGCCGAGCTTGACCGCCGAATAGAGCCGCATCGGCAGCGTCGTCGCGCCGGGGCCCGTCGCGAAGCTCGCGATGACGAGATCGTCGAGCGAGAGCGTGAAGGCGAGCATCCAGGCCGCCGCCACCGCCGGCCAGATCAGCGGCAGGGTCACGGTCCAGAAGGTGACGAAGGGCGTGGCACCCAGATCCTGAGCCGCTTCCTCCAGCGAGCGATCGAAGCCGGCGAGCCGCGACTGAACGACGATGCAGGCGAAGCCGAGGCCGAAGGTCGCGTGCGCGATCGTCACGGTCCAGAAGCCGCGCTCGACATCAACAGCCACGAAGAGCAGCAGCAGCGACAGGCCCGTCACCACCTCAGGCATCACGAGCGGCGCCAGGACCATGCCGGAGAACAATGTTCGCCCGCGAAAGCGGCCGTGGCGGGCGAGCGCCAGCGCCGCAAGCGTGCCGAGGACCGTCGCCAGCGTCGCCGAGACAACGCCGAGGCGGATCGAAAGCCAGGCGGCGTCGAGCAGCGGCTCGTTGGCCATCAGGGCGCCGTACCAATGCGTCGAGAAGCCGCCCCAGACCGTCACCAGCCGCGAGGCGTTGAAGGAATAGGCGACGAGCGTGAGGATCGGCAGGTAGAGAAAAGCGAAGCCGACGATCAGCGCGAGGATCAGTCCAGGGCCGAGCCGGTTCATGCCGCCATCTCCCGCCGCAGGCGCGCCCGTTGCAGCAGGACGAGTGGCAGCACGAGCACGACGAGCAGCACGACCGCGACCGCCGAGGCCAGAGGCCAATCGCGATTCGAGAAGAACTCGTTCCAGAGCACCTTGCCGATCATCACCGTGTCCGGGCCGCCGAGCAGGTCGGGGATGACGAACTCGCCCACCGCGGGAATGAAGACCAGCGCCGAGCCGGCGAGAATGCCGGGCAGCGAGAGCGGCAGCGTCACCGTGAAGAAGGCCGTAACCGGGGTGGCGCCGAGATCGGCCGCTGCTTCCAGCAGCCCGCGATCGAGTTTTTCCAGCGTCGCGAAGAGCGGCAGCACCATGAAGGGCAGATAGGAATAGACCATGCCGAGCTGCACGGCCGCCTCGGTATTGAGCAGGCGCAGCGGCTCCGCCTCGAAGCCGAGGAAGGCGAGCGCCGCGTCGAGCTGCCCGTCCGGCCTGAGGATGCCGATCCAGGCGTAGACGCGGATCAGGAAGGAGGTCCAGAACGGCAGGATGACGAAGACGAGCAGGATGCCGCGCCAGCGCGCCGGCACCGAAGCCATGGCGTATGCGAGCGGATAGCCGATCGCGAGGGCGAAGACGGTGGTCAGCGCCGCGATGCGCAGGGAGTAGAGATAGCTCTGCCAGTACAGCGGGTCGTCGCCGAGCAGCTTGAAGTTCTCGATATCGAGCTGCGACAGGAATTCGCCGAGCTGCGCCAGCCCTTCGAAATGCGGCGCATAAGGTGGCAGCGCCGTCGCAGCATGTGAGAAAGCCATGCGCAGGACGATGGCGAAGGGCGCAAGGAAAAACAGCGCGAGCCAGAGATAGGGCACGGCCACGACGAATCGACCAAGTCGCTGCAGCGAAGCGACCGCTCTCATGGCGTCGTTCCGCCGTCATGCTCGGGCTTGACCCGAGCATCTCTTGCCGGAGATGGCGCAGGGGCCTCTGCCTGCCGGAGATTCTCGAGTCTGCGCTTCGCTCCGCTCGAGAATGACGCGCCACTCCGCCGGGCTTTCCCCGCCCATCTCATGGCGGCAGCACCACGCCAGCCTCGACGTCCCAGGAGAGCCAGACCTTGTCGTCCCAAGCAAAGGGCCGGGCCATCCGGCGCGTGCGGTTGGCGAGCGCGACCTTGACGAGCTGCCCGCCCTCCCCCTGATCATTCTGCCCGCCGAGCATGACCTGGATCATGGTGAAGTCGCCGAGATAGCCGATGTCCCAGATCTCGCCCGCGACCTTGTTGACGGCCTGCGCCGGCTCGTCATGGCCAATCTCGATCTTTTCCGGGCGGATACCGACGATGAGAGGGTCGCCCAACTTCAGCGCCGGCGCCTCCTCGTCGAGTTCGACGGTGCCGACGAAAGGCACGTCCGCGCGCACCAGTTCGCCGTCAACGGCCTCGACCCGGCCCTCGAAGATGTTGATGTCGCCGACGAACTCCGCGACGTGCCGGTTGGCCGGCGCCTCGTAGATCACATCCGGTGGACCGATCTGGACGAGCTTGCCGTGATCCATCACCGCCATGCGGTCGGCCATCGTCATCGCCTCGTCCTGGTCGTGGGTGACGACCATGAAGGTCAGGCCGAGCTCGCTCTGCAGATCCATCAGCTCGAACTGGGTCTGCTCGCGCAGCTTCTTGTCGAGCGCCGCCATCGGCTCATCGAGCAGGAGCAGCTTCGGCCGCTTGGCGAGCGAGCGGGCGAGCGCGACGCGCTGGCGCTGGCCGCCGGAGAGCTGATGCGGCTTGCGGCCGCCAAACCCGGAGAGCTTGACCAGCGCCAGCATCTCCTCGACGCGTCGGTCGATCTCGGCGCGCGGCAGCCCCTCGCGCTTCAGCCCATAGGCGATGTTGCCGGCCGCGTTGAGATGCGGGAACAGCGCATAGGACTGGAACATCATGTTGATCGGCCGCAGATGCGGCGGGATGCCGGTGATGTCCTGCCCGTCGAGCAGGATCGTGCCCTCATCCGGCCTTTCGAAGCCGGCGAGCATGCGCATCAGCGTGGTCTTGCCGCAGCCGGAGGGCCCGAGCAGTGCAAAGAACTCGCGCGGATAGAGCGCGAGCGAGAGATCGGCCACTGCGGTGACGTCGCCGAAGCGCTTGGTCACGCCCCGGAACTCCACCAGCGGCTTCGCCGCAGGGTCGTTCCAGGGTTGAAAAGCCCGGCGCACGCTGCCGGGCGAGGTCTTCTTCATGGGATTGGCGACCTGTCCGGAACCGGTCACTTGCCGGTCTTCACGCGGGTCCAGAGCCGGTTCACCAGCCGCTGTGCCTTCTGGTCGTATGGCGTGATCGTATAGAGCCGCGCCATCACCGCGTCGGACGGGTAGATACCGGGGTTGTCGCGCACCGCAGCCGAGAGCAGCGGCTTGGAGGCGATGTTGCCGTTGGCGTACTGGATGAAGTCCGAATTCTTCGCCGCCATCGCGGGCTTGTTGACGAAGTCGATGAACTTCAGCGCCGCGTCGACATTGCCGGCATCCTTCGGGATCACGAAGGAGTCGAACCACATCAGCGCGCCTTCCTTCGGGATCGAATAGGCGATCTGGACGCCGTTCTTGGCCTCCTCGGCACGCTTCTTCGCCTGGAGGATGTCGCCGGAATATCCGACGGCCAGGCAGATATCGCCATTCGCCAGCGCGTTGATGTATTCCGAGGAATGGAACTTCTGGATGTGCGGGCGGATCTTGCGCAGGAGCTCGCCGGCCTTGTTGAGATCGGCCTCGTTCTTCGAATCCGGATCGAGCCCGAGATAACGCAGCGCCGCCGGGAACATCTCCTCGACCGCGTCGAGCACATGGACGCCGCAGTTGGAGAGCTTCTTCAGCGTTTCGGGCTCGAAGACGATCTTCCAGCTGTCGATCACGGCATCGGGGCCGAGGCGTTCCTTGATCTTGGCGACGTTGTAGCCAATCCCCGTGGTGCCCCACATGTAGTTCACGGCGTATTTGTTGCCGGGATCATACTTGGACAACCGGGTCTGGATCTCCGGCCAGAGGTTCTTGAAGTTCGGCGCCTTGTCCTTGTCGACCGGCTGGTAGAGGCCGAGCGGGATGTGGCGCGGCAGGAAGGAAGCCGTGACGACGATCAGGTCGTAGCCGGTCTTGCCAGCCAGAAGCTTGGTCTCCACCGTCTCCATCTGGTCGAAGGTGTCGTAGACGACGGTGATGCCGGTTTCCTTCTTGAAGGCATCGAGCACCTCCGGATCGACATAATCCGACCAGTTGAAGATGCGCAGCTGCTTGTCCTGCGCGGCCGCGGGCGCGGCGAGAAGTCCCAGTCCGACCGCACAGGCGGCAATGGCCTCGGTCAGTCGCTTCACAGTCCTACCCAATCTTCCCCTCCATCAAGCTCAGGCGCGCGCACGCTACCAGCTTTCCCCCCCGCATCAACCGGCATAAGGCGCGACCGGATGCCCGCGCACAGCCAAGCTGCGCCTGACGCAAGCGTGAACGGCCGCAGCCTTGCCGGCCTCCGCCGTCATGCACATACCGTACCGCATGCGCCTGTTCCGCCGCTTCCTGCTGTTCTTCGCGGTCGCCTTCCTGCTGCCGCTCGCGAGCCATGCGGGCTGGTGGTACTGGCAGACACATGCGCCGAACTGGCAGCGCGCCGCCTGGACGAGCGCCAAGCTCCTGCCGGCGGCTTCCGCCGAGCCCGAAGCGACGGTGCATGTCTTCGCCGCGCGTGTCGGGCGCTGGCGCGGAATCTTCGCGCATCATTCCTGGATCGTGGTGAAGGAACGGGGCGCCAGCGCCTATACACGCTTCGACGTGGTCGGCTGGGGCACGCCGGTCCGGGTCAACCACCGCGAGGCCGACGGGCACTGGTTCGGCAACATGCCGGAGCTGGTGACCGAGATCCAGGGCAAAGCCGCCGAACGCCTGATCCCGCGCATCCGTGCGGCGGTGACGAGCTATGCCTATTCAAGCCCCGGCAGCTATCTCGCCTGGCCGGGGCCGAACTCGAACAGTTTCGTCCAGCATGTGCTGTCGGAGGTGCCGGAACTCGGACAGGCGCTGCCGCCGACCGCCATCGGCAAGGATTGGCGCGCCGACGGCGTCTTCGCCGGGCTGACGCCGAGCCGCACCGGCATCCAGGCCTCGCTCTACGGCCTTGCTGGCGTCACCGTCGGCTGGGTCGAGGGTATCGAGATCAACCTGCTCGGCCTCGTCGCCGGGCTCGACCTGCGCAGCCCGGCGCTGAAGCTGCCGGGCTGGGGGCGGATCGGGGTTTAGCTTTCCGGCATCCGCCAGCCTTGCAGAGCGCAGCGGCAAACGTTACATGTAACATTCCCGGGAGTGACCCGCATGGCCAGTTCGACCGCTAGACGCGTCCAGAAGCGCCGCGACGCTTTGCGGGCGGCTGGATTGCGCCCGGTGCAAATCTGGATTCCCGATACGCGGCGGCCCGGCTTCGGTGAGGAATGCCGCCGTCAGGCCCGCCTTGTCTCCCTCAGCGACAGTACTGATCGGGAGCTCGATGCCTTCCTTGACGCGGCCCTGGAAGATCTGGACGGCAGCCCTGAATGAAGCGCGGCGACCTTGTCACCGTTGCGCTCGGCGGCGATTTCGGCAAGCCCCGCCCTGCCCTGATCGTCCAGGCCGACCCGTTCGACCTGACGGCGACGGTGACCCTGCTGCTGATGTCCAGCGACATCGTCGATGCGCCGCTGATCCGACTGACGGTCGAGCCTGACGCGACGAACGGCTTGCGCCTTGCTTCGCAGATCATGGTCGACAAGGCGATGACCGTGCGGCGCGACCGGATCGGCCAGGCTTTCGGCTATCTCGATCCGGAAACGATGATCACGGTGAACCGGTCTCTGGCGCTGTTCCTCGGCCTCGGCTGAGCCCGATCGTCATTCTCGGGCGAAGCATAGCTTCGATCCGAGAATCTCGGGACCAGAAGATTCTGGTTTCCGAGATGCTCGGATCAAGCCCGAGCATGACGGCAATGTCCCTCAAACCGCCTCGAAGGCCTGCGCCAGATCCGAGATCAGGTCCTCGATGTTCTCGATGCCGACCGAGATGCGGATCAGGGCGTCGGTGAGGCCGATCTCCTCACGCAGCTCCCTGGCGACGCCGGAATGGGTCATCGCGGCGGGGTGCGAGACCAGCGTCTCGGTGCCCCCGAGGCTGACGGCGAGCTTCATGATCTGCAGGTTGTCGAGCAGCGCGAAGGCTTCCTTCTCGCCGCCCTTGACATCGAATGCGAAGGTCGAGCCGGCCGCGGTGCACTGCCGGTCGAAGACAGGCTTGCGAGGATCACCGTCCTTGAGGTTGCCGAGATAGTGGACCTTGGCGACCTTCGGGTGGTTCTCGAGGTATTCCGCCACCAGCTTGGCGTTCTCGTTGGCGCGGCTCATGCGGATGTCGAGCGTCTCCAGCGAGCGCATCAGCATCCAGCAGGAGTTCGGGTCTGCTTGCGTGCCCAGCGAGCCGCGCCAGGCCTTCACCTGCCGCACCAGCGCCTCGGAACCGCTGATCGAGCCGCCGACGAGGTCGGAATGGCCGCCGACATATTTCGTCAGCGAGAGCAAGGTCAGGTCTGCACCGAGTTTGAGCGGCTTCTGATATTTCGGGCCCAGCAGGGTGTTGTCGACCACGACCGGCGGGCGATGGCCCTGCGACTGCTCCAGTTCATCGGCAATCGCCTTGCAGGCGGCGAGATCGACGAGGCCATTGGTCGGGTTGGCCGGGGTCTCGACCAGGATCATCGCGACGCGGCCCTTGGCGGCGGCCGCCTTGGCGACCTCCCGCATCTGCTCGATGTCGAGCCCGTCGGTGAAGCCGAACGGCGTGATGCCGAAGGCGCCCATCTGGTTCTTGAGCAGGGTCTCCGTGCCGCCATAGAGCGGCCGCGAATGGAGGATCGTGTCACCCGGACGCAGGAAGGCGAAGCAGGTCGTGGCGATCGCGGCCATGCCGGACGCGAAGACGGCGCATTTCTCGGCCTCGTCCCAGATCGCCAGGCGATCCTCGAGGATTTCCATGTTGGGATGGTTGAAGCGTGAATAGACCAGCCCCGGCTTCTCGCCCGGCTTCGGCTGGCGCCGCCCCGAGGTGAAGTCGAAGAAATCCTTGCCCTGCTGGGCGTTCTCGAAAACGAAGGTCGAGGTCAGGAAGACCGGCGGCTTGAGCGAGCCTTCCGACATGGCCGGCGAATAGCCGAACCCCATCATCAACGTCTCCGGATGGAGCCGGCGATTGGCGATCCGGTCCTTGTGATAGCTGTCATCGCTCATGGGCTGTCTCCCTTTTTTCCGGCCGCGCCGCTGAATCCCTGTCGTTCAGAATAATCTCATCGGAGCGCCATTGCTTGGTTGATGAAGCTCACCGTAAACTCACGATTGCAGCTTCCTGCTCACAAACCTGCACAATGGAGCATATCGTGCTCGATACGATCGATCGTCGGATTCTCTCGGTGCTCCGCGATGACGGGCGGATCACCAATCAGGATCTCTCGCAGCGCGTCGGACTGTCGCCGACGCCCTGCCTGCGCCGCCTCAAGCGGCTGGAAGAGACCGGCGTCATCCAGGGCTATACAGCAGTCGTCGACCCCAAGGCCTACGGCCTGCCCTTCAGCGTCTTCGTCTCGGTCAGGCTGACTCAGCAGAACCAGGAGCAGATCACCGAATTCGAGAAGGCGGTCGAAAGCTGGAGCGAGGTTGCCGAATGCTACCTCATGACCGGCTCGCAGGACTATCTTCTGCGCGTCGTCACCGACGGCATCGAAGGCTATGAGCGCTTCCTGAAGCAGAAGGCGACGCGGCTGAAATGCATCCAGTCGGTCGAATCCAACTTCGCGCTGGCGACGATCAAGAAGCGCTCCGGCCTGCCACCGATCTAGGGGCTGGCCTCGTCAGGCGCCGCGATCCATGGCGCGGCGGACGACCTGCGTGACCTCGCTGTTCGACAGGAAGAGGTCGTGACGCAGCATGCTCCAGCCGCGGCCAGACGTGTCGGCGACGCGGACGCCCAGCGCATCGAGCCGCGAGCGGTCGGCGGCGCCGGCACGCGCGACGCCGCCGGCGATGCGCGCCGAGACCGCCAGTGCCCGGTCGCCCGGGTCGATGATGACGGTCATGCGCTGGGCCAGGGGGCCGAGCTTCTTCACCGTCTGCTCGAAGGCGTCGATGTCGACATCGGGCGAGGCCAGCACGACCGAGCCGATACGGGCATAGACATCCTGGGAGTCGCGCAGTTCGCGCAGCCCTTCCAGCGTCAGGAAGGTTCCCATCGAGTGCGCGACGATATGGATGCGCCCGACCGTCGGGTTGGAAACGAGCGCCTGCAGGCTCTGGACGAACCCGTCGCGCGACCAAAGCGCGCTCTCTCGATCATAGGCATAGTCGAAGAGCTTGCCGCCGGACGGCCAGGTGAACAGCGCCGCGCGGCCCTGGAATTCGAGCGAATGCGAGAGCTGGCCGGCGCTGCGGGCAGCCGATTCGAAGGTCTCGTTGAAGCCGTGCACATAGAGCAGCACATCGCGGCCATTGGCGGCATCCGAGAAGGCGCGCGGGGCGTCGTTGGTCACCTCGCGGCCAACGCCGAGCACGGCCCAGTCGCCGCTGACGGCGGAGGAGACGCGCCCCGAGATCCCCCTTCCCGGCGGCGACAGGCGCACCTCGGCGAAGGTCAGCGGTCCGCGATCGGTGCCGAAATAGGGCGCGACATTGCCCACAGATCTGCGGGTTGTCATGACCAGCAGGCGCGGATCCTTGCCGAGCGCCGAGGCGTCCGCACGCTCCGGCTCGGCGAAGGGCGAGACGCTCGCTTCGCTCTGGGCGCAGGCGGCGAGCCCGAGCGGCAGCAGCGCGGCGAGCGCCAGCGAACGGCATGAAAAGTCGCGCCTCGTGACAGGCATGGCGGCAGGCATCCAAAATCGATCGTGAGAGGCCGGAATGGCCAACCGGCCCTTAAGGGCAGGCTAACGCGGCCAGAATGGGGCAACCTCGCGGCCTGGCTGCGGGGATCGCCGGCCGTTGCAGCCATGTGACATCACCGCCCGCCCGAAAGGATCGTCACCGGCGCGTTGACGACGAGCCCGACCGTCGAGCCCACGGTGCCGACGACGCCGCCGGCGATATCCCCGATTCGGTCGCCGAATTGCGGCCCGGCGAAACCGATACCCTTGTCCTGCCGCAGCCGCTCGCCGATGAGCTGAACCACTTTTGGCGAGGAAGCGAACTTGGCGTGGTTCAGGCTGTCGCTGGACGACACCTCCGAGAGGTCGATGATCCGCGCGCCGAGCTTGTCCAGCTCCGCGATGATCTCCGTGTCCTTCGCAGAGACGGAGCCCAGCCGGGTCTTGTCGCCCGCGAAGCGGCGCGAGAAGTCGAGCGCCTTGTCGTCAGCCGACACGAAGACGGTGACGGGCCGCCGGATCTGCGCCATCTGCGTCTTGAAGACGTCGAGATCGACATCGGGCGCGGCCAGCATGACGTCGCGCAGCTTGCCGCCGAAGGCCCCGTCGCCGCGGATCGCGGCCTGGCGCAATGTCTCCAGCGTCAGCAGCGTGCCCATGGAATGAGCGAGAATATCCATGCGTGTGGAGCCGAGATCGCGCGGGATGCCGCGCAGACTGGCTTCGAGGAAGTCGCGCGAGTAGTAGGCGCTCTCGCGGTCATAGGGATAGGCGAGGAGTTCGCCGCGCGAGGGCCAGGAGAACAGCACCGGCACGCCCTTGAAGCCGGAATCATAGACGATCTGGGCGAAGCGGTAGACCGCATCGGCGAAATTCGTGTTGTAGCCGTGGACGAAGACGAGCACGTCGCGCTGATCGGCCGGCCGGCTCTGGAGCTCCTTGCGCACATCCGAGATCACGGGCGCGAGGTCGAGCCGCTGGACATAAGTCGCGGTGAAATGCTTCGCCGGATCGCCCGGCCCGGAGCTCGGCAGCTCCAGATTGCCGGGCTTGTGGCTGCGCGGCACCGTGATGTCGAGCCGGGCGAAGGAGAGCTTGGGCGCCCGCTCTCCATTGAAATAGACCGGCTGCGCCGAGGGTTCGCGCGTGGTCGCGACATAGATCTCGACGGTGCCGGCGATATCGGCGGCAGGTGCCTGGTTCAACGCAAGGGTGCGCGGCGTCGCGCAGGCTGCGAGAGCGAGCGGCAGCAACAATGCCAAAACCACACCACGAAACCGCATTGCCGCGCCGATCATCGCCCAGTCGTCTCACCGCCCACGCAAATCTTCAAGATGCGTGCATGACACAGTGATGAAGCAGATACGACGCAGGCGATGCCTTGTCGCCTTCGGCAGCGGCTTGCTAACTGGCGGCATGGCCGACCGCATCTCTCCTGCCGACTCGCTCGGCGACGCGCTCCTCGCCGGCGAACGCGCCGCGCTGGCCCGTGCGATCACGCTGGCGGAATCGCGCCGCGCGGACCATCGCGAGCAGGCGCAGGCATTGATCCAGCGGCTGCTGCCCCACACCGGCCGCGCCATCCGTGTCGGCATCACCGGAGTTCCGGGCGTCGGCAAATCGACGACGATCGACGCGCTCGGCAGCTACCTTACGGCCAAGGGCCACAAGGTGGCGGTGCTCGCGGTCGACCCCTCCTCGACCCGCACCGGCGGCTCGATCCTCGGCGACAAGACCCGGATGGCGCGCCTCTCAGTCGATCCCGACGCCTATATCCGGCCCTCCCCCTCCTCCGGCACGCTCGGCGGCGTCGCGGCCAAAACGCGCGAGACGATGCTGCTCTGCGAGGCCGCCGGCTTCGACATCATCCTGGTCGAAACGGTCGGCGTCGGGCAGTCGGAAACGGCAGTCGCCGATCTCACCGACTTCTTCCTCGTGCTGATGCTGCCCAATGCCGGCGACGAGTTGCAGGGCATCAAGAAGGGCATCATCGAGCTCGCCGACATGATCGCGGTCAACAAGGCCGACGGTGCTGGTGCGACCGCAGCCCGCGCGGCCGCAGCGCAATACAAGGCCGCGCTCCACATCCTTGCGCCTACCTCGACGCTGTGGAGCACGCCGGTGGTGACGATCTCGGGGCTGACCGGAGAAGGGCTCGACGCGCTCTGGGCCAAGATCGAGGACCACCGCGCCCGCTTCGAGGCCAAGGGCCTGATCGCTGAGAAACGCCGGCGCCAGGACGTCAAATGGATGTGGGCGATGGTGCAGGATCGGTTGCAGGCCAAGCTCAGGCATGACCCGGCCCTGAAGGCGCGCACGCCGGAGCTCGAGGCCGCAGTCTCCTCCGGCAAGCTCGCCCCGACGCTTGCCGCCGAGGAGATCGCCCGGGCGCTCGGGCTCTAGCCGACGCCCGCCGCATCTTGCGTGTTCTTGGCGGCGGCGGTTCCAAATCGGGACAGCAGAGCTGGCACGCCGCTTGATCGTGGCGGAACCGAAGGGGAGGTTCCATGGTGCTTTCGCGGCGCGGTTTCCTGGCTGCCGGCCTGGTCGGCCCGGCTGTGTTCCACCTGCCGGCCCGTGCGCAATCGGTTTCGCCGCCCCGCGGCCCACTCGGCCATCTCGGTCTGGACGCCAGCCAGTTCGGGCTGCGGCCGGGCGCATCGGAGGATCAGTCAGGGCGGTTCCAGGCGGCGGTAAACGAAGCGGTGAAGCGCAATGCGCCGCTCATGGTGCCGCCCGGGCGTTATCGTCTCGGCTCAGTCCAGCTGCCGGAAGGCGCGAGCATCGTCGGCTTGCCGGGGGAGACCCGCCTTGTGACCGCAAACGGCAGCCCGCTGCTTGTCGCCAACAATATCGCGCGCGCAAATCTGACCGGCCTTGCCTTCGATGGGCTCGACATCCCCTCGCCACAACGCGGAGGCCTCGTCACCGGCAACAACATCGGCGCGCTCACCATCTCGGATTGCGACTTCGCCAAGGCCGGCTCGGTCGGCCTGACCCTGCACCGCTGCGGCGGGCGCATCACGACCAGCCGCTTCCACGCCATGCGCGATTCCGCCCTGTTCTCGCTCGATTCGCTGGGCCTCGTTATCGAACAGAACGATGTCGAGGACTGCGGCAACAATGGCATCCAGATCTGGCGGAGCCAGCCCGGCGACGACCGCTCGATCCTGCGCAGCAATCGCGTCAGCCGTATTCGCGCCGATGCCCGCGGCGACGGGCCGAACGGCAACGGCATCAGTCTCTACCGGGCCGGCGGCGTCATCGTCGAGGGCAACCAGCTGCGCGACTGCGCCATGACCTTCATCCGCAACAATTCCGGCTCCGGCGTGCAGATCCTCGGCAATCAGGGCCGCCGCTGCGGCGAAGTGGCGCTCTACGCCGAATTCGCCTTCGAGGGTGCGATCATGGCCAATAATCTGATCGAGGACTGCGCGCAGGGCGCCAACATCACCAATCTCGACCATGGCGGGCGAATGGCGGTTTTCGCCAACAACATCATCCGCAATGCCCGGCGCGCCATCGCGCCGAACGGCAGGGAGCCGATCGGCGGCATCGGCGTCCATGTCGAGGCCGAAGCGGCCGTGACCGGCAACGTCATCGAGAATGCGAGCGAGATCGGCATCTCGCTCGGCTGGTCCTGGGGGATGCGCAATCTCGTCGCGACCGGCAATGTCGTGCGCAAGGCCGGCATCGGCATCGCGGTGTCGCTGGTGCCGAAGGAGCGCAACGCCCTGATCGCCAACAACCTCATCGACGAGGCGCGCGACGGCGCCATCGTCGGCACGGAATACGGCAAACCTGTCACCGGCGATCTCGCCAAGGCGCCCGACGCAAAAGCGGCGGGCATCAGGATCGAGAACAACGCCGCGCGTTGAGATATCCTAGGCCGCCGGGGCGCGGATGCGCCCCACCTCGATGCCGTTCCAGTTCTTCAGGACGGCCTCGCGCAGCGGCGCAAAGGCAGTCTGCGTCGCTTCGTCCATCGGCAGGAAGCGGGCGATCAGCGCGCCGAGCGCGACTTCCGCGGCACGGCCAGCGCCGTCATCGCATTTCAGCGCAATGCCATAGCCGAGCTCCGGCAGCGCGGCGCAGTAGACGCCCTCGGCCCCGGTCTTGGTAAAGGCGCGGGCGCCCAGCAGGCCCATCAGCCGCGTGTCGTACCGCCCAGTGCCCGCGACCATGAAGGGATGCCCGGCCGCAGCAGCTCGGATGCGCGCGGCGGCCTTGGCCCGTTCGGGACCGAAGCCGCGACCGGTGCCGAAGCGCGCAAAGCCGAGCGCCAGCGCCTTGAGCGGCACGGCGTAGGAGGGAATCGAGCACCCGTCGATGCCCATGCGCACGCTGGAATGCTCGGCGCCGGTCACCTCTTCAAGGGCGCCGCGCACCGCCCGCTGGACGGCATGACCCTGCTTCACATAGCCGGCCGGATCCTCGTCTAGGCTGCAGGAGAGGCAGACGAAGCCGGCGTGCTTGCCGGAGCAGTTGTTGTTGAGGGCGCTCGGCTCGGCGCCCGACTTCGCCAGCGCCCGCGCCACGGCCTCGTTCATGGGCCAATGCGCGCCGCATTCCAGGCAGCCGACGTCGCGGCCGGCCTTCTTCAGTATCGCGAGCGAGGTCTCTGCATGCAGCGGCTCGCCGGAATGCGAGGAGACGGCGAGCGCGATCTCCGCCTCTGTCAAGCCGTAACGGTCGGCAGCACCGCTTTCCAGCAGAGGCAGGGCCTGGATCGCCTTCACCGCCGAGCGCGGGAAGACCGGTCGCTCGATGTCGCCGGCTGCGAAGACGACGCCGCCATCGGCATCGACGACAATCGCAGACCCCCGATGACGCGATTCGACGACATTGCCGCGCGTGACTTCGGCGAGGACGGGGTTTTCCATGGCGACCTCCAGATTCCGCTTGCTGCGGATTGCCGCTTTTGGCGCCGGGCGCGCCACCTGTCAAAAGCGCTGGCGGAAACCGCCAACGGCTGCCACCGTAGGCCCGTCAGCCGTGCCCTTCCCGAGCAGGATACCGATGTCGCCGGACTATGAGACCGAGTACAACAACCGCGCCCGCGTGCCGGAGCATCCCGGCATCATTGCCGGCTGGCAGACGGACGCCGCGGCGTACCGCGCCGCGGCGCTGTGCGAGCTCGGCGTCTCCTATGGCGAGGGCGAACGGCAGCTCTACGACGTATTCAAGCCGGAAACGATCCGCGGCAATGCGATCGTCATGTTCATCCATGGCGGCTACTGGCAGGCGCTCGACCGGAGCTTCTTCTCGCATATGGCGCGCGGGCTGAACCAGCTCGGCCTGCCTGTCGCGGTCGTCGGCTACGATCTCTGCCCGCAGGTCAAGCTCGGCCATATCGTCTGGGAGTTGCAGCAAGCCACGGCGGCGCTGTGGCGGCGCTTCGGCCTGCCGGTGGTCGCGACCGGCCATTCCGCCGGCGGCCACCTCAGCGCCTGCATGCTCGCCACCGGCTGGAAGAATGTCGGTGCCGACCTGCCGGAGCATCTGGTGCCGGCGGCCTATGGCATCTCCGGCCTCTACAACCTCAAACCCCTGACCGAGACGAGCATCAACACGGCGCTCGGCCTCGACATGCAAGCGGCCGAGCTCGAAAGCCCCCTGTTCTGGTCGGCGCCGTCGCGGCTGACGATGGATGCCGTAGTCGGGGGCGAGGAGAGCGCCGAGTACCACAAGCAGAGCCGCCGGCTCGTCGATGTCTGGGGGCTGGAAGGCGTGACGACGCGCTATGAGGAAATCCCCGGCGCCAACCATTTCACCGTCATCGCCGGGCTGACGGACCCGGACAATGCGATGACGCGGCGCATTGCGGCGCTCGCGGGCGCTTGATCGCACCACTCTGAGGATCGCCTTTGTTTCGGCATCGGCCTTGTCCGAAAACCGCATTCCACTTTTCGGGCCGATGCCTTATCCAGACCGCATCAGAGTTTCGGAGCGAGCGATGCAAACCTTCTTCGTCGAGATCAAATGCAAGCTCGGCAAGACCTACGAGGTCGCCAGCGAACTGGCCGATCGCGAGATCGCTTCCGAGATCTACTCGACCGCCGGCAACTACGACATCCTCGCCAAGTTCCATGTCGGCGCGGATGTCGATATCGGCCATTTCGTCGCGCAGAAGGTGCAGTCGATCCCCGAGATCGCCGACACGCACACGATCATCACCTTCAAGGCGTTCTGAGCCGCGCCCGCGGCTGAGCTTTCGATTCACCCGACCCATCCTCTGGTTCAAGGCCGCGATTCCTGAGTCGCGCCAACAGGTTGTCATCGCCGGCTCACAAGGCGATTCACCTCGTTCACAAATTGATTCAATCCGCCGCAGCCCGATCTTCGCGCGCGCTGCGGCCGCCGAGGCATCCTGACCGCTTGACGCCGCATGGCCTTTCGCGCGACCAGCATCCTTCGGACCGCAGGGACCATCGCGCCATGAAAAGCACGCTCTCCACCGATCTGCGCTCGGGCGCGCTCGTCTATCACCGCCAGCCCCGGCCCGGTAAGCTGGAGATCCAGGCGACCAAGCCGCTCGGCAACCAGCGCGACCTGGCGCTGGCCTATTCGCCCGGCGTCGCGGCTGCCTGCGAGGCGATCGTCGACGACCCGTCGGAAGCCGCCGAGCTCACCTCGCGCCAAAATCTCGTCGCCGTCATCACCAATGGCACGGCTGTGCTCGGCCTCGGCGATATCGGCCCGCTGGCCTCCAAGCCGGTGATGGAGGGCAAGGCCGTCCTCTTCAAGAAATTCGCCGGCATCGACTGCTTCGATATCGAGGTCGAGCAGAAGAACGTCGAGAAGTTCGTCGAGGTCGTCGCGGCGCTGGAGCCGACCTTCGGCGGCATCAACCTCGAGGACATCAAGGGGCCGGAGTGCTTCGAAATCGAGGAGCAGCTCAAGGCCCGGATGAAGATCCCGGTCTTCCACGACGACCAGCACGGCACGGCGATCATCGTCGGCGCAGCCGTCCTGAACGGCCTCGACCTCGCCGCCAAGAAGATCGCCGACGTCAAGATCGTCGTCTCCGGCGCCGGCGCAGCCGCGCTGGCCTGCACCAACCTGCTCGTCGAGCTCGGTGCGCAGCGCAAGAACATCTGGGTCACCGATCTCGAAGGCGTGGTCTACAAGGGCCGCAACACGCTGATGGACCGCTGGAAGGAGGTCTATGCGCAGGAGACCGACGCCCGCACGCTCAGCGACGTCATCGGTGATGCCGACATCTTCCTCGGCCTTTCCGCCGCCGGGGTGCTGAAGCCGGAGATGGCCAAGCGCATGGCGGCGAAGCCGCTGATCCTGGCGCTCGCCAACCCCAATCCCGAGATCACGCCGGAGGACGCCCTCGCCGTGCGACCGGACGCAATGATCTGCACCGGCCGCTCGGATTATCCCAACCAGGTCAACAACGTCCTCTGCTTCCCCTACATCTTCCGCGGCGCGCTCGACGTGCAGGCGACGACGATCAACGAGGCGATGAAGCTCGCCGCGGTGCGCGCCATCGCCGCGCTCGCCCGCGAGGCGAGCTCCGACATCGCGGCCCGCGCCTATGGTGGCGAGACCTCGACCTTCGGCGCGACCTCGCTGATCCCGAATCCCTTCGACCCGCGCCTGATCATGCGCATCGCGCCGGCCGTGGCGGAGGCTGCGATGGCCACCGGAGTCGCGCGCAAGCCGCTGGTCGATGTCGAGGCCTATCGCGACCAGCTCTCGCGCTTCGTCTTCCGCTCCGGCTTCCTGATGAAGCCGCTGTTCCAGCAGGCCAAGGCCGATCCCAAGCGCGTGATCTACGCCGAGGGCGAGGACGAGCGCGTGCTGCGCGCTGCCCAGGTTGCGCTCGAGGAAGGGCTCGCCGTGCCGATCCTGATCGGCCGCCCGAGCGTGATCGAGACCCGCATCCAGCGCTTCGGCCTGTCGCTGAAGCCCGGCGTCGATTTCCAGGTCGTCAACCCCGAGGACGACCCGCGCTATCGCGACTATGTCCAGACCTATCTCGACATCGCCGGCCGGCGCGGCATCACGCCGGAAGCGGCGCGCGCGCTTGTCCGCACCAACAACACGGTGATCGCGGCGCTTGCGGTGGCGCGCGGCGACGCGGACGCAATGATCTCCGGTCTAGAAGGCCGGTTCATGTCGCGCCTGCGGCACATCAAGGACATCATCGGCCTGGCGCCCGGCGTCTGCGACATCGCGGCGATGACGCTGATCATCACCAACAAGGGCGCTTTCTTCCTCTCCGACACGCATGTGAAGCACGATCCGAGCGCCGAGGAGATCGCGGACATGACGGTGCTTGCCGCGAGCCATGTCCAGCGCTTCGGCCTCGAGCCCAAGATCGCTCTGCTCTCGCATTCGGATTTCGGGGCGGCCGATACGCCCTCCTCGCTCAAGATGCGCAAGGCGTTGAAGCTGATCCGCGAGCGCGCGCCGCAGCTGGAATGCGACGGCGAGATGGAGGCCGATACCGCGCTGGTGCCGCTGATCCGCGAGCGCGTCCTGCCTTCCTCGACACTGAAGGACATGGCGAACATCCTGATCTTCCCTAATCTCGACGCCGCCAACATCTCCTACCAGTTCGCGAAGGTGATGGCGGATGCGCTGCCGGTCGGGCCGATCCTGATCGGCACCGCCAAGCCCGCGCATATCCTCACTGGCTCGGTCACGGCCCGCGGCGTGGTCAACATGACCGCCGTGGCGGTGGTCGAGGCGCAGGAGAGCGCCGCGAAGGCGGCCAACCGCTGAGCCTGTAGCCAGCTGCTGACAAACCCAAGCAGGCCTGCCTTGGCGAGCCTGCTTGGGTCTCCGAAGCCGCTGGCCCCTTTTGCAGAACCTTCACGGCGGCGAAAACCGCGGCCGCGCCGCCGTTTCCCGCTTGGCAGACTCACTCAGGCAGGTTCTACTTCCTTTGTCGGGCATCGCTCGCAACGACGCCCGGTCGAGGGAGGTTGCCATGCTCGACGTCACGCGCCGCACCGCACCTCTGGCGTTCGCCGCCATCCTGGCCGCGACCCGCGCTGATGCGGTCCAGGGCCGGATCGTCTTCCACCGGGGCAATGACGGCGACCCGGAAACACTCGATCCCCACAGAACCTCGACGGTCGCCGAAGCCCATCTGCTGCGCGACCTGCGCGAAGGCCTCGTCATCCACAACATGAAGGGAGAGGTCGTCCCCGGCGTCGCCGAAAGCTGGACGATGAGCCCGGACGGAAAGCTCTGGCGCTTCAACCTGCGCGCCAATGCGAAATGGTCCAATGGCGACCCGGTCCGGGCCGCCGACTTCGTCTATTCCTTCCGGCGCATCCTCAACCCGGAAACCGGCGCCCGATACGCCAACCTGCTCTATCCGATTGGGAATGCCGAGCCGATCCACAAGGCGACGGCAGGCTCATCGCTCGACAGTCTCGGCGTTTCGGCCGTCGACGAGCGGACGCTTGAGATCAAGCTCGAACGGCCGACGCCCTATCTACTCGAATTGCTGACCCATCAGAGCGCCCTGCCCGTCCACCCCGCCAGTATGGCCCGGGCGACGCAGGAGCCGGGACGACCCGAGAACCTGATCACCAATGGCGCCTATATGCTGAAGGAGTTCGCGCCGAACTCGCATATCCGGCTCGAACGAAACCCGCATTTCCACGACGCGGCGAATGTGAAGATCGACACGGTGATCTTCTATCCGGCCTCCGATCTGGTGGCAGCAGCCCGGCGCTTCCAGGCCGGCGAGTTGCACCTGACGACCGACATTCCGGCCGACCAGTTCAAGCAATTGCGCCAGAGACTTGGCGATCAGGTCCGGATCGGCCCCTATCTCGCGACGTATTTCCTGATCCTCAACAGCGCCAAGCCGCCCTTCGACGATGCCCGCGTGCGCCGGGCACTGTCGCTCCAGATCGACCGCGAATTCATCGCCGACCGGGTCTGGGGCGGGACGATGCTGCCGGCCTACGGCGTGGTACCGCCCCATATCGGCAATTATGGTGAGCGGGCCGAGCTCGATTTCCGCTACGCCTCGGTGCTGGAGCGCGAGGAGGAGGCCAGGCGCCTCCTGGCCTCGGCCGGCTTCGGCAGCGGCATCCCGCTTCAGGTCGAGTTCCGCTTCAACACGACCGACAACAATCGGCACACGGCCGAGGCGATCGCCGGGCAATGGCGCGCGATCGGCGTCGAGACCCGCTGCGTCGAGACCGACTACCGGACGCATTTTGCCTATCTGCGCGAAGGCGGGGATTTCGACGTGGCGCGCTATGGCTGGATCGGCGACTACTCCGATCCGCAGAACTTCCTGTTCCTGTTCCAGAGCGACAACGCCGGCTTCAACATCGGCAAGTACAGCAACCCGCAATTCGATGCGCTGATGAAGCTCGCCGCCGATGAACTCGACATCGCCAGACGCGCCGTCATTCTGCGCGAGGCCGACAGCATCGTCATCGCCGAAGAGCCCTGGATCCCGGTGCTGCACTATTCGACGAAGAATCTCGTCTCGCCGAAGCTCATCGGCTTCGAGCAGAACCTGCGCGGCGCGATCCCGACGCGGTTCCTGAGCCTGAAGCCCTGAAACTCGTTTGGTTAGGAAGCCCTCATCCTGAGGAGCGGACGCAAGTCCGCGTCTCGAAGGATGGGTTGTGAAAATCTGCCGACCCCTGCGCCAGACGCCGGGCCGTTTCCCCGCCTTGAGGCTCGCAACCGGCGCAAAGCTTCGCTAGGAAGGGCGCGTTCCTCTCCATCCAGCAGGTCCGCAGCGATGAGCCGTATCGTCTATGTCAATGGCGCCTACCTCCCAGAGGAGGATGCCAAGATCTCCGTATTCGATCGCGGCTTCATCTTCGGCGACGGCATCTACGAGGTTTCGGCCGTGATCGGCGGCAAGCTCGTCGATTGCGAGGCGCATCTGGCCCGCCTCGAACGCTCCTGCGGCGAAATCCGGCTCGACCTGCCCTGGTCGAAGGCCGAGCTGGTTGCGATCCACGAGGAACTKATCAAGCGCAACAATCTCGACGAGGGCGGCATCTACCTGCAGGTCTCGCGCGGCGCAGCCGATCGCGACTTCCCCTTCCCGAAGGATGTCCAGCCGACGCTGGTGATGTTCACCCAGGCCCGCAACTTCGTGAACGCGCCGACGGCGAAGACGGGCATCAAGGTCGTTTCGACGCCGGACCTGCGCTGGGCCCGCCGCGACATCAAGAGCGTCAACCTGCTCGCGCCCGTGCTCGCCAAGCAGTTCGCGCTGGAGAGCGGCGCGCAGGAGGCCTGGCTGGTCGAGGACGGCGTGGTGACGGAGGGCGCCTCCTCCACAGCCTGGATCGTCAAGGGCAAGACGCTGATCTCGCGCCCGCTTTCTAACAAGGTGCTGCCGGGCATCACCCGCAAGGCGGTGCTCGCCTATCTGGCGGAATCGGGCTTCTCCTTCGAGGAGCGCGAATTCACGCTGGAGGAGGCACTCGACGCCGAGGAGGCCTTCATCACCTCCGCGACCAGCCTGGTGATGCCGGTGACCTCGATCGACGGCCACACGATCCACAACGGCGCGCCCGGCCCGACCGCGCAGCGCCTGCGCGAGATCTATATCGACTACGCCCGCAAGGGCGGCGTTCTGGGCTGAGATAGAGCTCTCGTGACCTTGGCGTCATGCTCGCCCTCGTGGCGAGCATCCACGTCTTGAACACTGCCCTCGGTCAGGGAAGACGTGGATGGTCGGGACAAGCCCGACCATGACGGCTGGCGTCAGGGAGCGCCTTCCACGCGCCCCACCCTCTCCCCCATCACATAGGTCGCGGCGACGTTGCGCTCGTCGCCGAGCGTGACGAGTACGAAGAGCTCCTCCGCCAGATCTCGCACCGTCTCCATGCGATGCGCCATAGCCCGCGTCGCAGCCGTATCGATCACCACCGCATCCGCCTCACGGCCGGTTTCGAAGCTCCCGATCAGATGATCGAGGCCGAGCGCGACGGCATTGCCGAGCGTGATCGCATGCAGCGCCGCGAAGGCCGAGAGCGACTGGCCCTGCAGCTGCAGCACCTTGTAGGCCTCAGCCATGGTCCGCAGCATCGAATAGGAGGTGCCGCCGCCGATATCGGTCGCGACGGCAACCTTCACGCCGCGTTGCCGGGCATGGGCCCAGTCGAACAGGCCTGAGCCGAGGAACAGGTTCGAGGTCGGGCAGAACACCGCGACCGCACCCGTCTCGGCGAAGGCCTTCCATTCATTGTGAGTCATGTGGATGCAGTGGCCCATCAGACTTCCGGGGCCGAGCAGCCCATAGCCCCGATAGATGTCGGCATAGTCAGCCGCCTGCGGAAAGAGCTCACGGGCCAAGGCGATCTCGGCCCGATTCTCGTTGATATGGGTCTGGACGTGGCAGTCGGGATGCTCGGCCGCCAGCCTCCCGGCCGCCGCCATCTGCTCGGGCGTCGAGGTGATCGCGAAGCGCGGTGTGACGGCGTAGAGTTGCCGGCCCTTGCCGTGCCAGCGCGCGATCAGCGCCTTCGAATCGCGATAGCCGCTCTCGGCCGTATCGGTCAGCGCTTCCGGGGCATTCCGGTCCATCATTACCTTGCCGGCGATCATGCGGGTGTTGCGGCGCTCCGATTCGGCGAAGAAGGCCTCCGCCGATCGCGGATGGACCGAGCAATAGACCGCCGCCGTGGTGGTGCCGTTGGCCAGAAGCTCGTCGAGGAAGAAGCGCGAGAGCTTTTCGGCATGCCCCTGCTGGGCGAGCTTCTGCTCCTCGACGAAGGTGTATTTGTTCAGCCACTCCATCAGCTGCGCACCATAGGAGGCGATGACCTGAGTCTGCGGCATGTGGATGTGAGCGTCGATCAAGCCCGGCATGATCAGATGCGGGCGGTGATCGACGACCTCGGCATCGGCCGGCAGCGTCCGCAGCAGTTCCCGCGCCTCGCCTGCCGCCTTGACCAGCCCGTTCTCGACGACCAGCAGCCCGTCCTCGACATAGCGATGCGCGCCCTCGCCTGCGGTCTCAGGGGCGTCGACGAACCAGAAGAGGCGGCCGCGCAGGGCGCGGAGGGAGGTGGAGGCGGTCACGTCGGGCAGCTCCGGCACAATTCCACATCACATCTGCACCAAATCGAAGCTTCCGGCCAAGGCCGGATCATGCCTAATCTGCAGGCATGAAATGGCTGTGCGAGCGGAGCGGGCGGGATGCGTGAGATGTTGCGCTTTCTGCTCGGCGACAGGCTGGTCGAACTCGACCGCTGCGACCCGACCTTGACGGTGCTCGACTGGCTGCGCCTGGACCAGCGCATGACCGGCACGAAGGAAGGCTGCGCCGAGGGCGACTGCGGCGCCTGCACCGTCGTGGTCGGCCGGCTCGACAAGGGGCGGCTGCGCTACGAGGCGATCAATGCCTGCATCCGTTTCCTGCCGACGCTGGATGGCTGCCAACTCCTCACCGTGGAGCATCTGAAGGGGGCGGACGGCAGCCTCCATCCGGTCCAGCAGGCGATGGTGGAGTGTCACGGCTCGCAATGCGGCTTCTGCACGCCGGGCTTCGTGATGTCGCTGCTGACGCTCAGGCTTAACGAAGCAGAGCCGAGTGTCGGGCGCATCGAGGATGCGCTCGCCGGTAATCTCTGCCGCTGCACCGGCTATGAGCCGATCATCGCCGCAGGCCGCCGCATGGACGAGATCGCCCCGCGCGAAGCGGATCGTTTCCATCAGGAGCGCGAGGCCATTGCGGGCCGCCTCATCGCCCTGAATGATGACGAGACGCTGTCCCTGCAAGGCGAAGGCGGGCGCTTCTACGCCCCCGTGACGGTCGATACGCTGGCCGAACTCGTCGCCGCGCATCCTCAGGCGACGCTGGTGGCGGGCGCGACTGATGTCGGACTCTGGGTCACCAAGGCGATGAAGCGCCTCGATCCGGTGATCTATCTCGGACGGATCGAGCCGCTGCGCGCCATCACCGACGAGGGCGACCATCTGCGCATCGGTGCGATGGCTGGTCATATCGATGTGCGCGAAGCGCTCGCGGCCCTGTCGCCGCAGCTCGATGAATTGATGCGGCGCTTCGGCGGCGAGCAGGTGCGCAATGCCGGCACGATCGGCGGCAACGTCGCCAACGGTTCGCCGATCGGAGACCTGCCGCCGGCGCTGATCGCGCTGGGCGCGACGCTGGTGTTGACCTCTCGTCATTGCGAGGAGCGCAGCGACGAAGCAATCCAGGGGGACGTAGAGCGCGCGCGCCTGGATCGCTTCGCTGCGCTCGCGATGACGGGTGAGGATGAACTGACTCGCCGCGCCATCCCGCTCGAGAGCTTCTTCCTCGACTATCGCAAGCAGGACCGGCGCCCCGGCGAATTCGTCGAAGCCGTGCTGGTCCCCAAGCTCGCAGACGGCATGCTGTTCCACACCTCGAAGGTCTCGAAACGCTTCGACGAGGATATCTCCGCCGTCTGCGGCGCCTTCCGGCTGACGCTCGGCAGCGATGACCGCGTCAGCGAGGCCCGCCTCGCCTATGGCGGCATGGCCGGCATTCCGAAGCGCGCGGCTGCGGCCGAGGCTGCCTTGATCGGCCGAGCCTGGGACGAAAAGGCCGTCAGTGCCGCAATCGCTGCCCTGTCTCAGGATTTCACGCCGCTCGACGATATGCGCGCCTCGGCGCATTATCGGGTCAAGATCGCCGGCAACCTGCTGCGCCGCTTCCTGATCGAGACGACACAGCCCGAGACGGAAACGCGGGTCGCCGGCCTGCTGGCGGAGGCCGCCCATGGCTGACGCGCGTCGCAAGCTTGATATCGTGGCGGAAACCGGGCCGGTCGGCTCTGCCCGGCCACATGATTCCGCTTCCAAGCATGTCGCGGGAGAAGCGCTCTATATCGACGACATCGCCGCGCCCGAAGGGCTGCTGCATGCCTATCTCGGCACGAGCAGCATCGCCCATGGCAAGCTCATATCGCTCGATCTCAAGGCCGTCCGCGCCGCGCCGGGCGTCGTCGCCGTCCTGACCGCGGCCGAGATTCCCGGCGTCAACGACATCTCCTCGACGCATCTCCATGACGAGCCGGTCTTCGCGACCGAGGCCATCCTGTTCCACGGCCAGCCGCTCTTTGCCGTCGTCGCCGAAACGCGGGAGCAGGCGCGGCACGCCGCCGTCTTGGCGAAGGCCGAATACGCCGAGGAAGTACCGCTGATCGACATCGCCGCGGCGCGCAAGACGGGCGGCCAACTCGTCACCGCGCCCCTCAAGCTCGAACGCGGCGACGTCGCTGCCGCGCTCGTCGAAAGCCCGCGCCGGCTGAAGGGTTCGATGGCGATCGGCGGGCAGGAGCATTTCTACCTCGAAAGCCAGATCGCGCTGGCGATCCCCGGCGAGGATGAGGACATGCACGTCCTTGTCTCGACCCAGCATCCGAGCGAGGTCCAGCACATGGTTTCCGCCGTGCTCGGCACCGGCTCGCATGCGGTGACGGTCGAGGTCCGGCGCATGGGTGGCGGCTTCGGAGGCAAGGAAACGCAGGCCAATCTCTTCGCCTGCGTCGCCGCGCTCTGCGCCCACAAACTGAAGCGCCCAGTCAAGCTCCGGCCCGACCGCGACGACGACATGGCGATCACCGGCAAACGCCACGACTTCGTCTGCGACTACGAGATCGGCTTCGACGATGACGGCCGCATCCATGCGCTCGATGCTGTCTACGCCGCGCGCTGCGGCTGGAACGCCGATCTGTCGGGGCCGGTGACCGACCGCGCGCTGTTCCACATGGATAACTGCTATTTCTACCCGGCGGTGCGCGCCCGCTCGGAGCCGCTCTTCACCAACACATGCTCGAACACCGCCTTCCGCGGCTTCGGCGGGCCGCAAGGCATGGTCGGGGCCGAGCGCTTCATCGAGGAAGTCGCCTATGCCACCGGGCTCGACCCGCTGGAGGTGCGCCGACGCAATCTCTATGGCGGCCCGGGCCGGGACGTCACGCCCTATCACCAGACGGTCGAGGACAATATCGCGGCCGATGTCATCGCCGAGCTGGAGCGGCGCTGCGACTACCAGGCACGCAAGGCGGCGATCCGCGAAGCCAATGCCAAGAGCCCGATCATCAAGCGCGGCATTGCGCTGACGCCGGTGAAATTCGGCATCTCCTTCACCGCGACTTGGTTCAACCAGGCCGGGGCGCTGGTGCATGTCTATACGGACGGCACGGTTGCGCTGAACCATGGCGGCACCGAGATGGGGCAAGGGCTCTACATCAAGGTGGCGCAGGTAGTGGCCCATGCCTTCGGCATCGGGCTCGATCAGGTGAAGATCACCGCAACGACCACCGGCAAGGTGCCGAACACCTCGGCCACCGCCGCCTCCTCCGGCTCCGATCTCAACGGCATGGCCGCGCTCGACGCCTGCGAGACGATCAAGCAGCGGCTGACGGCCTTCGCTGCGAGGCACTGGCAGGCTGCGCCGGAGGATATCGCCTTCCTGCAAGGGCGCGTGAAGATCGGCCCCCGCGAGATCGCATTCAAGGAGCTGGTCGCCGCCGCCTACCTGGCCCGCATCCAGCTTTCGGCGACGGGTTTCTACGCGACGCCGAAGATCCATTGGGACCGCAAGGCCGGGCGCGGTCATCCCTTCTACTATTTCGCCTATGGCGCGGCGGCGGCCGAGGTCGCGATCGATACGCTCACCGGCGAGTACAAGTTCGAGCGCGTCGATATTCTCCACGATTGCGGGCAATCGCTGAACCCGGCGATCGACAAGGGGCAGATCGAGGGCGGCTTCGTGCAGGGGATGGGCTGGCTGACCACCGAGGAACTGGTCTGGGACAGGAAGGGCCGGCTCTGGACGCATGCGCCGTCCACTTACAAAATCCCCGTCGCGTCGGATCGGCCTCGCATCTTCAACGTGCATCTGCTGGAGAACGCGCCGAACCGCGAGCCGACGATTCATCGCTCCAAGGCTGTCGGCGAGCCACCATTGATGCTGGCGATCTCGGTGCTGCACGCTCTGTCCGACGCTGTCGCGAGCGTCGGCGATTACCGGATTTGCCCGCGCCTCGATGCGCCCGCGACGCCGGAGCGGGTTCTGGACGCGGTCGAGCGTGTAAGAGCGGAAGCGGGACGATGAGGCTTTCAAGCGGCCTGCGCTCCTCGCGCGTCATGCTCGGGCTTGACCCGAGCATCTCGGGACGAGAACACTCCTTTTCCGGCCAGAGATTCTCGGGTCTGCGCTTCGCTCCGCCCCACAATGACGGCGGAGGTTCTCCATGACCCTCGCCGCCTTCATCACCGGACATCAGCATGAAGGCATCGTTCTCGTGCGGATCGAGGGCACGGAAGGCTCGACGCCGCGCGAGGCCGGCGCCTGCATGGCTGTCAGCCCTACGGCGATCGCGGGAACGATCGGCGGCGGGCAGCTCGAGTTCCACTGCATCGACCTCGCCCGGCATATGCTGAGCGAGGGCGCCGAGGACCAATTGCTCGACATTCCGCTCGGCCCGCAGATGGGGCAGTGCTGTGGTGGGCGGGTGCGCGTCTCGCTGCGCCACGCCGGAGCTGCCGAAATCGCCCTGTTCGCCGCCTGCGAAAAGGCGGAGGCGGCGGCGCGGCCCCCTGTCCTGATCTTCGGTGCCGGCCATACCGGCAGGGCCCTGGCCCATGCGCTGGCGCCCCTGCCCTTCTCGATTGCGCTGATCGACGATCGCGACGACGTCATGAGCGGGCTGCCGCCGGCCGTCACCTGCATCCGCATTGCCGATCCGGTCGATGCAATCGCAAGCGCGCCGGCGAACGCAGCTTTCGTCGTGCTGTCGCACAGCCACGCGCTGGACTACCGTCTGGCGGAGTCGGCGCTGGCGCGCGGCGACGCTGCCTATGTCGGCATGATCGGCTCGGGCACCAAGCGCGCCCGTTTCGAGGCCAGCTTCCTGCGTGCCGGTGGCCGGCGTGCGACGCTGGCGCACCTGACCTGCCCGATCGGCGGTTCGGATGTGGACGACAAGCGCCCGGAGGTGATCGCGGCCTTGACGGCAGCCGAGCTGGTGCGTTGCTTGCTTGGCCGCCGGGAGCCGGCGAAAGGGAGACGCTCGAAACATGAATCAGCCGCGTGAGCAGGAAGTGCCGCCGCGGCTGGCGCTCGCCCATATCTCGAAGAGCTTTCCCGGCGTCAAAGCCAACGAAGACATCAGCTTGAGCGTCCGGCCCGGCGAGATCCACGCCCTGCTCGGCGAGAACGGCGCCGGCAAATCGACGCTGGTCAAGATCATCTACGGCGTGCAGCAGGCCGACGAGGGCACCATCTCCTGGAACGGCTCGCCCGTCTCGATCCCTTCGCCCAAGGCCGCGCGCAAGCTCGGCATCGGCATGGTCTTCCAGCATTTCTCGCTGTTCGACGCGATGACGGTGATCGAGAACATTGCGCTCGGGCTCGACGAAGCGGTGGACCGCGAGGAGCTGAAGCGCCGCGTCGCCGCGATCCTGCAATCCTATTCGCTGCCGCTGGATCCGGAGCGGGAGGTGCATACGCTCTCGGTCGGCGAACGCCAGCGCATCGAGATCGTGCGCTGCCTGCTGCAGAAGCCGAAGCTGCTGATCATGGACGAGCCGACCTCGGTGCTGACGCCGCAGGAGGTCGAGCGCCTGTTCGCGACGCTCAGACAGATCGCGGCGGAAGGCTGCTCGATCCTCTACATCTCCCACAAGCTGCATGAGATCAAAGCGCTCTGCGACGGTGCCACCATCCTGCGGGCAGGACGGGTCGTGGCGACCTGCGATCCGAAGGCAGAAACGACCAAGCGCATGGCCGAGCTCATGATCGGCGCGGAGCTCCGCAAGATCGAGCATGGCAAGACGGCCGGCGGCGGTGCTGTCCGGCTGGAGGCCAAGGGGCTTTCGCTGCCAGGCGAGCCGCCCTTCGGCACCGATCTGGAGAACGTCTCGTTTGAGGCGCGCGCCGGCGAGATCCTCGGCATCGCCGGCGTCGCCGGCAACGGGCAAGCGGAGCTGCTGACCGCGCTCTCCGGCGAGCAACTGGTTGCCAATGCCGAAGCGATCAAGCTCGACGGCAAGGCCATCGGCCTGGAAGGCGCCGGCGCGCGCCGGGCGCTCGGCCTCGCCTGCGTGCCCGAAGAGCGCAACGGCCACGCCGCCGTGCCGGATTTCTCGCTCGCCGACAACGGTGTCCTGACCGCGCGCCACCGGCTGCCGCTGGCGCCGCATGGCATCATCAGCCGCGGCGCCGTCCAGCGTTTCGCCGACGGCGTCATCAAGCTCTTCGACGTCAGGACCACCGGCAATGCCGCACTGGCGCGCTCGCTTTCTGGCGGCAACCTGCAGAAGTTCATCATGGGCCGCGAGATCGGCCAGCAGCCGGCCGTGCTCGTCGTTTCGCAACCGACCTGGGGTGTCGATGCGGGCGCTGCCGCCGCGATCCGGCAGGAGCTCGTCGACCTCGCCGCCAAGGGCTCGGCCGTGGTGGTGATCTCGCAGGATCTCGACGAATTGCTCGAGCTCGCCGACCGGCTCTGCGTCATCAACGAAGGCCGCCTCTCGGCCCCGCGCCCGGTCGCGAGCCTGGGCATCGACGAGATCGGCCTGATGATGGGCGGCGTCCACGGCGCGGAGGAAGCCGTTCATGCTTGAATGGCGCCGCCGCCGCGAGCCGAGCACGCTGATGCTGGCTCTGAGCCCGCTGATCGCGATCGGGCTCACCATGCTGCTCGGCATGATCGTCTTCACCGCGATGGGCTATGACGGTTTCCATGCGGTCGGGAGCATCTTCCTGACACCGCTCCTGGAGCCGCAGCGCTGGGCCGATATCGGCGTGAAGGGCGCGCCGCTCATCATGATCGCGCTCGGACTTGCCATCGGCTTCCGGGCCAATGTCTGGAACATCGGCGCCGAGGGCCAGTACATCATGGGCGCCATCGCCGGCACAGGCGTCGCGCTCGCGACCTACGACATGACCGGCTGGTGGATCCTGCCGGCCATGGTGCTGGCCGGCATCCTCGGCGGCATGGCCTGGGCCGCAATCCCCGCCTTCCTGCGCGTCAAGCTGCAGGTCAGCGAGATCCTGACCAGCCTGATGCTGACCTATGTCGCCGTGCAGTTCCTGTATTTCCTCGTTCGCGGCCCCTGGAAGGACCCGGACGGCTTCAACTTCCCGCAAACGCGGATGTTCACCGCCGACCAGACGCTGCCGACGGTGCTCGAAGGCTCGCTCGTCCATCTCGGCATCCCGGTCGCGCTCATCCTCGCCATCGTCGCCTGGCTGCTGATGGAGAAGACCACTGCGGGCTACGCGATCAAGGTCGTCGGCCTCGCGCCCGCCGCCGCCCGCCATGGCGGCTTCAGCGCTGCGCGCACGACCTGGGCAACGCTGCTGATCAGCGGCGCGCTCGCCGGCCTTGCCGGGCTGTTCGAAGCGGCCGGGCCGTTCGGGCAACTCACCCCGCAATTCCCGGTCGGCTACGGCTTCACGGCGATCATCGTCGCCTTTCTCGGCCGGCTCAATCCGCTCGGCATCGTCTTCGGCGGCATCGTACTGGCCGCGACCTATGTCGGCGGCGAGATCGCGCAATCGACGGTGAGACTGCCGCAGGCGGCGACCGGCATGTTCCAGGCGATGCTGCTGTTCATGCTGCTCGCCACCGACGTGCTGGTCCGCTGGCGCATCGTCTGGAAGCGGAGAGCGGCATGACCACGGCCATGCTCGTCTCCATCCTGATGACCCTGATCGCGGCTTCGACGCCGCTGCTGCTCGCGGCGCTGGGCGAGCTCGTCGCCGAGAAGGCCGGCGTACTCAACCTCGGCGTCGAGGGCATGATGCTGTGCGGCGCGGTTGCGGGCTTCGCCGTCGCCTTCTCGACCGGCAGCACAGGCTTCGGTCTCCTCGCCGCAGCATTCGCCGGCGTCGCCGCCGCGATGATCTTCGCCGTGCTCGCCCTCTCGCTGATGGCCAATCAGGTCGCGACCGGCCTCGCGCTGACGATCTTCGGCATCGGCGCCTCCTCCCTCATCGGCGCGGGCTTCGTCGGGCGCACCGTGACGCGCCTGCAGCCGGTGTTTCCGGCGGCGCTTTCGGAACACCCGCTGCTGCGGGTGATCTTCGGCCACGACATCCTCGTCTATCTCTCGCTGGCACTCGTCGCGGGCGTCAGCTGGTTCCTGCGCCGCACGCGCGCGGGACTGATCCTGCGTGCTGTCGGCGAGAACGACGCCTCCGCCCATGCCATCGGCTATCCCGTGATCGCGATCCGCTATGCCGCGATCGCCTTCGGCGGGGCGCTCGCGGGACTCGGCGGCGCCTATTTCTCGCTGGCGCTGACGCCGATGTGGGCGGACCGTCTGACGGCCGGACGCGGCTGGATCGCGCTCGCCCTCGTCGTGTTCTCGGCCTGGAAGCCCGGCCGCCTGCTGCTCGGCGCCTATCTCTTCGGCGCTGTGATGACGCTGGAGTTGCAGGCCAAGGCAGCCGGTGTCACCTGGCTCGCGCCGGAGGTGCTGGCGATGGCCCCCTACCTTGCGACCATTGCGGTTCTGACCATGATGTCGCTAGGACGGAAGACCGGCCGGCTCGACGCGCCCGCCTGCCTCGGCAAACCCTTCTCGGCGTCCTGACGCCGCAACCGACAACGAGGAGTTCACAGGACAATGACCAGCATCATCACCCGCCGCAGGCTGACCTTCGGCGCGGCCGCCGCCTCCACCTTGCCGATCCTCGGCCGCGGCGCCTCGGCGCAGGCGCCGCTCGGCGTCGGCTTCATCTATGTCGGCCCGATCGGCGACCATGGCTACACCTGGACGCATGACCAGGGCCGGCTCGCGCTCGAGAAGGAATACGGCGCGAAGATCAAGACCAGCTTCATCGAGAACGTCGCGGAAGGCCCGGATGCGGCCCGCGCGCTGCGCCAGCTCGCCCAGGCCGGCAACCAGCTGATCTTCGCGACCTCCTTCGGCTTCATGAACCCGACCATCCAGGTCGCGAAGCAGTTCCCGAAGATCAAGTTCGAGCACGCCACCGGCTATATGCGCGCCGAGAACGTCGCGACCTACAACGCACGCTTCTATGAGGGCCGCGCCGTGATCGGCACCATCGCCGGCCACATGTCGAAGACGGGCCAGGCCGGTTACGTCGCCTCCTTCCCGATCCCGGAGGTGGTGATGGGCATCAACGCCTTCCACCTCGCCGCCCGCAAGGTGAACCCGAACTTCAAGACCAAGGTCGTCTGGGCCTCGACCTGGTACGACCCTGCCAAGGAAGCCGACGCGGCCAAGGCGCTGATCGACCAGGGCGCCGACATGATCACCCAGCACACCGACTCCGCCGCCCCGCTCCAGGCGGCCGAGCAGCGCGGCGTCTTCGCCTTCGGCCAGGCGTCGGACATGAAGGCCTTCGCGCCGAAGGCTCATCTCACGGCCATCGTCGACGACTGGTCGGGCTACTACATCAAGCGCGTCAAGGAGGTCATGGACGGCAGCTGGAAGACCGGCGACGTCTGGGGCGGTATCAAGGATGGCTTCGTTAGGCTCGCGCCCTATAACGACGCCGTTACGCCCGCAGCACGCGCAGCCGCCGACGAAGTGATCAAGGGCATCTCGGCCGGGACGCTGCACCCCTTCACGGGCGAGCTGAAGGACCAGAAGGGCGAAATTCGCCTCAAAGCCGGCGAGACGGCCAGCGACGAGATGCTCTCCAAGATGGACTGGTACGTCGACGGCATCCAGGCCTGATCCTGCTTTCCATCAACGCCGGCGGGCTTCCAATCCGCCGGCGTTTTGATTCGCGCGATGCGCTCCTCGTCCTGTCTCCAAGTCCGCGTCGGGACGCGTCCCCCTAAAAAGCGGCATTATCAGCCCTTGTATCGACGGAACGAAGCCGTTTTCTGTGCGTATCTACCGCCGCGGGCATCGTCTTTCCTCGATAACCGTGGCAACTGCGTGAGTTGCGCGCCGCGAATAGCATCCATGTGTCGCGGTCGCTCGTGTCGGAAACGAGCATGAACGGCCGTCATCCAGCACGCGACGCCTGAAGCACCTTCTCAAGGAGGATTTCATGACCAAGAATGAACTGATCGCTGCCATCGCGGACGAGACCGGGAAGACCAAGGCGGACGTCTCCGCCATCCTGGCCTCTCTCGGCACGACCGTCGCCAAGACCCTCAAGAGCGGCGACGACGTCACGCTCGGCGGCATCGGCAAGCTCTCCGCCGCCAAGCGCGAGGCCCGCGAGGCCCGCAACCCGTCGACGGGCGCGACCATCAAGGTTCCGGCCAAGACCGTCGTGAAGTTCAAGGTCACCAAGGACCTCGCCGACGCGGTGGCGTAAGCCAACGTTCGGGATCGAGCGGCGTTCGCGCTTCGCGTGGACGCTGCTTGAGTCTCGCCGTCATGCTCGGGCTTGACCCCGGCATCTCTTCGACGCGATTCTCGGGTCTACGCTTCGCTCCGCCCGAGAATGACGCTGGCTGCATGTTCCTTCGCCTCTTCACCGATCTGCGCGCCGCCAAGGTCCCAGTGACCCTGCGCGAATACCTGACGCTGCTCGAAGGCGTCGAGGCCGACCTTGCCGAGCACAAGGTCGACGAATTCTACTACCTCGCTCGCGCCACGCTGGTGAAGGACGAGCGCCATCTCGACAAGTTCGACCAGGTCTTCGCTCAGGTATTCAAGGGCATGGAGACACTGGGCCAGGCGATCGAGCAGGCAGCCATCCCCGAAGAATGGCTGCGCAAGCTTGCCGAGAAATTCCTGACCGACGAGGAAAAGGCGCAGATCGACGCGCTGGGCTGGGACAAGCTCTGGGAGACGCTGAAACAGCGGCTTGAGGAGCAGAAGGGCCGCCACCAGGGCGGCAACAAATGGATCGGGACCGGCGGCACCTCGCCCTATGGCGCCTATGGCTACAATCCCGAAGGCATCCGTATCGGCCAGGACAAGAACCGCAACTTCCGGGCCGTGAAGGTCTGGGACAAGCGCGAGTTCAAGGATTTCGACGACACGCGCGAGCTCGGCGTGCGCAACCTGCGCGTCGCGCTGAGGCGGCTGCGCCGCTTCGCCCGCACCGGCGCGGCCGACGAGCTCGACCTTGACAACACGATCAGCGAGACGGCCAAGCACGGCTATCTCGACGTCAAGCTCAGGCCCGAGCGCCGCAACGCCGTGAAGGTGCTGCTTTTCCTCGATGTCGGCGGCTCGATGGACTGGCATATCGAGCTGGCAGAGGAGCTGTTCTCGGCGGCGCGGGCCGAGTTCAAGCATTTCGAGCACTTCTACTTCCATAACTGCCCCTATGAGCGCGTCTGGAAGGAGAACCGCCGCCGGCATGATCAGGTCATCCCGACCTGGGACGTTCTGCGCACCTACCCCTCCGACTACCGCCTCGTCTTCGTCGGGGATGCCTCGATGAGTCCCTACGAGATCGCGATGCCCGGCGGCTCGGTCGAGCACTGGAACGAGGAGGCCGGCGAGGTCTGGATGAACAGGCTGGTGAACAGGTTTCCTAAATCGGTCTGGCTCAATCCGGTGCAGCAGCACCTGTGGAACTATACCCAGTCGATCCGGCAGATCGGCGGGCTGATGGCTGGGCGCATGTTCCCGCTGACGCTCGACGGGCTGGACGGTGCCATGAGGGTTCTGGCGCGTTGACGATGACGATCATGAACGAAGAGCTGGACGACACCCCTCCCCCAAGCTGGCGCCAGCGGCCGAAGCCGGTTGGGTTCGAGATCAGCTACGAGCTCGTCGGCGACAGCCTCGAGATCGACCGGACACGCCGCGTCGACAGCATCAGGCTCAGCGCCGTCGAGCAGGTGCGCTTCGTCTATGCGCCAGGCAACATCTCGTCCAAAGGCTACAAGACGCAGCTGCGGCTCAGCGATGGCCGGACCGTGACCTTCGGCAACCTCTCGTGGCGCTCTCTGACCGATCTCGACCGCGACGATGCGCGCTATCACCGCTTCGTCTCGGCACTGTCGGCTGCGATCGCGCGGGCCAATCCCCGCGCCCGCTTCGTCGCCGGGCGGCCGAAGCCGCTCTGGCTCGGTGTCGCCCTGGTCGGGGCGCTGTCGTTGCTGATGCTGACCGTCTTCTCGCTGCGGGCCTTCCAGCAGGGCGCGACCAATGCCGGATTGCTTGGCGTCCTGCTGATCGCCGCCTCGTTCTGGCAGGTGTGGCCGCTCGTCAGCCTCAACCGGCCGCGCGAACTCGCGACCGGTGAAGTGCCCGACAGCCTCGTTCCGGGCCGGGCGGACTGAAGGTCAGCGAACCACCAGCACCGAGCACTTGGCTCGGCGCACGATGGCCGACGCGTTCGAGCCGATGACATAGGCCAGCATGCCGGGCTCATGCGATCCGATCACGATGAGGTCGATGCCGGCGGCATCCGCCTCGGCCAACACCTCGCCATGGACCGAGCCCATCAGCACCTTGGCCGAGACGTGATCGGCGGGCAGGTCTACATTCGCCGCAATCTCGGCGAGCTTCGCTTCAGCATCCTGCTGCTGCTCGGTATCGAAATCGGCCGGCACGAATTCCATGTAGGTGACGGGAACCAGCGAGCGGACATAGACCAGCCGCACCACACCGCCCGACACCTTGGCAAAGGATACGGCAGCCGCGATCGCGGGCTTGGCAAGGTCGGCCTCCGCGAGATCGACGGGGACCAGAATCGACTTATACATCGCATGCTCCAAGGCTGGTTGCAGAACCATTCTGGAGTTTGCCAGCACGCGCGCCATGATCCAGCGCAAAATGCGCTATACGGCAGGGCGCCGGGCGCGCGTCGGTCAGCGGGCTCAGCCCTGGCGCGCGGGGGTGCGCACGACGAGCCCGTCGAGGTCGTCCCTGATCCGGATCTGGCAGGAGAGGCGCGAGGTCGGCCGGACGTCGAAGGCGAAGTCCAGCATGTCCTCTTCCATCGGCTCGGCGTGGCCCACCGCTCCCATCCAGGCATCGTCGACATAGACATGGCAGGTGGCGCAGGCGCAGGCGCCGCCGCATTCGGCCTCGATGCCGGGAATCGCGTTGCGGATCGCCGTCTCCATCACCGTGGAGCCCGTGTCGCCCTCGACGGTGCGGCTTTCTCCGTGAGCGTCGATGAAGGTGATGTTCGGCATAAGAGACTCCGGCGGGGCGATGACGGCCCCGCTTAGAGCATTTCAAAGCGGCAAGGAACGGGGTTTTGCGCCGCAGCGCCCCGATCAGGCCGCACAGTCGAAGCGCGCGATCACGGCCCGTGCCTCCGCGGCGGCCAGCGCCAGCTCGTCCAGGGCGTTGTCGGCCAAGCGCGCCTCCGCGTCGCCGAGACCGTGCTCGATCCGATCGGCCGCTTCGGCGACCTGCCAGGCGCCAATGGCGCGGGCTGCGCCCTTCAGGGTATGGGCCGCGTCCATGCGGGCCTGCCTGTCGGCGCTGCCGTGGATGGTGCGCAGATGCACGACGCACTGCTGGGCGAACAGGGTCAGCAATTCGCGCTCGAGCTCATGATCGCCGCCGGTCTGGCGGTGAAGATGCTCTGTATCGATCGCATTCTGGGGCATGGGCAACTCGTGAATATCGAACCGCCACATGGGCGATCTCACCCACTCCAAGAAGCGCCCCGATGGTGAACGAGGCGTTAACGACGTTTGTGAATCGAGCACTCAAATGGGTTTCCAAGGGTCCGGGGCTCCACTACCCTTCCAATTGGTAAATGATGGGCGCAGTGTCTCCGATCATCCCGGCCAGAGGCGGCAAGGGGCGACGGGGACGGGCTTTCGCGTCCATCGTCAGTAGCGTGGCGAGGCGGCAACGATGAATCGACCCAAGAAGCTCCAGGATCCCACTGAAGCTGCGATGTCGGCGATCGAGGAGGCGCTTCGACTCGACCAGCCCCAATCCGACATCGCCAAAGGCGAGACGGAAACGCCGGTCAGCGCCGAGCCACGGCTTCCCGCCACCAGCGACAGCGATCTCAAGCTCGAATTGCCGCGTGTCGAGCCTGCGCCGGCCGCTGCGCAGCCCGCGCCCGTAACCCCTCCCCCGGCGCAGCCGCGCGCCAGTGCCGTACTTGCGCCCGACACGACGCGCGTTGCCAATGACGACCGCCGCGATTCCAGTTCCCTGGTGCAGGCCTTCGCCGTGCGCCCGTCGCGCAAACCCTATTGGTTCGCTGCGCTTGCCTCTATCGCCTGGCTGGGCGGCGCCGCCTTCGTGCTGTTCGGCCGCTACGGCTCGTTCAGCAATGGCCTCCCCGAGCCGGTCGCCAATTTCGGCATCGGCGAATGGACGCTGCTCGCGCTCTCGATCGGTGCGCCGGTCGTGTTCTTCTTCGTCCTGGCGGCGCTCTATCGTCGTACCCAGGAGATGCGCCTGATCTCGCGCGCGATGACCGAGGTCGCGCTGCGCCTCGCCGAGCCCGAGGTCGCAGGGGCGGATTCCGTCCTGTCGCTCAGCCAGACCATCCGCCGCGAGGTCGCCGCCATGGGCGACGGCATCGAGCGCGCTGTGGCGCGCGCCGGCGAATTGGAGACGATCGTGCGCGGCGAGATCTCGACGCTCGAGCGCGCCTATGCCGACAACGAGATCCGGCTGCGCTCGCTGATCGACGAACTCGTCACCCAGCGCGAGGCGGTGGTCGGCAATGCCGAGCGCGTCAAGCTCGCGATCAGCGGCGCTCATGACGGCCTCGCCAAGGATCTCGACAGCGCCAGCCGCGTCATCGCCGAGGCGGTCACGCAGGCCGGCGACCGCGTCACCGGCTCCCTCAGCGCCAAGGGCGACCAGATCACCCAGGCGCTCGGCCGGGCCGGCGAACGGATGGTCGAGGAGATCAGCGGCCGCGGACATGATCTCGTCGAGCGACTTCAGGTAACCTCGGGCGAGGTCTCAGAGCGGCTGGCCGGCGCCAGCGACAATCTTTCGACCATGCTCGACGGTCGCGCCAAGGAGATCGCCGGCTCGCTGGAGCGCACCGGCGCCTCGCTGACCGACGGTCTGACCGCCAGCGCACAGGGCGTCACCCGTGCCATCAGCGAGACCGGCATGCAGGTCGCGGAATCGCTGACCGCCCGCGTCGATGTCGTCAACGAGACGCTGAAGAGCACCGGCGAGACGCTGGCCAAGGATATCTCCGCCCGCGGGACCGAGGCGGCGGAGCGCTTCGAGACCAGCAGCCGCAACATGGTCGCGCTGATCGAAAGCCAGAGCGAAGCCCTGCAGAAGCGTCTGTCGGAGTCCGGCGAGGCTCTGCGCAGCGCGCTCTCCGACGAGGGCGAGAGCGTCACCGTCCGCCTCGCCGAGGTCGGCCGCGGGGTCAACAGCCTGCTCAGCCGCCAGAACGAAGCGATCGCCAGCCGGCTCACCCAGGTCGGCGAGAGCGTCCATGCCCTCATCGGCACGCATGGCGACACGCTGGTCGGCCGTCTCAACGACACCGCGCGAACCGTCGACGACGTGCTGCGCGAGCGCAGCGAGGCGATCATCCTGCGTGTCAACGACGCCGGCGAGACGCTGAGCAACGCCGTCGAGAAGCATGGCGACAGCCTGACGAGCCGCATCACCGACGTTGCCGGCCAGGTGCACGGCCTGTTCACCGAGCAGGCCGGCAAGCTGGTCGATCGTCTCGGCGAAACCGGTGAGACCGTGCACGCACTGCTCGACCAGCAGGCGGAGAAACTCGTCGAGCGCGTTTCCGGCGCCGGCAACGAACTCGCCAATCTCGTCGGCCAGCAGAGCGGCTCCGCTGTCGCCCGCGTCTCGGAAGCCGGCAGCGAGTTGGCGCGCCTGCTCGTGGAACGCAGCGAAGCGGCCGTCGCCAATGTCTCCGAGGCCAGCCGCAATCTGACCGCGCTCATGGGCGAACAAGGCGATGCCACGGTCGCCCGTGTCTCCGATGCCGGCAGCGAGCTGGCGCGCCTGCTCGTGGAACGCAGCGAAGCGGCCGTCGCCAATGTCTCCGAAGCCAGCCGCAATCTGACCGCGCTCATGGGTGAACAAGGCGATGCTACGGTCGCCCGTGTCTCCGATGCCGGCGCGGATGTCGCCCGGCTGCTCTCGGAGCGCAGCGAGGCGCTGGTCGCCAGCGTGTCGGGTGCCGTCAATACCGTCGAGACCCGCCTGCGCGACGAGAGCGACCTGCTCGTCGGCCGCCTGACCCAGGCCGGTCAGGATGTCGGCAATGTCGTCGGCAGCCAGAGCGAGCGCCTGATCTCCGGCCTCTCCGAGACCGGTATGCGCGTCAGCGCCCTGCTGGAAGAGCAGGCCGGCGCGATGACCGTGAAGGTTTCTCAGGCAGGCCTCGAGATCAAGGATCTGCTCGGCAGCGAGAGCCAGGCTCTGGCGAGCCGCGTCGCCGATGTCGGCCGTTCCGTGCACGGCATCCTGGCCGAGCGCAGCAACGCGCTGATCTCCCGCCTCGCCGAAACCGGCGAGAGCATCGACCAGAAGCTGGAAGAGCGCGGCATGGTGCTCGCACAGCGCATCACCGGCAGCGTCGAAGCCGCGCAGAACGCGCTGGAGCAGCAGCAGACAGGTTTCCTCGCCAGCATCGGCGAGACCGGCGACAAGGTCGGCGCCCTGCTCGGCGAGCAGCGCGAGACGATGGTCCGCGACCTCGTCAACGCCGGCCGCGAGGTCCACACCCTGCTCGGCGAGCAGAGCGAGGATCTGGCCCACCGCATGACCGAGGCGACCCGCACGCTCACCGAGACGATCAATGTCGACGGCCGCCATGTCGCCGACCGCGTCGTCGAGGCGACGCAGGGCCTGCGCGACACCTTCACGGTCCATGCCGAGGACGCGCGCACCATGCTCGCCGGCACCGGCCGCGAGATCGTGATGGCGCTCACCCAGCAGGGCGGACGTGTCAACGAAGCCCTTTCCGCCAACGCCGAGTCGATGCTGCGTTCGGTCGAGGGCCGCGCCCAGGCTCTGACCGAAGCTCTGGCGCTGCGCCACGACGCGCTGACGCGCCTCTTCGACGAGCGTGGCCGGGAGATCGAGACCGCTCTCGGCTCGCGCATGGCGTCGCTGTCCACGCTGTTCGACACGCAGGGCCGCGATATCGACACCGCGCTCGGCGCCCGCCTGTCGGCCCTCGCCACGCTCTTCGACACGCAGGGCCGCGAAGTCGAGACGGCGCTCGGCGCACGCCTGAGCGCCTTCGAGGACCTGATCCTCATCCAGGGCGGTGCGCTCACCGCCAAGATCTCGGGCGATGCCCGCGATCTGACCGAAGCGCTGCACAGCGGCATCGCCCAGGTCGAGAAGCTGATCTCCGAGGACGGCGTCTCGCTGGCCGACAAGGTCGGCACGCGCGCCCTCGAAGCCGCCGAACTCCTCGCCAGCCGCACCCGCGAGGCGGCGGACGCGATGGAAGGCCAGATCAAGCTGTTCGAGGACCGCTCGGGCGCCAAGAGCGCCGAGATCGCCGGCACGCTCGACAGCCTGATCGCCCGCATCGACGGCAGCCTGGGCTCGCGGGCCACGGCCCTCAACGAGGCGCTGGTGGAGCGCACGGTCGACATCGCCCGCGTCCTGGCCGAGGGCGGCCGCGAGGTCACCCGCGCGCTCGCGGCGAAGGCGGACGAGATCGGCGAGGTCGTCACCTCGAAGAGCGAGTCGCTGACCCGCACGCTCAGCGACAAGGCCGACAGCATCAACGCCACGCTCGGTGGCCGCGCCCTGCAGATCGCCGATACGCTCGACCAGAGCGTCGCGCGCTTCGAGGAGCGCGTCGTCAACCGGCTCGACACCGTCTCGCACACGCTCGACAGCCGTGGCGATGAAATCGCGACGACGCTGCAGGGACGTTCCGAGGCCATCGCGGCAACATTGTCCGAGCGGGCGCAAGAGCTGCGCGCGCTCTTCGATAACCAGGGCAACGGCATGGTCTCGTCGCTCGCCCAGCAGAGCGAAGCCATCGCCGCCGCGCTCACCGAGCGAGCCGAACAGCTGCGTACGCTGTTCGACGACCGCGGGCTCGGCATCGTGGCCGCGCTCGGCCGGCGCGGCGACGCCATCTCCGGCGCGCTCGACCAGCGGGCCGAGCAGTTGCGCACGATCTTCGAAGATCAGGGCAGCGGCATCGTCACCGCGCTCGAACGCCAGGGTGTGGCAATCGCGCACTCCCTGGAGGAGCAGACGGACGCGCTGCGGACCGCATTCGACGCCAAGGGCCACGGCCTCGTCGAGGTGCTCGGCCGCCAGGGCGAGACGATCACCCAGTCGCTCGACGAGCGCGTCGAGACGCTGCGCGCGGTCTTCGATGCGAAGGGCACCGGTCTCGTCACGGCCCTCGGGCAGCAGGGCGAGACGATCACCCAGTCGCTCGACGAACGGGTCGAGGCGCTGCGCGCAGTCTTCGACGCCAAGGGCAATGGTGCCGTCGAGGCGTTGAATGAGCGCGGTGAAGCGCTGGCTGCCGAGTTCGCCACGGTCGGCGAATCGGTGGTGCGTGCGCTCGAAAGCCGCGGCAACGCCATCGTCGCCGGGCTGCGAGACCGCGGCGCGGCCATCGCCAATGCGGTCGAGGCCTCGTCCAACGCGCTGCGCGAGACGCTCGAAGCCGGCTCGAAGCAGTCGGTCGAGGCACTGGTCGGCACGAACGAGCAGCTGCGCGAGGAGCTGGGCGGCATGCTCGGACGCCTCGGCGAAGCCAACAAGCTGATGCAGCAGATCGTCAACGGCGCGAACAAGAACCTCGCCGCCGTCGAGAACAGCCTGTCGACCCGCGTCGGCGAGCTACAGAACGTGATCGGTACCGTGATGACGGAGGCCGGCAACGCCTCGCAGCAGGTCACGGCGCAGATCGCCGAGCTGAAGAGCTTCTCGGAAGGCACGCTGCGCGAGACGACGGCGCTGATCGGGCAGCTCGACGATCGCGGCACCTCGCTCAGCGAGGCGACACAGGCCAGCTCCGCGGCCCTCAACGCCGTTGCCGGCCGTCTCGAGCAGATCGAAGCCCGCGTCGGCAAGGCGCTGGCCGAGCGCCGCGATGCGCTGGAGCAGCTCCATGGGCTGATCGCCAACCGCACCGATGATGTCGAGGCGATCACCCGCTCCTTCGCCTCGCTGATCGACGAGTCGCTTGGCAGCGCCGAGGCGCGGGCCCGCCAGATCGGCACCGTGCTCTCCGACTCGGCCGAATCGACGACGAGCGCCATCGCCCAGCAGTTCGAGACGATCCGCGCTGCGACCGGCAAGGAGCGCGAGCTCACGGCGGAAGCCCTGCGCTCGGCCTATGCCCAGGTCTCGACCGAGATCAGCGGCGAGCTCGCCAAGGTGACCGACCGCTTCCAGAAGGCGGCGCAGGACATGCGCGGCATCACCGGCGAAATCCAGCGCGAGCTGGAGGCTACGCGTGCAGAAATGAAGCGCGGCGTGCTCGAGCTGCCGCAGGAGGCAAAGGAATCGACCTCTGCCATGCGCCGTGTCGTGGCCGAGCAGATCAAGGCGCTGAACGATCTCACCGAGATCGTGACGCGTTCCGGCCGGCGCGGCGACGTCTCGCTGCCGATCGATGCCGTCGTCAGCCGCAAGGCCACGGTCGCCGCCGCCCCTGCCCCGGCCCCGCAGTCGGCTCCGGCCTTCACGCCGGCGCCGCAGCCGAAGCCGGCGGCCGCGGAACCTCTGCTGCGCCCCTCGCTCGATGCCTCGGCTGAGACGGCGCGCGCCGCCACCCCTCGCGCGGAGCCCCGCAGCGAGCCCACTCCTGCGCCGAGCCGCCCGGCTCCCGCTCAGGAGGCCGCTCGCCGGCAGGCCGAGGCGACGACGCAGCAGCCCGCCAAGGCCGGCTGGCTCTCGGACCTGCTCAGCCGCGCCTCGCGCGAGGACAAGCAGCCGGAACCCAGCAAGCCGACGACCCATTCGATCGAGAAGCTCGACTCACTCTCCGTCGATATCGCGCGGATGATCGACCATGACGCCGCCGTCGAGCTGTGGGATCGCTACAAGCGCGGCGAGCGCAACGTCTTCACCCGCCGGCTATACACGCTGCAGGGCCAGCAGACCTTCGACGACATCCGCCGCAAGTACCGGCGCGACCCGGAGTTCAAGGAGACGGTCGACCGCTACATCGACGAGTTCGAGCGCCTGCTCGGCGAAGCGGCCAAGGACGACCGTGACTCGATGGTGGCCAAGACCTACCTGACCTCGGAGACCGGCAAGGTCTACACCATGCTGGCGCATGCCAGCGGCCGCTTCGAGTAAGCGGCCTCATCCCTGCGGACTGGAACGAGAAAGGCCGCCCGAGAGGGCGGCCTTTCTGCATTGGAAGGGTCTGCGCAGGATGTCGCCGGCTCAATCCAGGCGAGCCGAGGACCGCCTCAGCGCGCCCAGCGCACGATCTCGATCAGCACCTGCGAGAGCGCCCGGTCGAGCGCCTGCGCCGCGCCCGCTCCGTCGACCGAGCTGGCCGGCACGCGGGCGGAGAACAGGCGCGCGCGCTGGATCTTGCCGCTCTGATCGCCGACGATGCGGGCCGTGATCTCAACCACCGCCGTCCCGCTTGCAGCATCGATGTTGAAGCTGCGGATGTTGGTGTTGAGCAGCACGTCAGGCTGGATGCGTTGGCCGGGCGCCGAAACGGAGCCGATACGGCTGGCGTTCTCGAAGGTCTGGATCAGGCGTGCCTGCACCAGCGCGGGGATACGGTCGGCCCACTGCGCCCCGCCGACGAAGGAAAGGGCACCGCTCGTATCCCTGACGATGACCCGGTCGGAATCGAGCGCCTGCACCGTGGTCGGCTCGGCCACCACCATCACAGCGCGCGAGCCTCCGACCTTGCCGAAGCCGCTCGGCGCCGAGAGGTCGAAGGTCGTCGGCGTCGTACCGCCGCAGCCCGCAAGCATGGCGCCGGCCGCCAGCATGAGGGCCGTGAGGCGAGCCTTCGTCGCCGGGAAGAGCGCTGCCTCGATCGTCATCGCTTAGCGGGATCCATTGTATTGCGGGAGCGGCGGCTTGCCGCCGAAGATGAGTTGCTGCGGGTTGCGCTCGAAATTGCGCAATGTCCGGTTGATTTCGGTCAGGGTCTTCTTGCCGTCCGCGGCCAGGCTCTCGACATCTCGCAGCCCCGGCCCAGTGAAGCGGGTGATACCGGCTGTGATCTCGGCGGTGCGCTTGTCGAGATTGTCGGCGAGCACGCGCATCGATTTGGCGGCGTCGGCGACCTCCTGGAAGGCGCTGCGCCCCTCCCCGCCCGAGCCGGCGTTGAGGAAGCCTTGCGCCGCCTTCAATACGCCCTCGATCTGGTCGGCCGCCTTGTCGAGCTTGGCGGAGATCGAGGCGGCGTCCTTGACGACCTTCGCAACGTCGGCGCTCGAACCGCCGAGCGCGCCCGTGAACTTGTCGATGTTCTCGATGATGGCCGCGACCTTCTGCCGATCGACCGAACGCACCACCCCGGTCAGTTCCTCACTCAGTGTCTGAAGCCGCTGCGAGAGCGGCTGAATCGTCTCGGCGATATTGCTGAAGCCGGCCATCAGCTTGTCGAGCCCGTCGGAGTTCTTGCCCAGGGCCTCCGAGAACTTCTCGACATTGCGGACGGTGTTGTTGAGCGGACCGGCATTCTGCTTGATCAGCCCGTCGAGCGAGGTGAGCATCGTGTCGGCCTTCTGCGCGACGTTGCGCACGGTCTCGATGATGTCCTGCAGCTCCGAGCGCTCGGCGATGATCGTCGGCATCGGCTCGCCAGGCTTGGCGGTGAGGACCGGAGCGTCCGGAGCGCCGCCGATGAGCTGCAAGGCGACCACGCCGGCCAGGCCCTGCGCCTCGATGCGGGCGCGGGTGTCCTCGCGCAACGGCGTCGTGCTGGCGACCTGGATGACGGCGTAGATGCGGCGTGGATCGTCCGGCTGCAGCTCGATACTGGTGACCTCGCCGACGCGCAGGCCGTTGAACAGCACGCTCGACCCACGGCCGAGGCCGGTCACCGTGCCGGTGAAGATGACCCGGACGCTCTCCCTGCGCCCTGACCCGCCGCTGTTGAACCAGTAGACGAAGCCGAAGGCCGCAGCCAGGACCGCGAGCGTGAAGAGACCGACGAGTGCGTAATTGGCGCGCGATTCCATGCCTAGTCGTTTCGTTCCCGTTCCCCGGCCGGCAGCCGGGCCATGGCGCGCTCGCCACCGAAATACGCCTTCAGCCACGGATGCTCCGAGGCCAACATCGTCCCAAGCGGGCCAACCGCGATCACCTTCTTGTCCGCCAGCGCGGCGATTCGGTCGCAGGCATGATACAGGCTGTCGAGATCATGGGTCACCATGAAGACGGTGAGCCCGAGAGTCTTCTTCAGCGTCATGATGAGGTCGTCGAACTCGGCCGCGCCGATGGGGTCCAGCCCCGATGTCGGCTCGTCGAGGAAGACGATCTCAGGGTCTAGCGCAAGCGCCCGGGCGAGCGCTGCCCGCTTGATCATGCCGCCCGAAAGCTCGGAGGGAGCCTTGTCGGCGGCGTCGAGCGGCAGACCGACGAGATCGAGCTTCACCATCGCCAGTTCGTCGAGCAGATCGGGCGAGAGATGCAGATATTCGCGCATCGGCACCTGGATATTCTGCTTCACCGTCAGCGCCGAGAACAGCGCGCCCTGCTGGAACATCACGCCGGAGCGGCGTTCGAGCACGCGGCGGCGCTGCGGCGTCAGCGTATCGACGTTCTCGCCGAAGACCTCGATGGTTCCCCGCGCCTTCTGGACCAGGCCGAGGATCGTGCGGGTCAGCACGGACTTGCCCTGCCCCGAACCGCCGACGAAGCCGAGGATCTCGCCGCGCATCACGTCGAGATCGAGCCCGTCCATGATCACCTTCTCACCGAAGGCGACCTTGAGGTTGCGCACCCGGATCACCGCTTCGGGCTCGTCCGCCTGCGGCTCGGCCGCGGGTGAACCCGGCTGCGCCGCATGCACCGGAGATTTGCCGGAGAAAGCCATCGTCAGAACTCGATCGACGCGAAGAACATGGCAAAAAGACCGTCGACGACGATGACCATGAAGATCGCCTTCACCACCGAAGCCGTGACCTGGCGGCCGAGCGACTCCGCCGAGCCCTGGACCGCCAGCCCCTCGATCGAAGCGATCAGCCCGATGACGAAGGCCATGAAGGGCGCCTTGATCAGGCCGACGGCGAAGTGCTTCCAGGTGATCACCGACTGCAGCCGGGCAAGGAAGGTATCGACGCCGATACCGCCGTAGAGCCAGGCGACGAGGCCGGCGCCGACGAGGCCGGCCATGGCCGAGATGAAGGTCAGGATCGGCAGCGAGATGATCAGGGCGAGAATGCGCGGCACGACCAGCACCTCGATCGGATCGAGACCCATCACGCGCAGCGCGTCGATCTCCTCGCGCATCTTCATCGAGCCGATCTCGGCAGTGAATGCCGAGCCCGAGCGGCCGGCGATCATGATCGACGTCAGGAGCACGGCGAGCTCGCGCAGGATCAGGATGCCGGTCAGGTTGACGACGAAAGCCGCGGCGCCGAACTGCTGAAGCTGGAAGATGCCCTGCTGCGCGACGATGCACCCGACAAGGAACGAGATCAGCATGATGATCGGCGCGCCGTTGAAGGCGATCAGCTCGATCTGATTGACGAGAGACGGCCCACGGAACTTGCGCGGACCGAGGACGACGCCGATGGAGCCAACCACAACCTCGCCAAGGAACATGGCGCCGCCGACCATGTCGCGGCCGAAGCGCACGATCGCCTCGCCGATATCGACCAGGATGTCGACCACGCGGAAATGCCGATGCGGCGCCTGCTGGTCCTTGTCATGGACGTGGACCTCCGCGAGCAGGATGGTGTGCTCGGGCTTGTCGCTGACGATTTCGATGGCTGCGCCATCCCGCGCCCGGCGCGCCTTCAGGCGGTTGAGGACATAGGCGCCGAGCGTATCGAGACGGGTGACGCCGGAGAGATCGATCCGGACATGTCGCGCCTGCGGCAGATGCTGGACGATCTCCGCGGTCAGCTCTTCGATGCGCGGAGCACGATCGGCGCTCCAGGAACCGGCAAGCGCCACCGCGACCGTCCCGGCATCGGAGCGGATGGTCGCCTGCGGTTCGGCGGTATCAACGCTCGCCATGTCGCTGTGACGTCCCTTGCCCTGCCCGGGACAGCCTCGCGGCTGCGCAACACCGGTCTCTCGCGCCGAAATCTACCCCTTCAACCCTGTATTGCCGTGACCAGGGCACTTGGCAAGCACAGGGCAACGTCCGGGGCGCTTCCGCCGGAAAGCGTTGCCAAAGGGCCATAGAATTGGGCGTTTCCCCGAGAGCCCGGCTCACGGCGCCGCCGGATGCAGCAATTTCTTAAGCAATCGTGGAGCAGCGTCGCTCCCTGAACATCCCGACCGCCGCTGATTCGGCCGGTCCACCGAAGGCAGAATGGTCATGGGCGAACCGCGCTCGCTGACACCGCTGAGCCAGGCTGACTACGAGGCGATTGAAGCCGCGGTCATGGAGACGTCGCGCGGCCGCTGGTTCATGACGGAATACGCCAAGCGCAACCGCCAGGCCGATACGCTCCAACTGCTCGGTGCAATCCACCGGATCGAGCGCGTCGTCGGGCTCGGCGTGCAGGAGACCAGCCGCGAAACCAACCTGATCGAAGCCGCTGCCCTGATCAGCGATCTGCGCAGCGACCTGGAGCGCGTGAGCGGCAAGGCTGACATACGTTCGTCGGGGCTCGCCGTCCGGATCGAACAGGCGGCCGGCACCGTTATCGCCGCCACGGAAAACATCCAGGAGGCGGCCTGGGAACTGCGCGAAGCCGGCGCCGACGAGGGGCTCTGCGACAAGCTCGATCAGCACTCTGCCGATATCTCGACCGCGATCGCCGTCGTCGACGGGCTCGTCCAGCGGATCGACAAGATTTCCGACACCATCGCCATGCTGGATTCAAGCCTGCGCGCCTTCGGCGAGATTTCGCGAGAGCCGAGCACCAGCTTCGAGATCATGGCCGCGGCCGCCGAGCAAGGCATGACGGCGGCGCCGTCCCGGCCGATGGCGCGCCGAAGCTATCGCGATGCAAGCGCTGCCGCATCAGACGAGCCGTCAGCTCCGTACCAGCTCAACGACCAGGCCGCTCCGGAGACCCGCATCGGAACCGTGCATCTCCTCGACGACGACCTCTCCTTCGAGGAGCCGGTCGCCGCTCCACCCGAACCGCAGCGCGTCGCCGCCGGCTATTCGGAGGCCGGCCTGCGCGAGATCGACGCGCTGCAGGCCGACCGCAAGCTCGCCTATTTCGTCTAGCGGAGCTGCGCGTGATTGCGAGCAAGGCTCGGAAGCCACGCTCCATGCAATGACAGCCGGAATCCGACGGCTTATCTGGCAGACCGGCGTCAGTTCTCGCGCCGGATCGCGCTTTCGTGCCAGCGGTGCAGCAGCAGGTACGAAATCAGGCTCGTCGCAAGAAAGATCGCGATGCCCGACAGCGAGATCATGACCAGGGCTGCGAAGACGCGCGGGATCTTGAGCTGATAGCCCGCCTCCAGGATGCGATAGGCCAGGCCCGAGGCACTGCCGCCCGTCCCCGCGACGAACTCCGCCACGACAGCGCCGATCAGCGCGAGGCCGCCCGAGATCTTCAGCCCCGCCAGGAAATAGGGCAAAGCCGCGGGAAGCTTGAGATAGCGCATCGTCTGCCAGCGCGAGGCGCCGTAGAGTTCGAACAGGTTGACGAGGTTATGGTCGGCCGAATTCAGCCCGAGTATGGTGTTGGACAGGATCGGGAAGAAGGCGACGATCCAGGCGCAGATCAGCAGCGACAGGTCGATATCATTGGCCCAGATGATGATCAGCGGGGCGATGGCGACGATCGGCGTGACCTGCAGGATCACCGCATAGGGCAAAAGCGCCATCTCCAGCCATTTCGACTGGCTGAACAGAACGGCGAGCGTGACGCCAACGACGATCGCCGCGGCCAGCGCCATGAAGGTGATCTTCAGCGTTACCCAGAGCGAGCCGGAGAGCGTGCCCCAGTCCGCGACCAGCGTCTGGCCGACCAGGATCGGCCCGGGCAGGACATAGGACGGAATCTCGTTCCAGCGGACCGCGGATTCCCAGATTGCCAGTACGATCACACCGATCGCGAGCGGGGCGAGGATACGCGGCCAGACGCTGACCGGCAGGCCGAGAATGCGTGCCTCGGCCGCGGCCACGGGCAGCGCCTGCGCGTCGGTGCCGTCCGACACCAGCGTTTCGACGGGCGCGCTCATCGGCCAATCGCCTCCTTGAGCTTGGTGGAGGCGACGCGGCAGAGATGGGCGTATTCGCCGGAGGTTCGGAAGAGTTCGTCGCGCGGATAGTCGGCCTCGACGGACAGGTCCGCCATGACCCGGCCCGGCCTGGCTGCCATCACCACGATACGCTGCGAGAGGTAGACCGACTCGAAGACCGAATGGGTGACGAAGACGGCTGTGAAGCGCTCGCGCCACCAGAGTTCCAGCAGGTCGTCGTTGAGCCGATGCCGGGTAATCTCGTCGAGCGCCGCGAAAGGCTCGTCCATCAGGAGGATCTTCGGCCGCATCACCAGCGCACGGGCGATCGAGACGCGCATCTTCATGCCGCCCGAGAGTTCGCGCGGATAGGATTTCTCGAAGCCCTTGAGTCCGACCAGCGCCAGCATCTCGGCCGCGCGCGCCTCGGCTTCTGCCCGCGGGACGCCCTTGAGCTTCAGCGGCAGCATGACGTTGGCCAGCGCGTTCGCCCAGGGCATCAGCGTCGGATCCTGGAAGACGAAGCCGAGATCGCGCGCACCATGGCCGGCACTTCCCTGCGCGGCACCCGTTTCACCGGGCCAGGTGATCGTGCCCGAACTCGGCGCGCCGAGGCCCGCGATCATGCGCAGCAGCGTCGACTTTCCGCAGCCGGAGGGGCCGAGCAGGCTGATGAACTGCCCTGCCCCGAGTTCGAGATCGACATCGCGGACGGCGAGCGTGCCGTTGGCGAAGCGCTTCGAGACCTGCCGGACCGCCACCAGCGGGGCAGCGGCGCCATCCTTGTCCTTGGGTGTGCTCAGATAGGCTGTGTCCAAAGCCTGATGATCCATTTTACGAAAGCCGTCATTCTCAGGCGAAGCGCAGCGCAGACCCGAGAATCTCAGGACGAGAAGGCACTGGTTTCCAAGATGCCCGGGTCAAGCCCGGGCATGACGCATCTCAGGCCTTGCCGATGCCCTTGTTCACGAATTCCAGGCTGTAGGCCTTCCTGACGTCGACACCGGCGGGGATCACCCCGGCCTCGGTCATCGTCTTGGCGAAGCTCGCCCAGCGCGCATCGGTCATCGCACCGATGCCGAGCGTCAACGCGTCGCCGGACAGCACGATGCCGCGCTCGTTCATCACCTTGAGGGCGTAGTCGATCTTCTCCTGATCCATGTCGGGATTGTCCTTCAGGATCCGGGCGTTGGCGGCGGCGATGCTGGGGCCGCCCTTCATGTATTCGGCCCAGCCCTCGAGCGTCGCGTCGACGAAGCGTTGCACCAGCTCCTTCTTCTCCTGCGCCATCTTCCGGGAGATCGTGATGGTGGTGTTGTAGTTCTCGAAGCCGGCATCGGCGAGAAGATGGACGACCGGCTCGACGCCCGCCTTGCGGATGACGAAGGGCTCGGAGGACAGGAAGCCCTGCTGCGAGATCTTCTTGTCGGCCAGGAACGGCGCCATGTTGAAAGTGTAGGGGCGGATCTGCTCGTCGCGATAGCCGAACTTCAGCTTCAGGAACGGCCAGAAGCCGACGCGGGCCTGCGCGCCGATCAGGATCGGCTTGTCCTTGAGGTCGGCGAGCGTGTCGTTGCCCTGGCCGGGATGCGAAATCAGGACCTGCGGGTCCTTCTGGAAGATCGAGGCGATGCAGAGGAAGGGCAGGTTCTCCTGCGCGAAGCTCAACGCCTCCAGCGAATTGCCCATGATCATGTCGACGCGACCGCCGAGCAGAAGCTGGGTCGGGTTCTGCTGCGGGCCGCCGGGTCGAATGTCGACCTCGATGCCGTATTTCTTGTAGATGCCGTTGGTCGCGGCCAGATAGAAGCCGCCATGCTCGGTCTGGGCACGCCAATTGGTCTGGTAGCTGACCTTGTCGAGCGTCTGCGCATTGACGCGCGCGCCCGGCACGGGGATGAGCAGGGATGCGGTCGAACCGCCGATCAGGCCGAGCGCGGCGCGCCGGTTCACGCGATATTTCATCGTCGTCATCTCGATATCTCCCCTGCGCCTGCCGCCGGACCGGCCACTGGCCCGTCTCCTTATCCCATGCGATAGGACGGCGGGACAATGCAACGCCGCGCCACCGGGTTTCTGCACAGAAACGAGGCAATCGCGCCGGCTCCTGACAGGCCTGATCATGACCGCACGTTTCTGGGGCGACCTGAAGAGTTCCGATTTCGCCGCGCTCTCGCCCGAGCGCACCGTGGCGGTGCTGCCGCTGGCTGCGATCGAGCAGCACGGCCCCCATTTGCCGGTCTCGGTCGACACCACCGTCATGAACGCGATGCTGGCCGAGGCGATGCCGCTGGTGCCGGCCGATCTCGACGTGCTCGTCCTGCCTACTCAGGCGGTCTGCAAGTCGAACGAGCATCTGCACTCGCCGGGAACGCTGACGATCGGCTGGGAGAGCGCGATCCGCTCCTGGATCGAGATCGGCGAGAGCGTGAAGCGGGCAGGCTTCCGCAAGCTCGTGCTGATCACCTCGCATGGCGGCAATGTCGACCCGATGAAGATCGTCGCGCGGGAGCTGCGCGTCGGCCACGGCATGCTCGCCATCTGCACCGCCTGGATGTCCTTCGGCCTGCCCGACGGGCTCTATGGCGAGCTCGATATCCGCCACGGCATCCATGGCGGCGATGTCGAGACCTCTCTGATGCTGCATTTCCGGCCGGACCTCGTCGATATGAGCAAGGCCGCGTATTTCAAGCCGCATACGGTGACGATGGCCGAGGAAGGCTACACGCATCTGCGGCCGACCGGCCCACATGCCTTCGCCTGGATGGCGCAGGACGTGAACCGCTCCGGCGCGGTCGGCGACGCCAGCCTCGCGACGTCGGAGAAGGGCAAGGCCACCGCCGCGCTGCAGGCGAAAGGCTTTGTCCAGCTGATGGCCGATGTCGCGCGCCTGCCGCTCGATACGCTCTACAAGGCGGACTGAGCTTCTAGCTCACCCCTCCTCAACGTCATTCCGGGCTCGGCCCGGAGCGACGACGGCGTGTTTCCGCACAAAGTCACAGGCGCGCTTTCCGGCACCTCTCAATCCGGATCGAGGAGGCGCGGACCCGGCCCCTCTTCGCCCAGCCGGTCGAGCGGATTGTGCAGCGGGCAGTCTCGAACCGACAGACAGCCGCAGCCGATGCAGCCATTGAGATGATCGCGCAGCCGCGTCAGTCGGTCGATGCGGCGCTCGAGTTCCGCCTTCCAGGCTGATGAGAGCCGCGTCCAGTCGGCGACGGTCGGGGTGCGCTCCTGCGGCAGAGCCTTGAAGGCCTCGCCGATGGTCTTCAGCGGAATGCCGGCGCGCTGCGCCACCTTGATGATCGCGACCCGGCGCAGCACTTCGCGCGGGTAGCGGCGCTGGTTGCCCGGCGTGCGATGGCTGCGGATCAGCCCTTCCGCCTCGTAGAAATGCAACGCCGAGACGGCGAGGCCACTGCGGCGCGCGACGTCGCCGACGCTGAGCTCGCCCGGCAAGGACCAATGCTGGGACATCGGAAACACCTCTTGACCTTAACCTTACTTGAGGTTCTATAAGCCCTGCTCCCGTGATGCAAACCGGAGCGTTTCCATGCACCAGAAGGTCGATACGAGGATCAGGCTCGCCCTGATCTATGGCAGCAGCCGCGAAGGCCGCTTCTGCGACAAGGTCGCCGGCTGGGCGGTATCGCAGATCGAGGGTGACGGCCCCTTCGACCTTGCCGTCGTCGATCCCGGCGAGATCGACCTGCCGCCGCGCCATGTCAGCGGAAAGCACCCTGCCCTCGAAGAACTCAGGCAGGTCATCGACTGGGCAGACGGCTTCGTCGTGGTCACACCCGAATACAATCGCGGCTATCCGGCGATCCTGAAGTTCCTGATCGACGCGGTCGGGCCGGAATGGCGCGGCAAGCCGGTCGGCTTCGTCTCCTATGGCGGCATCTCCGGCGGCCTGCGCGCCGTCGAGCAACTGCGCCTCGTCTTCGGAGAGCTGCACGCCGCGCCGATCCGCGACGGCGTCGCCTTCGCGGATGTCTGGAGCCGCTTCGATGCGGAGGGCGGCCTGCTCAACGCCGACCGTGCCGAACAGGCGATGGCGACCATGCTGGCGCAGCTCCACTGGTGGGCGAGCGCGCTGCGCACCGCGCGCCGGAGCGTACCTTATGGCCAGTTTGTGCCAGCCTGATACCTCACGCGAACGTGGGAAGAGCTTCACAAATCCGAACTGGTCTCACCGTGTCGGGATGCGGAACAATGCCCGCCCCGAGACTAGATCGCCGCGCGTCCTGCCGGACGCAAAGTGGCGATCCAGCTCTTTGTCATAGCATCGGATCTTCCGAAAAGTGCATTCCACTTTTGGGTCCGATGCCCGAGGAGCCGACGGATATGAAGCTCAAACTTCTCCGCAACGCGACGCTGAAACTCGACTATGGCGGCAGGACCTTCCTGATCGACCCCGATTTCGGCCCGCGGCACAGCCGCCGCTCCTTTACCGGACGCTCGCAGAACCCGATGGTGGACCTGCCCGAGCCGATCGAGGACATCCTTGCCGACGTCGACACGGTGATCGTCTCGCATCTCCATGCCGACCATTTCGACGACATCGCCAAACAGCGCATCCCGAAGAACCTGCCGGTCATCTGCCAGCCCGGCGACGAGGCGGCGATCGCGCAGGCGGGCTTCTCCTCGATCACCGCGATCGACTGCTTCGTCAGGTTGGGCTCGATCGTGCTGAAACGGCACCCGGCCCAGCACGGCACCGGCGCGGTCGTCGAGACGATGGGGCCGGTGATGGGGCTCAGCTTCGAAGCGCCGGGCGAGCCGACCATCTACTGGTGCGGCGACAGCGTGCTCTACCCGCCGCTGCGCGACGCCGTGGCCGCGACCGGCCCGGACATCATCGTCACGCATTCCTGCGGCGCGATGTGGGACAACACCCTGATCGTGATGGACGACGAGCAGACGCTCGATGTCGCCGATGCCTTCCCGCGCGCGACCGTGATCGCGACGCATATGGAAGCGCTCGACCACGCCACGGTGACGCGGGCCGCCTTGCGGAAGGCAGCGAAGGAACGCGGCGTCGACATGCAGCGCCTGCGCATTCCCGCCGATGGCGACACGATCGAACTCGGTGTACCCGCGCTGTTGTGAGCCGTTTCAGCCAAGCGTCATGCTCGGGCTTGACCCGAGCATCTCTGGAAAGAGAAGCGCCTCATCCTGCATGAGATTCTCGGGTCGAAGCTGCGCTTCGCCCGAGAATGACGGTGCGGGCCGTTACTCCCCCGCCTTCAGCCGCTTGGCGTAGATGTCCTTGTACTGCTCGCGCAGCAGGTTCTTCTGGACCTTGCCCATGGTGTTGCGCGGCAATTCGGGCACGACGAAGACCTGCTTGGGCTGCTTGAACTTGGCAAGCCGCTGCTCGAGCGCCTTGGCGATGGCCTGGGCGGTGATGTCGGCGCCGGGCTTGGCGACGACGACCGCGGTCACGCCCTCGCCGAAATCCGGATGCGGCACGCCAATGACTGCGCTCTCGATTACGCCCGGCATCTCGTCGATCTCGGTCTCGACTTCCTTCGGATAGACGTTGTAGCCGCCGGTGATGATCAGGTCCTTGCCGCGCCCGACGATATGGACATAGCCGGCGGGGTCGATCTTGCCGAGGTCACCGGTGATGAAGAACCCGTCAGGGCGGAACTCCGCCTTGGTCTTCTCGGGATTGCGCCAGTAGCCCTTGAAGACGTTCGGGCCCTTGACCTCGATCATGCCGATCTCGTCGGCAGCCAGCGCCTTGCCCGTCTCGGGATCGACCACGCGCGCCGAGACGCCCGGCAACGGGAAGCCGACCGTGCCGGCTACCCGAACCCCCTCATAAGGGTTCGAGGTGTTCATGTTGGTCTCGGTCATGCCGTAGCGCTCGAGGATGGCGTGGCCGGTGCGGGCACTCCACTCCCGATGCGTCTCGGCCAGCAGGGGAGCCGAGCCGGAGACGAACAGGCGCATATGCTTCGTCGCTTCCTTCGTCAGGCGGGCATCCTGCAGGAGCCGAACATAGAAGGTCGGCACGCCCATCATGCTCGTCGCCTGCGGCAGGTACTTGAAGACCTGATCCGGATCGAATTTCGGCAACAGGATCATCGAGGCGCCGGCGAGGAGGATCACATTCGTCGCGACGAAGAGGCCGTGCGTGTGGAAGATCGGCAGGGCGTGCAGCAGCACGTCGCTGTTGCCGAAGCGCCAGTAGTCGACCAGCGCCAGCGCATTGGACGACAGATTGTCGTGGCTGAGCATCGCCCCCTTGGAACGGCCGGTCGTGCCGGAGGTGTAGAGAATGGCGGCAAGGTCGTCCGGCCCGCGCGAGACATCGGTAAAGGTGGCCGAAGCCGTATTGGCCTTGTCGAGCAGGCTGCCATTGCCGACCCCGAGCGTCTCCAGCTTCGCGCCGGCCTTCTCGGCATAGGGACGCAGCGCTTCGGCCTTCGCGGGATCGCAGACGAAGACTGCAGGCTCGGCATCGCCGAGGAAGTACTCGATCTCGGCCGGAGTGTACGCGGTATTGAGCGGCAGGAAGATCGCGCCCGCCCGCACCGTCCCGAGATAGAGCATCAGCGCCTCGAAGCTCTTCTCAACTTGAACAGCCACGCGGTCCCCTGGCTTCACGCCGAGCTCGACGAGCGCATTGGCGAAGCGGGCGGAGACGGCAAGCATGTCGCCATAGGAGAAGCGCCTGCCGTCATCGAGCTCGGCGAAGAGCGCATCCGGCGCCGGCATGCGCGAGCGGATCAGGTCGAACAGGTGATTGCCCATGATTTCGGGTCCTTTCAGGCGTTTCCGTGTCAGCGTCGTTTATATGCAGCCCTCATCCTGAGGAGGCCCACTGGGCCGTCTCGAAGGATGGTCCAGATGGCTGCAGAGCCTCCTGGAGCATCCTTCGAGACGCCGCTGACGCGGCTCCTCAGGATGAGGGCTGACGGGGGTCTGCATCACGCTCAACTCGTCGCCGGGCGCAGGAGCTTGCGCACACTGGATGAGGCCACGACCGTGTTACGGGTGGCGAAGGCCTCGTGATTGGTCTCGATGTCGTCGAGGTCGTAGCGGTAGTTCACCATCACGCCATGCGACTCGCGCAGGCCCCGCGCAGAGAGATTGCCGCTGACATTGATGCGCTCCAGCCGCGCCCCGTTGCCGAGATGGAAGCGCGCCACGGGGTCGATGACCCGGCCCGAGGCCGTGCGTGCCCGCAGCAGGTATTCCGCGGTCATCTGGCCGAGCAGCTTGTCGCGGCGTGCCTTCGTCGCATCGTCGAGAGAGATGGTCTCGCCGGCGGGCCGGGCAAGCTCGGAACGCTCCTCGTTGGTGAGGGCAATATCGCCGGGTTCGGCCGCGACGCCGGCGAGCCAGCGGGCGAAGCCCGGCACAGGCGAGAGGGTGACGAAGGTGTCGAGGCCGGGCAGCTCGCGCCTCAGGTCCTCGGCGACCTGCTTGATCAGGAAATTGCCGAAGGAGATGCCGCGCAGGCCTTCCTGGCAGTTCGAGATCGAATAGAAAACCGCCGTCGTCGCCGCCTGCGCGGGCAGGACCTCGCGCTCGGGCTGGAGCACCTCTCCGATACTGCGCGGAATATCGCTGGTCAGCGCGACCTCGACGAAGATCAGGGGCTCGTCGACGAGTTGCGGATGGAAGAAGGCGAAGCAGCGCCGGTCGGCCGGCTCGAGCCGGCGCCTGAGATCGTCCCAACCCTGGATCTCGTGGACCGCCTCGTAGCGGATGATCTTCTCCAGCACATTCGCCGGGGTGCGCCAGTCGATGCGGCGCAGGACGAGGAAGCCGCGGTTGAACCAGGAACCGAAGAGATGGCGGAAATCGTCGTCGATCGCCTTGAGGTCGGCTTGAGTCTCCATCGCCTCGAACAGCGCCTCGCGCATCCGCACCAGCACCGGCGTGCCTTCCGGCGCGAGGTTCAAGCGGCGCAACAGCTCCTGCCGGCGCGGCTCTGCAGCAAGATGCAGGGCCGCGACCGCGGCAGCATCGGGCTTTGTGCGATAGGCCTCGATCGCCCTGTCGAGCCGGTCGTGATCCGGCCCGAAGCGCTCCTGCAGCAGGTTGAAGAAGGCAAGCCGGCCGGGCTTGTCGAGCCGCTGCCAGGCTTCGAGCACCGCCTGCGCCAACGCCATCCCGGAGGCCTCGCCCCGGCCGGACAGCAGATCCTCGCAGAGCCGGTCGATCGGACGGGCGCGATTGCCGAGGAAGCGCTCGAAACCGATCAGGGCTCGGCCGCGATCGGCCACGCTCGTCAGAAGTTCGCCGAGAAACGCCATATCCATGCGGGCCTCTTGGTTGCCGTGCGATCCTAGAGCGCGCTGCCCCCTGACGGAAGCGGGTCGGCATAGCGACGCAACGTCATGCTCGGGCTTGACCCGAGCATCTCGGACGCCAGAGATCTCTCGTTCTCGGGTCGCCCTGCTCCCATCAGCGCAGCAGGCTCCAGGCTTTCAGGAAGAAATCCGGCGTGCCGAAATTGCCCGATTTCAGCGCCACGACCATATCTGGGCCGTCCACGACGCGCGTCCAGGGTACACCGGGATCGATTTCCGGGCCGATCTCCAGCGTGCGGATGCCGAGACCCAGCACGGTCGCGCCGGAGGTCTCGCCGCCCGCGACGAGAAGCCGCGTCACGCCGCCCTCCGATAGACGCCGCGCGACCTCCGCGAAGGCGTGCTCGACGATGCTGCCCGCCTTTTCGCGGCCAAGCTTGGCCTGCACGGCCGCGACTTCGGCGGGATCGTCGCTGGAGTAGATGAGGAACGGCTTGGCGGCCGGCTGTGACAGCGCCCAGGCGGCAAGGCCGGCCGCATCCTGGCTGCCGTCGACCAGCGCGAAGGGATCGACCTTGAGCGCCGGATAACCCGCTTCAAGCGCCGCCTTGATCTGGCCCCGCGTCGCGGTCGAGCAGCTGCCGGAGATGATGCCGGCACGCCCGGCGGGCGCCTTGAGCTCCTGCGGTCCGGGACGCTCCGGCAGGAGGCCTGCGCGACGGAAATTCTGCGGCAGGCCCATGGCGATGCCCGAACCGCCGGTCAGCAGGACGTGCTCGGACACCGCGTGGCCCAGCGTCATCAGGTCTTCATTGGTCAGGGCGTCCGTGACGGCATAGCGGACGCCGTCCGCCTGCAGCTTGGCGAGCCGCGCCTTCACCGCCGCGGGGCCTGCCAGCACAGTGACGTAGTCAACGAGGCCGACCTCCGACCCTGCCTGCGCCGCCATCAGCCGCATCAGGTTGGAATCGCGCATCGGCGTCAGCGGATGGTCCTTCATCGAGCTCTCGTGCAGCGGCACGGCGCCGACGAAAAGATAGCCCTGATAGATCGAGCGGCCATTGGCCGGGAAAGCCGGGCAGACAATGGCGAGCCCGGCGCCCAGACGCTCCGCCAGCGCATTTGCCACCGGGCCGATATTGCCCTCGGCCGTGGAATCGAAGGTCGAGCAGTATTTGAACAGGATCTGGCGCGCACCGCCCTTCAAAAGCGCTTCGCAGGCGGCGAGCGAATCCGCGACGGCCTCGGCCACCGGATTCGTCCGCGACTTCAGCGCGACGACGACCGCATCGGCCTCCGGCAGCGTGCTGCCGGCCGGCGGCACGCCGATGACCTGGACGGTCCGCATGCCGGCGCGGTTCAGCATCAGCGCGACATCGGTCGCGCCGGTCATGTCATCGGCAATCACGCCCAGCAGCATGCGGTCCTCTCCCTCGGCCATCCGGCTCGGTTCTATGATTGCCGTTTTAGCGGCCGATTAGTGCCGAGGCGACTGCCATCGCCGCATCCGCCGGTCCTCCTGAAGGCATGCGTCGTGGCCTTGCTCGATCGACGTTCAGCTCTGCCTCTCGATCAGGCAGCGCTGCCTGCGAATTGATGCGGCGCATGATCGACGGCCCCGCCATTCTGAGTCAGGTTGGTGCCATGAGGAACGAATTCGGCGTGGCGGTGCGAAGCGAGCCGGCCGGGTGCGGTTCTGACAATCGGCACAAGGGGGAGAAGCATGAAGCTGTTGAAGGTTGCAGTCTCGGCCGCCGCGCTCGCGCTGGCGACGCTCCCCGCACTCGCGCAGGCGCCCTCGACCCTGCGCATCGGGCTGCAGGAAGACCCCGACATGCTCGACCCGCACAAGGCACGCACCTTCGTCGGCCGCATCGTCTTCATGGGGCTGTGCGACAGGCTCGTCGACATCACGCCCGAACTGAAGCTGGTCCCCCGGCTGGCGACGGAATGGAACTTCTCCGCCGACGGCCTGACGCTGACGATGAAGCTGCGCAGCGATGCGAAGTTCCATGACGGCGAGGCCTTCAATGCCGAAGCCGCCAAGGCCAACCTCGAACGCGCGATGACCTTGCCGGACTCGCTGCGCAAATCGGAGCTGGCCTCGGTCGACAAGGTCGAGGCGCCGGACGCCACGACGCTGGTGCTGAAGCTGAAGCGGCCCGACGCCACGCTGCTCTCGCAGCTTACCGACCGCGCTGGCATGATGCTCTCGCCCAAAAGCCTTTCCGGCGATGTCACGGCAAAGCCGGTCTGTTCCGGCCCCTACAAGTTCGTCGAACGCGTCCAGAACGACCGCATCGTGCTCGAAAAGTTCAAGGAGCATTGGGAAGCGGACAAGTACAATTTCGACCGCATTCTCTATCGCTCGATCCCCGACACGACCGTCCGCCTCGCCAACCTGCGTTCGGGCGAGCTCGACATGCTGGAGCGGCTGGCGCCGACCGACGTGAAATCGGCTCAGTCAGACAAATCGCTCAAGGTCATGAGCATGGCCAATCTCGGCTACCAGGGCATCACCATCAACACCAACAACGGCGAGGCCGCGAAACAGCCGGTGGGCCAGGACAAGCGCGTGCGCCAGGCGCTTTCGCTCGCCATCGACCGCAAGGTGCTGAGCCAGGTCGTGTTCGAAGGCCTCTACGAGCCGATGAACCAGCCGTTCAACCCGGGCAATTTCTACATCAGCGCCGATCTGCCGGTTCCCGCCCGCGACCTCGCCAAGGCCAAGGCTCTGCTCAAGGAAGCCGGGCAGCCCAAGGCCACGGCCGAGCTCTTCGTCACCAACAACCCCGTCGATGCCCAGCTCGGGCAGGTGATCCAGGCGATGGCGCAGGAGGCCGGCATCGACATCCAGATCCGCTCGACCGAGTTCGCCAGCCAATTGCGCGACCAGCAGCAGGGCAAGTTCCAGATGAGCCGGATCGGCTGGTCCGGCCGCATCGATCCGGACGGCAACATCCACCCCTTCGTCACCACAGGCGGCGGACAGAACGACGGCAAATACTCCAACCCGGAGGTCGACCGCCTGCTGAACCAGGCGCGCACGGTCTACGAGCCGGCCGAGCGCAAGAAGCTTTACGACGCGGCCCAGAAGATCCTGCAGGACGAGCTGCCGATCATCTATCTCTATAACCAGACGGTGTTCTTTGCGATGCGCTCGAACATGCAGGGCTTCGTGATCAACCCCGACGGGATGATCCGGCTGGCGGGGCTGAAGCGCTCGTGAGAGCCTGCGGACTGGTGGGCCATGGCGCGGCTGCTGCCATGGCCGTCATTGCGAGGAGCGTAGCGACGAAGCAATCCAGCGGCGGCCGTGCTCTACGCCCTCCTGGATTGCTTCGCTTCGCTCGCAATGACGGCTGGAGCGACCAATGGCGACCCTGATCATCCGCCGCTTCCTGATCGCGATACCGACGCTGTTTCTGGTATCGCTCTTCGTCTTCGCCCTGCAGCGCGCGCTGCCGGGCGACCCCTTCCTCGTCATCGCCGGCGAGGAGCGCGATCCGGAGGTGATCGCGCGGCTGCGCGAGATCTATCGGCTCGACGATCCGATCTTCGTCCAGTTCTTCGCCTGGCTCGGACAGGTGGTCCAAGGCGATTTCGGCCGCTCGCTGCGCACGGGCGAGCCCGTGCTCGGGCTCATCCTGCAGAAGCTGCCGGTGACGATCCAGCTCGCCACTGCCTCGATCCTCGTCGCGATCTCAATCGGCATCCCGATCGGGATCCTGGCGGCGCGGCGCAAGGGCACCATCGTCGACTACTCCGCCAGCGCAGTCGCGCTGTCGGGGCTGTCGATCCCGAATTTCTGGTTCGGGATCATGCTGATCCTGCTGGTCTCCGTGCACCTGAAATGGCTGCCGGCCTCGGGTTATGAATCGATCTTCGTCCACCCCTGGGAGGCGATCCAACGGCTGATCATGCCGGCCTTCGTGCTCGGCAACGGGCTTGCCGCCTTCCTGATGCGCCATACCCGCTCGGCCATGCTCGAAGTGCTGCGCTCGGACTATGTCCGCACCGCCCGCGCCAAGGGGCTCGACGAGGATACGGTGGTGCACCGCCACGCGTTGCGCAACGCGCTGGTGCCGATCATCACGCTGACGACCCTGCTCTTCGGCGAGCTGCTGGCGGGTGCGGTGCTGACCGAGCAGGTCTTCACCATTCCCGGCTTCGGCAAGCTGATTGTCGATGCCGTGTTCAATCGCGACTACGGCGTGGTTCAGGGTGTCGTGCTGTGCACCGCCATCGGCTTCATCCTGATGAACCTGCTCGCCGACATCCTCTACATCCTCGTCAATCCGCGCCTGAGGACCGGCTAATGGCATCGCTCGATTCCATTTCTTCCGCGGGCGCCGCGAGCGGCGTAACGGCGCGCCCCGGCGTTCTCGCCCGGCTGGTCCGCAACAAGTCCGCACTGATCGGCGGCGGGCTCGTGCTGATCTTCGTGCTGATGGCGGTGCTCGCGCCGATCCTGCCGCTGGCCGACCCGTTCAAGTCGAATTTTCTCGCCATCCGCAAACCGCCCTCGGAGCTCTACTGGTTCGGCACGGACGAGCTGGGGCGCGATCAGGTCTCGCGGCTGTTCTTCGGCGCGCGGGCCTCGCTGCTCGCCGGGATCGTCTCGGTGCTGATCGCGGTGGCGATCGGCCTGCCCTTCGGGCTCCTGGCCGGCTGGTATGGCGGCTGGACCGACATCGTGATCTCGCGCGTCACCGAGGCGCTGCTCGCCTGCCCGTTCCTGATCCTCGCCATCGCCTTCGCCGCCGTGCTCGGTCCGTCGCTGACCAATGCGATGATCGCAATCGGGCTTGCGGCGGTGCCGATCTTCATTCGGCTGATGCGCGGCCAGGTGATGAGCGTGAAGATGGAGGATTTCGTCGAGGGAGCACGCGCGGTCGGCGCGCGGGACGCGAGGCTGATGTTCCGCCATGTGCTGCCCAACACCCTGTCCCCCATCGTGGTGCAGTCGACATTGTTCATGGCGCAGGCGATCATCCTGGAAGCCGCCCTTTCCTTCCTCGGCCTCGGCCAGCAGCCGCCGGCGCCGTCCTGGGGACAGATGCTCAACGTCGCCAAGAACTTCATGGAGCAGGCGCCGTGGATGTCGGTGGCGCCGGGCGTCTGCATCTTCCTCGCCGTGCTCGGCTTCAACCTGCTCGGCGACGGCCTGCGCGACGCGCTCGATCCAAAAGAGGGCTGAGTGATTTCGCTTCCCTCAGCCCTCATCCTGAGGAGCCGCGAAGCGGCGTCTCGAAGGATGCTCCAGGAGACTGCGCAGTCTTGCTACCATATACCGAACGGAACGCGCTACGGTTTTGCCGGATTTCCGAGTGCCATGCAGAAGCAAGATGGATGCTGGCTATACATCGTGGAATGCAGCGATGGCAGCCGCTACACCGGCACGACTCGTGGAGAGGTCGAAACCAGGATCGATCAGCACAATGCCGGAGTATACCCCGATAGCTATACCTTTGTTCGGCGACCGGTCAGCTTGGTCTTCGCGGAACACTTTCCAAGCATTCTCGATGCGATCGCTATGGAACGGCGCGTCAAGGGTTGGTCACGCAGGAAGAAGCAAGCCATGATCGACGGCCACTGGGAGCGGCTTCCCGAACTCGCAAGACGCCGAACATGATCCACCATTTCAATATCGCTTTGCGATGCGTCTCCGAGCCTTCTGGAACATCCTTCGAGACGCCGCTTCGCGGCTCCTCAGGATGAGGCTTGGGAGTAAAGCCTGAGTTCGGCTGTTTCGCCCTGATAACACTTCTTTTTCTGACGCACTGGACACGCCCATGTTTACGACCCGCCCCGAAATCCTCGGCACCTTCGGCGTCGTCACCTCGACGCATTGGCTCGCCACCGCCTCGGGCATGGCGATGCTGGAGAAGGGCGGCAACGCCTTCGATGCCTGCGCGGCAGCCGCCTTCGTGCTGCAGGTCGTCGAGCCCCATCTCGTCGGCCCCGCCGGCGATATGCCGGCCGTGTTCTATTCGGCTGAAACCAAGAAGGTCGAGACGCTCTGCGCACAGGGACCGGCCCCGCAGGCGGCGACCATCGCCGCCTACAAGGCGCTCGGCCTCGACCTGATCCCCGGCTCCGGCCTGCTCGCCACCGTGATTCCCGGCGCCTTCGGCGGCTGGATGACGCTGCTGCGCGACCATGGCCGGCTGAAGCTGCGCGAGGTTCTCGAGCCGGCGATCGGCTATTTCGAGAACGGGCACCCGATGCTGCCGCGCGTCTCGGATTCGATCCGGGAGCTGACCGACCTCTTCACCAACGAATGGTCCACATCGGGCGCGGTCTACCTGCCCGGCGGCAACGTGCCGGAGGCGCGCAAGCTCTTCGCGAACAAAGCCGCGGCCGAGACCTACAAGCGCATCCTCGCCGAGGCGGAAGCCAAGGGCAGCGACCGCCAGGAGCAGATCCAGGGCGCCTATGACGCCTGGTACAAGGGCTTCGTCGCCGAGGCGATGGATCGCTTCTGCCGCACGCAGGAAGTGATGGATTCCTCCGGCCGGCGCAACAAGGGCCTGCTGACCGCGCAGGACATGGCGAATTACAAGCCGACCTACGAGACGCCGACTTCGGTGACCTATCACGACTGGGAGGTCTTCAAGATCGGCCCCTGGGGTCAGGGCCCGGCCTTCCTCCAGACGCTGAAGATCCTTGAGGGCATCGACCTCGCCGGGATGGGGCCGGCGAGCCCGGAATTTGTCCACCATGTCGTGGAAGCGATGAAGCTCGCCTTCGCCGACCGCGAGGCGTATTACGGCGACCCGGATTTCGTGAAGGTCCCGCTCGAGACCCTGCTCTCGGCCGACTATGCCGCCGCACGGCGAAGCCTGATCGGCGAGCGCGCCTCGCTGGAGCTGCGGCCCGGCATCGTCTCCGGATACGAGGACCAGGTCGCGCATGCGCTGAAGGCGCTCGGCGCCATCGCCCAGCCGGGCCAGGGGGGCGCCAGCGTGGGCGAGCCGACCATGGCCTCGATGGTCGCGGCCGGGCGCAAGGGCGACACCGTCCATATCGACGTCATCGACAAATGGGGCAACATGATCGCGGCCACGCCCTCCGGTGGCTGGCTGCAATCTTCGCCGGTTATCCCGGAACTCGGCTTCCCGCTCAACTCGCGCGCGCAGATGTTCTGGCTGGAAGAGGGCCTGCCCTCCTCGCTCGCGCCCGGAAAACGCCCGCGCACGACGCTGACGCCGTCGATCGCCTTCGAGAAGGGCGAGCCCCGGCTCGCCTTCGGCACGCCCGGCGGCGACCAGCAGGAGCAGTGGCAGCTCGGCCTCTTCCTGCGCCGCGTCCATCACGGCCTCAACCTGCAGGAGGCTATCGACCTGCCGCTGTTCCATACGCAGCACTTCCCTTCCTCCTTCTATCCGCGCTCCTCGCGGCCGGGCCATATGATGATCGAGGAGAGCATCGGCACGGCCGCGTTCGCCGAGCTGGAGCGCCGCGGCCATATGCTGGAGAAGGCCCCGGCCTGGACGGTCGGGCGGCTCACCGCGGCGGAACGCAGCGCCGACGGGCTCTTGCGCGCGGCCGCGACGCCGCGTCTGATGCAGGCCTATGCCGCCGGCCGCTGAGGGATAGCCTGCATGACCTGGTCCATCGTCGCGCGCGACGCTGCCACCGGCGCATATGGCGTCGCCGTCTCGACCTGCGCCTTCGCCGTCGGCTCGCGCGTGCCGTATGGCGGCGGCCGGATCGGCGCCATTGCGACGCAGGCCTTCGTCAATCCGCTCTACGGCGTCGATGGCCTGAGGCTGCTGCAGGAGGGGCGCTCGGCGCTCGAGATCGTCGCGACGCTGACGGCGGCAGACGAAGGCCGTGCCCATCGCCAGCTCCACGTCATCGACCGCGACGGCAGGATCGCCGCCCATACGGGCGCGGCCTGCATCGACTGGTGCGGAGCGGTGGACGGGCCGCAGGTCTCTGTCGCCGGCAACATGCTCGCCGGGCCGGAGGTCGTGCAGGAGACGCTGAAGACTTATATCGCCGCTTCCGCGCTCGATTTCGACGAGCGCCTGCTGGTGGCGCTCGAAGCCGGCGAGAAGGCCGGCGGCGACAAGCGCGGCAAGCAGTCCGCCGCCATCCGCATCTGGAATGGCGAGCCGGTCCCGAGCTTCGACATCCGTGTCGACGACCATGCCGATCCGCTGAAGGAGCTGCGCCGGCTCTGGCGCGTGGCGCATCAGCGCTATGTGCCGTTCCAGCAGGTCGCGCCCTCGCGCAGCCGCCCGGCGGGTGTCACCGACCGGGCCGAGCTCGACAAGCTCTGCGACGACTACGCCGCCAACTGGAACGCCCGGCATCCGGACAAGGGATAGCCGTTGCAGTCCTTCCTCGACGCGAGTTCGGCATGCTAGATTGACGCTTCGTCACCTTGTCGTTGCCGATTGACCGGAGGCTACGATGGCCGATGCGGATGTCGATAGCCTTCAGCGGCGCATCGCGGCGCTCGAAGCCCAGATCGCGCTCCTGACGCAGGCGATCTCGGTTGACAGAGGCGGCAACATGACCATCAGCGCGCCGAGCCGATTGACGATCCTCAGCGGCGGCCCTTGCGCGATCCAGGCCGGCAGCACGCTCGCCTTCTCCGTCGGTAGCAATATGAGCCTTGCCGTCGCCGGGCGGCTTCAGATCGCCGGAGGGCAGGGAATCACGCTCGATACCCGCTACTTCACCTTGAATGCGACGGTGAATCTCGAGCTCGCCAGCGCCAAGACCTTGGCGATCAAAGCCGAGCGCGAAATGAACATCGTCGCAGGCAAGACCCTTACGGCAACGAGCGCGGATGCGACGCTGCTGAGAAGTGGCGATGCCCGGCTGAACCTGAAGAGGGATGGGACCGCCGAGCTGCACGGCCGCGATATCACGATGCAGGCCAGCGGACGCTTCACAGCGAAAGCGTCCTCCGACATGACCCTGAAGGGCTCGCGAATTCTACAGAACTGACAATCCTGACACCAGCCCGCCTGACGTCAGCCCACCTTACGTCAGCTTGCCGCGGGCGGCGACAGGCAGCTCGCCGATCAGCTTGTTGCCGCGCACGGTGATCAGCCGGTCGACCATGTTCACCACGACACAGACATGGTTCGGCACGATGCGCACGACCTCGCCGACCACCGGCCGCTCGTTCGAGCCCGAGAGATCGAGGAAGCCGTGTTCCTCGGCGAACCGCGCGATCCGCGCCCTCGGATATTCGAGGATGTAGCCGTGGCCGTCGAGATTGCCCTTGTCGCTGGTCAGCGTCTTCGAGCCGGAATCGAGGATGCCGCGCTCCGGTGCTGCCCGGCTCACCACCGAGGCATAGACCGTGAGCGCGCAGTCTTCGAGCGTCGCGACCCCGGCCGCGATCTGCATGCGATCGTTGAAGATCGAGGTGCCGGAGCGGTGCTCGGTCGCGCCCTTGAGCTTGCCCATGTTGGGGATGTTGGGCGAGCCGCCGGTCGAGATGATGTCGGCCTTGAGGCCGGCATCGCGCAGCCCGGCATTGGCGGTGTCGAGGAAGACCTGCGTCCGCTCCCAGCCATCCTCCGGCGGATACATCAGAAAACCTGCGAAGCGCAGGCCGGGCGATGCTTCGATCATCTTCGCGAGCTCGACCGCCTCTGCGGGTGTCTCGACGCCGGCGCGCTTGCGGCCTGTATCGCATTCCACGACGACTTCGAGGTCGCGCCCGGCGATCTCGGCAGCGCGCGGCAGGCCGGAAATCGTGACCGGATTGTCGGCCGCGACGATCATCCGGACGCGCCTTTGCAAGGCACCCAGGCGCCCCAGCTTCTCCTCGCCGAGGATGTTGTAGCTGATCATGATGTCGTCGAGCCCGCCATCGGCCATGATCTCGGCCTCGCCGAGCTTCTGGCAGGTGATGCCGCGCGCGCCGGCCTCGACCTGGAGCCGCGCCAGCTCGGGCGATTTATGCGTCTTGATATGCGGTCGGTTGGCGACGCCGGCTGCATCGCAGGCGGCCTGGAGCCTGGCGATGTTGGCATCGACCTTGTCGAGATCGATCACCACGGCGGGGGTGCCGTAGACGCGCGCAATCTCGGCCGCGAGCGGCGTGGCGGCCGGCTGGTCGACAGCCGACGAGGTGGTGGCGGTCACGCTCATGGATGCACCTTGATGATGACTTCGATCTCGACGGTCATGCGGTTCGGCAGAGAGCCCATGCCGACGGCGGAACGGGCGTGGCGGCCGCGATCGCCGAGCACCGCCACGAACAGGTCCGAGCAGCCATTGATGACCTTGGGATGATCGGAGAACTCGGGTGCCGCGTTGACCATGCCGAGCAGCTTCACCACCTCGACCTTGTCCAGCGAGCCGGTCGCCTTCTTCATGGCGGCGAGCAGGCCGAGACCTGTCTGCTTGGCGTGCTCATAGGCCTGCTCGATCGTGACATCAGCGCCGACCTTGCCAGTCGGATAGGTGCCGTCTGCCCGCTTCGGTCCCTGGCCGGAGAGATAGACGATGTCGCCGACCTGCTTGAAGCTGACATAGGTGGCGACCGGCGTCGGCACCTCCGGCAGCGTCAGCCCCAGTTCCTTCAGCCTGTCCTCGGCGCTCATGGGCATTCCTCTCTTCAATTGTCGCCGGTGTCTGTCGCGCCGGCGTCTCCTGTCAATTCTGCAAATCGCGGCGCATGTAGCGGGCCGCATCGTCATAGCTCGCGAGCTTGCGGGCAAGGGCGGGGTCATGCATCTCGCGAAAGCCCTGGCGCCGCCAGAAGCCGGTCGAGTCGTTCACGGCGACCAAAGCGAGGCTGGCGAAGCCGGCTCGCATCGCCCGCTCCGCGATCGCGGCGACGATCCGCCCCGCAGCGCCGCCGCCCCTGCCGGCCGGCAGAAGCGCGAGGTCGTGGATATACCAGTTCCGTGTGCCGGGCGGGATGGCGCCGAGCAATGAATTCAGCGCCGGCACGGTGCCGACCGGCCAGGGATGGCTGACGAGGTAACCGAGCAGGGCGCCGTCTTCGCTGGCCAGCACATGGCAGCCCTCGGAAGCGAGGCGCAGCCGTTCCGCAAAGACCGCCTCGTCCTCGGGATAGCTCGGATGCACCACGGCCGCGATCGCCATCACGGCCGGAAGATCGACCGGCGCCATTCGGCGCCAGCCCCCTTCTCGCACGTCATGCTCGGGCTTGACCCGAGCATCTCCTGCCGAGGGAGGCTCCTGCGCGTCGACGTCCCGAGATTCTCGGGTCTGCGCTTCGCTTCGCCCGAGAATGACGCCGCGTGTCCCGCGTGGCAATTAAGCCGCGACCTTCGGGAACTTGCTCGTCCGCTTCGGATGCCACCACTTGCCCTTGAGGACGACACCCTCGGAAACGATCTTGCGGTCGCCGGTCAGGTGCTCGCCGACCACGTCCTCATAGTCGAACTTGCCTTCCTTGACGGTCAGGATCGTCGCGTCGCCGAGCGAACCGACCTTGAGCGAGCCGTACTCGGTCCGCTTCAGCGCCATGGCGGCGTTCACAGTCGAGGCGGCGATGACGTTGTTCAGGCTCATGCCCATGCAGAGGAACTTCGACATGGTGGTGACCTGGTCATAGGCCGGGCCGTCGATGCAGAGCTTGTGCACGTCCGACGAGATCACATCCGGCTCGAAGCCGTTGGCCAGCATGGCGCGCGTGGTCTTGAAGGAGAAAGAGCCCTTGCCGTGGCCGATGTCGAAGATGACGCCGCGCTTGCGTGCGGCGAGCACCTCGGGCTTCACCGTGCCCTGCGCGGTCGAGGGAGCGTTCGGGAACGGACGGAAAGCGTGGGTCAGCACGTCGCCCGGCCGGAGCATGCCGATGACTTCCTCATAGGACGGCGGCGGATGGTCGATATGGCACATCAGCGGCATGCCGACCTCGTTGGCGACCTGCAGCGCGATGTTGAGGGGCACGGTGCCCTGGTCGCCCGAAGCATGCAGACCGACGCGGACCTTGATGCCGACGATGTAATCACGGTTCTTGTCGGCGACCTCGGCGCAGTCGATCGGATTCATCAGACGCAGATCGCCGCTTTCGCCGACCATGACGCGGTGGTCGAAGCCGTAGATGCCGGCGTGCGAGACGTGGAGATAGGCGAGGATGCGCGCCTGGCTCGGCTCGATGACGTGCTTGCGGAAGCCCGCCCAGTTGCCGGGGCCGGCCGAGCCGGTGTCGACCGAGGTGGTGACGCCGGATACGCGGCAGAACTCGTCGGCGTCGATGCCGAGCGAGGTGCCGCCCCAGTAGACATGGGTGTGCAGGTCGATCAGGCCGGGGGAGACGATGTAGCCGGAGACGTCGCGGATCTCCTTGGCGCCCTTCAGGTCCTTGCCGAAGCCGGACACCTTTCCGTCCGTGAAGGCCACGTCGAGCACGCCGTCGTGCTTCTGCGACGGGTCGATGACGCGGCCGCCCTTCAGGATGAGATCGTGAGTCATTTTAGTCCTCTGAGGTGATCAAACCGGGGAGACGGCGCCCTTGCGCTCGACGATCAGGCCATAGGCCTGGGGCTCGCGATGCCTGGCGAAGTTGAAGGTCGAGGCCTTATAGCTCTTTCCGAGGTCCATGTCGCAACGGGCGACGACCAGTTCGTCGCCCTCGGTCACGGCCTGCGCGACGACCTCGCCGGTCGGAGCGATGATGCAGGAACCGCCGATCTGGTCGACGCCGGCCTCCAGCCCCGCCTTGGCGACGCCGACGACCCAGCTGGCGTTCTGGTAGGCGCCGGCCTGCATCACGAGCTGATTGTGGAAATTGCCGAGCCGGTCATGGTCCGGCGCTGGCGGGTTGTGCTTGGGCGTATTGTAGCCGAGCACGATCAACTCGACGTCCTGCAGGCCCATGGAGCGGTAGCTCTCGGGCCAGCGCCTGTCGTTGCAGATCATCATGCCGATATTCGCGTCCATCGCCCGCCAGACCGGCCAGCCGAGATTTCCGGTCTCGAAATAGCGCTTCTCGAGGTTCTGGAACGGCGCTGCCGGGCGGTGCTCGGGATGGCCCGGCAGATGGATCTTGCGGTACTTCCCGACGATCGTGCCGGACTTATCGACCAGAATGGCGGTGTTGAACCGGCGCTTGCGGCCTTCCTCGAAGGCAAGCTCGCAATAGCCGAGGTGGAAGCCGATGCCGAGCCGCTTGCTTTCCTCGAACAGCGGCGCGGTCTCGTTCGAGGGCATCGCGCTTTCGAACCAGCTGTCGATCTCGGCTTCGTCGTCGATCCACCAATGCGGGAAGAAGGCAGTGAGCGCTGCTTCGGGATACACGACCAGATCGGCACCGTGCCCCTTGGCCTGCCGCATCAGCTCCACCATGCGGGCAACGGCCGAGGCCCGGCTTTCATCGCGCTGGATGGGGCCGAGCTGGGCGGCGGCGACAGTCAGGATTCGGGTCACGTCATAGGCTCCGGATGAAGATCACCCTGCGGCTAAGGCTTCAAAGCACCGAGCCGGCGCGTCAAGCGCCGGCAATGCAGGGCGAGGGTTGTGCCAGTTGCGGGGCTGGTCCTCAGATGGACTTCGCGAGGCGCGGATCGAGCGAGTCGCGCAGGCCGTCGCCGAGCATGTTCACGGCGAGCACGGTGAGCGAGAGGAAGACCGCCGGGAACAGGATGATGTGCGGCCTGACCTGCCAGAGCGCCCTGCCCTCGGCCATGATATTGCCCCAGGACGGCGTCGCCGGCGGCACGCCGGCGCCGATGAAGGACAGGATCGCCTCGACGATCATGGCGCTGGCGCAGATGTACGTCGCCTGGACGCTCATCGGCGCGAAGGTGTTCGGCAGGATGTGCCTGATGATGATGCGTGGCACGCGAGCGCCGTTGGCCACTGCCGCCTCGACATAGGGCTGCTCGCGCAGCGACAGCACCACGCCGCGCACCAGCCGCGCCACACGCGGGATCTCGGCGATGGTAATGGCGATGATGACGTTACCGACGGAGCCCCGGGTCAGTGCCATCAGCGCGATGGCGAGCAGGATCGGCGGAATCGACATCATGCCATCGATGACCCGCATGATGATGCCGTCGGTCCAGCGCACGAAGCCGGCGAAGAGACCGATGGTGAGCCCGACGACCGACGACAGGATCGCCACGCTGAAGCCGACGAGCAGCGAGACGCGCGCGCCATAGATCACGCGCGAATAGATGTCGCGGCCGAGCATGTCGGTGCCGAACCAGTAGAGCTCGGAGGGCACGCGCGTGCGCCGCGACGGCGAGATCGCGGTCGGATCGACCGTGCCGAGCAGCGGCGCGAAGATGCCGATGAGTGCCATCAGGACGAGCAGGCCGCCGCCGATCGCGACGGAAGGGTGCCGGCGCAGATAGCGACGGAAGCGGGCCGAGCGGCTGAGCGTGGCCTTGACCGGCTCGGCGGCAGCGGCGACGGCCGGGGCCGGGATGGAGGATTGAGCGGTCAATAGCGGATCCTCGGGTCGACGAGGGTATAGGTCAGGTCGATCAGCAGGTTCACGAGCACGTAGACCAGGCTGAACATCAGCACGACGCCCTGGATGACCGGGTAGTCACGCCGCAGGATGGCGTCGACGGTGAGCCGGCCGAGGCCGGGAATGGCGAAGACGCTCTCGGTCACCACCGCACCGCCGATCAGCAGCGCGATGCCGATGCCGATGATGGTGACGATCGGCACCGCCGCGTTCTTGAGGGAGTGCAGGAAGAGCACGTCCTTCTGCGACACGCCCTTGGCCTGGGCCGTGCGGACATAGTCCTGCTGCAGCACCTCGAGCATGGTCGCGCGGGTGATGCGGGCGATGAGCGCGATGTAGACGAGCCCGAGCGTCACCGCCGGCAGGATGAGGTTCCTGAGCCAGGGCCATAAGCCCTGCGAGATCGGCGTATAGCCCTGCACAGGCAGCCAATCGAGCTTCAGCGCGAAGAAGTAGGCGAGCAGATAGCCGACGACGAAGACCGGCACGGAGAAGCCGAGTACGGCGAAACCCATCGCGGCCTTGTCGATCCAGCTCCCGGCCTTCCAGGCGGCGATGACGCCCATCGGAACGGCGATGACGACGGCGAAGATCAGGGTCAGCACCATCAGCGAGACGGTGGGCTCGATGCGCTGGGAAATGAGCTGCGTCACCGGCAGGTTGGTGAAGATCGAGGTGCCTAGGTCGCCCTGCAGCACGCGGAAGGACCATTCAGCGAAGCGGATCAGATAAGGGCGATCCAACCCCAGGCTGGCGCGGATGCGCTCGACATCGGCAGGGGAAGCCTGGTCACCGGCGATGATGGCCGCCGGATCGCCCGGCGCGATGTAGAGCAACGAAAAGACGAACAACGCCACGAAGGCCATCACGGGGATGGTCGTAATGATGCGTCTGACGACGAAAGCAAACATAAAGCCGTGGAACCTCGTTCACGTCGAACCTGGGAACCGCGGCCCGGTCTTCTCCCGGGTCGGGGCGAGGCGAAGTGTCGGAGCCCGGCCGGCCCCGAGGGGCGGAGCGGCTATGCCGCCCCGCGAAGAGAGGTCAGGCCTTGGCGACGTCCCAGAAGAACGGCAGAGGGCCGCTGACGACGCCCGAGACGTTCTTCCGCCAGGCCTGATAGCCGAGATAGAAGCCCGTCGGCGCATAGACGACGTTCTCGACCGCCGCCTTGTTGAGCTTGGCCATCGCCGCCTTTTCGCCGGCCAGGTCCTTGGCGTTGAACCAGTTGGTGACCTCGGTCTCGACCGCGGGGACGTCGGGCCAGCCGAACCAGGCCTTCTCGCCATTGGCGCGGATCGCCGTATAGGCGGCCGGATTGATGCAGTCGGCGCCGGCATGCCAGGTGTGGAACATGCTCCAGCCGCCCTGCCCCGGCGGTGTCTTCTGGGCGCGGCGCGAACCGACCGTGCCCCAGTCGGTAGCGACGAAATCGACGTTCATGCCGATGCTCTTGAGCAGCTCGGCCGTGACGTCTCCCATCGACTTGGTGGCAGCCATGTCCTGCGCGACGATGCAGACCACCGGCTCGCCCTTGTAGCCGGACTCGGCCAGGAGCTTCTTGGCCTCGGCGACATTGCGCTTCTTCAGGATGTCGCCGCCCTCTTCCGTGTAGAGCGGCGTCCCGGGCGTGAAGAAGCCCGGCAACGGCTTCCAGAGCTTGTCGTCGTCGCCGACGACCGCGCGCATGTAGTCTTCCTGGTTCAGCGCCGTCAGCACCGCCTGCCGCACCTTCACATTGTTGAAGGGCGGGAAGAGGTGGTTCATGCGGAAGGCGCCGATATTGCCGAGCGGATCGCCGATATCGACGTTGATGTCCTTATGCCCCTTGAGGACCGGCACGAGGTCGGCGAGCGGGGTCTCCCACCAGTCGACCTCGCCGTTCTGGAGCGCGGCAGCGGCCGTCGCCGCATCGGGCATGATCACCCACTCGACCCGGTCGACGAGGATGTTCTTGCCGCCGGCGAGCCAGTCCGCCTTCTCGGAGCGCGGCTTGTAGTCAGCGAACTTCTCGAACACCGCCTTGGCGCCGGGAACCCAGTCGCTGCGCAGGAACTTCATCGGCCCCGAGCCGATATATTCGGTGATCTGGGTGAACGGATCGGTCTTGGCGATCCGCTCCGGCATCACGAACGAACACGGCGCGTTGTTCTTGGCGAGCGCCAGCAGCATCTTCGGGAAGGGCTGCTTCAGCGACCATTTCCAGGTCAGCTCGTCGACTGGCGCAAGCTCCACCTGGATGGCGCGGATCATCAGGCCCATCGGATCGCGCGCCGACCAGCGCACCAGGCTCGCGACCACGTCCTTCGACGTCACCGGCGTGCCGTCATGGAACTTGAGGCCGGACCGCAGCTTGAAGGTCCAGGTCAGGCCGTCGGAGGAGACCTCCTCGGCCTCGACCATCTGGCGCTGCGGCTGGAACTTGGAATCGATGCCGTAGAGCGTGTCCCAGACCAGCGCGGCGGCGTTGCGGACGACGTATTGCGTTCCCCATATCGGGTCGAAATTCGCGAGATTGGCCTGCGGCACGAAGCGCAGCGTCTTGCTCGCCCCCTGCGCCAGTGCCGGCATCGCCAGCCCGCCTGTCGCCGCTGCCACGCCGGCGCCCGTCGCGGATTTCAGAAATGTCCTGCGATCCATCAATCCTCTCCCCTGAAGCGGCGCCTCTGATCGGGCTGCCTTGCCGCGAGTTTGGGCAGAAAAATCCTGCCTGACAACACGCGGCAGCGCCCAATCGAGGCAAATGGCTTCCGTGCAGGGTCCGTGCCAAACGACGATGAAGCGCGCCTCGCGCAACGCAATCGGCAGAGAACGACCGCATGCGCCCACAAGACGCCAGATAATTGCGACTCCGGCGATAAAATCGATTTAAACGTGTTATCAGATCTGTGCCGTGCCAAATCTTCGGTGTCGCCTCGCCAAGGACTTCGCCGTGCTGAAGGGCCGCGTCGCCGGATCATTCGACCACAGCGCGGCTTGATCTCCAGCGGCTCAAGCGTTCACATCACCGCAGCGCCAATGATCGCGATGAAGCCATGCGTTGCTCGCCGCTCGCCGCCCTGGTCTCGACACTCTGCCTGCTCGTCCAGCTTTCCGCTGTCCTCGCGCAGACCGGGCCGCTGAGCAGCGGTTCGCGGGCTCCCGCGGAGACTGTCGACCCGCCCGGAGCGGCCGCCGAGGCCGTGCCGTTCATCGATGCCCATGTGCATCTGAACGACGAGGCGATGCAGCTCGCACTGATGGAGCGTTTCGGGGCGACGCGCGCAGTCGTCTTTTGGGGCCGGGATAGCGACAACGAGACGATCGCGGCGGCAGCACAGCGGAATCCGGATCGCTTCATCCCCTTTGCCTCGATTTCGCCCGAGCGCAGGGCGTACCGGAAAAGCTGGGACGGGCAGGATCCGGCTGTGCTGGCGGCCCTGGATCAGCTCCTATCGACAGGGCGGTTCAAGGGAATCGGCGAGATCTCCGCCGCTCATTTTCCCTCGCCCGGGTTCCCCGAGGCCGATTACGATCCGACGGGCGCGATCATGCGCGGCGTTCTCGAGCTGGCCCGCAAATATGGCCTGCCCGTCATGGTCCATGTCGAGATCACCCGGATAAGGGAGCTCTCGCTCCTGCTGGAGGCCTATCCGGACGTAGCCGTCATTTGGGCGCATGGGGGCTATACACCGGTCTTCCTGGCCCGCCGCATGCTCGAGCGCCACCCCAATCTCCATTACGAGCTCAGCGCCCGGACCTGGCCCCGGCACCCGCGCGCACCGGACTACACGATCCTGCGCGATGGCAAGGCCGTCTGGCCTGAATGGCTCGAACTCATCGAGGCGAAGCCCGAACGCTTCCTGATCGGCACCGATGCCAGCCAACGCTCACTGGGCAGCGACGCGATGAAGTTCGCGAGCGTTCAGTCTTTCCTGCAACAGTTGCCCCCCGCCACCCGGGAACGGGTGGCGAGCCGCAACCTGCTCAGGCTGGTCGAACCGGCGCGCTGACGGCCGACGACCTCTACACGCGCGGCGCATCGACGCGCGCGAACGGCCTGGCCAGCTCAAAGGCGGCGGCGGCCCGCAGAACGAGCGCGTCCTTGCCGAACGCTCCGACGATCTGGAGCCCCGCCGGCAGCCCCGCCGCAGTCAGGCCGCAGGGCACCGACACGGCCGGCTGCTCAGTGATGTTGAAGGGGTAGGTGAAGGGCGTCCAGCGCGTCCAGTCCTCGCCATAGGCGCCATGCTCCGGGGTATTGCGCCCCACCGCGAAGGCCGGCAGAGGCAGCGTCGGCGTCAGCAACAGGTCGTAACGCGCATGGAACTGCGCCATGCGATAGGCCAGCGCATTGCGCTGGTTCAGCAGCGCATCGACATAGGTTGAGGCCGGGATGCGCTCCCCCAGCTCGGCGACCGCGACCAGGCCGGGGTCCATTCGGGAACGCGCGGCCGCATCGACACTACGCAACGCCAGCGCCGCGCCGGACGCCCAGATCGTCATCAGGGTCTCGATCGGATCGGCGAAGCCGGGGTCGACCTCCTCGACCGTTGCGCCGAGCTCGGCGAAGACTTGCGCCGCGGCAGCAGTCAGCGCAGCGATTTCCGGGTCGACGGCAACGTCCTGCCCAAGGCGCGGCGACCAGGCCACGCGCAGGCCCCGGACTCCGCCCTTCAGCCCATCGACATAGTCAGGCGGACGATCCGTGAGCGCCGTCATGTCGCGCGCGTCGGGCTGGCCGATCACCTTCATCGCCAACGCCGTGTCGGTGACGGTGCGGGTCAGCGGGCCGAGATGGGCGAGGAAGCCCATGGTCGAGATCGGCCAGGCCGGAACGCGCCCGTAGCTCGGCTTCAAGCCCACGACACCGGTGAAGGCGGCGGGAATGCGCACGGAGCCGGCCCCGTCCGTGCCGAGATGAATGCAGCCGAGATTGAGCGCGGCGCAGACCGCCGCACCGGAAGAGGAGCCACCCGGCCCCGTGCCGGTGTTCCAGGGGTTGCGGGTGATACCGGAGAGCGGGGAGTCGCCGACGCCCTTCCAGCCATATTCCGGCATGGTGGTCTTGCCGAGGAACACCGTGCCGGCTTCTCGCAGCCGCGCCGTGGCGGGAGAATCCTCCGCGAAGGGCGCATCGGAAGCGACCGCCGAGCCGCGCCGCATCGGCCAGCCGGCGACGCCGAGATTGTCCTTGATGGTGACGGGCACGCCGTCGAGCGGGCCGATCGCCTCGCCCTTCAGCCAGCGCGCCTGCGAGGCCTCCGCCATCGCCAGCGCGATCGCCTCATCGCGGACGACGAAGGCATTGACCTCGGGCTCGAAGCGCTCGATGCGCGCCAGCGCATCCTTCGCGACATCGACCGGGGAGAGTTCCTTGCTGGCGTAGAGCGGCCCGAGTTCGGCAGCGGAAAGCGAGGCGATCGTCGTCATCGAAGGTCCTTTTGCAGCCTCATCGAAAATTTGAGCCCTCATCCCGAGGAGCCGCGCCAGCGGCGTCTCGAACCTCCTCGGGATGAGGGCTCATTTGTTCAAGCGCTTTCAGGCGTTGGCGACGCGCCAGGCAGTGCTGAGCAGGATGTTCGCGCCGGCGGCCATGTCGTCGTCGGTGCTGAATTCGGCCGGGTTGTGCGACAGCCCGCCGATCGAGGGGATGAACACCATCGCCGTCGGACAGAGCCGCGCCATCATCTGCGCGTCATGCCCGGCGCCCGAGATCATCCGCCGGATCGGCAGCCCGAACTCGCCGGCGCTGCGCTCGACCTCGGCGATCAGTTCCTCGGCGAAGGGCGTCGCCGGGAAGCGCGCGAGGTCACGGAAGGAGATCTCGATGTCGTCCCGCGCGGCAAGCTCGGCGCAGAAGCGGCGCACCGCCTCCTCCGCCTGGGCAAGCGGCGCATCGAGCGGGTTGCGCAAGTCGAGCGTCATCACCACCGTCTCGGGCACGACATTGACGTTGCCGGGCTGCACGCGGATGACGCCGGAATTCGCGAGCTGGTGCGGGATCGTCTTGGTCAGCTCGTTGGCGAAGATGTTGATGCGCGCGGCGGCAAGGCCCGGGTCCTTGCGGTAGGCCATTGGCGTCGTGCCGGCGTGGCTCGGGCGGCCCTTGAGGGTCAGCTCCAGCCAGCAGATCGCCTGGATGCCAGTGACGGCGCCGAGGCCGCCGCCCTCGCTCTCGAGCACCGGCCCCTGCTCGATATGGAGCTCGAGATAGGCGTGCGCGGGCAGGAATCCCGGTCGCTCCGCACCTTCGTAGCCGATGCGCTTCAGCTCGGCGCCAAGGCCGACGCCCTCGGAATCGACTTCCCTGTGGGCCGCCTCGACGCTCATGCCGCCGGCCCAGACATAGGAGCCGAGCATGTCCGGGTGGAAGCGCGCTCCCTCCTCGTTGGTGAAGGCGATCACGGCCATATCGCGCCTGGGGGTCAGCCCCGCGTCGCGCAGCGCCGCCAGAACCTCGACGCCCGCGACGACGCCGAGCGCCCCGTCGAAGCGCCCGCCGGTGCCGACCGTGTCGATATGCGAGCCCATGACGACGGCGGGACCGTCCTGCTGGCCCTTGAGGATGCCGACGATGTTGCCGATCGCATCGACGCGGACATCGAGGCCGAGCGCCTCCATCTGGCTGACCAGCCAGTCGCGGCCCTGCCGGTCCTCATCGGTGAGGGCGAGCCGGCGGCAACCCCCTTCCGGCGTCGCACCGATCTTCGAGAGCTCCGCCAGACGCGCGGCCAGCCTCGCGCCGTCGATCCTCAGATTGGTGCTCATTCGTCCAGGCCCTCCGGCAATCCGCAAGGCAAGATGCAGACCGCGGCGGGACTTGTCGACCCGCGTCCAGTGCATCGGCTCCGGGCGTCGTCAGTCGCGGCTGTGGCTGTTTCAACGCTTCAATCGGCGGTAGAAGCGGCGCCCCGAGAAAGCGCCTCATGACGACTGCCGACACAGCCAAACCGCATCATCCCTGGCTCACCGAGGCGCGCGCCATGCTCGCCCTGAGCTGGCCGATGGTGCTGACCAATGTCGCGCAGACAGCGATGATGGCGACCGACGTCATCATGATGGGCCATCTGGGCCCGGAGGCGCTGGCGGCCGGCGCGCTCGGCACCAACCTCTACAATGCCGCCCTGATCTTCGGCATCGGCGCGATGGGCGCCGTCGCGCCGATGCTCGCGATCGAGCTCGGCCGCAACAGGCATGCGGTGCGCGATCTGCGCCGCACCGTCCGGCAGGGCTTCTGGGCCGCCGCCACCATGGTGGGGCCGATGTGGCTCTTCCTCTGGCAGGCCGAGTTCATCCTCACGGCGATGGGCCAGGACCCCGCCTTGTCGAGCGCGGCCGCATCCTACATCCATACGCTGCAATGGGGCCTGCTGCCCTTCTTCCTCTATCTGTGCCTGCGCGGCTTCGTCGCCGCGCTACAGCGGCCGCGCTGGGCGTTCATCGTCGTGCTCGGCGCCGTCACCTTCAACGCCTTCGCCAACTGGTGCCTGATGTTCGGGCGGCTCGGCTTCCCGGCGCTCGGCCTGCCAGGCTCGGGGATGGCGACCGCGCTGTCCTCGGCCCTGATGTTCCTGGGCCTCGCGCTCGTCGTCTCGCTCGACCGGCGCTTCCGGCGCTATCACGTGCTCGGCCGCTTCTGGGTGCCGGACTGGCCGCGCTACCGCGCCTTCTGGCGAATGGGCTTCCCGATCGCTCTGACGCTCGCCTTCGAATCGCTCATCTTCTACGGCGCCGCCTTCATGATGGGGCTGCTCGGAGCGACCGCGCTTGCGGCCCACGCCATCGCGATCCAGATCGCCTCGCTCGCCTTCATGGTGCCGCTCGGCATCGGCCAGGCCGGGACCGTCCGGGTCGGCCGCGCCTTCGGATCCGGCGACAAGGAGGGCATCAGGCGGGCCGGCACGGTGGCGCTCGTCCTGGCGCTGAGCTTCATGAGCTTTACCGCGCTTCTGATGGCAACCGTGCCCCACTGGCTGATCGCACCCTTCCTCGACCGCTCGAAACCCGGCGCGGAAGCGGTCGCCCAGATCGCGATGGTCTTCCTGTTCTATGCGGCGGTCTTCCAGATCGCCGATGGCGCGCAGGTCGTCGGCTCGTCGATCCTGCGCGGGCTTGGCGACACGCGCCTGCCGATGATCCTTGCCGGCATCGGCTACTGGGGCATCGGCCTGCCGCTTTCCGCAGCTCTCGGTTTCGTGACCCCGCTCGCCGGACGCGGCATCTGGATCGGCCTTGCCATCGGGCTGACGGCAGTCGCCGTGATGATGCTCTCGCGCTGGTGGGCCCGCGAGCGGTTGGGACTGCTCAAATGGGGGCTGCGGGAGGCGGCCTAGCCGGCTCGACGAGCTGTGGCCGATCGGCAACAGAGTTGTACGGCCACAATTTGGCCACCTCCTGTTCACCCCACGGCCATGTCGGGCACCTTGAACGGAGGCCTGCAACGGCGCATGGAACCGCGGCGCCGTCCCACCGTTGACCTCCGCCCGCAACTCCGAGTTTTCCGTCGATGTCTCCCGCCCGCCCGTCCGCCTMTCCCCTTGCCCGTCCGACACGCCGCGCCTTCGCTGCGCTGACGCCGTTGTTCCTTGCCGCCTGCGTGGGCCAGCGCCAGCAACCCTACGAGGTTGCCCCGCATGGGCGGCAGATCAGCCCGGAATACCTGTCGATGTATGGCGAGCGGCCGGATGAGCAGCACCCGCTGCCGGCCACGGACCTCACCGAGGTCGAGCCGCAGTTCCTGCGCCGCATCGTCTCCTACCCGACCCGCGAGCAGCCCGGCACCATCGTCGTCGATACCGACAACCGCTTCCTCTATCTCGTCCAGGAGAACGGCAAGGCGATCCGCTACGGCATCGGTGTCGGCAAGCAAGGCATGTCCTGGCGCGGCCGCGCGACGGTCGCCCGCAAGGCGCAGTGGCCGCGCTGGACGCCCACCCCAGCGATGATCGCCCGCGAGCCGGAGCGGAACCGCCCCTGGGCTGCCGGCATGGCCGGCGGCCTCGAGAACCCGCTGGGTGCGCGCGCGCTCTATCTCTACCAGGGCAACCGGGACACGATGTACCGCATCCACGGCACCTCCGAGCCGTGGTCGATCGGCAAGTCCGTCTCCTCGGGCTGCATCCGCCTGTTCAACCAGGACATCATCGACCTCTACAGCCGCGTGCCGACCGGCACGGCGGTCGTGGTGCTCAACCGCGGCACGCTGCAGCCGGGCTCCGAAGTCGACGAGATGCCGCCGCCGGACGACGATTTCGGCGGCAGCATCTGACCCGCCGCGGCAGCTTGCCGCGGCTATGGCCTTGATACTGTCACAGGCCGGGCCCACCTCTTCAACGCGGCGCAACGATGCCGCGTAACGAGAGGAGATGACGATGACGCCGCAAGAACGCGACGTGATCGCCGGGATTTTCGACCGTCTCAAGCAGGCGGCCAACCAGCCCCGCGACCCCGAGGCTGAGAATTTCATCGCAGAGCGCCTGCGCGAGCAGCCCTATGCGCCCTATGCCATGGCCCAGGCGGTCTATGTACAGGAGCAGGCGCTCGGGAATCTGAACCAGCAGGTCGAAAGCCTGCTGGCGAAGCTGCGCGACGCCGAGAAGCGGGCGAGCGAGGCCACAGCCCAACCGGCTGCCGGCGGTTTCCTGTCCGGCATATTCGGCGGCGGCAGCGTGCCGCGCACAGGGTCGGTGCCCTCCGTGACGCCGCGTGCTGATACAGCCGCCCCTTCGGGTGCCTGGAACACGCAGCCGCAGGGCCAGCCCACGCAAGCCGGCCCGATGCAAGCTGCTCCGGCGCAGGCCGCGGCGCCCATGCAGCCCGGCCCGTGGAGCAACCAGCCGCAGCAGGCGCCCGGCCGCGGCGGCGGTTTCATGGCGAGCGCACTGAGCACGGCGGCGGGTGTCGCCGGCGGCGTCGTCCTCGGCAATGTCCTTGCCAACGCCTTCAGCGGCGCAGGCGGTGCCAGCAAGGCTGCAACCCCGGCGGCAGCGGCCGACACGAACGCCAATGCCGGCGCCAACACGCAGCAGGCGGCTTATGATCAGGGCACCGCGGATCAGGCGGCCTATGATCGCGGCTCGTCCGACCAGTCGGCGCAGGATCGCTCGGATTACGGCCAGGGCTATGACGGCGAGGCCAAATACGATCAGGCGAGCAACGACGACGACGATCCCGGCATCGATTCCGGCGACGACGACAGCTGGGTCTGAAACGACCATCAAAACGACGAAGCCCGCCTGGGAAGGCGGGCTTGTCTATTGGGCGATGGGGTTCACGGCGGCCAAAGCCGCGAATGTCTCATTGGGTCGCTGACGGGGACTAGTCGACGTCAGGATACGATCCGACCATTCACCGCTGTCTGTCCTGCCGGATCTCTGGTTTCTCTTTTTCTTGCGAGCGGCCTGCTCCGCGCGGTTCAGATCACCAGCACCTTGGCGCCGACGCGCACCCGCTCGTAGAGATCCTGGACGTCGTCATTGGTCATGCGGATGCAGCCCGAGGAAACCGCCTGGCCGATGGTGTTCGGTTCGTTCGTGCCGTGGATGCGGTAGAGCGACGAGCCGAGATACATGGCGCGCGCACCCATCGGGTTCTCCGGGCCGCCAGCCATGAAGCGCGGCAGGTCCGGCCGGCGCTTGAGCATTTCCGCCGGAGGCGTCCAGCTCGGCCATTCCGCCTTACGGGTGATCGTCTTCATCCCGGCCCAGGAGAAGCCGGGACGGCCGACGCCGATGCCGTAGCGCATGGCCCGGCCGCCCGGCTGCACCAGAAAGAGGAAGCGCTGGGGCGTGTCGATGATGATCGTGCCGGGCTTGTGCGGGCCGTCATAGGCGACTTCCTGCTTGCGGAAGCGCGGATCGACGATCTGCTGGATGCCCTGCTGCGGCTCGATCGGCTGGCCGAGCGCCGCCATGCGGCGGCCGGCCTGCGGCTGGCGCGCCGCCTCGAACGGATCGGCTTCGTAGCCGGGCGCCGACCTCACGGTCTGGCCATAGGCATAGCCACCCGGACGGTTGTAGACGGCGCCGCCGCGGCCATTGGGTGACGGATCGCGGCCCGTCATCAGCATCTCGATGAAGCCGCCGCCGTAATTCGCGCGGCCATGCGCCGCCGCCATCGGATCGCGGGGCGCGGCATAGCCATAGCCCTGCGCCATGGCTCCGCTCGCGGTCAAGGTACCGGCTGCGATCAGCAGCGGAAGGACAATCGTTCGACGCATAACGCAACACTCTCGACAGCGACTGCCGGAAGAGTGCGGAGCGGCTTGAAATGAATGGTGAATCGCGGACTTCCAGCGCGCAGATCACGCCAAAACCCAGCCAATTCGCGGAATTAACCTTAGCGGGGCATCAACCCACAGGGTGAAGGAAGCGTTGCCGGCCTGGCTAGCGCCTTAACCCTTTGCGAGCGACCCAACGCAGCTTCAGGCCGCTGCGCCAGCGGCCGACATCGCAGGCGAGGATCACCGCCGCATAAGCCAGGGCGCCGAGGACGATCTGGAGCGGCAGCTCCGCCGGAGCCGGCAGACGGTCCTGCAGCGGCCAGACCACCAGAACCATGACGGCGGCGGCGAGGACGACACAACTGAGATCGCGCAGCGGCGGCCAGGACGGCAACATGCGCAAGGCCACGACACCCGTCACCGCAAAGGCCGTCACGAAGGCTGCGCTTTGCGCGACGGCGATCGTTTCCGACGCGAATGCCCCTGGCAGCGCGAAGATGATGGCAAGGTTGACAACCAGGCCCGCCAGAGCCGCAAAGGTGGCGACGAGGGTACGCCTGGCCAGCAGGAAGACCGGGTAGATCGCCGCCTGGAACAGTGCGATCGCGGCGAAGCCGGGCAGCAGCACGGCCATATAGCTGGCGAAATGGCCCCTGAAGCTCGCCGGCACGAAGAGGCGTTCGAAGGCCGGCAGTGTCAGCCAGAAGCCCAGCGCGACGGGCAGCACGAGGGCTAGCACCGTCACCATGTTGCGCGCGATGCGCTTCTGTGCGGCGAGGCGGCCTCGCGCCTCATCGAGGCGGATGACCTCGCGCAGCAGCAATATCTCCAGCATCGAGGCCAGCACCGGAAAGAGCCTGAGGCCGATATCGGAGGCAAGCGAGAAATAGCCGGCCTCCGCGAAGCCGAAGCGGTCCGCCAGAATGGCGCGATTGAGCAGCGGGATCAGTGAATAGACGGCGTTGCCGGCCACCAGCGGCAGCGCATAGCGGGCGAAGCTGCGGGCAAGATCGGCGCGCGCGGCGGCAAGGCCCGACCCCGCATCCGCCAGCCTGCCGCGCACAGCGAGCACCGAGACGACGGTGCTGGCCAGCCCGCCGAGCAGGACGATGGCCGGATCGCGCAGCCACCATGCAGCCCCGACCATCAACGCGAGGGCAATGCCACTCCTGACGAGGACGAGCCGGGCATAGGCGGCGTCGAGGAAGCGCGAGCGGGCGACCGCCCCGTGATAGTCGAACCAGCCGGCGCCGACGCCGCCGGCGACGGCCACCGCGAGCAGCGTCATCGGCAGCCCCGTATCGATGCCGGCGAGCAGCGCCGCCGTCAGGAGCGCGCAAAGGGAAAGGCCAATACCAGCGAAGAGCAGATTGAGCGTCGCGCGGATGCCGGGATCGCGCTCCCGGCTTTGCGCCGAATAGAAGCGGACGACCGAGAGCTTCAGCCAGTCGAGCAGCGCCGTGTTGACCAACACGACGATCGCGGCACCGATGGCAAAGAGCCCGAACGCCTCGGGCCCCAGGAACAGGGCGATGAGCAGCCCGAGGACGAAGTTCAGCCCGGCATTGACAATGAAGGGCAGAAGAACGGTCATCGCCTCTCGGTCATCTCGTCGTGAGCCTGACGCCTTTGCGGCACCTCGTGCGATTCGCAGCCAGGTCGCAAGCCCGGCTCTGCAAGGCGTGCCGCTGCCGATGCGATTGTCCCACGCCGGGAGCGGCCGGCATGGCAATGTCTCGGCAATCGACCCCTGCAATGACAGCATTGGGGGCCTGTGCGCCCCTCCCCTAGGCGCGCTCCGGGATCGGCCTTAGACGAGGTCCCGGCCCGTGCTCTCCATGGGCGCCCCTCCCGGACAGCCATGGACGCGGCCTGACAGCATGAATCGGTCGATTGCTCTGCGCGCCGCGCTCGGCATCGCCCTGCTCACCGCCATGGATGCGGTGATCAAGGGCCAGATGCAGCACCACCCCTTCATCGTGGCGCTGTTCATGCGCTTCCTGATGGGCGGCCTCTGCGCGCTCGCCGTTCTCGCGCTCGCCCGCCCGGCCCGCCCGACGCGAGACAGCATCATCGGCAATGTCGCGCGCGTCCCGCTCGTCGTGATGACGGCAGGCAGCTTTTTCTATTCGGTCTCCGTGCTGCCGCTCGCCGAAGCGCTGACATTGTCCTTCCTGGCGCCGGTCTTCGTCGCGGTTCTCGGCGGCCTGCTGCTGAAGGAGACGATCGACCGGCGCGTGCTGCAGGCGCTCGCCTTCGGCCTTGCCGGCATGCTGGTCATGGTTTGGCCGCGGCTGCAGGGGCATGTCAGCGGCGCCAGCCTCGGCGTCGCCGCCGCGCTGTTCTCAGCGGTCAGCTACGCCTTCAACCTGATCCTGCTGCGACGCATCGCGGTCAGAGAGCATCCCACCGTCATCGTCGCCTTCCAGAATGTCGGGCCGGCGCTGTGCCTAGCCGTCCCGGCGGCCCTCGCCTTCGTGCCGATGACGCTGGCGGATCTGGCGATCTATCTCTTCGCGGGAGCGCTTGGCGTCGCGGGTCATCTCACGCTCACCTCGGCCTATGCCATGGCGGCCGCGTCCCGGCTGGCGGCAATCGAGTACACCGCTCTGATCTGGGCCAGCCTGCTCGGCTTCTTCCTCTTCGGTGAGATGCCGCTCTATACGACCTATCTCGGTGCGCTGCTGATCGTGGCCGGCGCCGGGGCGGTCAGCCGGCGCTAGGCTTGGCGGGAAACACCAGGCAGGTTTCGGTGCCGTGCGCGAGCAGCTTGCCACGTTCGTCGCGCAGATTGCCTTCCGTCGTGATGACGGAGCCGCCGCGATGGATCAGCTTGCCTTCGCAGCGCACCGTGCCCGAGTCCGGCATGACCGGCCGGACATAGTTCAGCTTCATCTCGAGCGTGGTGTAGCCCTCGCCCGGCTTGAGCGTTGAATGGGCGGCGCAGGCCATGGCGGAGTCGAGGATCGTGGCGGTCCAGCCGCCATGAATCGTGCCGAGCGGATTGAAGAAGCGGGGTGACGGGCGCCCGACGAAGACGACGCGCCCTTCATCCGCCTCCACCAGATCGAAATCCATGGTCCCGGCGAAAGGCGGAGCCGGGTGAGCGCCGTCGATGATGCCCCGCAGGAAGCTCAAGCCGTCGCCCGCGACCAGCACCTCGCGGGACACCACTCCAAACGTCCGATCCATGGCGCCCTCTCAAATCGTGTATCTGCACGTTAGAGAGAGGACGGCTGGCTCGTCAACCGGAGTTGATTGGACACCGCGTTCACAGAACGTCCCGCGCCGCGCGGCGCAGCGCCCTCAGCCCGTCGCGGGTCTCGCGCCAGCGCTCCTCGCCGAAGCCGCCTTCGATCCTGTCCTGCGCCGCCCGCCAGTACGGAATGGCGGCCTCGATCGCAGCCCTGCCCTTCTGCGTCACCGCATAGACCGCGGCTCGGCCCCGGCACTCGACCGGCTCGACCATGCCCTCAGCAGCGAGAAGCTGGAGATTGCGGGTCAGCGAAGTTCGCTCCAGCGCGAAACGCTCGGCCAGCTCGGTGATCGACTTCCATTGCCCGGTGCTCAGCGCCGAAAGCAGGACAAACTGGGTGATCTTGAGGCCGCTCGGCCGCATCGCCTCGTCATAGGCACGGGTGACGGCCCGGGCCGTCATCCGGACGTGTAGCGCCACGCAGGAACGCGCGATGTCGTCGAGGCGCGGATCGGGCGCGGGCGGGGGCGCGAGTGTCGTCATTCAGCCATCTTAGCGTGTTCTAGCGCGTGCGGCAGCCGAAAGGCTAAGGGCTGCGATGCCGCACCCGGCGGCGTTCACTTTGTTGTCGCAGGCTTCCTTGACTCTCCGGGACCCCGAGCCTATCTCCCGGCCATCTGTTAGCACTCTCCTTCGTTGACTGCTAACAGCCTCCCCCGGGAGCCATTCAGCGGCGCCCGAACCGAATAAGACCGAGAGGAAGACAGAACCATGAAGTTCCGTCCTTTGCATGACCGCGTCGTGGTCCGCCGCCTGGATGGCGAAGAGAAGACCAAGGGTGGCATCATCATTCCCGAGACCGCCAAGGAAAAGCCCCAGGAGGGCGAGGTCATCGCCGTCGGTCCCGGCGCGCGTGACGAAGCCGGCAAGCTCGTTGCCCTCGATGTCAAGAAGGGCGACCGCGTCCTGTTCGGCAAGTGGTCGGGCACCGAAGTCAAGATCGATGGCCAGGATCTCCTGATCATGAAGGAATCCGACATCATGGGCGTCGTCGGCTGATAGCCGCCTGACCGCTCTCTTCCGTTTCCATTTCAAGGAGTAGCTCTCATGGCTGCCAAAGACGTCAAGTTCTCCTCCGACGCCCGCGACAAGATGCTGCGCGGCGTGGACATCCTCGCCAACGCCGTGAAGGTCACGCTCGGTCCGAAGGGCCGCAACGTCGTGATCGAGAAGTCGTTCGGCGCTCCGCGCATCACCAAGGACGGCGTCACCGTCGCCAAGGAGATCGAGCTCGCCGACAAGTTCGAGAACATGGGCGCCCAGATGGTTCGCGAAGTCGCGTCCCGTCAGAACGACCATGCCGGCGACGGCACCACGACCGCCACGGTCCTGGCCCAGGCGATCGTCCGCGAGGGCGCCAAGTCGGTTGCGGCCGGCATGAACCCGATGGACCTGAAGCGCGGCATCGACCTGGCCGTCGAGGCCATCGTCGCCGACCTCAAGAAGAACTCGAAGAAGGTCACCTCGAACGCGGAAGTCGCGCAGGTCGGCACGATCTCGGCGAACGGCGACGAGTCGGTCGGCAAGATGATCTCGACCGCCATGCAGAAGGTCGGCAACGAGGGCGTCATCACCGTCGAGGAAGCCAAGACCGCCGAGACCGAGCTCGACGTCGTCGAGGGCATGCAGTTCGACCGTGGCTATCTATCGCCTTACTTCATCACCAACTCCGAGAAGATGATCGCGGAGCTGGACGACCCCTACGTCCTGATCTTCGAGAAGAAGCTCTCCTCGCTGCAGGCGATGCTGCCGATCCTCGAGGCCGTCGTTCAGACCGGCAAGCCGCTGCTCATCATCGCCGAGGACGTCGAGGGCGAGGCTCTCGCCACGCTCGTCGTCAACAAGCTCCGTGGCGGCCTCAAGGTCGCGGCCGTCAAGGCTCCGGGCTTCGGTGACCGCCGCAAGGCCATGCTCGAGGACATCTCGATCCTGACCGCCGGCCAGATGATCTCGGAAGACCTCGGCATCAAGCTCGAGACCGTGACGCTCAACATGCTCGGCCGCGCCAAGAAGGTGCGCATCGAGAAGGAGAACACCACGATCATCGACGGCGCCGGCAAGAAGAAGGACATCGAAGCCCGCGTCGGTCAGATCAAGGCCCAGATCGAGGAGACCACCTCGGACTACGACCGCGAGAAGCTCCAGGAGCGCCTGGCCAAGCTCGCTGGCGGCGTCGCGGTGATCCGCGTCGGCGGCGCGACCGAGGTCGAGGTCAAGGAGAAGAAGGACCGCGTTGACGATGCCCTGAACGCCACCCGCGCCGCGGTGGAAGAAGGCATCCTGCCGGGCGGCGGCGTCGCCCTGCTGCGCGCTCTGAACTCGGTCAAGTCGATCAAGACCCAGAACGACGACCAGAAGACCGGTGTCGAGATCGTCCGCAAGGCGATCGCCGCTCCGGCCCGCCAGATTGTCGACAACGCCGGCGATGACGGCGCGGTCGTGATCGGCAAGCTGCTCGAGTCGAAGGACTACGCCTGGGGCTACAACGCCCAGACCGGCGAGTACGGCGATCTGGTCAAGGCCGGAATCATCGACCCGACCAAGGTCGTGCGCACGGCGATCCAGGACGCGGCTTCGATCGCGGGCCTGCTGATCACCACCGAGGCGATGATCGCCGAGCTGCCGAAGAAGGACTCGCCGATGCCCCCGATGGGCGGCGGCGGCATGGGCGGCATGGACTTCTGAGGAAGTCCGGACGCCCAAAGCGTCTGAATGCCGAAACCGGGCAGGCCCGGTTTCGGGGGCGGCATGGACTTCTGATCCAGCCTCCCAAGGCAATCATGGAAGGCCCGGCGCAAGCCGGGCCTTTCTTCGTTTCACGGCACTGTCATCCCCCCGCCATCCAGCCGTCGCCCCCCGCATGCATCCAGGACCGCTCAACGCATTCGTCGTATCCTGGGAAGCATCATGCCGACACGCCGCTCAGTCCTCGCCGGCCTTGCCGCCACGAGCGCCGTCCCCGCTTTCGCGCGGGCGCCGGACTGGCGACAGAGCATCAAGGAGTTGCGCTTCGGCGTCTCTTCCGCCGAGAACGAAACCGGTGCCATCGCCCGCACCCAGCCGATGGTCGACTACCTGTCGCAGCGCCTCGGCGTGCCCGTCCGGTTCTTCAGGGTTTCGGACTATGCCGGCCTCGTCGAGGCGATGCGTGCCGACCAGGTCGACTTCGCCCGCTTCGGACCGGCCGTCTACGCGCTCGGGCGCCGTGTGCTGGGCGAAAAGCTCCAGCCGCTGCTGCGCGACGTCGATAACCAAGGCCAGGAAGGCTACTATTCGGTGCTGCTGGTGCGGGCGGACAGCGCCTATCAGAACCTTGCCGATCTCAAGGGCAAGGTTCTGGCCTTCGCCGATCCGAACTCGACCTCCGGATACGCTTTCCCCGCTTATTTCCTGCGCAAGCAAGGCATCGACCCGAAGGCCTATTTCAGCGGCACCGTCTTTTCCGGCGGGCACGACAACTCCGTGCTGGCGCTGGTGCGCGGGCAGTTCGACGTCGTCGCGACCTATCAGGTCAATACCGAGTCCGGCGTCGCCCAGCGCCTCGCCCAGCGCGGCATGATCCCGGCCGGTTCGACCCGCGTGCTCTGGACATCGCCCCTGATCCCCACCAGCCCGTTCTCGACCCGCGCCAACCTGCCCCAGGGGCTGAAGGACGATTTCGTCGCAGCCATGAACGCGATGAGGGAGGCCGCTCCGGACGTCTGGAAAACCTTCACCGATGGCCATGTCTCGCGCTATGCGCTGGCGCGTCATGAGGATTATCTTGACGTCATCGCCGTCACCGAGGAGCTGGAAGCTCAGCGCAAGGCGAAGAGCGGCTGAGCGAATTCCAAACCAGCGACCCTGCTCCCGGCGAGGCCGGCCGTCGCATTGCCATGCGTTTGTCGCGATCGCTGATGAAAATGCAGGCAGTGTCCCTCGGACCGGCCCTGGCCTATACAGGCGACAGGCGATCCTCGGCAGGGTCGCGCGCATAAATTGCATGTCGTAGGGAGATGCAGATGAAAAAATCCTATTTCCTCTCGGGCGCTGCGTTGGCCGCCACGCTGTTCCTGTCGGCACAGGCCGCTCAGGCCGACATCACCATCGGCCTCGTCGCGCCGCTGACCGGCCCCGTCGCTGCCTATGGCGACCAGGTCAAGAACGGCGCCCAGACCGCCGTCGACGTCATCAACAAGAATGGCGGCGTGCTCGGCGAGAAGCTCGTGCTGAAGCTCGCCGACGATGCCGGCGATCCGAAGCAGGGCGTCTCGTCCGCCAACCTCCTCGTCGGCGAGAAGGTCAAGTTCGTGGTCGGCCCGGTGACCTCGGGCGTCGCCATGGCGGTTTCCGACGTGCTCTCCGAGAGCGGCGTGCTGATGGTGACGCCGACCGCAACCTCGCCGGCGTTGACGACGCGCGGCTTGAGCAACGTCTTCCGCACCTGCGGCCGCGACGACCAGCAGGCGGACATCGCCGCCGCTTATGTCCTGAAGAACCTGAAGGACAAGAAGATCGCGATCGTCCACGACAAGGGTACCTACGGCAAGGGCCTCGCCGATGCCTTCCAGAAGGGCATCAATGCCGGTGGGCTCAAGGAGGTCGTCGCGCTGACGGTCAACCCCGGCGACAAGGACCTCTCGGCCGTCGTGACGCGCCTCAAGGCCGCCAACGTCGATGTGATCTATTTCGGCGGCTACCACCCCGAGGGCGGGTTGCTCTCGCGCCAGCTCGCCGATGCCGGCGTCAAGGCGACGATCATCGGCGGTGAGGGCCTCTCCAACACCGAGTTCGCGGCGATCGGCGGCGATCATGCCACCGGCACCCTCTTCACCAACGCCACCGACGCGCTGAAGAACCCGGATTCTGCCCAGGCCGTCGCCGCGCTGAAGGAGAAGGGCATTCCTCCGGAGGCCTTCACGCTCAACGCCTATGCCGCGGTCGAGGTGCTCAAGGCCGCCATCGAGAAGGCCGGCAAGGCCGGCGACGCGACCGGCGCCGCCAAGGCGCTGCAGTCCGGCATGCCGGTCAAGACCGCGATCGGCACGCTGACCTACGGCAAGACCGGCGACCTGAGCTCGCCGAGCTTCTCGATGTACAAGTGGGACGCTGGCAAGATCGTCGCCGCCGAGTGACGCTCGCGACCAGCGGGCTACGGCTCCGCTAGACTTGCCTTCCGCCCCGGACGAGCCGAGCTCGCTCCGGGGCGTTTTGCTTTGCGGCTCCGGCGCGGATTCCGGCCTCGCAGGCGCCTGTCCGCCAGATGACAATTTGCTCATTCGGGCGCATCGCCATTGAAAGGCCCCATCCGCTGCGACATGGTCCGAATCGTGGAGCCCACCGTTTCCCGCCAGGATCCCTGCCCATGCGTCTGTTGAGCATCTTCGTCGCCCTGCTGGCGGCCGTCACGCTGGTCGCCGGCCAACAGACCGGATCGGCCGGGCTGATCGGCATGGGCGTCGTCGGCCTGCTGCTGGCGGTGGTAACCTTCCGCTCGCCGACCCTGCCGTTCTTCCTGCGCATCTTCTCCGGCGTGTTCGCCATCGAATATGTGCTGTTCGGTGCGGCAGCCGTGCTGGCGCAGATCGACTGGTGGCCACCAGAGCTGCAGGTTCCCGCGGTGCCGTCCAGCCTGCCGACCACCGTCGGCGTCTTCGGCATCCTGATCTACGCGATCTCCTTCGTGCCGGTGATCGCGCGCATCGCCCGGATCGCCTCACCCTATTTCGAATCGCAGGAGGTCACCACGGCCAATCTCTGGCCGATCGGTCCGTTCCGGATCCGGCTCGGCACGCTTGCGGTCTCGCTGTTCGTCTTTCTGATCGTGTTGAACCAGACCCAGGTCGGCATCACGCTGCGCCTCTCCTTCTTCAACCGCGACATGTATGACGCGCTGCAGAACAAGGATGCGGCGGCATTCTGGTATCAGCTCTTCTACGTCTTCTGCGTCTGGGCCCTGCTCTGGGTCATTTCGAACCTCATCGAGCTCTTCGCCAACTACACCATCCTGATCCGCTGGCGGCAGTTCATGGCGAACGAGTACACGCAACACTGGCTCGATCACGCGACGCATTACCGGATCGCGCTTGCCGGCAGCGTCGACAACCCCGACCAGCGTATCGCCGAAGACACGCGCGCCTTCGTCAACCAGACCTACAACTTCGCGCTGCCCCTGCTCTCGCAGGTTTCGACGCTGGTCTCGTTCTCGATCATCCTCTGGAACATCCCGGTCGCCTTCAACCTGCCCGGCACCTCGATCGCCGTTCCCGGCTATATCTTCTGGGTCGCGTTCTTCTACGCGGTCGCGGCGACTTGGCTGACGCACCTGATCGGGCGCCCGCTGATCCGGCTCGAATTCGAGCAGGAGAAGCGGGAGGCGAATTTCCGCTTCTCCCTGGCCCGCCTGCGCGAATATTCCGAACAGATCGCGCTGATGGTCGGCGAGCCGACGGAGCGCGCTCACCTCGCCCGCCGCTTCGGCGACATCGTCGAGAACTTCTACCGGCTGGTCTGGCGCCGGCTGAAGCTGACCAGCTTCACCCTGTCCTACAACCAGCTTAGCGTCGTTCTGCCCTACATCATCCTGGCGCCCTACTACTTCGCGGGCACGATCACGCTCGGCATCATGATGCAGGTGGCCGGCGCCTTCGACCGAGTGCAGACCGCGCTCTCCTTCATCATCAACAGCTACTCCTCGATCGCCTCCTACCTCGCTTCGATCAACCGCCTGACCTCGTTTGCGTCAGCGATCGCCGACGCGCAGCACGGGCCGATCAGCGAGGAGGCTCTCAGCCGCGAGACCTCGCGCGACCAGGGCCTGCATATCCGCAACGCCACGCTGCTGCTGCCGAACGGCAAGCCGATCGTGAAGCTCGGCTCGCTCGATTTCGGCAAGGCGCGCTCAACCCTGCTGATCGGCCCGTCCGGCTCCGGCAAGTCGACGCTGTTCCGCGCCATCGCCGGCATCTGGCCCTTCGGCGACGGCAAGGTCGGGATTCCGCCCGAAGCGGATATCATGCTGCTGCCGCAGCGCCCTTATCTGCCGCAAGGCTCGCTGCGAGCCGCGCTGGCCTATCCGGCCAAGGAAGGCGCCTATGACGACGCCGCGATCCGCGCCGCGATGGAGAAGGTCAAGCTCGGCCATCTCGCCGACAAGCTCGACGAGGTCGATCTCTGGGGGCAGCGTCTCTCGGGCGGCGAGCAGCAGCGGCTGGCTGTCGCGCGTGCGCTGCTGAGCAAGCCGGACTGGCTCTTCCTCGACGAGGCCACCGCCTCGCTCGACGAGAAGCTGGAGGGCGAGATTTACGCCACGATCGACCGGGAACTTCCCGAGGCCCGTATCGTCTCGATCGGCCATCGCGCGACGTTGCGCGCCATGCACGACGCCATCGTCACGATGGAGCCGAATGTCGACGGCACCTTCACCCCGACGCCGACGGAAAAAACGCCGGCTGCCTGACGTCGAAGGGCGCTTCCCTTCTCCCCTCGGGGAGAAGGTGGCACGGCGAAACGGCGTCGGATGAGGGCCGACCCGCCTCACTGATACAAGAAAGGGCCGCTTGCGCGGCCCTTTCCTCATCCATCTGCTGCGCAGACACCTTCTCCCCCGAGGGGAGAAGCAGGCGTCAGAGCGAGCGGCTGAGGGTTACCTCGCCGGCCGCGCCCTTGAGGACGAGGCGGCCATTGACGATGTCCCAGTTGCGCGCACCGCGCAGTGCGGTGAGGAAGGTGCGCTCAAACTCGAGCAGTCCCTTGTCGCAATCACGCTTGGTAAGCGCGATCGGCCCCACGGCGAGGCCCTGCTGGCGCAGCGGGTAGGCCGAGGCCGAAAAGGTGTTGCAGCCACCAAAGCCGGTGCCGCGGAGGTTCTTGTCGATGATCAGCGTCGCCCGGCGCTCGTAAACCGGCTTGCCGTTCAGCTGGACAACGCTCCAGCTCGCGCCGACCGGAAAGGTCTTCTCCTGCTGGGCCTGCGGAATCTCCGTCTGCCCGCCGCCGAGCTCGGAGCGCGACGGCATCTGCTGGCGGCGCTGCGCCATGGCTTCGCCCGGCATCAGCATCGGCACGGCCAGGCCAGCAAGAACGGCCGCAAGGCCAAGGCGTCGGATCATGATCGTCTTACCTGCATTCACTCGCACGGCCGCGCGGCCGGCCGCCAAACCGGTTAACACGCCTAGAGGCCAATTGGTTCAGGATCAAGGCTGAACCGCGACCGATCTCGTCATTCCATCGCAGAAAGCAGCTTCAGATCCGGGCGTTGAGTCGTTCCAGCAGGCGGTTCGACCGACGGAAGACATAAGTCGGGGCAGAGACGGTCACGTCGTCGGCACCGAGTCCGTCGAGATGCTCGACCAGCGAGAAGACGGCCTTGTCCGGGCAATGCAGCGTCAGCGGCGCGCCGGCAGCCGGCACACCGAACGGCAGCCGGGCGCCGAAACGCTCCGCGAGAACCGCCAGCACCTCCGGCGACAGATCGAGACGCGCACGGACCTCGCGGATCGTGCGCCCCTCCTCCTCCGCCGCGATGCGCGAGAGGATGGTCTTCGCGGCAGCCCTGGCGCGCTCGCCCCAGGGGGCACGCATCGAGGCGACGAGATTGGCCTCCGAGGCCAGCATCACGCCGTCGTCCAGCACCTTCAGCGCATTGGCCGCCAGCGTCGCGCCGGTGGTGGTGATGTCGACCACGATCTCGGCCGTGCCGGCGGCGGGCGCGCCTTCGGTCGCGCCGAGGCTCTCGACGATGCGGTAATCGGCGAGGCCGTGCTCGGCGAAGAAGCGGCGGGTCAGGTGCACATATTTCGTGGCGACGCGCAGCTTGCGGCCATGGCGGGCGCGCATGGTCGAAGCGACATCGTCGAGATCGGCCATGCTGCGCACGTCGATCCAGGCCTGCGGTACGGCGACGACGACATTCGCCTGGCCGAAGCCGAGCGGCGTCAGCATCTCGACGGCGGCATCGGCGTCAGACAGTTGCTCGCGGACGAGATCCTCGCCGGTGATGCCGAGATGGGCTGCGCCCGAGGCGAGCTGCGCGACGATCTCGGAGGCAGAGAGGAACGCGACCTCGGCGCCTTCCACACCGGCAATCTTGCCGCGATAGCCGCGCTCGCCGCTGGCCTTGACGAATTTCAACCCGGCCCGGCCGAAGAAGGCGGTCGCGTTCTCCTGCAGGCGGCCCTTGGAGGGCACCGCGAGGACGAGCGGGGCATCGTTGCTGGACGACTGGCTCATGCCGCGTCTCCCGTCAGCCGGTCGAGCCAGAGCGAGGCGCCGACGGCCGGGATCGGCCGGCCCGCGCCGAGACGGCCGAGGACGTTGTCATAGCGGCCGCCGCCGGCGACCGGCTTGCCGTCACCGCGGGCCGCATCGTGCAGCTCGAAGATGAAGCCGGTGTAGTAGTCGAGATTGCGGGCGAAGCCGGCCGAGAAGCGGATCGCCCCGACATCCACGCCGCGCGCGGCGAGGAAGCCGGTACGCTCGTCGAAGGCGTCGAGCTGCCGACCCAGATCGAGCGAAGCCTGGTCGGCCAGCGCCCGGAGCGCAGCGGAGGCGGCATCGGGATCGCCCGAGACGGCGAGCACTTGGGCGAGCAGCGCCTTGACGTCGCCATTCACCGGGTTTTCGCGCTCGGCCGCGCGGGCCAGGAAGCGTTCTGCGATATCCGCAGCCGTGCGCCCGCCGACCGTCGAGATGCCGGCAATCGACAGCACGTCCTCGACGAAGGCGCGGGCGGCCTTGGGGTCCTGCCCTTCCAGCGCCTTGAGCAGGCCGGCATGGGCGGCCTCGCCATCTGCCGCCGGCGGATCGAGCGCCTCGACCGCTTCCGTTCCCTTGCCCTGCACGATGGCGCGCACGAGGCGGCGGCGCGCGGCCCGCGGCACCGAGAGCCCGTCGAGCAGCGCACCGAGCAGCGCGACATCGCCCATCTGGATACGCGGCACCTTCAGGCCCAGCGCGGTCGTCGCCTCGATGGTGACAGCCATGATCTCGGCATCGGCGGCGGTGAAATCCGCGCGGCCGAAGGATTCGATTCCTGCCTGCTGGAACTCGCCCGGCTCACCGGCGCGCATGCGGAAGACCGGGCCGGCATAGGCATAGGCCGCCGGCTCGGTCGAGCCCGAGGCGATGTGATCGAGCGCGACGGGGATGGTGTATTCGGGTCGCAGGCACCAGTCGCGGCCGTCGGCATCCTGCGTCATGAAGATGCGGCGGCGGATGTCCTCGCCCGAGAGATCGAGGAAGACGTCGGCGGGTTGCAGGATCGCGGGCTCGGCATGGACATAGCCCTCGCCTGCGAAGAGCGCGATCACGGTCTCGATGCTGGCGCGGCTTGCGGACACGGCTTCCTATCCTGTTGCGAGCGCCGTCCTAGCAGCGGTGCGACGAACTTTCGAGGGATTTGAGGGAATTGGGTGAACGGGATTTTCCAGCCCTCATGCTCGGGCTTGACCCGAGCATCTCAGGACGAGGAAGGCTCTACCGCCCTTCCGCCCAAGTTTCTCGGCTCTGTGCTACGCTCCGGCCGAGAAGGACTCGGGGTAGATGTCTTCGCATAGATCACGCCAATCTGGATTAATCTTCTCGATCATTTCGATCTTCCACTCCCGATCCCAGCGCTTCAGGCTCGTCTCGCGCTGGATCGCGAGCTCGATATGATCGAAGGTCTCGAACCAGACGAGCTTGTCGAGATTGTATCTTGCCGTAAACGACCGACCGACAAGCAGCTTGTGCTCCGAAGCGCGTTTGACCAGATCAGCGGTCACACCAAGATACAACGTGCCTCGCGGCTTGTTCGTCATGATGTAGACGAAGGACGGTTCGAGGTTCACGTCATTCTCGGGCGAAGCGAAGCGCGGACCCGAGAATCTCCGGCAAGAGATGCTCGGGTCAAGCCCGAGCATGACGCTGGAGCACGGTCTTCACCCCGTCCACCAATTGATCCACCGGCACGGCGAACTGCGCCTGCGCCTGCTTGGCCTTGTGCTCGGCGGAGTCCTTGACGTCGCGGCTGGCGGCGGCGAGTTCGGCGCCGAGGATCAGGTCCTTGATCACGACGGTGCCGGCCTCGCGCTCGGACGAGCCCTGGATGACCGCGCAGATGGCGCCGCGCCGGTCGGCATATTTCATCTGCGCGTTGAAGCCGGAGGCGCCGAGATAGAGGTCGGCGCGCAGCAGCGGCTTGCCATCGGCATCCTTGGCCTGCCGCAAGGCGGAGACCATCGCCTGATAGCCCGGCATGAATTCCGGCGACTTGTTGTCCATCGCCGTGACGACGACCAGCGGCAGCTCACTTTTGCTGTCGACGATCGGCGATTTCACCGCCTTCAGCGCCGAGAAGAGCCGCGAGACGCCGATCGAGAAGCCGGTCGCCGGCACAGGTTCGGGCCGGAACCGGCCGACGAGTCCGTCATAGCGTCCGCCGCCTGCCACCGAGCCGAAGCGCACCACCTGCCCGTCATCATTGGTGACGGGGAAGGTCAGCTCCACCTCGTAGACCGGGCCGGTGTAGTATTCGAGGCCACGGACGACGGAGGGGTCGATGATGATCCGCCCGAGATAGCCGGCCGCCGTGATCAGCTCGCGGATCTGATCCAGTTCCGCGATACCGGCCTGACCGTTCTCGGCGCTTTCGACGAGCCCACGCAGATCGGTCAGCGCCTCGGCCGACAGCTTGGCGGAACCTTCGCTGTCCTCGGCATTGGCCTTGCCCAGTTCGGCGAGCTTCTGGCCGAGCTCAAGATAGCTGATGATGCGATCCGCCTGAGCGCCGGACAGGCCAGCTCCCTTGGTGAAGTCGCCACTCTCGTCCTTGCGGCCTTCGCCGAGGAGCTTGCGGACCTCGTCCAGCGGAAACTTGTCGGCCTTGTCGATAGCCCGCAGCACCGTAAGGCGCGCAGCCGCCTCGATCCCGGCCGCATCCATCACGCCGTCGAGCACCTTGCGGTTGTTGACCTTCACGACATAGTCGCCGCGCTTGATGCCGAGCTTCTCCATCGTGTCGGCGGCGAGCATGCAGATCTCGGCATCGCCCGCGACAGTGCCCGAGCCGACGATATCGGCATCGAACTGCATGAACTGGCGGAAGCGACCCGGGCCGGGCTTCTCGTTGCGGAAGACGTAGCCGACACGGTAGCTGCGATAGGGCTTGGGCAGCGCGTCGAAATTCTCAGCGACATAGCGGGCGAGCGGCGCCGTCAGGTCGTAGCGCAGCGAGAGCCACTGCTCGTCATCGTCCTGGAAGGAGAAGACGCCCTCGTTCGGCCGGTCCTGGTCGGGCAGGAACTTGCCGAGCGCATCGGTGTATTCGACGAAGGGCGTCTCGACCGGATCGAAGCCATAGACCGAGAAGCTCTCGCGGATGACGGAGAGCATGCGCTCGGTAGCGGCGACATCGGCCGGGCCACGATCGACGAAGCCCCGCGGCTGGCGGGCCTTCAGCTTGGCAGGGGCGGATTTGTCGGCGGACATGGGCGAACTCGGATTGGGGCGTGCGGTACAAACGTACGAGGCGGGTTAGACCGCCGCGACGCAGGGAGCAAGTCACGGGGCGTCATTCTCGGGCGGAGCGAAGCGCAGACCCGAGAATCTCGTGACACGAAGGTGCCGGTGCCCTCTGCGGCAGGAGATGCTCGGGTCAAGCCCGAGCATGACGCGCTTGTTGGCTATTCGGCCGCCGCGAGTGTCGCAACGCGCAACGGCCTGTCCGCGATCCCCGCCCGCGCCAACTTTTCAGGAAGCGGGCCGCCAGTCGCCCAGTCGAGCAGTTCGGCGGTGTGAACCACCGGGGTCGTCGCGCCCTTGTCGGCAAAACCCTTCGCGAGCTGGGTCATGCAGCCGATATTGCCGGTTGCGACCAGCACCGGCTTGGTGCGCTCGATGTTGCCGATCTTGCGCTCGCGCAGGCGCCCGGCGATCTCGGGCTGGAGGATGTTGTAGACGCCGGCCGACCCACAGCAGATATGGCCTTCCGGCACCTCCTTCACCTTGAAGCCGGCGCCCGACAGCAGCCGCTTCGGCCCATCTTTCAACTGCTGGCCATGCTGCATCGAGCACGCCGAGTGATAGGCGATCGGCATGGCGACATCGCGCACCGCTGACAGCTCAAGCGTCTCCAGGAACTCGGTGACGTCCTTGGCCAGCGCGGAGACCTTCGCCGCCTTCTCGGCATAATCAGGCTCGTTGCGGAACATGAATCCGTAATCCTTGATCGTCGTGCCGCAGCCCGAGGCCGTGATCAGGATGGCGTCGAGCCCCTCGCCGTCGATCTCCGCCATCCAGGCGTCGATGTTCGCGCGGGCAAAGGACAGGGCGTCGTGCTCCTGCCCCATATGGTGGACGAGCGCGCCGCAGCAGCCCTCCCCTTTCGGCAGCACGACCTCGACGCCGTGGCGGTTGAGCAAGCGGATCGTCGCCTCGTTGATGGCGGGATCGAGCACCGGCTGGGCGCAGCCGGAGAGCAGCGCGACGCGCTTCGTCCGCGCTGCGGGCGGCGGGAAGCTCTGCGGGCCCTCCATAGTGGAGCGCGTCGGCAGCCGCACGGGCGCCAGCGCCAGCATCGCCTTCAGCCGCGGGCCGACGACCGGCACCACCCCGAGCAGCGGCGCAAGCGGCTTGCCAATCAGGGCCGCCAGCATCGCGGCACGGAAGCGGGCGGGATAGGGCAGGATCGCCGCCAGCACCTTGCGCAGAAGCCTGTCATGCCAGGACCGCGTGTAGGTTTCCTCGATATGGGCGCGGGCGTGGTCGACGAGGTGCATGTAGTGCACGCCCGAAGGACAGGTCGTCATGCAGGACAGACAGGACAGGCAGCGGTCAATATGGGTGACCACCTCCGGCGTCGCCGGCTTGCCGTTCTCCAACATGTCCTTGATCAGGTATATGCGTCCGCGCGGGGAATCGAGCTCGTCGCCGAGCAGCAGATAGGTCGGGCAGGTCGCGGTGCAGAAGCCGCAATGCACGCAGGTGCGCAGGATCTTCTCCGAGGCCGGCATGCGCGGATCGGAAGCGAGGCGCTCGGGACTGAAATTGGTCTGCATCGCTCAGGCTCCGCCCTGCCAGGCTTTGATCCAGTCCATCGGCCAGAGCAGCATGATGACGTTGAGGGTGAGGTTGTCGCGGATCAGCCAGCCGACGATCAGCTCCATCGCCAGCGCGCTGGTCACCGTCACCCAGACCGGCGCCAACCGTGCGACGAGGAAGCCCAGCACCATGGCGAGGATGTCGCTGACCGAGTTCAGGACGCTGTCCCCGTAATAGTCGAGCGAGATCGTCGCCGAACGGTAGTGATTGATCACCGCGTCGGTGTTCTCGGTGATCTCCCAGGCGCTCTCGGCCACGATGGCGAGCAGCAGCGCGAGGCCGAACGAGATCGGCAGGCCGCTGACGCGGCGGATCAGCCAGAACAGGCCGTAGAACAGGAAGCCGTGGATGATGTGCGAGAAGGTGTACCAGTCGGTGACGTGCTGGGAGTTCTCGGAGGACATCACCGTGCCCTGCCAAAACTTGATATTCCCGCATTTGCAGATCGGCTCGCGGCCCATCCAGAGCAGCGTGCCAGCCGCGATGGCGATCAGCAGCGCGGCCAGCAAGGCGATGGCCATCGGGCTCAGGCGGCCCGGCGCCCAGCTCGCGCGCGGCGGGGCTATTTCGGAGGACAAGGTATCAGCGAGCGCCATCAGATCCCCGCATACATCCGACCCGGCTCCAAAATGCCGGCCGGGTCGAAGCTCTTCTTGATGCCGGCCGTGACGCGCATCAGCGGCTCGGCCAGCGGCTGGAAGACATCGACGGCGGCACGTACCGCATCGGGCGCGCGCACCAGCGTGGCGTGGCCGCCGAGCGGCTTCAGCGCCGTGCGAATAGCGGCCGCGCCGGCGTCGCCATCGGCCGGAGCCGCCAGCCAGACCAGCCCGCCGCCCCAGTCGTAGAACCAGCGCGCGCCCGGCAGCATCCGCCCGATCGCCGTGGCGGCCTTCGCACCATCCGTCGGCTTGAGCGAAAGGCGCCAGATGGCCTCGGCAGTGCCCGCGAAGAAGGCGGCGTCGCGGATGCTACGCCAGAGCGAACCGATGCCCTCGCCGTCCAGCCGGTCCGGCACGCCGTATTCGCCGAGCAGCAATGCGAGCTCGCCAGAGCGGTACTCGATCGAATCCGGGAAGTTCTCCAGACGCAGCAGCGTCACGGCCTCCTCCCCGGCGAGGCCGGCGGGAAGATGGGCAGCGGCCATCGGCTCGAAGGGCGAGCCCAGCGCCTTGGACAGCAGGGCTACGCCCTGCACGTCCGACAGCCCGCGCCATTGCAGCGTCGCGATCTCCGCCGGCTTCGGCAGCACGCGGAAGGTGACTTCGGTGAGGAAGCCCAGCGTGCCGTGGCTGCCGCTGACCAGCTTCACCAAATCGAGGCCGGTGACGTTCTTCATCACGCGCCCGCCGGATTTGATCATCTCGCCGCGGCCATTGACCATGCGGATACCGATCAGGGAGTCGCGCGCGGCACCGGCATTGATGCGGCGCGGACCGGAGATGTTGCAGACGGCGACAGCGCCGATCGTCGGCTCGCCTTCCGTGCCGTAGAGGGCGCGATGATCCATCGGCTCGAAGGGCAGCATCTGGCCGCGTTCGGCCAGCGTCTCCTGTACCAAGGCGAGCGGCGTTCCGGCGCGCGCGGCGATGACCATCTCGGCCGGCTCGTAGAGGGTGATGCCGGTGAGGCCGGCGCTCGACAAGGTGCTCGCGGCCTGCGCAGGGCGGCCGAGGCCAGCGCGCGTGCCGCCGCCGCGCAGGGTCAGGGGGACGCGCGAATCGATCACCGATTTGACGACGGCGCAGGCCTGCGCCTCGGTGGTGGGAGTGTGGATGATCACGCCGCGATCCGTCCTTCGAGCGGAAACACCTTCGCGGGGTTGAGCAGCCAGCGCTCGTCGAACACCGCCCTCACCCGCATCTGCTGCGCCAGGTCCTCCGGGTTGAACTGGAAGGTCATCAGGTCGCGCTTCTCGATGCCGACCCCGTGCTCGCCGGTGAGGCAGCCGCCGACCTCGACGCAGAGCTTGAGGATGTCCATGCCGGCATCCTCCGCCTTCTGCGCCTCGACCGGATCGTTGCAGTTGTAGAGGATCAGCGGGTGCAGATTGCCGTCGCCGGCGTGGAAGACATTGGCGACGCGCAGGCCGTAGCTCTTCACGATCTCGTCCATGCGCCTGAGCACAAAAGGCAACTGGCCGGTCGGGATCGTGCCGTCCATACAGATGTAGTCGGCGATGCGGCCGGTGGCGCCGAAGGCCGACTTGCGGCCCTTCCAGATCGCCGCCGCCTCCATCGCCGATTTCGATTCCTTGACGGTGGTAACGCCGTGCTCGCGGGCGATGGCGACGATGCGGGCGAGCTGCGCGTCCATCTCCTCGTCCGAACCCTCGACCTCGATGATCAGCAGCGCGCCGCAATCCATCGGATAGCCGGCCTTGGCGAAGGCCTCACAGATCTCGATCGCCGGCTTGTCCATGAACTCCATCGCCACCGGGATGATGCCGGCGCCGATAATCGCCGCCACGGCCGCACCGGCCTGCTCGCTGGTCGGGAAGCCGAACAGCACCGGCCGCGCCCCCTCGGCCGAGCGCAGGATCCGCACCGTCGCCTCGGTGATGATACCGAGCTGGCCCTCCGAACCGTTGATCAGGCCGAGCAGATCGTAGCCGGGCGAATCGAGATGGCCGCCGCCGATCTCGACGATGCTGCCGTCCAGCATCACCATCGTCACGCCGAGCACGTTGTTGGTGGTGACGCCGTATTTCAGGCAATGCGCTCCGCCCGAGTTCATGCCGATATTGCCGCCGATCGAGCAGGCGAGCTGCGAGGACGGGTCGGGCGCGTAGAAGAAGCCTTCGGCCGAGACGGCGCCGGTCACCGCGAGATTGGTGACGCCGGCCTGCACCCTGGCGGTGCGGTTGGCGTAGTCGATTTCAAGGATGCGGTTCATCTTCGAGACGCCGACGACGATCGCATCCTCCTGCGGGATCGAGCCGCCGGCCAGCGAAGTGCCGGCACCGCGCGGCACCACCGGGACGCCCTGCTCAAGGCAATAGCGCAGCACGGCCGCCACCTCCTGCGTGGTCGAGGGCAGCACGACCGCGAGCGGCATGCGGCGATAGGCGGTCAGCGCATCGGTCTCGTAGGGGCGGCGCTCGTCGTCGCTGGTGATCAGGGCTTCCCGCGCCACCAGGCCGGAGAGGCCGGCGATGATCGCTTCGCGGCGGGCGAGGATGCCGGCATCCGGCACCGGAAAAGCTATCGCGCTCATCGCTCCCTCCCATCTCCACGGCGCCGAGGCACTGCTCTCGGCGCATTGTTTGCGCTGCAGATTAGATCAATTCAATGGCTCTTGCAGCGCAGCCAAAGCCAGCCATTATTTCCAGTTTGGAAAAGGTAGCTTGTTTATGGATCGATTCGGCGATCTCGATGTATTTGCGCATGTAGTGACGGCGAAGAGCATGTCGGCGGCCGGCCGGCAGCTCAATCTGTCGCCCGCCGTCATCTCGAAGCGCATCCGCCGGCTGGAGGAGCGGCTCGGCGTGCGCCTGCTCCAACGCACGACGCGGCAGCTGGCGCTGACCGAGGCTGGCCAGGGCTTCTATGAGCGCGTCGTCTCGATCCTGGCCTCGATCGAGGAGGCCGAGGCGTGGGTCGCGAGCGGCGCCGGTCAGGTCCGCGGCACGCTGCGCGTCTCGGCGCCGACCTCGTTCGGGCGCATGCATGTCGCGCCGCATCTCAAGCGCTTCCTCGATGGCAACCCGCTGGTGACGGTCGAGCTCGTCCTGAGCGATGCGTTCGTCGACGTCGTCGGCGAGGGCTTCGATCTGGCGATCCGCATCGCCGACCTGCAGGATTCGAGCCTCGTCGCGAAGCGGCTGGCGCCGAACCACCGCGTGCTCTGCGCCACGCCGGGCTATCTCGCGACCCATGGTATGCCGGGCGAGATCGGCGATCTCGCCCGGCATACGCTGATCGCCCATAACACGGATCATTGGCGGCTGGACGGGCCGGAGGGACCCGTCTCGGTGCGCGTCAACGGCCCGTTGCGCACCAATTCGAGCGAGGTCGTGCGCGAGGCGCTGCTCGGCGGCGTCGGCATCGCCCTGCGCTCGACCTGGGATGTCGGCCCGGAGCTGAAATCCGGCGCGCTGCAGCGTGTGCTGCCGGCCTATGCCGTCGGTTCGCGCGTCGCGGTCTATGCGGTCTATCCGAGCCGCCGGCATATGGAGCAGAAGGTGCGCGCCTTCGTCGACTACCTCGGCGAACTCTACGGCGCCACGCCCTATTGGGATGCGGGGCTTGCGCTCTAGCATTTGCTGCACCGAGATCGTGCCGCGCCGTCACGCTCGGGCTTGACCCGAGCATCTCAAGACAAGACAGCTGCTCTTTCTGCCTGAGTTTCTCGGGTCTGCGCTTCGCTTCGCCCGAGAATGACGATGCGGTGGCAAGGGAGGGATGACATGTTCGGCGTGCTCGAAGGCACAGGGGTTTCGGTCCTCGATCCGCGGTTCCACCGCGTCATCCCGGGCTCGGCACGTGTCGAGCGGCTGTGGACGGGCGCGCGCTGGTCGGAGGGACCGGCCTGGTTCCCGGCGCACAATTCGCTGGTCTGGTCGGACATCCCTAACAACCGCATGCTGCGCTACGATGCGCTTTCCGGCCATGTCGGCACCTTCCGCCAGCCGGCACGCAACTCCAACGGCAACACCGTCGATGCGGAAGGCCGGCTCGTCACCTGCGAGCATGGCGGGCGGCAGGTGACGCGCACCGAACATGACGGCTCGATCACCGTGCTGGCGAGCCACTATGGCGGCAAGCGGCTGAACTCGCCCAACGACGTGGTGGTGAAGTCCGATGGCTCGATCTGGTTCACCGATCCCGACTACGGCATCCTGACCGACTACGAGGGCGACAAGGCGCCGGGCGAGATCGGTGCTTGCAACGTCTACCGCATCGACGGAAAGACCGGCGAGATCTCCATCGTCTCCGATGATTTCGTCAAGCCGAACGGCCTCGCCTTCTCGCCCGACGAGGACGTCCTCTACATCGCCGATACAGGCGCGAGCCACGATCCGGAGAACGGACCGCGGCATATCCGCAGCTTCACGATCGGCAGCGACGGGCGCACGCTCGGCGCTTCCAAGGTCTTCGCCACCTGCACGGCCGGGCTCTTCGACGGCTTTCGCCTCGATAGCGAAGGTCGCATCTGGACGAGTGCCGCCGACGGCGTCCACATCTACCACCCGGACGGCACGCTGATCGGCAAGGTCGCGATCCCGGAGATCGTAGCGAATGTCTGCTGGGGCGGGCCGAAGCTCAACCGCCTGTTCATCTGCGGCACGACTTCGCTCTATTCCGTGATGACGCACACCAACGGCGCGATGCGGCCAGGCGGCTGAACGCCGCCGCGACTTGCCTCAGCGTGGCGGCTCGTTCTTCACCCGCGTCAGCAGCAGCGGCATGGCAAGGCCGATGATGACGAAGCGCACGAGGTGGTGAGCGCCGACATAGAGCGTGTCGAGCCCCATCGCGAAAGCCAGCATCGCCATCGCTTCCAGCCCGCCCGGCGCGAAGGCGACCATGCCGCTGGCGTAGGATGTGCCGGCGAGCCAGGCCGCCGGCCAGGCAAACAGGAAGGCGACGCCGATCGAGACGGCGAAGCCGCCGATCGCCAGCGGGAACAGCCCCTTGAGCTCCTTGCGCGGAATATGCGCAATGCGCCCGCCCATCGTCGAGCCCAGCAGGATCTGCACGGCGATCTGGACCGGCTGCGGCAGCGTGCCCTCGATCAGGCCGCTGCCATGCAGGATCGCGCTGGCGAAGGTCGCGCCGAACATCAGCGGTGCCGAGAGCCCCAGCCGATCGAGGCCGAGGCCAAGCAGCAACCCCGCCATCGTCACGCACAGCATGGTGCCGGGGCTGATCGACAGCGCAACCGGGATGGGAGCTCCGGTAGAAATGCCGGTCGCCTGCATGAGGCTGGGAAGGCAGGCGACCAGGACGAGCAGCCGGAACAGCTGAACCACCGAGATGCGCCCGATATTGGCGCCCTTGGCCTGGGCCACGGCGAGCACGGTCGATAGCGCGCCGGGGGCAGCGGCGAGCAGCGCGTCGATCCAGGGCCAGCGCGCGACATGACGCAGATAGGCACCGGTCGCGAGCATGATCGCGGCGACACCGACGAGGAGCACGGCGAGCGAGGCAGGGTAGCGCGCGGCAGCGGCCAGCGCCTCAGGCGTGGCGGAGGAGCCGAGAATGGTGCCGGACAGCACCATCGTCGCGTCGAACCAGGGCCGGCGCAGTGTCGGGAGCGGGCGTAGCAGGGCCACGGCCGTGCTCAGCAGCATCGAGCCCGAGAGCCAGGCGGCCGGCATGCCGAGCAACGCGAACAAGCCACCGCCCAGGGCTGCCAACGCAATGACGAGCGCCTCCCGCCAGAGGATCGTCAGCCGGTTCGTGGGGTAGCCGAAGGGTCTCATTGCGCTCCGGGCGCGCCGATCGGGGCAGCGCCGGAGCGTTCATGGCGGCAGGCGCGGCACGGGTCAATCGGCGAGCGGGCTGCTCCGCGCAAGGCTGCCCTGCGCTGCGGGCGCGGCGGCTCAGATCGTCGCCAGAGCCTGCTGCAGCCGGGCCACCGCCTCGACCAGATCGGAGGATTTGCGGGCGAAGCAAAGGCGCAGCCCCGTTTCGCCGCCGGGGCCGAAGGCCGTGCCGGGAGCGAGGCCGACATTGGCCTTGTCGACCAATTCGAGCGCCAGCTTGCGGGAATCGTCGCGGCCATCGACCGAGAAGAACTGGTAGAACGCCCCGACCGGCGCCGAGAGCGCCACGCGATTCGTCGCCTTGAGACCTTCGAAAATGATGCGTCGGCCTTCGGCGGCGCGCGCGATCTGCTCGGCGACAAAGCCCTCGCCATCGTCGAGCGCTGCGACCGCGCCCCGCTGCACAAAGACCGGCGAGCCGGAGGTCGAGTACTGGATCAGGTTCTCGATGACCTGGCCGAAGGCTTCCGGCGCCTCGATCCAGCCGATGCGCCAACCGGTCATCGCCCAGTTCTTCGAAAAGGTCTGGACGAAGACGACGCGGTCCTCCGGCCCCATGATGTCGTGGAAGGAGGGGGCGCGCTCCGAACCGTCGAAGACGAAGCGACCATAAATCTCGTCGGCGATGATCCAGATGCCGTGCTTGCGCGAGAGCGCGAGCAGCGCCTCCTGCTCCCCGCGGGTTGCGGTCCAGCCCGTCGGGTTGGAGGGCGAGTTGATCAGGATGCCGCGCGTCTTCGGCGTGATCGCGCCGGCGAGCTTGTCGAGATCGAGCGTGAATCGGCCCTGCGCATAGTCCATCGGGACACAAACCGTGCGCGCTCCGGCAACGCTGACCGCCGCGCCGAAATTGGGCCAGGCCGGTGTCGGGATGATGAGCTCGTCGCCGGGTCCGGCGATCATGCGGACCGCGATCTGGACCGATTGCATGCCCGAGCCGGTGATGAAGAAGCGCTCGGGCGAGAAGCTCTGCCCGTAGAGGCGCTCATGATAGCGCGCCAGCGCCTCGCGCAGCTCGGGAATGCCGCGCTGCCAGGTGTAGAAGGTTTCGCCGGCAGCGAGCGAGCGCGCCGCCACATCGCTGATGAAGGACGGGGTCGGCAGATCGCCCTCCCCGACCCAGAGCGGGATCAGGCCCGGCCGCAGCCGGCCGTAGTTCATCACCTCGACAATGCCGCTTTCCGGTGCGTTGACGGCTTCCGGGCGGAGCTCCGCGACCAGGGTGCTGCCGGGCAGAGTGGCGGTGTTCATCAGCATCGACCTCGCGACATTCGATGCCCTCCTTTAGCCGATCGCGGCGCCGGCTGGCATGAAATCGCGAGATCGGGTCAATCGGCCGCCGTGATGAATCGCGGCCACGCAGGCGAATGCGTCAGACGTTCTTCTGCTGCTTGAGCAGGTCCCGGATCTCGGTGAGGAGCGCGACATCGGCCGGGGGCGCAGCCGGCGACGCCGGGGCGGCCTCAGCCTTGCGCTTGAGCTGGTTGATGCCCTTGACCACGAGGAAGAGGACGAAGGCGATGATCACGAAGTTGATCGCCACCGTGACGAAGTTGCCGTAGGCCAGAACGGCGCCCTGCTTCTTGGCCTCCACCAGAACAGGCGCCGTAACGGCACGATTGAGGCCGAAGAAGTAATTCGAGAAATCGACGCCGCCGAGCGCGCCGATGAACGGCATGATGATGTCCTGGACGAGAGAATCGACGATCCTGCCGAAGGACGCGCCGATGACCACGCCGATGGCGAGGTCGATGACATTGCCCTTCAGGGCGAATTCCTTGAATTCCTTCAGCATGCTGGACCCCTGAGCTAGCAGACGACACTTTCCCGTCAGCCGGTCCCGAACGCTAGACCAACCCGACAGAGCAGGAAAAGCCTAATGCCCGGCCGAATCAGGCGCATCGGGGCTTTTGCGGCAAAGAGCTGGGGATGACTTGCGCCTTTGTCCTATGGCGGGCTCGGAACGCGTCCGATAAACTGCCGCAAAACTCGAAGCGGAAGCTCATGGCGCCTGAACTCCGGCCTCGCTCGCGCATCGTCGCCCCAGGGATCACGGCATGATTCCGGCGTGGACCGTCATCCTGGTCGCGCTCGCCTATCTCTGCGGGCTGTTCGCCGTCGCGCATATCGCCGACACTTCGGGGCGCAAGCTGATGACCGGCCGGGCGCGCACCACGATCTATGCGCTCGCGCTCGGCGTCTACTGCACCTCCTGGACCTTCTACGGCTCGGTCGGCTTCGCAAATCGCGCCGGTTTCGACTTCCTCGGGATCTATGTCGGGCCGATCCTCGTCATCGGCCTCGGACACCGCTTCGTCGCGCGCATCGTCAGCATCGCCAAATCGCAGAACATCACCTCGATCGCGGATTTCGTCGGCGCGCGCTATGGCAAAAGTGAGCGCGTGGCGGCGCTGGCCTGCATCGTCGCCGTCATCGGCGCGCTGCCCTATATCGCGCTGCAACTGAAGGCCGTGGCCAATTCGCTTTCGGTCTTTCTCACCGCGACGGGCGGGCATGCGCTGGTGCCGGGCGTGCCGCTGCTGAGCGACCTGCCCCTCGTCGTCGCGATCGTGCTCGCCGGATTTGCCTGCGCCTTCGGCACGCGCCACATCGACGCCACCGAGCATCAGGACGGGCTCGTGCTCGCGATCGCGGTCGAATCGCTGATCAAGCTCGTAGCGTTCCTCGTGCTCGGTTTCTTCATCGTCTACGGCCTGTTCGGCGGCCCCGGCGATCTGCTCGCCCAGGCAGCCAACCCACCACAGGGGATGGTGCCGATCTGGGAGCGGACCTCGAGCTGGCCGAACTTCCTGACGCTGACCCTGCTGTCGAGCTGCGCGGCGCTGCTGCTGGCGCGCCAGTTCCACATGACGATCGTGGAGAACCGCGACGTCCGCGACGTGCGGCGGGCGGCCTGGATGTTCCCGCTCTACCTCGTGCTGATCAACCTGTTCGTGCTGCCGCTGGCGGCGGCCGGCGAGATCATGATGCCCGGCAGCGGGATCGATCGCGACATGACCGTGCTGCTGCTGCCGTTGCAGCGCGACGCGGGCGTGATCGCACTCCTTGTCTTCGTCGGCGGCCTCTCGGCGGCGACGGCGATGGTGATCGTCGCCTCCGTCGCGCTCGCGATCATGATCTCCAACCACATCGTGATGCCGGTGCTGCTGCGCGTGCGGCGCGCGCTGAGCGACCCGACCCGCTCCCGCCGACTGTTCAGCGACGGCAATGGCAGCACGGGCGGCGATCTCGGCTCACAGGTCGTCATCATCCGCCGCCTCGGCATCTTCCTCGTGATCCTGCTCGGCTATGTCTATTACCGGGCCTCGGGCGAGGCGGCGCTGGTCTCGATCGGCCTGCTCTCCTTCGCCGCGACGGCGCAGATCGCCCCGGCCTTCTTCGGCGGGCTGTTCTGGCGCCGCGGCACTGCCCTCGGCGCGACGGCCGGGCTGACGATCGGCACGCTCGTCTGGGCCTACACCCTGCTGATGCCGAGCCTCGCCTTGCCCGGCGGCTGGTGGAGCGAGGTCGTCGCGCAGGGGCCCTTCGGCGCGCAGAGCCTCAGGCCGGAAGCATTGTTCGGGCTCGACTGGCCGGCGCTGCCGCATGGCGTGTTCTGGAGCCTCGGCCTCAACATCCTCGCCTATGTCGGCTTCTCGCTGCTCAGGCCCGCAAACGCGATGGAGCGGCTGCAGGCCAACGCCTTCGTCGAGTCGCAGCCCGCAGCCATGGCCCAGTCCTTCTCGCTCTGGCGGACCAGCATCACGGAAGGCGAGCTCCAGGCGACGATCGCGCGCTATCTCGGGCAGGAGCGCACGGAGCGGGCCTTTGAGGGCTTCAACTCCAGCCGCGGCGAAACGTCGGACTCGAATCGAGACGCCGACATCCATCTCTTGCGCTTCGGCGAACATCTGCTCTCCTCGGCAATCGGCGCGGCCTCGTCGCGGCTCGTGCTCTCCCTCCTGCTGAAGCGGCGCAACCTCTCGACCGAGGCCGCGTTCAAGCTGCTCGACGACGCCTCCGCCGCCCTCCAGTACAACCGCGACATCCTGCAGCACGGCCTGGACCATGCCGGCCAGGGCATCACGGTGCTCGACCGCGACCTGCGGCTGCTCGCCTGGAACCAGGCCTTCATCCAGCTCTACGACCTGCCGCCCTCGCTGGTGCGCTTCGGCACGGGGCTCGATGAGATCGTGCGCTTCAACGCGGCGCGCGGCGCCTACGGCGATGGCGCGCAGGACGAGCTGATGGCGGCGCGGCTGGAGAGCTTCATCAAGGACCGCGAGCCCGTGCGACTCAAGCTTTATCCCTCGAAGAAGGTGATCGAGGTCCGCACCAACGCCCTGCCGGATGGCGGCTTCGTCACGACCTACACCGACATCACCGAGACCGTGGCCGGCGAGGAAGAACTCGAACGCGCCAATGAGAGCCTCGAGAAGCGCGTCGCCGAGCGCACCGAGGAGCTGCTGCACGTCAATACCGAACTCCAGCGCGCCAAGGCGGAGGCCGAAGCCGCGAACGCCTCGAAGACACGCTTCCTCGCCGCCGCCAGCCACGACATCCTGCAGCCGCTGAATGCCGCGCGGCTCTATGCGACCTCGCTGGTCGAGCGCGACCGCTCCGCCGGCGAGCCCGATCTCGCCGAGAACATCGATGCCTCGCTCGATGCGGTCGAGGAGATCTTGACCGCGCTGCTCGAAATCTCGCGGCTCGATGGCGGCGCGTTGAAGCCCGAGCTGTCCTCTTTCCGCCTCGACGAACTGATGCGCCAGCTCCAGCGCGAGTTCGAGCCGAGCGCCCAGGAGAGGGGCCTGAAGCTCGTCTTCATGCCGACCAGCCTCGCGCTGCGCTCGGACCGGCGCCTGCTGCGCCGGCTGCTGCAGAACCTGATCTCGAACGCGATCAAATACACGCCGAACGGCAAGGTTCTGATCGGCTGCCGCCGCCGGGGCAATCAGGTCGCGGTCGAGGTGATCGACACCGGCCTCGGCATCCCGCAGAGCAAGCAGAAGACCGTGTTCCGCGAGTTCCAGCGGCTCGACCAGGGTGCCAAGGTGGCGCGCGGCCTGGGCCTTGGGCTATCGATCGTCCAGCGTATCGCGCGCGCGCTCGACCATGGGCTGACGCTCGATTCGGCGCCCGGGCGCGGGACGCGCTTCTCGGTGCTGGTGCCGCGCGCCGCGCCCCTGCCGGCGATGGCGACCGGGGCCGCGCCGCGGCAGGCCCCGGCCGGCCAGCTCGCCGGAATGCGGCTGCTGGTGATCGACAACGAGCCTGCCATTCTCGACGGGATGAAACGGCTGCTCGAAGGCTGGGGCTGCCAGGTCAGGACCGCGCCGAGCCTGGAAGAAGCCCTGCCGCATGTCGGCGGCAAGGGCGAAGCCGATGTGCTGATCGCCGATTATCATCTCGACCACGGCAACGGGCTCACCGCGATCAGTGCCTTGAGGGCGCGGGCGCGGACGCCGATGCCGGCGATCCTGCTCACCGCCGACAGGACGCCGCATGTCCGCGAGGCGGCGAATGCGCTCGACGTCTATCTGCTGAACAAGCCGCTGAAGCCCGCGGCGTTGCGCGCCCTGCTGGCGCAGTGGCGCGCGACGCGGCTGGCGGCGGAATAGCCGCTTTCAGCCAGCCCCCGAGGCGGCGCTGCGCATGGATTCCTCGGAGGCGAGGAAAGCCGCCACCTCCGCGGTCGGCGCCGGGCTTTCCACGTCGATGCCGATCTCGCCGAGCAGGCGCGCGACCGGCACATAGGCCCGGGCACCCTTGTCGTAGAGCGCTGCGCGGACCAGCGCGACGGCCGCGACGATCTCCCCGCCATCGCGACCGCGCATCAGCATGCGGTGCTGCATCACCAGCCAGTTCTCGCTCCAGCACAGGATCCTGGTTTCCAGCCGAAACGGCCGGAACAGGCGCATTTCGCGGCGGAAGCGGATCGTGCCGGCATTGACCACAGGCAGCCAGCGATGGCGCAGCACCGCCCGCCACAGCCCGCTGCGCAGCATCAGATCGAGCCGGCCGAGATCCATCAGCGCCCAGTAGCGGCCATTGTTCATGTGCAGGCTGGTGTCGAGATCGTGGAACCAGACGCGGAAAGGCAGAACGGACGCCTCCCCCGGCAAGGCGAGTCCCGGACGGAAACGGGTCGTCAGCAGGAGCCAGATCAGCCGGAGCCAGAGATTCATGGGAGCTTTCGCCGTGGCGGGTCGATGGGTCGCGGCTTCCATGTCATGGAGACGTCGGCACTGTCGATCATGCTATCGTCTGCCCCACCGGTTTCGCGCCGAGACATCCGGAGCCGTCCCTTGCCAAGCCTTCACGTTTGCCCGCTGTCCAGGTTGAGCGAGACCGTCGCCGCCGTCCGCGCCCGCCATCTCGTGACGCTGATCAATGCCGGCACGCCCGTCGAGCGACCGGCAGGGATCGATGCAAACCGCCACCTCTTCCTCGGCATGTCGGATATCAGCACGCCGCTGGAGGGCCATGTCCTGGCCGGGCAGGACCATGTCGAGCGGCTCATCGCCTTCCTGCGCGACTGGGACCGTGAGGCGCCCATGGTGATTCATTGCTGGGCGGGCATCAGCCGCTCGACGGCTGCAGCCTATATCGCCGCCTGTGCGCTCAACCCCAGCCGCGACGAGGAGGAGGCCGCCGACGCGCTGAGGATCGCCGCTCCCTCAGCGACGCCCAATGCCCGGCTCATCGCCCTCGCCGACGCGGTGCTCGGCCGTCGCGGCCGGATGATCCGTGCGATCGGACGAATCGGTCGCGGCGCCGATGCTTTCGAAGGCACGCCTTTCGCCATGCCCCTGGCCTGAATCGGCCTGCGCGGCCGCGCATATTCCTGCAAGGTCAAGGCAAGAAGCTGCGGATGTAAGCGCATCCGCCCAAGATCAACGCAGAAGATTGCTTGCATCGGACGAAATTTGCGACGATGCATCGCGCGGGAGGTTTCCGCAGTGACCATGATGATCGAGCTCGACTCGCGCGACCGCGCCATCCTGCGGCTTCTCCAGCAGGACGGCCGCATCACCAATTCCGACCTCGCCGAGAAGGTGCATCTGTCGCCCTCGGCCTGCCTGCGGCGCGTGCGGCAGCTCGAGGAAAGCGGCCTGATCCGCGGCTATGCGATGATGCTTGACGACAAGATCGCGGGCTTTCCCGGCACGGCCTTCGTCTTCGTCACGCTCGACCAGCAGGGCCGCGCCTCGCTGGAAAGCTTCGAGCAGGCGGTGCAGAGCCTACCGGAGATCCTCGAATGCCATCTGCTCGCCGGCGCACATGACTATCTGATGCGCGTGATCTATCGCGACAGCGCCGATTTCGAGCGCATCCACACCGACATCATCACGCAATTGCCGGGCGTCACGCGCGTCCAGTCGACACTGACGCTGCGCACCATCAAGAAGACCTCGGCGCTGCCGGTCTGATCGGCCTCCGACGAACCGGGTTGCGGCAAGGCGCGCTCCGGCCGATAAGCTCACGGCAAAGAGGAATCGGTCCGTGAGCCAAGACAGCAAGTCTCAAGACAATCCGAATGCCGATATCGCGGCCCTGCCCTTCGAGGCGGCGATGAAGGAGCTCGAAGGCATCGTCGCGCGGCTGGAGCGCGGCGACGTGCCGCTTGAGGAATCGATCGCGATCTATACGCGCGGCGAGGCGCTGAAAGCGCGCTGCGACGCGCTTCTGAAGCAGGCGGAAGCCCGCATCGAGCGCATCACGCTCGGCGCCGACGGCAAACCGACGGGCACGACGCCGCTCGACGTCGACGGCTGACCCGGAACGGCTGCGGCCCCGACAGCGGGGACCTTGAGATTGCGCCTCTGCCAGCGGCCGGTTGCAGCCGGCCTGCTTGCCCGCGAGCGCGATCGGGATCACGCTTCGTCCCAACCAAGGAGGCCGCCATGTCGCAACTGCCCGCCGACGACCCGATCCTGGGCGATGCCCGCTCCTGCGAGGCCATCGAAAAGGTGATCGTGCCACGCACGCGCGATCTCGGCGGTTTCCAGGTCCGCCGCGCCCTCCCCGCGATCGGCCAGCGCATGGTCGGCCCCTTCATCTTCTTCGATCAGATGGGGCCGGCCGAATTCCATCTCGGGGAAGGGCTCGACGTCCGCCCGCATCCGCATATCGGCCTTTCGACGGTCACCTATCTCTTCGACGGCGAGATCATGCACCGCGACTCGCTCGGCACGGCGCTGGCGATCAAGCCAGGCGCGGTCAACCTGATGACCGCCGGGCGCGGCATCGTCCATTCCGAGCGGACCGGACTGGAGGCGCGGGCCACGGGCCCGAAGCTCTACGGCATCCAGGCCTGGCTCGCCCTGCCGAAGACGCATGAGGAGATCGCCCCGCAATTCGTGCATCACGGTGCGCCCGAGCTGCCGAGGATCGTCGAAGGCGGGAAGCGCATCAGCCTGATCATGGGCTCGGCCTATGGCCAGACCTCGCCGGTGCAGTTCCCCTGGGAGGCGCTCTATGCCGAAGCCGTGCTCTCGCCCGGTTCCATCCTGCCGCTAGACCCCGACTACGACGAGCGCGCAGTCTATATCGTCTCGGGCAAGATCGACATCGCCGGCGAGGAGTTCGGCGCCGGCCAGTTGCTCGTCTTCAGGCCGGGCGACCGCATCTCCATCCTCGCGGTCGACCAGAGCCGCCTGATGCTGGTCGGCGGCGAGCCGATGGACGGCCCCCGCAATATCTGGTGGAACTTCGTCTCCTCGTCGAAGGAGCGCATCGAGCAGGCCAAGCAGGAGTGGAAGACCGGCCGCTTCGACACCGTGCCCGGCGACGACAAGGAGTTCATTCCGCTGCCCGAGGGCTGAAACAGTCGGCCGGCTGCCGCCGCCCCGTTCAGGCAATCTCGGACAGGTCCCGCAGCCTCGGCACCTGGGAAAAAGCGATGACGAGCAGCTGAACCAGGAAGCCCGCCGTCGCGAGCCCCAGGCACGCGGCGATGCCGAAATGCGCCGCCACGGATGCGCCGATCGCGGCACCCAGCGGCCTCGCGCCGAAGGTCGCCGTCATGATCAAGGCAGAGACACGACCGAGCATCGCATTGGGAGTGACCGCCTGCCGCAATGTCATCGTCGAGATCGTCCAGATGATCGGCCCGACACCGAACAGGAAGAAGCTCGTGCCGACCAGATTGACGGACGGAATCCAGAGCGTCGCAAGCATCACGGCGGCTGCACAAAGGCCGGCGAGCGGCCCGAGCAGGATCAGCGTCCCGAAAGTGACCTGCCGCGCAATATGAGGGGCGAGGACAGCGCCGACGATCATTCCCGCGCCGTAGATGCCGAGGGTGACGCCGACCTCGGTCGCACCGAGGCCGAGATTCTGGACGGCGTATGCCACATAGACCGCCTGGAAGACGAACCAGGAGACGTTGAAGAAGACCGCCGTCACCAGGATCGGCCTGAGCAGATCGTGGCCGGCGACGAAGCGAGCGCCCTCCTTCAAATCGTGCAGGAGATCGCGTCGTGGGCCGGACGGTGCCTCATCCCTCGGCAGGCCGGCCAGCAGGAGCGCGGCGAGGATCGAGAGCCCGGCCGCCAGACCGTAAGCCGTCGACACGCCGATCCATCCGACGAGCGCCCCGCCGAGCGCCGGGCCCCCGGCATAGGCGGCGCTGCGCGCCAGCTCCAGCCAGCGATTGGCGTCCGCAAGCCGGGCGCGCGGCACCACGGATGGAACGAAGGCCGGTGCCGCCACGCTGTAGCAGACCGTACCGACGGCGCCGAGCGCGCCGAGCACGGCGAGCCAGGTGAGGTTGAGGCCACCGGAGACCAGCAGCAACGGAATGGCGAGCAGCGACAGCGCACGCAGCGCTTCCGTGCCGACCATGAGCCGGCGCCGCGAGGCACGGTCGACCATCAGCCCTGCGGGAATCGACAGCAGAAGGAAGGGCAAAGTCTGTGCCGTCTGCAGCCAGCCGGTCTCGGCCGGGCCGGCCGAGAGCAGGAGAACCGCAGCCAAGGGTGCGGCGGCCAGCGCGATCTGCTCCGAGAACTGGGCAGAGAGATTGGACCAGCCGATGCGCCTGAATGCCGCCGGCAGAGGTGTGATATCGGTCGGGTTCATCGCTTGATGTCCTCAGAAGCAGTCGTGAGGACACTGAAAAGCCTTGCCGGCGTGGGAACCACCCGTTTCGTGGGAAGATGCTGCCTCGCCGATGCAGAGGCAGATCCCAACCGTGGTTTGCCAGCGCGGCGCGCAGGCACTATTTCAGGACAGAACCATTCCAACGAGCCCGGACAGCCTCGTGCCACGCCCTGCGACTCCTCTGCTCGACACGATCCACGATGCCGCCGATCTGCGAGAGCTCGACGATGCCCAGCTTCGGCAAGTGGCGGATGAGCTGCGGCTGGAAACGATCGACGCCGTCTCCGTCACCGGCGGACATCTCGGCGCCGGGCTCGGCGTGGTCGAGCTCACCGTCGCGCTGCATCATGTCTTCGACACCCCGCGCGACCGGCTGATCTGGGATGTCGGTCACCAGGCCTATCCACACAAGATCCTGACCGGGCGGCGCGAGCGCATCCGCACGCTGCGCCAGCCGGGCGGCCTTTCCGGCTTCACCAAGCGCTCCGAGAGCGAATACGATCCCTTCGGCGCCGCCCATTCCTCGACCTCGATCTCCGCCGGGCTCGGCATGGCCGTCGGGCGCGATCTCAAGGGCGAGCGCAACAACGTCATCGCCGTGATCGGCGACGGCGCTATGTCGGCCGGCATGGCCTATGAAGCCATGAACAATGCCGGTGCGCTCGGTTCGCGCCTGATCGTCATCCTCAACGACAACGACATGTCGATCGCCCCGCCGGTCGGTGCGATGTCGGCCTATCTGGCGCGGCTGGTCTCGGGCCGGACCTATCGTTCCCTGCGCGAAGTCGCCAAGCAGCTCGCCGAGCGGCTGCCGCGCTTCTTCCACGACAAGGCGAAGCGCACCGAGGAATATGCCCGCGGCTTCTGGACCGGCGGGACGATGTTCGAGGAGCTCGGCTTCTACTATGTCGGGCCGATCGACGGGCACAATCTCGACCATCTGCTGCCGGTGCTGCGCAACGTCCGCGACGCCGGGAACGGGCCGATCCTCGTCCATGTCGTGACGCAGAAGGGCAAGGGCTACGCCCCGGCCGAGGCCAGCGCCGACAAATATCACGGCGTCGTCAAGTTCGATCCCGTGACCGGCCTGCAGGCCAAGGCGCCGGCGAATGCGCCGAGCTACACGGGCGTCTTCGCCAACGCGCTGATCAAGCAGGCGCGGGAGGACGAAAAGGTCGTCGCCGTCACCGCCGCCATGCCGTCCGGCACCGGGCTCGATGCCTTCGGCAAGGAGTTTCCCTCGCGCACCTTCGACGTCGGCATCGCCGAGCAGCATGCGGTGACCTTCGCGGCCGGGCTCGCGACCGAGGGCTACAAGCCCTTCGTCGCGATCTACTCCACCTTCATGCAGCGCGCCTATGACCAGATCGTCCATGATGTGGCGCTACAGAAGCTCCCCGTTCGCTTTGCGCTGGACCGAGCCGGGCTTGTCGGCGCGGATGGCGCAACCCATGCCGGCTCCTTCGACATCGCCTATCTCGCCTGCCTGCCCGACATGGTGGTGATGGCGGCGGCCGACGAGGCCGAGCTCACCCATATGGTCGCGACCGCCGCCGCCTATGACGAAGGGCCGATCGCCTTCCGCTATCCGCGCGGCGAAGGCGTCGGCGTCGAGATTCCGGATGTCGGCATGCCCTTGGAGATCGGCAAGGGCCGCATCGTGCGTGAAGGGACGCGCGTCGCCCTGCTCTCGCTCGGCACGCGCCTGGCGGAAGCGCTTAAGGCAGCCGATCTGCTGGCCCAGCGCGGGCTCTCGACCACGGTCGCCGATGCGCGCTTCGCCAAGCCTCTCGATGAAGCGCTGATCCTCAAGCTCGCCCGCGAGCATGAGATCCTGATCACGATCGAGGAAGGCTCGGTCGGCGGCTTCGGCAGCCATGTGCTGCATCTGCTGGCGCGCAGCGGCGCGCTCGATGCGGGCCTGAAGGTGCGGACGCTGACCCTGCCTGACGTCTACCAGGATCACGACAAACCCGACGCGATGTATGCCGCCGCCGGGCTCGACGCTGCCGGCATCGTCGCCGCCGTCGATGGCGCGCTCGGGGCGCCGAACGTCGTCAAGCGCGCCTGATATTCACCCATGAAAAGCCGTGCGGACCAACTGCTCGTCGAGCGCGGCTTCTTCGAGAGCCGCGCGCGGGCGCAGGCCGCTATCGCCGCCGGGCTCGTCAGCGTCGCCGGCCGGCCGGTACGCAAGGCCTCGGAAATGGTGGCTGATGACGCCGAGCTGACCGCCGAGGCGCCTCACCCTTACGTCTCGCGCGGCGGCCTCAAGCTGGAAGGCGCCCTCAATGCCTTCGGCTTCGATCCGCAAGGGCTGGTCTGCCTCGATGTCGGCTCCTCGACCGGCGGCTTCACCGACCTCCTGCTGAAGCGCGGCGCACGCCAGGTCGTCGCCGTCGATGTCGGGCGCGACCAGCTCCACAATTCGCTGCGGACCGATCCGCGCGTCACCAGCTTCGAAGGCCAGGACATCCGAACGCTGGCTTCGGAAGCCCTGCCGGCGCGGCCGAGCCTCGCCGCGATCGACGTCAGCTTCATCTCGCTCAAGCTGGTGTTGCCGGCCGTGGCCGCGCTGCTCGCGCCGGCTGCCGGCATCGCGGCGCTGATCAAGCCCCAGTTCGAGGCCGGCCGCGCCGCCCTCAAAAAGGGCATCGTCCGGGACGAAGCGATTCAGCGTCAGGTCTGCGACGACATCGTCACGGCGTTGCGTGCGCTTGGCTTCACGGTCGACGGACCGATCCCTTCCCCGATCGACGGCGGCGACGGCAACCGGGAGTTCCTCGTCGGGGCGCGGCGGAAAGCGTGATCAGCGCGTCAACAGCGCGTCGATCTGCGCTTGCAGAACAGCATCCTCGACGGCCGTGATGTCGATCATGCCGTTGGCGTTGATGAACTGCGTGGCGCGGGCGATCTGCCGGCGCAGCGCATCGCTCGCCACGTTGACGATCATCGGCAGCTCCTTCGGTTGCGGCGTCTCTGCAAGCAAAGCTGTCACGGTGCGCACCAGCCGGGTCATCGATCGGCAGACATCCTCGAACGCGCTCGCGTGGACGGGATCGATGCGGTCATAGGCCGCCAGCGCCGAAGCCGCGCAACGCAAGGGCGAGCGTCGGAAATGCTCGCGATAGCTGATGCTCTGCCAGGCCTGGAGATCGGCGACGAGACTCTCGTCCATGCCGGCCATCTCGATCAGCATCAGGGCTTCGCTGTAGCGGTTGAGGAAATCGGTCGAGAGCCGGGGAGCGTCGACGCTTCCAGCCAGTCCCACCGGCACCTCGGCCAGCACATTCGTCGCGATGGCACTCATCTTCTGCCCCGGAATCGGCGCGACTATGTTTGGCCAACCGGAAAGAAAGTGTTGATCTGACCGCCTCGTCTCGACGTAAACAGCCGGCATGTGCGGACGCTATGCGATCACCCTCCCCCCTGAAGCGATGCGCGAGGCCTTCGGCTATCGCGAGCAGCCGAACTTCCCGCCGCGCTACAATATCGCACCGACACAGCCGGTGCCTGCGGTGCTCGTGCATGACGGGGCACCGCGCTTCCTGCTGATGCGCTGGGGCTTCATTCCCGGCTGGGTGAAGGACGCGAGGGACTTTCCGCTCGTCATCAACGTCCGCAGCGAGAGCGCCGCCGAGAAGCCGTCTTTCCGCAATGCTCTGACGCGCCGGCGCTGTCTGCTGCCCGCCGATGCCTTCTATGAATGGCGGCGCAGCGGTGCCGGCCGGCAGGCGCAGAGCGAGGCCTTCCTGTTCCGCCGGCCCGATCGCGGCTTCTTCGCCTTCGCCGCGCTGTGGGAGACCTGGCATTCCCCGGATGGGTCCGAGATCGACACGGTCGCGATGATGACCGGTCCGGCGAACGGCCTGATGGCCGCCATCCACCACCGCTGCCCGATCATTCTCGATCCGCGCGACTATGCTGCGTGGCTCGATCCGCAGGCCACGGCCGAGCAGACCAGGCGCCTGCTCAAGCCGCCGCCGGACGATCTGCTGGAAGCCGTCGCCATCGGCAACGCCGTCAACAAGGTCGCCAATGACAGTCCGGAGGTGCAGTTGCCTCTGGCCGAGCTGCCCGATCAGGAGCCCCCCGAAGCGCCGAAGCGCCATGCGCGCAAAGCGGCCCGGCCTCCCACGGATGACGGGCAAGGCAGCCTGTTCTAGCGCTGGAATCATGCTCTGATCGTCGCAGAAGACGACGAGGAGACGCAGATGCACGGCCGCCGCCCCACCATGACCTCCCGCCACGGCATGGTCGCCGCGGCCCATCCGTTGGCGGCACAGGCCGGCGCGAGATTGCTGGCGCAGGGCGGCAACGCCTTCGACGCCGCAGCCGCCACCGCCGCCGCGCTCAATGTCGTCGAGCCCTTCATGTCCGGCCTCGCAGGGATGGGCTTTGCGACACTATGGGTCGCCGCCGAGCGGCGCGTGCGGGTGCTCGATTTCGTACCGCCGATCCCGGCCAGCTTCCCGGCCGAACGCTTCAGCAAACGCAGCGACCTCGAACGCGGCCCGCTCGCCGTCGCCGCCCCCGGCAACCTCGCCGGCTGGTGCGAGCTGGCGAAGACCTACGGCCGCAAATCGTTGCCGGAGATCTTCGCGCCGGCCATCGCGCTGGCGCGGGATGGTTTCGCGCTAGCCGAGTTCGGCGCGGCGGAGTTCGAGGAGAACGATCCGCTGCTGCAGAACCGCCCCGCGCTCTATCCGGCCTGGTCCCGGAACTATCAGCCCGGCGGCGCGCTGCATCTCGGTTCGCTGCTGGTGCAGTCCGACCTCGCCCAAACCTTCAGCGAGATCGCCGAGAAGGGGCCCGATCACTTCTACCGCGGCGCCCTCGGCGAGAAGGTGATTGCCCATCTGCAAGCGCTCGGCGGCTCGATGACCATGGCCGATCTCGCGGCGGTGAAGACGGTGTGGCGCGAGCCGCTGGCGGCGAGCTTCCACGGGCTGAGCGTTCATGTGCCGCCGCCGCCCTGCGAAGGCTTCCAGTTCCTGCTGACGCTGCGCCTGCTCGACGGGCTCGACCTCGCCGCCCTGAGGAAGGACGGGCCTGATCATCTCGACCTCGTCTACCGCGCCATCCGCCTCGCCGCCGGCGAGCGCATCGCCCACAACAACCCCAGCCCTGACAAGCTCGCCGAACTTTTGTCCGACGACGCGGTGGAGCGGCTGCGCAAGCGCCTCACCGACGGCAAGCCGGTGACGGGGCCGACCGAGCAGTGGACGCCGCAGGAGAGCGAGGACCCGGCGCATACGACGTCGTTCTCGATCGCCGACAGCGACGGCAACCTGATCTGCATCACGCAGAGCCTCGGCAGCCCCTTCGGCAGCGGCGTCGTCGTGCCCGGCACGGGTCTGTGCCTCAATAACTTCCTGTATTGGGCGGATGTGCAGACCGGCAGCCCGAACCGGGCCAAGCCCGGCGATGCGCTGGCGATGTGCATGTCCCCGTCGATCTCGACGCGCGACGGCAAACCGGTGCTCGCGCTCGGCACGCCCGGCAGCTACGGCATCATGCAGACGCAGGCCCAGGCGATGGTCCAGCACCTCGCCTTCGGCCTGCCGCTGCAGGAGGCGATCGAGGCGCCGCGCGCCCGGCTCTGGGACGGCCACCTCGTCGAGATCGAGAACCGGGTCGCGCCTGAGACCATCGACGAGCTCGTCCGGCGCGGCCATGATGCCCGCGCCTTCGATGTCGGCTGGACGATGCGCTGCGGTGGCATGCAGGCGGTCGCCGTCGATCCGGCGACCGGTGTGTCCACAGGCGCCGCAGATCCGCGCCGCGACGGTTACGTCGCGACGCCGTAATTCAGGCGACGATCTCGCCGCGGAAGGCCCAGCGGGTCATCCGCCGCTCGACCAAGGCGCAAAGCGCGTAAAGCGCCATGCCCATGATGGCGATGGAGAACAGGCCGGCGAAGGTCGTCGGCGCGTCGTTGCGCGCGCCGGCCGAGAGCATCAGGAAGCCGATGCCGCGATTGCCGCCCACGGTCTCCGACAGCACCGAGCCGACGAAGGCGAGCGTCACCGCGACCTTCAGGCTGGCGAAGAGATAGGGCATCGCGCGGGGCACGCCGACCTTGGTGAGGATTTCCCATTGGCTCGCGCCGAGCGAGCGCATCACGTCGCGCATCTCGGGCTCGATGGTGGCGAGGCCCGTGGCGACGTTCACGACGATCGGGAAGAAGGAGATGACGAAGGCGGTGATCACCGCCGGCAGCGCGCCGACGCCGACCCAGATCATCAGGATCGGTACGATCGCGACCTTCGGGATCGCGTTGAAGGCGATCAGCAGCGGGTAGAGACCGGAATAGACGAAGGGCGAGGCGCCGATGGCCAGGCCCAGCAGCAGGCCGAAGCCGATCGCCAGTGCGAAGCCGATGAGCGTGGTCCAGAGCGTCTCCAGGCAGAAGCGCAGCAGGATGTCCCAGCGCTGAACCATCGTCTCGAAGATGCGCGTCGGGCGCGGCGCCAGAATCTCGGGCACGTCGAAGACGATGCAGGCCAGCTCCCAGGCGAGCAGCAGGCCTGCCATGGCAAGCCAGGGCATGGCGAGGAGCAATATGCGCCTCTGAGTCTCGCTCATCACGCATGCTCCAGATGGATGCGTTCGCGCAGTTCGTGGACGATGTCGACGAACTCGACCGAGAAGGTCGTCTCCAGCGTGCGCGGGCGCGGCAGCTCGATCTTGCGGATCTTGACGATCTTTCCGGGGCGCCGGCTCATCACATAGACGGTGTCGGCGAGATAGACCGCCTCGCGCAGATCGTGCGTGACGAGGACCGCTGTGAACCGGCGCTCCATCCAGAGCTTCTGCATCACGCTCCAGAGCTCTTCACGGGTGAAGGCGTCGAGCGCGCCGAAGGGCTCGTCGAGCATCAGGATATCCGGCTCGTGGACGAGCGCGCGGCACAGGCTGGAGCGCTGCTGCATGCCGCCCGAGAGCTGCCAAGGGTACTTCTGGCCGAAGCCGCCAAGGCCGACCGAGGCCAGCAGCGCCTCGCCGCGCGCGATATATTCGGCCTTGTTGGCGCGGAAGCGGCGCTTGTGCGGCTCGACCACCTCCAGCGGCAGCAGGATGTTGTCGAGCGTCGTGCGCCAGGGCATCAGGGTCGGCGCCTGGAAGGCCATACCGACGCCGCTTATCGGCCCCTTCACCACCTGCCCGTGGACCCGAACCTCCCCTCCACTCGGCGGCAGCAGCCCGGTGACGAGTTTCATCAGGGTCGACTTGCCGCAGCCGGATGGGCCGACCACGGCGATGAACTCGCCCTTGGCGATGGAGAGCGTGGCATCTTCAAGCGCCAGCATGCGGCCGGGCCCGCTGCCATAGGCGAGGCTGACCTGCCGCAGTTCGACGAGAGGCGGTTGGGAGTTATTCCCCCCCAAGCCCTCATCCTGAGGAGCAGGCCGGGATGCCTGCGTCTCGAAGGATGGTCCAGATATCACGGGAGCCTCCTGAAGCATCCTTCGAGACGCCGCTCCTGCCGGAACAGCTCCTCAGGATGAGGGCCGGGGATGGAACGGCGCGTCAGGGCGCGACCATCCGCTCCGCCTTCGGCGGCAGGAACTTGCCCGTGAAGACCTTGTCCGGCTCCGGCGCGGAAGGCAGGCCGAAGGCTTCGGCCACGTCCTTGACCGAGCGGGCGAAGCGGGCCGGCTCGACATCGCCCATGCCGTTTTCCTTCACGAAGGGCGTCAGCACGTTCATCCGAAGCGACATGTCGAGGCGCTCTGCCTCCAGCTTCTCGTCGATCAGCGGGTCGCGCTTCTTGGCGGCAGCGATGCCGAGCGCCGGATTGGCAGCGACTTCCTTCCAGGCCTTGGCGGTGGCGCGCAGGAAGCCGGTCACGGCCTCGGGCTTCGCCGCCAGCGCCGGCGAGACGATGATACCGTTGCCGTAAACATCCATCTTGTAGTCGGAGTAGTTGAACGAGACGACGTCCTCCGCCTTCACGCCGCGCGCCTTCAGATCGAGGATCGAGGAGAAATAGTGCCCGGAAATGAAGTCGACCGTGCCCTGCACCAGCGACTGCTCACGCAGTTGCGGCGTCAGGTTGACGTGCTGGACGGTAGCAGCGTCGAGCCCGACCTTCTTGGCGAAGGCCGGGAACAGCCGGAATGAGGCGTCGAAGACCGGCGCGCCGAGCTTCTTGCCGGCGAGATCGGTCGGCTTTGTGATGCCGCTCTTCTTCAGCGCATGGACGCCGAAGGGCGGGAAATCATAGGCCATGAACACGCAGAGGATTTCCTTGCCCGCGTTCTTGGCGTTGTACTCGATCAGCGAGTTCACATCGGCGAAGCCGATATCGTAGGCGCCGGTCGCGACACGCTGGACTGCGCCGGCCGAGCCCTGGCCGGGGTCCATCGTCACGTCGAGCCCTTCGGCCTTGTAGTAGCCCTTGTCGAGCGCGACGAGGAAGGGCGAGGTCGGCCCCTGAAAGACCCAGTCGAGCGTGAATTTCAGCGAAGTCTGGGCGGCCGCCGGCATCGCCCCGGCCAGTGCAGCCGCTCCCACCAAGGCCGCACCGACAAGACCGCGCCGCGTCGGCCCGAAGCCCGTCATCCGCGCGCAATTCGACAGCATCCGCGTCACGCCGATCATACCAGCCAACCCCTCATGTTCTCGTTATGAGGCCGAAGGCTAGAGATGAGGCAAAAAGCGGTCAATCGAGCGCAGGGCGCATCCTGCCAAATTTTTGAGCAGGACGTTCCGGCAGCGATGCTTCACGACGCAGCCTGCCGATGGCGCGGGCAAGGGTTTGTGCCCTCCAGGAGCGATCGTCATTCTCGGGCGGAGCGGAACGCAGACCCGCGAATCTTGATCAGCAGATGCTCGGGTCAAGCCCGAGCATGACGAGCGCCACTCATTCCTGCGCCAGCATCGCGCCCGGGTTCAGAATCCCCCGCGGATCGAGCGTCTGCTTGATCGCGCGCATCAGGTCGAGCTCCACGGGGTCCTTCACGCCCGGCAGCAGGTCGCGCTTCAGGCGGCCAATGCCGTGCTCGGCCGAGATGGAGCCGTGGAGTTCCGTGACGATGGCATGGACCGCCTCGTTCATCTCGCTCCAGCGCGCGAGATAGGCGGCCTTGTCGGCGCCGACCGGCTGGCTGATGTTGAAATGGATGTTGCCGTCGCCGAGATGGCCGAAGGGCACGGGGCGGCAGCCCGGGACCATCGCTTCCACCGTCGCAATCGCGCGCTTCAGGAATTCCGGCGTGGCGTGGACCGGCACCGAAACGTCATGCTTGATCGAGCCGCCCTCATAGGTCTGCACCTCCGACATCATCTCGCGCAGCTTCCAGAAATCGGCGCGCTGGGTCAGCGACCCCGCCAGCGCAGCGTCGGTGACGATGCCATTCTCCAGCGCCTCGCCGAGGAAAGCTTCGACATGCTCGTCGAGCCCGGCGGCGGACTGGGCTGAGGCCTCCATCAGCACATACCAGGGCGACGGCTCGGATAGCGGGTCGCGCGCGCCGGACGCATGGCGCAGGACGAAATCCAGACCGATGCGCGGCATCAGTTCGAAGGTGGTCAGAGTGCCGCCGGCGCCGGCCTTCGCGGCGTTGAGTAAGGCAAGCGCCGCTTCCGGGTCCGGCACGGCAAGGAAGGCGGTGGCGCGGGCCGCCGGCAGCGGGAAGAGCTTGAGCACCGCGGCGGTGATGATGCCGAGCGTGCCTTCGGCGCCGATGAAGAGATCCTTCAGGTCGTAGCCGGTGTTGTCCTTGCGGAGCTGGCGCAGGCCGTTCCAGATGCGTCCGTCCGGCAGGACGACTTCGAGCCCAAGGCAGAGCTCGCGGGCATTGCCATAGGCAAGCACGGCGGTGCCGCCGGCATTGGTCGAGAGGTTACCGCCGATGGTGCAGGAGCCTTCCGAGGCGAGCGAGAGCGGGAAGAGGCGACCGGCCGCCTCGGCCGCATCCTGCGCCCGCTTCAGGGTGACGCCAGCCTCGACGATCATGGTGTCGCCGTCGGTGTCGACCGCCCGGATCTTGTCGAGGCGCTGCAGCGAGAGGATGACTTCCCTGCCCTCCGCAATCGGGATCTGGCCGCCGACGAGCCCGGTATTGCCGCCCTGCGGCACCAGCGTCGTGCCGGTCTCGGCGGCGAGCTTCACCAGCTCCGCGACCTCGGCAGTCGAGCCTGGGCGGACGATTCCTTGCGCCTTGCCGCGGAAGAGATCGCGCCACTCCTTGAGATAGGGCACCATGGCGTCGGCATCGGTGATAACGTTCTTCGCGCCGACGATGCCGGCCATGCGATCAAGAATTGCGCTCATCCTGAAGCCCTGTCCTCAGCCCTTCCTGCCTCGCCGGAACACGCCGACGAGCTCGACATGGGCGGAATAGCGGAACTGGTCGACCGGCGTCACGGCCTCCAGCGCATAACCGCCCGCAACCAGCGTCGCAGCGTCGCGCGCGAAACTGCCGGCGTCGCAGGAAACGTAGACCACATCCCGGACCTTCGAGGCCGCAAGCCGCTTGACCTGCGCCTCCGCACCGGCGCGCGGCGGGTCGAGCACGACGACGTCGAAACCGTTGAGCTCATGCTCCAGCAGCGGGCGGCGGAACAGGTCGCGCGTCTCGGTCGCGATGGGTTTGAGCCCCTGCGTCGCGCCGGCGCCTTTGGTCAGAGCGAGCATCGCCGCCTTCTCGGTCTCGACGGCCAGCACCTGCATGCGCTCGGCCATACGGAAGCTGAACGGGCCGCAACCGGCGAAGAGATCGGCGACACGCTTTCCCTTCGGCAGGGCAGCCATGACGAGTCCGGCCAGAGCCTCCTCGCCCGCCGCCGTCGCCTGCAGGAAGCCCCCCGCGGCCGGCGCGACCAGCGCCTTGCCCATATGCTGCAAGGGCGGGCGGCGCTCGACGACGATCTCGCCATGGTTGGAGAGCCGGGCGAGGTCGAGCCGTTCCGCGAGTTGGGTCAGGGCCAGCCTGAGTTTGTCGGCGACCGGGCCGTGGCCACGCATGTCGACATCGAGCCCCGCCTCCGAGGCGGTGATCTGGATATCCAGCGGCTTGTTCGATCCGCCCATGCGGTTCGCCAGCATCTGCGCGACGGCAGGCGCTCGATCGAGGCCCGGCGCCAGCACCGGGCAGGCCTCGACCGCGATCAACTCATGGCTGCGTGCCGCCATGAAGCCGACGACCATCGCCTCGCCTTGGCGGCGAGCGTGGAAGGTGACACGCCGGCGCCCGGCGCCATGGGCATCGACGAGATCGGCGACCGGCGCCTCGATGCCGGCGCGGCTCAGCGCCGTGATCACCTGCTGGCGCTTCCATTCCCGGTAGAGGCCGGGCTCCATGTGCTGCGCCGCGCAGCCGCCGCAGCGGGTGAAGAGCGGGCAGATCGCAGCGATGCGGGATTCGGAGGGCGCGATGATCTCGACGAGTTGCCCGCGCTCGCCGTCGACCACTGCGCGCACGGTCTCGCCCGGCAGCGCATAGGGAACGAACACGGTGCCAGCGGGCGTCTGCACGATACCGTCGCCGCGCTGACCGAGGCGATCGACGACCAGAATTTCATTCATGGCGAGCCTTGGAGAAGAGTTTTCTCCCTGCTGCGGCTTGGCGACTGGCATGGTTGCGAACCCGGGGCGTGCGGCCCGCTTGCTTGGTGACCTTGGCGAGTGTTTCGCCTATCAGGTCAGAGACGAATTGGGAAATCCGGCCATGACCATCCGCAACGGCGTCATCGAAGCCATCGGCAACACCCCACTCATCAAGCTGCAGAAGGCGTCGCAGGAAACGGGTTGCGCCATCCTCGGCAAGGCCGAATTCATGAATCCCGGACAGTCGGTGAAGGACCGCGCCGCGCTCGCCATCATCCGCGACGCCGAGGCGAAGGGGCAGCTCAAGCCGGGCGGCGTCATCGTCGAAGGCACGGCGGGCAATACCGGCATCGGCATCGCGCTGGTCGGCAATGCGCTGGGCTATCGCTCGGTCATCGTCATCCCGGAGACGCAGAGCCAGGAAAAGAAGGAAATGCTGCGGCTCGCCGGCGCGACGCTGGTCGAGGTGCCGGCCGCGCCTTATGCCAATCCGAACAACTACGTGAAGGTCTCGGGCCGCCTAGCCGAGGAGTTGGCGAAGAGCGAAGCGAACGGCGCGATCTGGGCCAACCAGTTCGACAATGTCGCCAACCGGCAGGGCCATTTCGACACCACCGGCCCGGAAATCTGGGATCAGACGGCGGGCAAGGTCGACGGCTTCATCTGCGCGGTGGGCTCGGGCGGCACGCTCGCCGGCGTCGGCATGGCGCTGAAGGCACGCAATCCGAAGGTGACGATCGGCCTCGCCGATCCTATGGGCGCTGCGCTGTATTCCTATTACACGAGCGGCGTGCTCAAGGCGGAGGGATCCTCGATCACCGAGGGTATCGGCCAGGGCCGCATCACCGCCAATCTGGAAGGCGCACCGGTCGATGCCGCCTTCCAGATCCCGGATGCGGAAGCGGTCCAGATCGTCTTCGATCTGCTGGAGCAGGAAGGCCTCTGCCTCGGCGGCTCCTCCGGCATCAACGTCGCCGGCGCGATCCGGCTGGCGAAGCAGATGGGCCCCGGCCACACCATCGTGACGGTGCTGTGCGACTATGGCACGCGCTACCAGTCCAAGCTGTTCAACCCCGAATTCCTGCGCTCGAAGAACCTGCCCGTTCCCGGCTGGCTGGAGCGCGATGCCGCGGCGCTGAAGCAGGTCGCTGCCAGGGTGATGGCGTAAAAGTCGGAATCATCGCCGCCAAAGCGCTCGCTTTGGCGGAAAAGTGATTTCCACGGACCGGGAACAGTTCTAGCCTGCCTTATGGTGATCTCGCGACCGACGGGGTGATCAGATGACAGTCTCGAACGTCCGGTTTGCCGCCTCCGCGGCGCCCAAGCCGCTCCCTCGCGATCCCGTCGAGGGGCAACTCCACGCAGCCGGCGTCGTCGCATCGAGCGTCTACGCTCACGGTGTGCGCATCGCCGACATCCCGGTCGAGGAAGCCGGCGACTGGGCGCAAAAGGACGACCATGTCGTCTGGATCGGACTTTTCGAGCCCGATCCAGCCCTGCTCAAATGCGTACAGCAGCAGTTCAACCTGCATCCGCTCGCGGTCGAGGATGCGACCAACGCCCATCAGCGCCCGAAGCTCGAACAATATGGCGACGCCCTGTTCGTGGTGGCGCGCACCGCGCAACTGATCGACGGGCGCATCGCCTTCGGCGAGACGCATATCTTCATCGGCCGCGGCTATATCGTCAGCGTGCGCCATGGCGCCTCGACCTCCTACACCTCGGTCCGGCAGCATTGGGAGACCTGCCCGACTTCGCTGGCGAAGGGCGAGGATTTCATCCTCTATGCGATCCTCGACTTCATCGTCGACAATTACATGCCGGTGCTCGAAGCGATCCATGACGAGGTGGAGGCAATCGAGGACAGGGTCCTGGCCAAGCCGATGACGCGCTCCGATATCGAGCGGCTCTACATGCTCAGGCGCGATCTGCTGCGGCTACGCAATGCCATCGGGCCGCTGGTCGACGTCTGCCAGCGCCTGACCAACGGGAACATCCCGCAGGTAAGGCCGGCGCTCGCCACGATGTTCCGCGACGTGACCGACCATGTCCGCACGGTGCAGGAGAAGATCGACAGCCTGCGCGAAGTGCTGGCCTTCGCGTTCGAGGCGAGCCTGCTGGTCGGCCAGAGCCAGGAGAACGCGATCACCAAACGGCTCGCCTCCTGGGCCGCCATCCTGGCGGTTCCGACCGCTGTCGCCGGCATCTACGGCATGAACTTCAAGAACATGCCGGAGCTGGAATTCCAGTATGGCTACTACCTCGTCCTGGCGCTCATCGCCTGCGCCTGCGCTACGCTCTACTGGCGGTTCAGGCGGAACGGCTGGCTCTAGCGCAGCGGCCAGACCAGCAGGATCATCGGCACGGCGAGCAAGATGACGATGAGGGAGAGCGGCGCGCCGAGCCTCGCATAGTCGCTGAAGCGGTAGCCGCCCGGCCCCATCACCAGCGTGTTGCACTGGTGTCCGATCGGCGTGAGGAAATCGCAGGCTGCGCCGATCGCGACCGCCATCAGGAAGGCATCGGGATTGTAGCCGAGGTTCTTGGCGAAGCCGGCGCCGATCGGCGCCATGACGAGCACGGTCGCGGCGTTGTTCAGGAAGGGCGTCACCGCCATCGCGGCAACCAGGATCAAAGCGACCGCGGCCCAGCCCGGCAGGCCGCCGCCGATCACGGCGAGCCAGGATGCGAAGAGATCGGTGGCGCCGGTCGCGCGCAAGGATTCGCTGACCGGGATCAACGCCGCCAGCATCACCAGGATCGGCGCATCGACGTTGTTGTAGGCTTCGCGCAGCGGCACGCAGCGGAAGGCGATCAGCAACACGGCCGCGGCGAAGAAGACGAGCGGCACCGGCGCGAGACCGGTCGCGAGAGCTATGATCGCCGCGAGCGTGATCGCGACGGTCAGCACGACGCGGCGCGTCAGGCCAAGCGGCACGAGCCGGTCGGCCAAGGGCAGCAGCCCCATCTCCGAGAGCTTTTCCGGCAGCAGTTTCTCATCGCCCTGGATGACGACGATGTCGCCGGCGCGCAGGCGGATATCGCGCAGCCGCTGGCTGAAGCGCTCCCCGGAACGGCTGATCGCGATCATGTTGACGCCGAAGCGGCTGTGAAGCGCCATGTCGCCGGCCGATTGACCGATGAGGACGGACCCCGGCCCGATGATCGCCTCTGCGACGCGGTCAGGATCCAGCGCATCCTCCTTTTGCGTCGGGCGATCCTTGCCGATGAGGTCGAGCCGCCCCTCTGCGACGACCCGCTCCAGCACGGCGGCGTCACCGCGCAGCAGCAGAATATCGCCCGCGCGCAGGCCCGCGTCCGGCAGGGGCGCCTGCTCCCGTCGCTCGTTGCGCAGGATCGAGACGATCTCGGCTCCGCCACCGCCGATGGCCTTGAGATCGGCGACTGTCCTGCCGGCAAGGAGCGACTTCTCGGTCAGCTTTGCTTCGGTGAGGTAATCCTTGATGTCGATGGCCTGGTCGAGCGAGACCGCGCCGCGCCGGTCGCGCGGCAGAAGCCGGTAGCCGACGCTGAGGAAGGCGCAGCCCGCAAGCGCCACGACGATGCCGACCGGCGCGAAATCGAACATGCCGAAAGGCTGGCCGCCGAGCTCCTGCCGCACGCGCGCGACGATGACGTTCGGCGAGGTGCCGACCAGCGTGACGATGCCGCCCAGCAGCGAGGCGAAGGCCATCGGCATCAGGAAAACCGAGGGCGATTTCCCGTCCTTGCGCGCGAGCTGGTAGGCGATGGGCAGCATCATCGCGAGCGCGCCGATGTTCTTGATGATCGCCGACAAGATCGCGACGGCGAAGACGAGCAACGGCACCTCGAGCTGGGTCGAGGACAGGCGCGGGCCCAGCTTCGAGAACAGCCGTTCGATGATGCGCGACCGGGCCACGGCAGAGCTCAGAACCAGCGCGCTGCCGACGATGATCACGATGTCGTCGGAAAAGCCCTTGAACGCCTCTGCCGCCGGCACCAGCCCGAGCGCCACGGCGAGCAACAGCGCCAGCATCGCGACGATGTCGTAGCGCAGCCGCCCCCAGAGGAAGGCGGCCATCATGCCGGCGACGAGAAGGACGGAAAGAAGCTGAGGCTGGGTCATCCGGTCGTCACGGTCGCCGCCGCACGCGTGGTCTCAGAGCCATTTCTTCCAGCGGAAGAAGATATAGGGCAGCACCGCGAACAGGATCATCAGCCCGATCGCCATCGGATAGCCCCACTGCCAGTCCAACTCCGGCATGGCCTTGAAGTTCATGCCGTAGATCGAGGCGATCAGCGTCGGCGGCATCAGCGCGACCGAGACGACCGAGAAGAGCTTGATGATCTTGTTCTGCTCGATCGAGACGAGGCCGAGCGTGGCGTCCATCATGAACTGCAGCTTATTGGACAGGAAAGCGGCATGCTCCTCGATGGCCTGCACGTCGCGCACCGCCGAACGCCATTCCGCCGAGAACCCTGTCTGCGCCTTCTTCGGCCGCGTGTAGTTGGCAGAGAGAAAGAGCAGCACGCGCTCGACCGAAACCATGCTCTCGCGCACATTCGAGATGATGTGCTCGTACTGGCCGATCTTCTGGATGACGACCTGATAGACGCCGCCCCGCTCGACATCCTGTCCGCGCCCGGCGAAGATCCGGCGCGAGGCGATGTCGATCTTGTCCCCGACGCCGCGCAGCACCTCAGCCGCGCGGTCGACGATCGCCTCGATCAGCCCGTCGAGGACCGCTTCCGGCTGCTGGCCGCAGCCACCCGGCTTGGTCGCGCGATTGAGGAAGATGTTGAAGGCGCCGGGCTCGTCATAGCGCACCGTCACCAGCGCCTTCTCGGTGAGGATGAAGGTGACGTCCGCCAGCTTCGGGACGACCGTGTCGGACTGGCAGATCACGCGCGCCGTCATGAAGCGCGCGCCATCCTCGGTGTAGATGATCTCGGAAGGTTCGAGATCATGCATCTCCTCTCGCGTCGGTATCGAGATGCCGAGATGCTGCTCGACGCGCTTGTCTTCCTCGGGCGTCGGGTTGAGCAGGTCGATCCAAATGACGTCCGCCGGAAAGGCCTCTCCCGGTCCGAGCGCCGCATGCCGAAGCTTGTCGCGCGCCTCGGAGGAGACACCGTGGATCATCAGCATGGGTGCGAATCTCGCTGCACGGTCAGGGTAGGTGCCGGCAGGAACTCCGATCCAGGACGCATGTCAAACCGATGACGGCTCAGACGCCGCCCTTCACGCCCTGCGGCGGCAGGCTGTCGGCCGGCACGAAGAAATCCGGCATCAGCGGCACGGACGGATCGACGCGATAGGGCGTGAAGTCGGTGACGCCCTCGCCGGCCATGAAGCTGTCGTCGATCAGGAAGTTGCCGGAGAATTCGCGGGACGGCTTCGAGAAGATCATGTGGGCGGCATCGGCGAGGATCTCGGGCGTGCGGCTCGCCTGCACCATCTTGTCGCCGCCGAGCAGGTTCTGGACGGCGGCGGTCGCGATCGTCGTGCGCGGCCAGAGCGCGTTGACGGCGATGCCCTTCGGAGCCAGTTCCCCTGCGAGCCCGAGCACGCAAAGGCTCATGCCGTATTTGGCGATGGAATAGGCCAGATGCGGCGCGAACCACTGCGTCTTCATGTCGAGCGGCGGCGAGAGCATGAGGATGTGTGGGTTTTCAGCCTTCTCCAGATGGGGAATCGCGTATTTCGAGACCATGAAGGTGCCGCGCGTATTGATCTGATGCATCAGATCGAAGCGCTTCATGTCGGTCATCTGGGTGTTGGTGAGCTGGATAGCGCTGGCGTTGTTCAGGACGATGTCGATGCCGCCGAAGGTCTCGGCTGTCTTGGCGATCGCCTCGGCCACGCTCTGCTCGTCGCGGACATCGACCATCAGCGGCAGGCACTTGCCGCCGGCCGCCTCGATCTCGGCGGCAGCGGTATAGATCGTGCCCGGCAGCTTCGGGTGCGGCTCGGCGGTCTTGGCCGCGATGGTGACGTTGGCGCCGTCCCTGGCCGCCTTGAGCGCGATGGCGAGGCCGATGCCGCGAGAGCCGCCGGTGATGAAAAGCGTCTTACCCTTAAGCGACATCGCCGCCTCCCTGTTGGTCCGTGATGTTGAAGCGGGCGGGCTGCGAGCCGTCCCGATCGGTGAAGCCATAGGCGCGCGCGAGATCGGCTACAGGCAGCACTTGCCCGGTATGGCGCGCGATCTGTGGATCGGCAGCGAGCGCCGCGACGGCACGGCCGGCATAGAGCGGCGTCTCGGTCGTCTCGGCGGCGAGGCCGGCGTCGCGGACGCGCTCGGTCAGGACATGGCCCGGCGAGATCCCAAGCGCGGTGACGCCGAAGGGCCGAAGCTCCTGCGCCATCGCGAAGCTCAGCCGGTTCATCGCGGCCTTGGCGAGATCGTAGAAGACATCGCCGAGATAGGCGCCGGCCGTATCGAAGCTCACCGTGACAATCAGGCCGGAGCGCATCTGCACCATCGCCGGCGCGACGGCGCGCGCAAGCAGGAGCTGCGCATAGACACCGCTTTCGAAGCTCTCCCCCAGCCTCGCGACCGGGCGGCGCCAGAACGGCGTGCCGAAGCCGGAGCCGTCCGGATAGCGCTCTCCGTCATAGCCTTCATTGCCGCCCCAGACCGCATCGACGACGCAGTCCAACCGGCCGAAGCGGCGCAGGGCCCAGGCGACGAGCCCGTCGACCTCTCTCTCATTGGTGTGGTCGCAGCGATAGGGATGGCCCCGGCCGCCGGCCACCTCGACCTCGCGGGCCGTATCCTCGAAGGTTTCCGGCCGCTGATCGGTATGCGGCCCGGCTTCGCTGGAGCGCCCGGTGACGATCACCGTGGCGCCCGCCTCGCCCAGAGCCTTGGCGACGCCGCGCCCGAGCCCGCGCGAAGCCCCCGCGACGAGGCAGATGCGGCCGGAAAGGAACGGTTGCGTCGTCGTCATGCTGGCAGGCCCAGCTTTGGTGGATCAATCCACCCCACCCCGCCAAGGTCATCCCGGACAAGCCGCGTCAGCGGCGCTGATCCGGGATCCATGCCTGAACCTTTGCCGGAAGCGCTCCGGCATGGATCCCGGGTCTGCGCTTCGCTCCGCCCGGGATGACCCGCGTGGTTGGAATGGAAATCGGCTAGCCACACCCCATCCGCTGCTCTATAGCCCCGCTCCCCTCGCAACGGAGCGGAACCATGGACAGTACCGATGTCGCCGCCTGCTGGGAGGCCAATGCCGAAATCTGGACCCAGCATGCGCGGGCCGGCTACGACCTCTATCGCGATGCCCTGAACACGCCGGTCTTCCTGGCGAACCTGCCGGACATCACCGGATTGACCGGCCTCGACATCGGCTGCGGGGAAGGCTCGAACACGCGCAAGCTCGCCGAAGCCGGCGGGCGCATGATCGCCGTCGACATCGCGCCGACCTTCATCCGCCACGCGCAGGAAGCGGAAGCCGCCGCACCGCTCGGCATCGAGTACCGGTTCGGCGACGGCACCGCCCTGCCCTTCGCGGATGCACAGTTCGATTTCGCCACGGCCTTCATGTCGCTGATGGACATGCCTTTCCAGGACAAGGCGCTGGCGGAAGCGGCGCGCGTGCTGAAGCCCGGCGGTTTCTTGCAGTTCTCCATCCTCCACCCCTGCTTTGCGCCGCCCTATCGCAAGGTGCTGCGGGACGACACAGGCAACGTCCGCGCGATCGAGGTCGGCCGCTACTTCGACGGCGTCGACGGCGAGGTCGAGACATGGCGCTTCGGGGCCGCGCCGGCCGAGGTCAAGGCCGATGTCGAGCCCTTCCGGGTGCCACGGTTTCACCGCACGCTGAGCGAATGGGTCGCGATGATCGTCGCGGCCGGGCTCACGATCGAGCACATGGCCGAGCCGCGCATCGACGCGGAGACGGCCGAACGCGCGCCCTATCTGGCCGATACGCTGATAGCGCCGTTGTTCCTGCATATCCGCGCCCGCAAGGGCGCGGCTGTCTGAACGGGGCGCGGCTGCGCTCACGCGGCGAAGACCGCCGCTGCGTCGGCGATTGCACCGGCGCCTTCCGTCACCGCGAGCTCAAGGGCCGGCGCTTCGGTCGCGAGGTATTCGGCATAGAAACGGGCCGTGGCGAGATCGCCTGTGCCGTTGGCCTCCGAGCGGGTGGCGAGCGCCTTCTTTGCGAGCCCCGTGCCGCCCTGTGCCAGTGCGAAGAGCTTGAGGTAGGGCGTGGCCCCCGCCAGCGCATCGGCCTGGCTCGTGCCGAGCGTCGCCAGCATCCACTGCGTCGCGCGCTCGAGTGCATCGACCGCCGCACCCAATCGTGCCGCCGAGTGACCGAAGCCCGGCGTGTTCGCACGCTCGACCTCGCCGACCACGGCGCGCATCTCGGCCATCAGCGCCTTGACCGCCTCGCCGCCGGAGAGCGGCAGCTTGCGGGTGACGAGATCGATCGCCTGGATGCCGTTGGTGCCCTCATAGATCGCCGCGATGCGCGCGTCGCGCAGATGCTGGGCCGCGCCGGTCTCCTCGACGAAGCCCATGCCGCCATGGACCTGGATACCGGTCGAGGCGACATCGATGCCGATATCGGTGGAGTACGCCTTGGCGACCGGGGTGAGGATGGCGGCACGCTCCGCCGCGACCTTGCGCTTGCCCTCGTCCGGCTCGCGGTGCGAACGGTCGAGCGCCTCGGCCACGAGATAGGAGATCGCGCGGGCGCCCTGTGTCTTCGCCCGCATGTCCATCAGCATGCGCCGCACATCCGGATGGACGATGATCGGGCTCATCGGCGCGCCCTTCGGAGCATCCAGCGCCGCGCCCTGCTTGCGCTCATGCGCGAAGGCGAGCGCCTGCTGATAGGCGCGCTCGGCTATGGCCACACCCTGCAGGGCGACATTGAGGCGGGCGTTGTTCATCATCGTGAACATGCAGGCGAGGCCGCGGTTCTCCTCGCCGATCAGCCAGCCGATGGCGCCGCCATTGTCGCCGAAGGCCATCGAGCAGGTCGGCGAGGCGTGGATGCCGAGCTTATGCTCGATGCCGGAGCAGCGCAGGTCGTTGTGCTCGCCGAGGGAGCCGTCGGCATTGACCAGATATTTCGGCACGAGGAAGAGCGAGATGCCGCGCGTGCCGGGAGGGGCATCGGGCAGGCGCGCCAGCACAAGATGGACGATGTTCTCCGTCAGATCGTGTTCGCCATAGGTGATGAAGATCTTCTGGCCGGTGATGCGGTAGGTGCCGTCCGGCTGGCGCTCGGCCTTGCTGCGTAGGGCATTGAGGTCCGAACCAGCCTGCGGCTCGGTGAGGTTCATCGTGCCCATCCACTCGCCCGAGACGAGCTTGGCGAGATAGGTCTCCTTCAGATGGTCGGAACCATGGGCATAGAGCGCCTCGATGGCGCCGACCGTCAGCAGAGGACCGAGCGCGAAGGCGAAGGCGGCCGAGTTCCACATTTCGATGCAGGCCGATTGCAGCAGCGTCGGCAACCCCTGCCCGCCATAGGCCTCCGGCGCCGGCAGGGCGTTCCAGCCAGCCTCGGCCCAGGCCTTGTAGGCCTCCTTCCAGCCCGGCGGCGTCGTGATCGCGCCGTCCTTCAGCTTCGAGCCATAGGCATCGCCGACCCGGTTCAGCGGCGCGATGACGTCGGCCGCGAACTTCGCCGCCTCGTCCAGCACGGCTTCGGTGACACCGCCCTCCAGCTCCGATGCCAACCCGTCCGCGATCAGTCGGTCGAGGCCTGCGACATGGCGCATGGTGGCGAGCATGTCCGAAACCGGGGCGCGATAGCTCATAGGTTGTCTCCCTGAGGCGCGCGGGCCCGAAAGGGCAGCCGCAGCCTGCATTTGCCGTTGCCGCGATGGTAGCGAGGAACTATCGCCTATGCCACGCGCAAGCGAGCGCGACCTTCGTCCCGTGTCGCGCCTGCCAGTTAGTTTATATATAAACCATCTTCGGTCAATCGCATCGTGAACCAGCCCCTCCCCGTTTCCCGCCAAACGAAGCTTCTCGCTGTCGATGCTGCCGGCATTGCCGAGGCGGCGGCGCTGCTGCGCGCGGGCGGGCTCGTCGCGATGCCGACGGAAACCGTCTACGGGCTCGCGGCCGACGCGACCTCGGGCACCGCTGTCGCCGGCATCTACGCCGCCAAGGAGCGGCCGAGCTTCAATCCGTTGATCTCGCACCTGCCCGATCTGGCGAGCGCGCGCCGGCAGGGACTGTTCGACGCCAATGCCCTGGCGCTGGCGCAAGCCTTCTGGCCGGGCCCGCTGACGCTGGTCGTGCCTGCCTCGCCGGGATGCACGGTGAGCGAGCTGGCGCGGGCGGGTCTCGCCACGGTGGCGCTGCGTGTCCCGGCCCACCCCGTCGCACATGCCGTGCTCGAAGCGGCGGGTCGGCCGATCGCCGCGCCCTCCGCCAATCGCTCCGGCCGGATCAGCGCAACCAGCGCCGCCCATGCCATGGCCGATCTCGACGGGCGCATCGACGCCGTCCTCGATGCCGGCCCGACCGAGGTCGGCGTCGAATCCACCATCGTCGCCTGCCTCGACGGTGCACCGCGCCTGCTCAGGCCCGGCGGCGTGCCGCGCGCGGCGATAGAAGGCGTGATCGGCCGCCCGCTCGTCCTGGCGGGCGAAGCCGGCCACGCCCCGATCGCGCCGGGCATGCTGACGTCGCACTACGCGCCGGCAGCGCGTGTCCGGTTGGATGCGGATGCGCCGCGGGAAGGCGAGGCCTGGCTCGGCTTCGGGCCGGGGCAGGACTTCCCGGCAGCGCTCAATCTCAGCCCGGCCGGCGATCTCCGCGAGGCCGCAAGCAATCTCTTCGGCCATCTGCGCCGGCTGGACGAGATGGGACTGCGGACCATCGCCGTCGCCCGCATCCCGGAGCAGGGGCTGGGCGAGGCGATCAACGACCGGCTGCGGCGCGCGGCGGCTCCGCGCTGAGGCGAAGCGTCATTCTCGGGCGAAGCGAAGCGCAGACCCGAGAATCTCAGGACAAGAAGACACTGGTTTCCGAGATGCTCGGGTCAAGCCCGAGCATGACGGCGGGTGCGAGCTTGCATCGGTGCAAGATTTGGGCTTGCGTGCCTGTGGGGGGACGCTGCCGATGAATGCCAAGCTCGCCTGGGACGATTTCCGGCTGATCAAGGCCATCGCCGATCATGACGGGCTGACGGGGGCCGCGGCGGCGCTGTCGGTCAACCATTCGACGGTGTTCCGGCGTCTCGGCCAGATCGAGGAGATCGTCGGGATGCCGCTCTTCGAGCGGCGCAAGACCGGCTATGTCGCGACTGTGGCCGGTGCGGAGATGGCGGCGCTGGCGAGCCGCATGGACGAGGATGTCACGGCCTTCGCACGGCGCCTCGCCGGCCGGGACGTCGCGCCTTCAGGCGAGCTGCGCATCACGACGACAGACACCCTCTATCAGAACGTGCTGCTGCCGATCTTCACGGCCTTCCGCCGGGTCCATCCGCTGATCCGGCTCGATGTCGTCGTCGGCAACCAGGCGCTCAACTTGTCCAAGCGCGATGCCGATATCGCGATCCGTGCCAGCGACACGCCGGGCGAGACGCTGGTCGGCCGGCGTATCGCCACCATCGCCTGGGCGATCTATGGCCGCTCGGAAGACGGCATCACACCTGAGGAAAAAGTCGATCCCGCCCTGCTCTACCAGCGCGACTGGGTCGCACTCGGCGACCAGCTCTCTCACGTCAAGGCCGCCCGCTTCGTGCGCGAGCATGTCGCGCCGGAGCGGATAGCACTGAAGAGCTCGGCCGTGCTCGGCATCGCCGAAGCGGTCGGACAGGGCCTCGGCATCGGGCCGGTGCCGTGCTTCATCGCCGACCAGAGACCGGAGCTCATCAAGCTCCTGCCGCCCAACCCCGATTTCTCCACGGGGCTGTGGGTGTTGACCCACCCCGACATCCGCCATGTGCCGCGCGTGCGCGCCTTCATGGATTTCTGCAGCAGCGAGCTGGCGCGGCGGCGGACACTGTTCGAGGGATAGGATCGGCTCAAGCTGTCGTTTGCGGAACCCTGTCATTCCGGGCGAGGCGAAGCGGAGACCCGGAATCCATCGTAAAGCGGAGAGCCTGATGATGGATTCCGGATCAGCACCGCTTCGCGGCTTGTCCGGAATGACGGCGCGCTTTCTTCAAAACGGCATGGTCTGAACGCGGATGGCTCCTAGCCTATCTCGACGACGACGCGGCCCTTCACCTTGCCTTCGACGATGGCCTTGCCCGTTTCGATCACGGCCTCTAGCGGGATCGTCGTGGTGATCAGGGCAAGCTTCTCGCGGTCGAGATCGGTGGCAAGGCGGCTCCAGGCTTCGAGCCGGCGCGGCTTCGGGCACATCACCGAATCGACGCCCAGCAGCGCGACGCCGCGCAGAATGAAAGGCGCGACCGAAGCCGGCAGGTCCATGCCCTGCGCCAGCCCGCAAGCCGCGATGGCACCGCCATATTTCGTCATCGACAGCAGGTTCGCCAGCGTATGCGAGCCGACGGCATCGACGCCCGCAGCCCAGCGCTCCTTGCCGAGCGGGCGGCCCGGCGCGGCGAGTTCGTTGCGGTCGATGATCTCGGCAGCGCCTAGGCTTTTCAGGTAGTCGGCCTCCTCGGCGCGACCGGTCGAGGCGATGACGTGCCAGCCGGCCTTGGCCAGCAGCGCGATTGCGACCGAGCCGACACCGCCGGCGGCACCGGTGACGACGACCGGGCCGCCGGAAGGCTTGAGGCCATGCTTCTCGAGCGCGAGAACGCAGAGCATGGCGGTGTAGCCGGCGGTGCCGATGGCCATCGCTTCGGCGGGCGTCAGACCTTCCGGCAGCGGCACCAGCCAGTCGCCGTTGACCCGGCTCTTCTGGGCGTAAGCGCCCAGATGCGTCTCGCCGGTGCCCCAGCCGTTGAGGACAACGAGGTCACCCGGCTTGAAAGCGGGATTGTCGGAGCTCTCGACCCGGCCGGCGAAGTCGATGCCCGGGATCATCGGCCAGCGGCGCACCACGGGAGCCTTGCCGGTAATGGCGAGGCCATCCTTGTAGTTCACCGTCGAATGGGTGACGCGGACGGTGACATCGCCCTCCATCAGGTCGCTCTCGGCGAAATCGGTGAAGGCAAGATTTGGCCCGGCCTCGCCCTTGGTCGCCACGAGGGCCTTGAACGTCGTCATCACCATCTCCCGTACACGGGCATCGGACCGAAAAACGCAAGCCGGTTTTCGGAAGGAGCCGATGCAGATCCAACATGCGAAGGCCGACAAGGTTGCAGCGGCAGCCCGCCGCCGCAACCCCATCGGCCGTGCGTCTGATCGTCTTCCGAATCAGGCCGGCTGCATCTGCGGCCGATGCACCGGCCGCTCGACGATCGGCAGGTTGATCAGGGCCGAGGCGACGCCAAGCGCAACCGAGAGCCACCAGACGAACTGGTAGCTGCCCATCGTTTCGTAGAGCATGCCGCCGAGCCAGACGCCGAGGAAGCCGCCGACCTGATGCGAAAAGAAGGCGAAGCCGTAGAGCATCGCCATGTATTTGGTGCCGAACATCAGCATGACCAGCGAAGAGGTCGGCGGCACGGTCGAGAGCCAGAACAGGCCGATGACGACGCCGAAGGTGATCGCGGTCGTCGGGCTCGCCGGGATCAGGATGAAGGCTGCGATCGCCACGGCACGGCCGAGATAGATCCAGGCGAGGAGATGACGCTTCGGCATCCGCGTCGAAAGCCAGCCCGAAGAGAGCGAGCCCACGGCATTGGCCAGACCGATCACCGCGAGCGTCCAGCCGCCGACCCAGGCCGGCAGGCCGGCATCCTTGAGATAGGCCGGCATGTGCACGGTGATGAAGGCGAGTTGGAAGCCGCAGGTGAAGAAGCCGAGCACGAGCAGGACATAGCTGCGGTGCCTGAAGGCCTCGGTCAGCGCCTGCGCAACCGTCTGGTTCGGCAGATTGGCCGCAGCGGCGCCAGCGGCCGCCCCGGTCTTGCGCGTCGCCAGCACGATCGAGATCGGCAGGATCGGCAGCAGCGTGAAGGCGAAGACGACCAGCGCCTGCTGCCAGCCTATCGTCTCGATCAGGATGTTGCCGATCGGCGGGAACAGGAACTGGCCGAAGGAGCCGGCCGCCGTGCCCGCGCCGAAGGCCATCGGCCGCCACTGCTCGGGCAGGAGCTTGCCGAAGGCGGCGAGAACGAGGTTGAACGAGCAGGCGGAAAGGCCGAAGCCGATCAGCACGCCGGCGCCGAGATGAAGCTGAAGCGGCGTGGTGGCATAGGCCATCGTCACGAGCCCGGCGGCATAAAGCACGGCACCGACGCAGAGCACCCGCACCGTGCCGTACCGGTCGGCGATGGCACCGGCGAAGGGCGCACCCAGCCCCCAGAGCAGGTTCTGGATCGCAAGCGCCAGGCCGAAGATGTCGCGGCCCCAGTGGAACTGCAGCGTCATCGGGATCTGGAAGAGGCCGGCACTGGCGCGCGGGCCAAAGGTGATCAGGGCGATCAGGCAGCCGGCGGCGACGATGACCTCCGGTGCGTAGCTGCGCGCTGGAGTGGACGACATGGAGTTCTCCGGCGAGTCGGGAGTGTCGGAAGTGTGGCTACACGTTATCGCCCTGCCCGCGTGGCAACCAGCGCGATTTCGTGAAATTTGACATCACGGCGCGACATGGAATGCCGGAGCGATGGCGGTGTTAACCGGCGCTCAACCTTACCAAGGCGATAACAGATTCCAACGAAGGCGCAGCGTCGTCTGCTGGGTTTTTCGTTCCGTGCGATCGGGACGGGTGTGTCGCTTTGAGTCATCGGCGTCTTCACAGGCATGGGCGGAACCAGCGCCCTCTCGGCATCAAATGGGCCGCGAACACGGTCGCGCCCTGGGCGCTGTCGGTCGGGCTGCTCGTGTCCTTCACCGCCTCCGCCGGCCAGAATTTCGGGCCGACCGGCCTGCCTTCCAGCGCCATCGACCGGGTCGCGCCCGGCCCCGCCTCGGAGTTGGCCGAGGGCCCCTCGATGCTGGTCGCCGCCAGCGCCTTCCGGCTGCCCGGCCTGGCGCTGACCTCCGCCGTCACCCAGGCCAAGCTCTCCTTCGAGGATCCGGAACGTCGGATCGTCGTCGATCCGCGCGCGCCGCGTGAGGATCTGAAGCGCACTGTCGCCAACTTTCCCGAAGTCGACCGCACGGCCAAGGGCGACATGCTGCCGAGCCTGCGGCCGGGCCTCTCCGAACACCCTTCCATCGAGTTGGAGCGCGTCGTCTTCGGCGACACCCAGCCCAAGCTGATTTCCGGGGGCTTCTCGATCGACGCGATGCGGGCGGCCGAGGCCGTCGACGGCCCGCAGACCGGCTTCGAGACCTATGCCAACGAGGAGGGCCTGACCGATCCGGCCCTGTCGGATTCCTCGCCCGTGTCGCTCAAGCCGAAGATTACTTCGGCGCGGCAGGCGGAACTCTTTCTCGAAAGCATCGACGGCTCGTCGCCATCTGTGCCGAAGGCCAACCGGCAATCCTCCTCGACGCCCCTCGTCGGCTCGGTCATCGGCACGCTGACGCCGCCCGCCCTGCCCGCACATGGCGCGCCGCAGCAGCGCAGCCGCGTCGCGCTCGCCTCCGCGCCGGCCAATCACGACCTGCGCCTGGCCGAGCCCGGTGTGAAGCAGGACTACACCAGCCTGATCGCGCCCGAGGCGATGGCGAAGGAACAGCGCTGCCTGGCCGAAGCGGTCTATTTCGAGGCGCGCTCCGAATCCTTCCAGGGACAGGCTGCGGTGGCGCAGGTCGTGCTCAACCGCGTGAAGAGCGGGCTTTATCCAAGCAGCGTCTGCGGCGTCGTCTATCAGAACAGCAACCGCTACCTGTCCTGCCAGTTCACCTTCACCTGCGAGGGCAAGTCGCTACGCATCACCGAGCCGGGCCCCTGGCGCGACGCGGTGCGGATCGCACGCGAGGTCTATGAGGGCACGACCTATCTGCCCGAAGTCGGCGCCTCCACACACTACCACGCGCAATATGTGCGGCCGTACTGGGCCAAGAAGCTGAAGAAGATGGACACGATCGGCCAGCACGTCTTCTACCAGCTTCGTCCCGGCCAGACCTGACGGCCGAGGCCGGGCGTCGGGCAACCGGGGCGGCGGCCGCCCTCGCTACCGGGTGGCCACCACGGCATTCGCACAGCCATTCGGCAGCAAAACCGACGCCGGATCAATGCCGATGCGCGCGCCGCCAAACGTGGTTAATTTTACCTTGTTTTAGCATTTACCTTGCGTTCACTTCTTCCCGCGGGCTTTCTGACCACCACGAACGGCGCGCTGACGCCGGAACCGACAGGTCAGGTCCAACATGGTGCGCTCGCTCCCGTCATCCCGGATCATTGCCGCCTCGGCCTTTGCCGCGACGCTGCTTCTCGGCGTTTCCGCCGCCGAGGCGGGGGGCTGCCGCGGCTCCGCTTGCTACAACCTCGTCAACGCGCCGCCGGTCTACGGCACCATCAACGAGACCTATGAGGTTCGCCCTGCCCAGACGCAGCACCGCGTCGTCCCGGCTGAGTACGACACCGTGACCGACACGGTGATGATCGCGCCGGAGCGGCGTATCGCCCACCCCCGCGCCGCCGTCTACGAGACCGTGACCGAGCAGGTGCTCGTTGCGCCCGCCACCCGTCGCTGGGAAGTGACCCGCGATGCCTGGGGCAATACGGTCGGCTGCTGGGTCGATGTGCCCGCGCAGTATGGCTACCAGAGCCGCCGGGTCGTGGTTTCGCCGGCGACCGTCGAGTATGAGATGGTTCCGGCAGTCTACACGCAGCGTCAGCGCAAGGTGATGGTGCGTCCCACCGAAGTCGTGCGGGAAGAAATCCCCGCCGTCTACGAGACGCGGCAGCGCCAAGTCCTGGTCAGCCCCGGCTCGCAATACTGGTCCCGCGCCGGCTACTGAGCCGACCGGGCAGGAGTTTCACGCAGACCCTTTTTTACCACGGAAATGACCACTTATACCCCGGCCTCGCGCCGGGGTTTTTTCGTGGTGCCTGGTTTTTCGTGGGGGCCCGCGGTGCGGCGCGATCCGCCCGCTCAGATGTAGCGTTCGCCGAGCAGGAAGATGCAGACCCCGACGACGAAGGCGAGGAAGCGGGCGGGCATGCCGACCAGCGTGCCGGGCGAGCGGCCTGCCGCGTAGCCGATCAGCACCTCCGCAAGACCGAGCCCCAGCAGCACGATGACGAAAGGCGGAAAGGCTCCGTCCTGAACGACGAAGCCCGCTTTCACGCCGTAACCGACCGCAGCACCGAGAATGGCGCCCAGCGCGATGAAGAGAAGCTCATTCCGCGACAGGCGCATCGGCAGATCTCTCAGCGACGGCGGAAGTTCTGACGCGGCGGACCGCCGGGGGCCGGGCCGGCCGTCTTCTGGCGGAAGTTGATGCGGCCGCGATCGAGATCATAAGGCGACATCTCGACGATGACCCTGTCGCCCGCGATGGTGCGGATGCGGTTCTTCTTCATCTTGCCGGCCGCATAGGCCAGGATCACGTGGTCGTTGTCGAGCTTGACCCGGTAGTTGCCGTCCGGGAGCACCTCAACCACGGTGCCGTCGAATTCAAGCAGTTCTTCTTTCGCCATCTGTCGTCCTTCGTGAGCCCCAGAGCACGCGCTGGTCGGATTGCTGCGCAATCTGACCGGATCAAGCGTTCTCTACCAGTAGTCCGGAGACGGATTCACCGGCCAGATTGAACAATCTGGCCGGATCCGGCTCCTGGCGCGGAGCGGGCCACCGTCCGGCTCGGAAGCCGGGATGTAGCCTACCCTGTTCTGGCCTATCGCGCGTCAGCGCGCGCGCCGCCGGGCGCCGTTGGTGCGTGGTTGCTGTGTTCTTTGCTGCAAGAACGCGACGCCGCCAAGCCCTTCTTTTGCGGAAACCGCTTCTTTTCGCTGCTGCGTCTGCTCAGGGCGCTGCGGCCGCTCGGCATTGCGCGGGCGATGCTCTTGCCGGTCCTGGCGTTCCGGCCGCGGGCCGCCGCCATTGGCGTGGTTGCGGTGGCCGGCGTGCTCGGCTCGCTTGCCCTGCTGGGCGGGCTGCCCCTGCGGCCTGCCCTGCCCTTGCGGGCGGCTTTGTTGCTGGCCGCGCCCACCGCGATTCTGCTGCGGCTTCTTCGGCGTGCGCCCGTCCCAGTACGGCACTTCGCCGACCGGTGTCGGCTTGACGCCGGTCAGCTTCTCGATCGCGGCGAAATCGCCGCGCTCTTCCGGCGTGCAGAAGGCGATGGCCACGCCGGAAGCGCCAGCGCGTGCCGTGCGGCCGATGCGGTGGACATAGCTCTCGGGCACGTTCGGCAGATCGTAGTTCACGACATGGCTGACGCCGTCGACATCGATGCCACGGGCGGCGATGTCGGTGGCGACGAGGATGCGCAAGCTACCGTCGCGGAAGGCGCCGAGCGCACGCTCGCGCTGGCCCTGGCTCTTGTTGCCGTGGATTGCCGCCGCCTCGATGCCGGACTGGCCGAGCTGGCGCACGACCTTGTCGGCTCCGTGCTTGGTGCGGGTGAAGACGATGGCGCGTTCGAGCTCGGGCACGTTCAGCGTCTTCGCCAGCAATGCCGGCTTGTCGTTCTGCTCCGTGAAGATGACACGCTGGTCGATCTTTTCCGCGGTCGTCGCGACCGGCGTCACCGCGACCTCGACCGGATGGGTGAGATAGGCGGAGGCGATCTCGCGGATCGGCTTCGGCATGGTCGCCGAGAAGAGCAGCGTCTGGCGCTCCTTCGGGATCAGCGTGGCGATGCGGCGCAACGCATGGATGAAGCCGAGGTCGAGCATCTGATCGGCCTCGTCGAGGACGAGGAACTCGATCTCGCGCAGCGAGACGGCGCGCTGGTCGACGAGGTCGAGCAGGCGGCCGGGGGTGGCGACGAGGATGTCGATCTTGTCGCCGAGGGCGCGGATCTGCTTGCCGACCGGCACGCCGCCGAAGATCACCGTCGAGCGCAGCGTGGTGAACTGCGCGTAGGTGCGGATCGAGGTCTCGATCTGGGCGGCGAGTTCACGCGTCGGCGAGAGGATCAGCGCGCGCACCGCGCGCTGCGGCATCTGGCGCGGCTTGCCGAGCAGCCGATGCAGCATCGGGAGCGAGAAGGCAGCAGTCTTTCCGGTGCCGGTCTGGGCGGCGCCGAGCAGGTCACGGCCCTCGAGAATGTGGGGGATCGCCTGCGCCTGGATCGGCGTCGGCGTTTCATAGCCCTCGGCCGCGAGCGCCTTGAGCAGCGGCTCGGCGAGGCCGAGATCGGTGAATTTGGTCAAGAAAGGTCTTTCCGGACGCCGCGATGCGAGGGGCGCATGTGGAATTCGGCGCGCCGCAGGCCCGCATCCGGCCTGATACTGATAGTCGAACCCGCCGGCGAACCGCTAGCCACAGCGCCGGCAGGCTTGTCGTATGCCGGGCGGCGCGACGCCGTCCCGGCTGTAGTTTGGCTCAGGCGACGACGAGGTTGCCGGCCGAGGTCTTGCCGGTCTTACGATCGGCAACGAGTTCGAAGGAGACGACCTGGCCGTCGCGCAGCTCGCGCAGGCCGGCGCGCTCGACAGCGCTGATGTGGACGAAAACGTCCTGGCCGCCGTTCTCAGGCGTGATGAAGCCGTAGCCCTTGGTGGTGTTGAACCACTTCACGGTGCCCTTGTTCATGGGGTTAGTCCTTACGTTTCAGATCCGCGTCTATCGTGATGACACGACGGGACGCGCGGACGCCTCGCCATGGCCTTGTAGCGATGTGTGGTGGATCTGATTCGTAACCGCCGACCGGACAAGCCGCCGAGCGGAGGGGTGGCCAGAACCCGGCCGCATCTCGTCTTACATCGTGCTCCCTAGCACGGAATGCAAGAAGGGTCCAGTAAGCCTGCAGCAGACATCTCGGAACACTCTGCGAAAGCCGGTGTTACTGGCGAATGGAGGCTGCATCATGCCGATAAAGCTGAAGGGCTCATGCCGCTGTGGAGCGGTGCACTTCTCCGTAGAGAGCCATGCGCCGGTGCCGTACCAGCTCTGCTATTGCTCGGTTTGCCGCAAAACCGCTGGCGGTGGCGGCTTCGCGATCAACCTGTCGGCCGATGCGGCGACGCTGAAGGTCGAGGGCAGAGACGCGATCGGCAGCTTCAGCGCGGAAATCAGAGGCGATGACGGTGTCTGCGAGCGTTCGCAGGCGCAGCGCCGCTTCTGCAAGACCTGCGGGACGGCGCTTTGGCTGTTCGATCCGCGCTGGCCGGATCTGCTGCATCCCTTCGCCTCTGCAATCGACAGCCATCTGCCGCACGCTCCCGAGAAGACCCATATCATGCTGCGTTTCAAGGCCGGTTGGGTCGACCCGGATATCGCAGCGAATGACCTGAGCTTCGAAGGCTATCCGGAGGAATCGATCGAGGAATGGCATCGCAGACATGGCCTTTGGGTCGACTGACCCCTGCCACGGCCGAGCTGCGAAACGCTAGCGAAACAGTTGCTCGACAAGGCCCCGCAGAGGGCCGAGGTCCGATATTGCGTGATAGCGACCGTGCCCGACAGGCTCTTCGGCATGCTCCAGCACCCAGGTCAGATCGTGCGGGACATGCACGGCCCAAGCACCCGCCTCGAGCGCCGGCAGGATGTCGGATTTCAGCGAGTTGCCGACCATCATCGCCCGCCCTGCGCCGTCGCCGTGACGGGTGAAGATGCGGTCATAGGTGGCGGCCTTCTTGTCGCTGACGATCTCGACCGCATGGAAGAAATCGCCGAGGCCGGACTGGGCGAGCTTGCGCTCTTGGTCGAAGAGATCGCCCTTGGTGATGAGCACGAGCCGGTAGTCGCCGGACAGGGCCTCAAGCGTCTCATGGACATGCGGCAACGTCTCGACCGGATGGGCGGCCATCTCGCGGCCAGCCGCGAGGATTTCCCCGATGACGGAGGCTGGAACCTGGCCCCTGGTGATCTCGATCGCCGTCTCGATCATCGAGAGCACGAAACCCTTGATGCCGAAGCCATAGAAGCCGAGGTTGCGCTTTTCCGCCTCGAGCAGGCGGCCGGAAATCTCGGCCGCCTCGCCATGTTCACCGAGCAGCGCGACGAAGCGATCCTCCGTCATCCGGAAGAATTGCTCGTTCTGCCAGAGCGTGTCGTCGGCATCGAAGCCGATAGTGGTCAGCTGTGGCATGGGCGAACGCCTTCTCACGACCGGGCGTCATTCCCGGGCGCCGCACCGCGGCGAGCCGGGAATCTCGTCGAAGAGATGCTCGGGTCAAGCCCGAGCATGACGGAAGCTGGCCTCAGCCATCCTTCGGCTTGATCGCGCCCAGTGCCGCCTGCGCGGCAGCGAGCCGCGCGATCGGCACGCGGAAGGGGGAGCAGGAGACATAGTCGAGGCCGACGCTCTCACAGAAGCCGATCGAGGCCGGGTCGCCGCCATGCTCGCCGCAAATGCCGAGCTTGATGCCGGGCCGCGTCTTGCGTCCGCGCTCGGCGGCGAGCTTCACCAACTCGCCGACACCGTCCTGGTCGATGGTGACGAAGGGATCGGCGTCGAGCAGGCCCTTGGCGGTGTAGGCGCCGAGGAAGGAAGAGGCATCGTCGCGCGATATGCCGAGCGTCGTCTGCGTCAGGTCGTTGGTGCCGAAGGAGAAGAATTCGGCACTCTCGGCGATCTCGGCGGCGCGAAGCGCGGCGCGCGGCAACTCGATCATGGTGCCGACCTGATAGTCGATCTTCGTGCCGCTCTCCTCGATCACGGCCCTGGCCATGGCGTCGATGCGCCCCTTGACCAGATCGAGCTCAGGCTTGCCCATGACGAGCGGTACCATCACCTCGGGGATCACCGGCTTGCCGGTCTCCCTGGCGGCGATGACGGCTGCCTCGAAGATGGCGCGGGCCTGCATCTCGGCGATTTCCGGGAAGGCGACAGCGAGGCGGCAGCCGCGGAAGCCGAGCATCGGGTTGAACTCGTGCAGTTCCGCGGCGCGCTGCTTCAGCGCATCGGGCGTGACGCCCAGCGCCGCGGCAACCTCGGCGATCTCCTTCTCGCCTTGCGGCAGGAATTCGTGCAGCGGCGGGTCGAGCAAGCGGATCGTGACCGGCAGCCCGCTCATGATGGTGAAGAGCTGGACGAAGTCCTGACGCTGCACCGGCAGGAGCTTGGCGAGCGCCGCGCGCCGGCCCTTGTCGTCCTGGGCGAGGATCATCTCGCGGACGGCCTGGATGCGGTCCCCTTCGAAGAACATGTGCTCGGTGCGGCAGAGCCCGATGCCCTCTGCGCCGAATTCGCGGGCGGTCTTCGCGTCTTCCGGCGTCTCGGCATTGGCACGGACCTTGAGGCGGCGAACCTTGTCGGCCCAGCCCATCAGCGTCGCGAACTCGCCGGAGAGCTCCGGCTTCTGCATCTTGATCTCGCCGAGCAGCACCTGGCCGTTGCCGCCGTCGATGGTGAGGAAATCGCCCGCCTTCAGCGTGGTCGGGCCGACGGAGAGCGTGCCCTTGGCATAGTCGACGCGGATCTGGCCGGCGCCGGAGACGCAGGGTTTGCCCATGCCGCGCGCCACGACGGCCGCATGCGAGGTCATGCCGCCGCGCGTGGTCAGGATGCCCTCGGCGGCGTGCATGCCGTGGATGTCCTCGGGACTCGTCTCCACACGCACGAGGATGACCTTCCTGCCTGCCTTCTTGGCGGCCTCGGCATCATCCGAATTGAAGACGATCTCGCCGGCGGCCGCGCCGGGCGAGGCCGGCAGGCCGGTGGTGAGCACGCGGCGCTCGGCCCTGGGGTCGATGGTCGGGTGCAGGAGCTGGTCAAGGGCGGAAGGCTCGACGCGGCCGACCGCCTCCTCCTGCGTGATGAGCCCCTCGGTGGCCAGGTCGACCGCGATGCGCAGGGCCGCCTTGGCGGTGCGCTTGCCGGAACGGGTCTGCAGCATCCAGAGCTTGCCTTCCTGGATGGTGAACTCCATGTCCTGCATGTCGCGATAGTGCTTCTCGAGGATGCCGTAGATGCGGCAGAGCTCCGCATAGGCCTCCGGCATCGCCTTCTCCATCGAGGGCTTGTCGGAACCGGCCTCCTTCTTCGCCGTCTCGGTGATGTCCTGCGGCGTGCGGATGCCGGCAACGACGTCCTCGCCCTGGGCGTTGATCAGGAACTCGCCATAGAGCGCGTTCTCCCCGGTCGAGGGGTTGCGGGTGAAGGCGACGCCGGTCGCGGAGGTGTCGCCCATATTGCCGAACACCATCGACTGGACATTGACGGCGGTGCCCCAGGAGGCCGGGATGCTGTTGAGCTCGCGATACTTGATCGCGCGGGCGTTCATCCAGGAGGAGAAGACGGCGCCGACAGCGCCCCAGAGCTGCTTCTGCGGGTCCTGCGGGAAATCGGCGCCGAGCGCCTTCTTCACGATGTCCTTGTACTTGCCGACCAGCACCTTCCAGTCGGCGGCCTTGAGGTCGGTGTCGAGGTGCAGGCCCTTGCGCTCCTTGTAGTCCTCCAGGGCCTCCTCGAAGAGGCCGTGGTCGATGTCGAGCACGACGTTGGAGTACATGGTGATGAAGCGACGATAGCTGTCCCAGGCGAAACGCTCGTCATTGGCCGCCTTCGCCACGGCCTCGACCGTCTCGTCGTTCAGGCCGAGATTGAGCACGGTGTCCATCATGCCCGGCATCGAGGCGCGCGCGCCGGAGCGGACGGAGACGAGCAGCGGGTTGGCGGGATCGCCGAAGGTCTTGCCGGTGAGCTTGGCCATGCCGTCGAGCGCGACCTTGACCTGCCCGTCGAGATCGGCCGGGAAGCTCTTGCCGTTATCGTAATACGAGGTGCAGACCTCGGTGGTGATGGTAAAGCCAGGGGGAACCGGCAGGCCCAGATTGCTCATCTCGGCGAGGTTGGCGCCCTTGCCGCCGAGCAGGTTCTTCATCCCGGCCTCGCCTTCGGCCTTGCCGTCGCCGAAGGTGTAGACCCACTTCCCACCAGCCATCACTTCAACCTCTTCGTTTGCAGCCGGGCGCAGCAACGCCGCGGCGATGCGAAAGTTTCGTGTGCATGCCGTCGATGCCTTGGCGACACCGGCGGCGGGACGGGGCGGTCATGCCCAAAAGCACCTGAACAATCAATGAGCAGGTGCAACAAAATCCCGGGCAGCGCACAAACGCCGACGCGTCATTTCAGGCCTGCCCGCGCGCCGCGCGGCCAACGCAGCGGCCAGTTGACGATGCGTTCGGCAACCTCCTCCTCCGGGACGTCGTCCTCCGAGGCGAAGACGCGGCCGCGGACCGACACCCCTGCCGCCACCACCGTTTCGGGATCCCCGGAAACGAGAGGGTGCCACCAGGGCAGATCCTTGCCTTCCGCGACGAGGCGATAGGCACAGGTCGGCGGCAGCCAGGGGAGCGTGCGCACGTCGTGCGGGGTCAGCGTCACACAGTCGGGCACCTTGAGCGAACGGTTCGGATAGTCCTTGCAGCGGCAGGTTCCGGCGTCGAACAACCGGCAGCCGACATCGGTCGCGAAGATACGCCCCGTGTCTTCGTCCTCCAGCTTGACGAGGCAGCAGCGGCCGCAGCCGTCGCAGAGCGATTCCCACTGCTCCACCGACATCCCCTCGAGCGGGGTGGTGCGCCAGAACGGCTCGTCTTTCGGCTGCTTCAGCGTCATGACCGGCTTATGCGCCGCCGCGCGCCAAGATGGAAGAGCGCCGCTTCGACGGCAGCTTCTGTATCAGGGTGGGACAATAGCACTGGCTCGCTTCCTGCTCGCGGGAAAGGATTCTTTGCGCCCGTCCCTTATCTGGAGACGGCGCGTAACTATGTGTCCATTCTCGGGCGCAATGCTGTTGCCAACGCGATCATCGCACGGCAGCACTGTGTCGGGGGCCATTCGAGAAGCCTGGAACGGCCATGGAGTTCAGGAAGGCAGGCTGGAAGACGCGGCTGAAGCGCTATGCGCTCGCCGCCGACTCATGGCTCGATGCCAGCCTGTGGGGTGCGGGCCGCGGCGCCGGAGAAATCTACGAACGCATTCGCAGCCAGGCCGACCGCCTGACGGTCACCGGATTCAAGCGCATCGCGGCCGAGTTCGCCAGCGAAGGCCTGAACATCGGCATCGTCGGCGCCCTCATCCTGCTGATGCTCGCGCTGCCCGCCTTCCGCATCGGCAATGAGGAAGCACTCAAGAACCAGGTCCTCGCCGTCACTTTCCTCGACCGCTACGGCCAGCCGATCGGCCATCGCGGGGCGCGTCACGACGACTCCCTCAAGCTGGAGGAGATGCCCGACCATCTGCTCAAGGCCGTGCTGGCGACCGAGGACCGCCGCTTCTACGACCATTTCGGCATCGACTTGATCGGCACCTTCCGGGCGTTGCTGGTCAACACCCGGGCTTCGGGCGTGGTCCAGGGCGGCTCGTCATTGACCCAGCAGCTCGCCAAGAACCTCTTCCTCAACAACGAGCGCTCGCTCGACCGCAAGATCAAGGAAGCCTTCCTGGCGCTGTGGCTGGAGACCCGGCTGAGCAAGAACGAGATCCTCAAGCTCTATCTCGACCGCGCCTATATGGGCGGCGGCACCTTCGGCGCCGCGGCGGCGGCCGAATACTATTTCGGCAAGTCGGTGAAGGACGTTTCGCTGGCCGAGGCGGCGATGCTCGCCGGCCTGTTCAAGGCGCCGACGAAATATGCCCCGCATGTGAACCTGCCGGCCGCCCGCGCGCGTGCCAACGACGTGCTCAACGCCATGGTCGATGCCGGCTTCATGACCGCCGGCCAGGTCGACAGCGCCAAGCGCAATCCGGCGACACCGGTCGATCGCAAGCGCGATTCCAGCCCCGACTACTATCTCGACTGGGCCTTCGACGCGGTGAAGGAGCTGGTGGCCGAGGGCAAGCTCGGGCCGGATCGCGTTCTGCTGGTGAAGACACCGCATGATTCCGCGATCCAGGCACGCGCGGACGAAGCGATAGAGACGGTTCTGCGGCAGCATGGCCCGGCCTATCGCGTCAAACAGGCCGCGACCGTCGTCATGGATCCGGACGGGGCGGTGCGCGCCATCGTCGGCGGCCGGGACTATGGCGCGAGCCAGTTCAACCGCGCGACCGCGAGCCAGCGACAGCCCGGCTCATCATTCAAGGCCTATGTCTACGCGGCGGCGCTGTCGTCGGGGCTCTACAAGCCCTCCACCATCGTCACCGACCGCCCGGTCTGCATCGGCAACTGGTGCCCGAACAATTACGGCCGCTCCTATGCCGGCTCGATACCGCTGACAGTCGCGCTGGCAAAGTCGATCAACACGATCCCCGTGCAGATGTCGATCGCCATCGGCCGTGCCACCGGCGAGACGCACGAGGCGCGCGCCGCCGCCATCGGCCGCAAGAAGATCGTCGAGACGGCGCATGCCATGGGCCTGACCACGCCGCTCACCGACACGGTCTCGCTGCCGATCGGCGCGGCCGAGGTCACCGTCATCGACCAGGCAGCGGGCTATGCCGTCTTCGCCAATGGCGGCAAACGGGCGAAGCCCTATGCCGCCATCGAGATCGCCAACTCGCAGGGCGAGGTCATCTACCGCCACGACCGGGACGAGCCGCCGCCCAAGCAGGTGCTGAGCGCGCAAGTGGCGCAGGACATGAACTTCATGCTCTCGAAAGTGCCGACCGAGGGAACCGGCCGCCGCGCTGCGCTCGACGGGGTCGTGACGGCCGGCAAGACCGGCACCACCAACGGCTACAAGGACGCCTGGTATGTCGGCTACTCCGGCAACCTCGTCGCGGCCGTCTGGTTCGGCAACGACAACTCGGCCGAGACCGCCAACATGACCGGCGGATCGCTGCCGGCGATGACCTTCAAGGAGATCATGCAGTTCGCCCATCAGGGGCTTGAGCTGAAGCCGATTCCGGGCGTGCCCACCACCGATCCCAAGGCTCTGGTCGTGGCCAAGGCCGGCGCAGCGGCGCCTGATGCGGGCCAGCAGCCCGGGCCCGGCGCCGGACACATGCCGCGGCAATCCTTCGAGGCGCTGTCGGCCGTCGGCTCGCTGTTCAAGACGATCGAACGATCGCGCGTGGCCGGCAGGCCGGTGCAGGTCGGCATCCGCGAGGTTTCGGGGGCCGACACGCGGCTGCGCTAGATCACGCTGCGATTGGGTGAAAGCGTCCGATCGCAGGAAAGGTGATCGATCCTAAAAGCTTAGAGCATGCTTTAGGCGAAAGGCCGCCGCCAGCTTTTCGCAGCGTGCCGGAGGCGCGTACGGTTGACGGCCCGTGTTCACACGGGTCAATTCGCGTGAGGGGCATCACGCCAGCGGAAGGCAAGCGTGCGGATTCTCGATCTCGCCTATATCCTTGCGCTCGGAGCGGGGCTCGGCCTTGGCTCCGCGCATTGGGCCGTGGCCGGCCGGCCCGCCCTCGGCAAGGTCGAGGTTGGGGCCTGGATGGCCTGGCCCCGCAGCGGCGGGCGCGACATCGACCCTTACATGCGCGCCTATCTCGCCCGCGGCGTCCATCTGCCGCTGGGCTCGGGCGAAGGCCTCGAGCTCATCGCCGAGCGCGACGATGACGGACAACTGCTCGACGGGCGCTGCCGCTACTGGCTGTCCGGCGCCACGCCGACGACGCGCGGCTGGACGCTCGGCGTCACCGATACCGACGGGCTGCCGTTCAGACTGCCGCTGGAACGCACAAGCTTCACGGATTCCGAGATCGTCCGGACCGAGGACGGACAATTGTCCATCGCGGCGGCTGCAACGCCCGTGGCAGGCAACTGGCTTCCCCTGCCGGCGAGCGGGCGCTTCCAGTTCCGCTTGCGCCTCTACGACACTCCGATCTCCAGCCAGACGGGCGAGACGCGGGCGACCAACCTGCCCCGCATCGAACGCCTCGACTGCCGATGAGCGCGATCGAACACGACATGGCGATGCCCCCTGCTCCATCCGCGGCAAAATGGAGAGCCCGGCTGCGCAGCGGCTTCGTGCGCCTTGTCATGACCACGCTGGCGGGGCTGATCCTCGCTGCCATCGTGCACATCGTCACCATCCTGGCCGTGCCCTCGCTGTCCTTGCACGATGCCGCGCACGCCTATCGCGAACTCGGCACCAACGGCCGTGCCGAACTCATCCCGGCGCCCGGCGATGCGCGGGGGCTGCCGGCGCTGCGCGAAGCCGACCCTGATGTCGTCACCGCGATCTGCAGCTACGATCTCTCCAACGGGCCGATGCGCGTCGTCGCCAGGACCGGCGCTCTGCCGCTCGGCCTGACACTGCACCGTCAGGGCGGCGGCGTGATCTACGCGATCACCGACCGGGCGGCGATCCGCGGCGTGCTCGAATTCCTGGTCATGACCGAAGCCCAGCGCGACGAGCGCATCGCAGCCGACGAGGAAGGCGAAACCAGCCGGGAGCTGCGTATCGTCTCCGATACCGAGCAGGGGCTGATCGTGGTGCGCGTCCTCGTCCGCCTGCCGTCCGACAAGGCCGATGCCGAAGGGCTCGCGACGGGTGTCGAATGCGGGATGGCGAACTGAGCGAGACCCGCTAGCCCTTGTAGACCACGGGCCGCTTGCCCTCGCCGAAAGTGCCATTGAGCTGCATCTGGCAGAGCGGAGCGGATTCGGCCGCCAGCGCCATGATCGCGCGTTCGGCCCGAACCGCCTCACGCGAGGGCATCTCGACGACGAGATTGGTCAGCGCGTAGCGATAGCTCCTGATCCGGAAATCCAGGCGCTCGCAGACCCAGTAGATCAGTCCCTCATTCTCGATCACGCGCGCCATGGCCGGCTCCTGCTTGCCGGGAATGACATCCGGCGAGGCCTCGGCGGCACGCATGCGGACGCGATCCATGGTGACGACGCGCATCGCATTGGCGCGGAACGGGCCAACCAGCAGGCGGTCGGCATTCGCGTCTTCCGCGAGGCGGTTATAGCGCGAGACTTGCGAGGCGAAGGACATCGAGGTCAGCCCGCGGAAATAATCCGAAACGTCGTTTGATTGTGCCGCGACCGGCAGGATGCGGCTATGCGCGAAGTTCGATATCTCGCCCTGGAAGACGCTGTGCGGGCTGCCGGGCATGACGAAGCGCCAGGCGCGATCGCGAAGCTGCTCCTCATCGTCAGTCAGACGGAAATAGGACGCAGCCTCACCTCGCCCGGCCGCCGACAGGAAGCCCGCCTCCGGAGCGATCAGCTGTGACCAGACGGTCGGGCGCGGGCGGCCGAGATCGCCGTCGGTCGCCGAGCAGGCGGAAAGGGCAAGCCCTGACGACAGCGCCAGGGCGGCAACGCTTCGGGACCGGCGCCGGAGCGGCCGCGTTTCATCGGGTAGTCGTCGTCTCACGCGGGCTGCCTGTGATCCATCTTGCGCATCGCCTTGCGCGGACGCCGCGCGGGGCGCGCCTTGGCCTGAAGCGGCGAGGTTTCGGCAGAGCGCTCATAGCGGACACCGGTGAAGAACAGGATTTCCGCCGTGCGTCGCGGAAACGGGCAGGACCGCGCCTGCGGGTAGCGGTAGAGCGCAAAGGGGATGATGACGGCCATGCAGCGCCTCCTATCCAGCGCCCGAGTTGCAATCGCGAGAGCCGTCCTGGTGCGCGAGGCCGCACCCGACGCAGGCCCTCAAGGACATCAGGCTCCAGCATGGTTAACGTGGCCTTAATGCCTCGGGGATAATTTGAGCGAACCCATCGGATTCGCAGCCGAGCCAACCATGCCTGCCCGTATCTCCCAGGAACTCGCCGATCTTGCCCGCCTCGCCCGCGACGGCGACCTCGGCCTCAGCCAGGTCTCGCTGCGGGTGAAGGCCGACCTGCTGATGTCGACCCCGCAGCCGCCGCGGGAGGATCTCGCTGCCTTCAACGAGATGGCGGTGATGCTGGTTCCGACCGTCGACGAGCCGACCGCGCTGATCCTGGCGCGCAAGCTCGCGGGTTGGCGGCATACCCCACTCGCGGTGCTGACAACGCTGGCCGCGCGCGGCGGCGCGGTCCTGATCGAGATGCTGCGTCATGGCATGCCGATTTCGCCCGCCGAGCTCGAACGGCTTGCCGAGACCGGCGACGCCGCTATCCGTAGCGCCCTCTCCGTCCGCAAGGACCTCACCAACACCGCGGTCCTGCTGCTGGTTTCCGAAGCCGAACGCGCCATCGATCTCGCCCTGATCGGCAATCGGGAGGCCCCGCTGCCCCGCGCCGCCGTCGACACGCTGATCGCCCGCTCGCGGGTCGACGCGGCCTATCAGCTCGGCCTGCTGGCACGCGAAGACCTGTCCAATCTCGAACTCGCTCCACTTTTCCTCCGCGCAGGGCCGGAGCGCCGCCTCGCCATTCTCGAATCGCTGATGGCGCGCGAGGCCCTGCATCCGAGCGAGCGGCGGCCGGCAGTCGCTAGCTCGACCTTTGCCGACTGGCTCATCCTGGCCGGCGAAGACCGCACGAGCGCATTCGCCGCGGTCGCCGGGCATCTCGGCGGCGGCGCGCCGTTCGCTGCTGCGATGGTAGAGGATGATTCACGTGATCTTGCGGCTCTGAGCCTCATCGCCAGCGGAGTGCGCGTCGAAGACGCTACGCGCTTCCTGATCCGCCTCGGCGACGAGACGGCGCATTCGGTCGAACGGATCTTCGCGCTGGTCGATCTGATGCGGCTGGTCAAGCCATCGATCGCGTTTCGGCTGGCGATGCAGATTGCCGGCGTACTGCCGGTGTCCGCTTCGCCGCGCAAAGGCCAGCACCAGCCGGCGATGGACCCGAGCGGAACGCCGGCCCGGCCCGGCGCTTCCCGCCCGGATGCTCAGCTCGGTCTCACCGAGGTTCTTGGCCGGATCGGCTCAAAGCGCGAGCGGGGCTGAGAGAAAGCGCTATCCGTCGGCCAGTTTGAGGCGCGGATCGCCGATCCGATTCTCGATCTCGACCAGCCAGAGATCGCTGTCGAAGCGCAGTTCCCTATCGACCCGATCCTCGACCGTGAGCGGATCGGCTTCGATCAGGAGTTGGAAGCGGCGCTCGCCATCGTCCTCGGCCAATGATTGGGGCGCCGGGCCGTAGAGGGCGGCCGTGCCGTCGAGGCGATCGAGCTTGACGAAGATCGCACCGGCCTCGCGCGCGCCCCGCCGCCGCAGCACCGCGAAGAGCCCGTCGAGACCGGCCTGGCGCAGATAGGCCGATACCCAGAATTCGCTGGTCAGGCGCGCCATCGCCCGGCGCCGCCCGGCTCAGTTCTCGGCCGATCGACGCGGCGCGGCAGCGGAACGGGAAGCCACGCCCTTGACGTCGGCCGGCGGGCGGAGATCGCCACCGTTGATGAGGTCGGCAATCGGGTCGCGGACCGGCGCGGCCTTGGGTACCGACGTCGTCGCCGACTGCGCCGTGCGCGGCTGGCTGGCGACCGGGGCCGGCGGACGCGGCGCCGCCTCGCGCACCGGCTGCGYATTCGAAAGGTCGGACGGCCGCGCCGGCGGCCGCGACGGCACCGCGGCCGGCGTCGGAAGCGGAGCCGGTGCAGCGTCCTGGATCGGCGCCGAGGCCGGCTCGGAGCGGCGTTCAGCCGCCGCGCGCGGCGGCGCCGCCGGTGCAGCCGAGAGCATCGGCGCCGGGTGACGCGCCTTCTGGAACATCAGCGCATTGGTGACGATCGCACAGGAAACGATACCGAAGGCGAGAAGCAGGATCGCCCGGCCCGGCCGCCGCCCGACCGTGCGGCTGATCCGCCCGAGCCAGGACGATTTGCGGCGTGCCGGCTGCGCGCGCCGGACGGGGGCGGACAGGGAGGCGCTGGAATGGGCGCGGGCGGCCATGGTCACGGACATCGGTCAGCTCGGTTTTCAGGCAGTCAGACGGAGTGGTTCTTTGGTTTCGAGCCCCTTCCGCGGAGCCCGTGCGAAAGTGACGATCTTGGCCAGCGGCTCGACGGCTTCGGCGCAGCCGACCGGCAGCCGGATCGAGACCCGCGTGCCGACGCCGAGCGCGCTCTCGACCGTCATGCGCCCGCCATGGAGGCCGACCAGGCCACGTACGACCGAGAGGCCGAGGCCGGTGCCTTCATGGTTGCGGTCATAGGCGCCCCTGACCTGGAAGAAGGGATCGCCCAGCCGCGGCAGGTCCACGGCCGCGATGCCGATGCCGGTATCGGAAACGGAGAGGTCGATCATATCGCCGTCGCGGACGATAGCGAGCACGACGCGCCCGCCTGCCGGCGTGAACTTGATCGCATTGGACAGCAGGTTCAGCACGACCTGCTTCAGCGCACGCCGATCGCCCTCTATCGACGGAAGCGCCGGGCCGGCGACACGGTCGAGCGCAATGCCGCCGTTCTCGGCGCGCAGCGCCATCAGCGTGCAGCAGTCGCGGGCAAGTTCGGCGAGATCGAGCGGGTCCCGCTCGATCTCCATCGCGCCGCTCTCGATCTTCGAGATGTCGAGCAGGGTGTTGACGACTTCGAGCAGGTGGTGGCCGGAGGCATGGATGATCCGTGCGTATTCGAGCCGCTTGGCCGCATCGATCCAGCCGTTCTCCTCGGAGCCCAGCATCTCGGAAAAGCCGATGATGGCGTTCAGCGGCGTCCGCAGTTCATGACTGACCGTCGCCAGGAACTGCGCCTTGACGTCATTCGCACGCAAGGCCTCTGCGTGGCCGCGATCGCGCTCCTCGTCGGCGGCCCGGCGCTCCGTGACATCGCGCATCACGCAGACCACGGCGGCACCGTCCTTCGCCTCGGCCTCCCCCGTGCGATAGGCCTGCATTTCCAGCCAGAGCGACACCGGCCGGCGATTATCCCCTTCCCGCGGGACGAAGAGCGTGCGGAAGCAGGCCGTGGCGGTGCCATCGCCATGGGCGGCATCGCTCAGCGCCTTCAGAAAGAGCGGACGGTCCGCGACATGGACGCGATCAAGCAGGCCGCGCCCGAGCAGTTCGCGCGGCTCGGCACCGGCGAGCGCACGCGCCGCGGCGTTGGCGAAGACGACGGCGCCGCCGGCGTCATGCCAGGTCACGAGATCACCGACGTGATCGAGGAGAAGCTGCGCCCGCGTATCCGCCGCACGGTGCGCGCGTTCCGCGACATCGCGCCGACGCAGCATGATCGCGGTTGCGATCAGCACCTGCGCCAGGGCCGCGATGACCAGCATCGACATTGCTTCGCTGGTCCAGACGGCAGGCCCGGCCAGGAGGCCGAGATGCTGCAGGCCGATGGCGGTCGCCAAGGCAGTAACAGCCATCCAGCCTGCCCTCAGGACGAAGTCACGCGAACCGAAAAACGCTGCCTCGACCGGAACGACGACGAGCCACAGCAGCAGCGGCGAGGACAGGCCGCCGGTCACGGCGGCGAGCGCAACGATGAAGAGAGACAGGGCCGCCGAAGAAATCAGATGCGCGATGTCGAGCCGGCCGGTGCGGGAGAGCAGCACGACGGCCAGGACGGGAAGGGCCGCAGCCACAACCATGACCGCCTCGAAAGCTCCGAGCGCTCCGCGCCAGGCCAGATAGGCTGGAGCGAGACTGAGTGCACCGCCTCCGACGAGCAAACGCGACAGAACGAAGCGCTCATGGCGCAAACGCTCAGCCGGGTTCGACCGCACCGATGCATGTACCAGTGCCGCCGCCTGTGTCCTCAGTGCAGTGATCGCCATACGGAACGCAACGCCTAAACTTTGCGGACCACCCGTCCGCGTCACGCATCTCGCCACGTGCGGTTTAAGCGGGACTTAAGGCGCAAAGTCCCGGAACTTCCGACCGAAGCGTAAAACCGGATTTACCCATTGTTTTTCATACACTTAGGTGAAAATCACGCGTTTCCGTGATGGCGCTCGATGTTCGCGGCAGGGTGAATGGAACCTGAAGATCGCCTGTGGCATTCGACTCGCATTTGAACATCCGGAATGACGCGATTTTTCCGGATCGATGCCTAATCTCGCTTGCCCGGTGCCGAAGGAAGGCATCGGCGATGGAGATCGAGATGGCTCACTTCCTGCGCAAGGTCGCGATCATCGGGTTGATTGCGGTGAACTCTCCGGTTCACGGCAACAAGCCCGCCGAGACGACGCTGCCGCAGACCGTCCGCGACGCCGTCGAAACCGCCCAGGCGAGCGCCCGCAACGCCGCCGGCAGCCTCACCGCCGCGCGCGAGGCGGCGGAGATCCTCGCCGGTCTCGATCCTGTGATGCGCGAGCGCATCCTGAACGCGGCGATGACGACCGCGACGGCAAAGCCAACGACGCGCTAGCGGCGCAGGGAGAGACCGGGCTTTGCGCGCTTGACGCGGAACTCCCCTCGCGGGAAGAGGTCGCGCGCCCTATCTGAAGGGGACAATCGCAGCCAGGCAGGTCATGACAGCAAGCCTCGACGAGATCGTCGCCAATTTCGAGCTGCTCGACGAGTGGGACGACCGCTATCGCTACCTGATCGAGCTGGGCAAGAGCCTCGAACCACTGTCCGAAGCCGCACACAACGACGCCAACAAGGTGCGCGGCTGCGCGAGTCAGGTCTGGCTCGAAGCGCGGCGCGAAGGCGGCCCCGGCCCGCAGACACGACTGCATTTCCGTGGCGACAGCGACGCCCATATCGTGCGCGGGCTGGTCGCACTGGCACTGACCATCTTCTCGGGGCGGCCAGCTTCCGAGGTCCTCGCAACCGATGCCTTCGCCATCTATGAGCGGCTCGGGCTCGCCGCCCACCTCACGCCGCAGCGCTCGAACGGCGTGCGCGCGATGATCGATCGGATCAAAGGCGACGCCCGCGCTGTCGCAGAAGGCTGAGCGGCCTCATCCGGCCGCTGCCGGGAAGAGCGTGGGACGTGCGTCCCCAGCGTGCCAGTTTCTGAAAGCGGCCGGCTGCGCAGAGTGGTGCAGGCCGTAATGCGTCGCCAGCGTAGCCAACGCGATGCGGAGCACGACCTTGGCCGAGCGTGCCGGCCAGCGGCGCTCCCTCTCGACGAGATCGAGCCCCTTCAGAAAGCCGCAGACATCGATGACGAGCCCCGACAGCTCCGGGCCCAGCTTGTCGCAGGCCAGCCTGACGCGCTGGCGGGCGGCGAGCGAGGTATCGGACGCTCCCGCCATGTCGCGGGGCCCCGGACCGCGCTGTTCGGGCGTGAAAGCCGCCTCCCAGTTCATCGTCGTACGAGGCAGCATCTGGGCCATCGTGATATCGGCCCGGAAACGTTCGCCGGCAGCGAACTCCTCGTCGCTCATTTGCGGCTTTCCGTCTTTTCCGGGGCGGCGATAAAGCCAGAGCAGCGGACTCTCGCGCTCGTCGAGTACGGGCTGGGGCGGACCCGCCGTCGCCAACGGGGCCTCCTCCGTCAACGGGCAAGCCGCTGCTCCCCCGTAGAGAACGAGCCGCGCCGCCTTTCCCGTTCCGCTCCATGCGATCTCCCCATCGGCAATCAGCACGGTCACCGTCTCCGCCGAGACGTAGCCCGCGCCCAGGCTGGCGCCTCGCGCCTCCCGATAGAGCGCGATGCGGCCACATCCCAGCGGTGAGGCGACGGCATAGCACCCGGGCTGTGCGAGGTGCCGCAGCAAGCGATGCCGTTCTTTGCGATCCTGTCCGGCTGTCATCAGTGCGCCTCCCCTGCGCGGCGCTCCAACCTGCTCATCAAGGCAAGAAGCGCTGCTTCGAGCGCGTTGAGCCCGCATTCGAGACGCAGGTCGTCGCGACGATCCTCAACCAGGGCACAAGCATGCCGGACCGTCGTCCGGTCGCGACCGAAACACGTGCCCACGCGCGTCAGGCTGAGACCGAAAGTGACATGGGCGAGATACATCGCCATCTGCCGCGCCAGGGCCACCTGCCGAGGGCCACGCGTGGCACCGCGCAGAGCGGTGAGAGGAACGCGTGCCATTCCGGCAACCGCAGCCTCAGCCAGCCGCGCCCCTGCCGCGGCGCGCAAGGAAGTCTCGCTCTCAACATAAATGTTCATGCTATGTTCCTATTTTCAGGCAACACCTGCCGCTGGCGATCCATTGCCGAAATAGGACTATAATCTTAAATTCTGACTTGCAAGCCTTAGCGACAGCCTATCCCCGGCTCCTGCCACGGGCTGACAGGTATGAAAAAAGCCGCCGGGGAACCGGCGGCTTCCTCTTTGCCAAATCGGCTGGTCGGACCGGGACTCAGCGGCGCTTCCGGCGCTGCTGACCCAGGCCCATCTTCTTCGCGAGCTGCGAGCGTGCCTCGGCATAGTTCGGCGCAACCATCGGGTAGTCCGGCGGGAGGCCCCACTTCTCACGGTACTGCTCCGGCGACATGTTGTACTGCGTGCGCAGATGCCGCTTCAGCGACTTGAACTTCTTTCCATCCTCGAGGCAGATCAGGTAATCGGCCGTGATCGACTTCTTTACAGGAATGGCCGGCTTCGGCGCCTCCGCCTGAACAACCGGGGCTGCTCCACCGATGACGCGATTCAACGCCGAATGAACTTCGCTGATCAGAGCAGGCAGCTCGGATGCAGGCACGGAATTGTTCGAAACATAAGCGGATACGATATCCGCGGTCAGTTCGATGAAATCCGACCCCTCGTGTTCGGTCATGGCGGTGTCACTCCTTATCGTTCTTGGTAGCGGTTTTCTGAGGATCGCCCGTTTTTCTCTGCCTAATTTCTGACCAAACTTTGCGATAGCGGATCAAGCACTACCGCGCCCAGAATCGGACAACGCGGACTGATCGAGATAAGCGTTTAGTCTATGCCGTCTATTCATGCAAGAGAACAATTCCCAACAATTGAAATTCTGGAAAGCTCTATAATTCAACCCTAGCGCGAGTGCTTTTCATTGCACCGCAAAATCAATCGCACGTTTCCGGAGGTATCTTGCCAGCGCGCGCGCCGCTCTCTACCTGTCGCGGCACTTATCGGAGAATTCCCATGCGCTCGGATCAGCATCGTCAGGTTCGCGGCACACCGCCGTCCCGCCGCGGTGGCCAGATGAAGGCGCCAAGCGCCGAGATCAGGACGAAAGAGACCGTCGCCCATGGCGTCGTACTACGCGACGACTATGATTGGTTGCGGGCGGCGAATTGGAAAGACGTCCTGCGGAATCCCGATGCATTGCCGGGCGATATCCGCAACTATCTCGAAGCAGAAAACGCCTATTGCAAGAAGCTGATGGCGCCGACACGCGCCCTACAACGCGACCTCGTCAAGGAAATGCGCGGGCGAATCAAGGAGGACGACTCCAGCGTGCCACAACCGGACGGCCCGTTCCTCTATTATTCACGCTATCGCAAGCGCGCAGAGCATCCGCTGATCTGCCGGCGCCCACGCGGCCCGGCCGATGCGGGAAAAGCGACACGCGAGCAGGTCATGCTCGACGCCGACGCATTGTCCGAAGGGAAGGACTTCTTTGACCTTGGCGATACTGCGCACAGCCCCGACCACAAGCTGCTTGCCTGGAGCGCCGATGAAGCCGGCTCGGAACTACATACGATCCGCGTCCGTGACCTAGAGAGCGGCGCGGATCTGCCGGACCAGATCAAGGATACAACCGGCGATATCGTATGGGCGAATGATTCACGCTCGTTCTTCTATGTCGCGCTCGATGCAGATCATCGTCCGTCGCGCGTGCTGCGCCATCGTTTGGGCACGCCCGACAGCGCGGATGAATTGCTGCACGACGAGGCGGATGCCGGCATGTTCGTCGACATCGACCGGACGCAATCGAGCCGATTCCTGCTGATCACCATCAGCGACCACGAGACATCCGAGACGCGCGTGGTCGACCTCGGCGAGGATGATGCCAGGCCTGTCCTGATCGCGCCGCGACTCACCGGACGGCAATACGCGCTGGAGCATCACGGCGACGACTTCCTGATCCTGACCAATGCCGACGGCGCCGAAGACTTCAAAATCGTCAGCGCACCCCTCTCCGAGCCCGCGCTCGAGAACTGGCGTGATCTGGTGCCGCACAAGCCGGGGCGGCTGATCCTCAGCCATGTCTGCCTGAAGGGACGGCTGATCCGGCTGGAACGCGAAGACGGACTGCCCCGCATCATCATCCGCGATCTCGCCGGCGGCGCAGAGAACAGCATCGCCTTCGAAGAAGAGGCCTACGGTCTCGGCATGGACCCCGGCTACGAATTCGACACGGATACGCTGCGGTTCATCTACGCATCGATGGCTCGGTCGGCAGAAACCTACGACTACAACCTCGCCACCGGCGAGCGAACCTTGCTGAAGCGGCAGGAGATCCCTTCGGGCCATGACCCAGCCGCCTACAAGGTGCGCCGCATCTTCGCGACGGCGAAGGACGGCGAGCGCGTGCCGATCTCGATCCTGCATCGCGTCGACACGCCGCTCGACGGCTCAGCGCCATGCCTGCTCTATGGCTATGGATCGTATGGCTCGGCGATGTCGGCGTCGTTCCGGACACGGCCGCTCAGTCTGGTCGATCGCGGCTTCGTCTACGCGATCGCCCATGTTCGCGGGGGCACGGACAAGGGTTGGCGCTGGTATCTCGACGGCAAGCGCGAGAACAAGCGCAACACCTTCACCGACTTCATCGCTGCGGCCGAGGCGCTGGCAGAGGCCGGCTTCACCAGCCGCGGCCGCATCGTCGCTGAAGGCGGCAGCGCGGGCGGCATGCTGATGGGCGCGATCGCCAACATGGCGCCCGAGCTCTTCGCCGGCATCGTCGCAGAGGTGCCCTTCGTCGACGTGCTCAACACGATCCTGGACGACACGCTGCCGCTGACGCCGCCGGAATGGCCCGAATGGGGCGACCCGATCCGCGACGCGAAGGCGTTCGAGACGATCCGTAGCTATTCGCCCTACGACAATGTCACGGCGCAAGCGTATCCGCCGATCCTCGCCATGGGCGGGTTGACCGATCCGCGCGTGACCTATTGGGAACCCGCGAAATGGGTGGCGAGGCTGCGCGCCACGATGACCGGCGGCGGGCCGATCATGCTTCACACCAACATGGAGGCCGGCCATGGCGGCGCCGCCGGCCGCTTCGACTCCCTGAAGGAGACGGCGCTGGCCTATGCCTTCGCAATCCAGACGGTTGGCGAAGGCTGGCCGGACGCCGGGGACGCTTGATCACACGCCCAAGCGGCTCTTCTCGCTGGCGAGATAGACCTTGAGCTCGTCCATCGAGGCGAAGCTGTACTCGCCATCGGGGGTGCGGGCCCGGATCGAGCCGTCGGCATAGATGGTGAAATGGGCGTCGCCGACCTGATAGGCGCCGACGACGCCTTCATCGGAAGCCGCCCGCTCCGGCGAAGGTACCTGATCGTCCTCCACCTTGTCCTCGACGGCCGGAGCGTGCGTGGCGGGCGCAGCCTGTGCGTCCTCATCCGGCACGGCATCGTCCAGAGCAGCTTCAGCCTGCGCCTCGATATCGGGTTCCTCCGCTACCGGCTCGGCAGGAGCGGCAAACTCAAGCGCCTCCGTGCGGGGCGGCCATGGCGGCGAAGCGGCCTCGGCAGCGGCTTCCTCCGCCGGTTCCGGGTTCTCGAACCATGGTTCCTTGCGGGGAGAGGCCTTGTCCATCCAGGCTTCCGCCTCGGCGAAGGGATCGGTCTCCGGCTCGAGCGTGGGCTCGATCCGCGTGCCGGCCTGGACAGGTTCGTTCAGGTGACCGGCCAGGCTCTCGCGCAGCGCGCTGAACTCGTCGAGATCGGCATCACGTCCGGCAGGCTTGCTTTCATCCTGCCCAGCCGCGAACGGATTCTCGTGCTCCTGCGAAGGTTCGGAAGCAGCAGGGGCCGGCTCGACCGCATGCGCCAGGGCTTCGTCCTCCCCCATCGACTGGATCTTCGCGGCAACGATTTCCGCCGGCTCGTGGCTCTCCGTCTCGATCGCGATCGGAGCGTCCTTCGGCTCTTCGGGTTTCCCGAACGCCATCTCCTCGAACATGTCGGGCAGCGGTTCGGCAGGCTCGCGGGACGTTGTGTCCCCTTCGCCATCCTGCTGGGGCTCCGTCTCTTCGAGACGCTTTGCCACCAATGCTCCGAACAGATCCCGATCCGGGGGCGACGCGCGCTCGGCAGCAGGCGCCGCCGTTTCCCGCGCCGGGGCCACGAGCGCATCGGCCACCGCGCCGACAGCGACGGCACCAGCCGCAGCCCCAACCGCCGCAGGCGCGATCGCAGACTGTTTCGCGAGGCGCTCCTCGCGTGCAGCCTCCCATGGCGCACGAACCGGCTCGGCGGCAGCCGGCGCCGGCTGCACGTCCGCCCGCATCTGCACGCCTTCCGCCAGCGACCGCTTGAGCGCCGCGATCTCGCGCAGCACCCAGGCAAGCGACAGAAGGATCAGGCCGGCGCTGCTCGCGATCGAGCCGATGATGACCTGGGTGAAACCGCGCTCGAGGACCAGATAGGGCCAGCCGTCATAGACGGCGTAGGCACCGCCGCCGAAGAGAACGAGGCCCAGAACGGTAAAAATCGCGATCAATTTCGCATCCTTGGCATGAGCCGCGCCGACGCTGAAGTGAAGCAATGGCGTGCGACTATCTAACGTATTGAATAAGGGAGAGTTTCCAATCCGGACCGCTTAGGCGGAGGAAATTGGCGTGATTGTGGCCGCCTGTCGAGAAGACATGCGCATTTCGCGGTGGGAGCGGTTGTCGGCCGGCGCCGGGAGGCTTAACTATCGCGTGGAATGGCAGGGCCTCCCTGCCCCCGTCCATTGACGGCAAGCCATTCTCATTCAAGCGATTTTCATAGCCCAAGGAGAGGCCTCATGTCTTTTACTCTTCCTGATCTGCCCTACGCTCATGATGCTCTCCAGCCCTTCATGTCGAAGGAGACGCTCGAGTATCATCACGACAAGCACCACCTCGCTTACGTGACCAACGGCAACAACGCGATCAAGGGCACGGAATTCGAGGGCAAGTCGCTCGAGGAGATCGTCAAGGGCTCCTACGGCAAGAACCCGGCCGTCTTCAACAACGCCGGCCAGCACTACAACCACCTCCATTTCTGGAAGTGGATGATGCCGAATGGCGGCGGCAAGCTCCCGGGCGCGCTCGAGAAGGCGATCGTCGACTCCTTCGGTTCGGTCGACAAGTTCAAGGAAGACTTCGTCGCGGCCGGCATCGGCCAGTTCGGCTCGGGCTGGGCCTGGCTCGAGGTCAAGGGCGGCAAGCTCGCCGTGAGCAAGACCCCGAACGGCGAAAGCCCGCTCGTCCATGGCGCCACGCCGATCCTCGGCGTCGACGTCTGGGAGCACTCCTATTACATCGACTATCGCAACCGTCGCCCCGACTACCTGAAGGCCTTCCTCGAGAGCCTGGTGAACTGGGAGTATGTTGCGGAGCTCTACGACGCCGCCAAGGCCTGAGCCTGTCGGCAAGCCCAAATGCAGACGGGGCCTCGCGGCCCCGTTTTTTTTTATCGCAGGTCCTGCAGCCGTTCAGGATGCGACATTGCGCAGGAACTGGTCGACCGTTGAATCGAGGCGCTGTGCCTGAGTGGAAACCTCGCTGGCGGCGCTGCGCACCTGCTCGGCCGAGCGCCCGGTTTCCTCTACGCTGTCGGCCAGCACGCTGAGATCGCTCGAAACCGAGAGCGAAGACGAACTCGCCATCGCCACACCGCTGGCGATCTCGCCGGTGGCGATCGCCTGCTGCTCGATCGAGGTCGCGACCGAGTTCGCGAACTTCTCGATCGCATTCATACGCTCGGCGATGTTCTGGATCGCACCGACGACCTGGCCGGTGGCGCCCTGGATGGCAGCGACCTGCGCAACGATGCGATCGGTCGCGTCCGCTGTCTGTGCAGCAAGCGACTTCACTTCGGAGGCGACGACAGCAAATCCCCGCCCTGCCTCACCGGCGCGCGCGGCTTCGATGGTGGCATTGAGCGCCAGCAGATTGGTCTGCGAGGCGATGTCACGGATCAGGTTGACGACCTCGCCGATCGCACGCGCCGTCTCGTCGAGTTCACGCACGGAGCCCGCCGTATCGCGCGAGGCCGAAGCCGCCTCGACGATCTCGGTACGAACACGCCGCACCTGAAATTCGACTTCCCGGATGGCCGCGCCCATCTCCTCGGCGGCCTGGGCGGCGTTCTCGACGTTGCCGGAAGCGCCGTGGGCATTGTCGGCAGCCCGTGCGGCACGCTGAGAGGATTCCGCCGCGACGCGCGCGAGACCGTCCGATGCCTCGCGCATCCGCTCCGCATTGTTCTTGAAAGCTTCGAGCGCGAGCCCGACCTCGCTGCGGAACGAGGTGATCGCCATGTCGACGCCCTGCTGGCGCGCGCGCTGCTCATCCTCCGACGCGCTCTGGTTCTGCTGCAGCGTCGCACGCTCAGCGAGACGAACCTTGAGCACGCCGAGCGCGCGGGCGATCGCACCGATCTCGTCGCGTCGCTCCAGCGCATCGATCGGCGTGTCGAGCTTGCCGTCAGAAATGCTGACGATGGATTTCGTCATGTTGCGCAGGGGGCGCATCGCCCGCGACAGCGAGAACCAGAGCAGCGGCCCGAGCACGACCAGGATGAGCAGGCCGAGCCCGATGGTGACGAGCTGCTCCCAGGCGGCACGCGCCACGAGCCGAGTCTTGTCGAAGCGCAACGCCACATAGCCGATCAGCTTGCGCTGGCTGCCAACGCGCACGGCATGAATCTTGGTCACGAAGACATCGTCCTCGATCGCGATCTCGTCGCGGCCCTGCAAGGCCTTCCAGGGCTCCTCGCCGACGATACCGGTCAACCACCGAGGCGTCAGCGAGAGACGCGCCTCCTCGGTGCGGCCGGCCGATGCCAGGGCGGAAAGATCATCCCCGACCACGCCGGCATCGAAATCGGGATCACGCTGCAACGAGGTCAGGATGTAGCCGAGGGTATTGGTGTCCCGCGACAGGATGAGCGACGGCGCCGCATTGACCACCATCAGGGTGAGCGCCGTGACCTTCTGATCGAGATCGGCACGTGTGCGGGCATCATTGTAACGCGCGATCGCCATGACGACGAGGACGACTGTCACTGCAACAATCGCCACGGCGGCGGCGGCGATCTGTCGGCTGAGCGAACCAAGGTCCCGCCCGACCGGCTGCGCCAACTCGCCCGCAACCGAGGCGCGTCTGAACCACGTCATCGCCCCGAACATCCTCGAAATCCGGCGCCAGCAGCTGATAAGCGGCCCGCCAATCCAACCCCTGCGGCGACATTCGCCGATCCCGGTAAACAAATCGCTTGCGTATCGGGCCCGGCGTGCCTCAGCCCGCCAGTTGGTGGAAGCGTCGCAGCGGCATGTCGGGCGGCGGCTCGAAGGCGGCCAAGGCCGCATGCTCGATGGGGCGCGTCGCGGTGACCGGGTCGAGCCCCGCCAGTTCGGCATCGATGAACCCAGGATGGCACATGACGAGATGCAGCTTGCCGGGAGCGATCAGGAAGCGGGCGAGATCAGCGCCGAAATCGCGATGCGGGTCGAACGGTGCCACTCCCGCGAAGCCGGAGTTGACGCGCAACTCGCGCCTGAGCGCCGCGCTACGGAAACCCGCCGCAAGCCCGGCGATGACGAGCGCCTTGCCCACCGCCACGCCGCGAGCACGAATTGCCGCGATCCGATCGGCCGGGTCGCGCACATAGAGCGAGCCGGCGGGATAGCGCCGGGCGAGCAAGTCGAGCAGCGCCCGCCGCACGCCCGGCAAGACATGCACATGCTGGTGACCATCGACGAAGTCCGGCGGGCGGCCCATCGCATCCTCGAAAGCGTCGAGCTGTCGCACTATCTCGTCGGCTATCTCGGCTCTGACCACGCCCGAGACCGCAGCGGCACGCGCGACGTCCTTCAACCCCGGCAGGGCACCGTGGGGGGCAAGGCGCGCCATGGTGCCAATCGGGGCCGCGCAGGTCAGGTTCAGATGGAGGCCAAGATCGGCCGTGCCGGAGAAAGCGGCGAGCTCCGGCGCCAGCCGCCGCCAGTGCGGTCGGTTGGTCATGGCGCCGGTGGCGGTCAGCCTGCCGCGCGCCAGCAGATCCAGAATCCCCCGGCTGACGCCCTCGGTCATGGCGAAATCATCGGCGCAGAGGATGAAGCCTTTCGCCATGCCGTTTGTTGTCCCTCGTTCAGCCGGATCGCGGTATAGCGCGCCGGGCTTGTCGGCCGGCAAGCTTTAAGGTTCTGTGCGTCGCGCGTCACCTTGTCGAGGAGGCGCGTGGAAAGGTTGTTCGTGTCGGATTCCGCATCCCAGCCGGTTCAGCGCGCGCCCCGGGCGGCCCGCTGGCCGGAGCTTTCGATCGTCGTGCCCGTGCACAACGAGGCCGAGAACCTGCTGCTGCTGGTCGGCCGGCTGCGCAGCGTGCTCGAGGGTCAGGTTTCCTCCTGGGAAATCGTCTTCGTCGACGACGGCAGCCGGGACGACACGTTGTCGGTGATCCGAGGCCTGAACGCCGCCGACCCTCGAATCAGCGCCGTCTCCTTCAGCCGCAACTTCGGCAAGGAGATCGCCATCGCCGCCGGGCTCGACCATGCGATAGGCGATGCCGTGGTCATCATGGATGCCGATCTCCAGCATCCGCCGGAAGTCATTCCGGCCTTTCTGGAGAAATGGCACGAGGGCTATCTCAACATCTACGGCCAGCGCATCGACCGCGAAGATGAAACCCCGCTGAAGCGCAACTTCGCCAAGGCCTTCTACCGAATCTTCTCCTATTTCGGCGAAACCGATTTGCCGGAGGGCGCCGGCGATTTCCGGCTGCTCGACCGCAAGGCCGTCGATGCGCTGCGGGCGCTGCCGGAGCGCGCGCGCTTCTCGAAGGGGCTCTATGCCTGGGTCGGCTTCCGTTCGATCGGCGTGCCCTTCCATGTCGCCGAGCGCGAGCACGGCCAATCCAAGTTCAAATATCGCAAGCTGTTCTCCTTCGCCTTCGACGGGCTGTCCTCCTTCTCCACCGTCCCGCTCAAGATCGCGACCTGGTCGGGCGCCATCATCGCTGTGATCGCAGCTCTGAGCGCCGTCTACTTCCTCTTGCGCACGCTGCTGTTCGGCACCGACCTGCCCGGCTTCCCGTCGCTGATCGTCTCGATCATGTTCTTCTCCGGTATCCAGCTGCTTTCGCTCGGCATGATCGGCGAATATGTCGGGCGCATCTTCGCCGAGGTGAAGCGCCGGCCGCTCTACCTGATCGGCGAACGCGTCGGCTTCGACGCGCGCACCGTCGACCACCCGCGCGGCGACGCGCTGCCGCCGTTGATCCGTTGAAGAACATGGCAGGGCGTCATTCTCGGGCTTGACCCGAGAATCTCGTTCAGGAAGAGGCTCAGGCGCCTCGCCGTCCCGAGATGCTCGGGTCAAGCCCGAGCATGACGAGGTTGCAAATGCTCAGAAACATCCTGTCGGTCGGCGGCTATACGCTGATCTCGCGCCTCACCGGCTTCGCTCGCGACGTCATGCTCGCGGCGGTGCTCGGCGCCGGCGCGATGATGGACGCCTTCTCGGTGGCGCTGCGCCTGCCCAACCATTTCCGCGCCATCTTCGGCGAGGGCGCCTTCAACCAGGCCTATGTGCCGACCTACGCCCATGTCGCCGAGCGGCAGGGCCAGGAGGCGGCGAATCTCTTCGCGGACCGGCTCTTCACCGTTCTCCTCGCCGTGCAGATCGTGCTGCTGGTGCTGGCACTGCCGCTGATGCCCTGGCTGGTGACGCTGCTGGCGCCGGGCTTCGTCAACGACCCCGCCGTCTTCGATCTCGCCGTCGCCCTGACGCGGATCACCTTCCCCTATCTGCTGTTCGTGACCATGGTCACGTTCCTGGGCGCAACGCTGAATGCGGTCGACCGCTTCGCCGCCTTCGCGGCCGCGCCGATCCTGTTCAACCTCTTCATCATGGCGGCGCTGGCCGTGCCCTTCCTGTTCCCCAGCGCAGCCTATGCCGCGGCCTGGGGCGTCGCCGTCTCGGGCGTGGCGCAGTGGATCCTGCTCTATGTCGCGGCCAAGCGTGCCAAAGTCTCCAGCACGATCGTGCGGCCGCATATGGATGCCGGCGTCCGGCGCTTCCTCAAGACCTTCGGCCCGGCGGTGATCGGCTCGGCCGGGCAGCAGATCGCGATCTTCGCCGACACGATCATCGCCTCGCTCTTGCCGCGCGGCGGCTATGCGGCGCTCTACTATGCGGAGCGGCTCTACCAGCTACCGCTCGGGCTGATCGCCATCGCGGTCGGCACCGTCGCTCTCTCCGCCATGAGCCGCGCGGTCGCGCGCGGCGACGAGGCTGCCGCCAACCGGGCGCAGAACCGCGCGATCGCGATCTCGCTCGTCGCCAGCGCCCCCTTCGTCGCGGCCTTCGTCGCAGTGCCCGAGCTGATGGTCGCGGGGCTCTTCCAGCGCGGCGCGTTCGATGCCCATGCGAGCGCCGCCGCCGGCGCCGTGCTTTTCGCCTATGCGCTGGGCCTGCCGGCGATCGTGATGATCCGCACGCAAGTCTCCGCCTTCCAGTCGCGCGGCGACACGACCACGCCGATGCTGGTGGCGCTCGCCGCCATCGCCTGCAATCTCGCGCTCAAGCTCGTGCTCTGGCGCGACTGGGGTGCACCCGGCCTGGCGCTGGCGACCGCAGCCGGCGCCTGGGTCAATCTGCTGGCGCTGTTCGTGCTGGCGCGCCGGCGCGGCTGGACAGTGCCCGACCGACGCCTCCCCGGTTTCGCGGCAATCGTCTGCGGCGCCGCCGCCCTCTGCGGCCTGCTGGCATGGTGGGGGGCGCCGCTCGTGATCAAGCTCACCGCATCCCTGTCCTTCGAGCCGCTGCTGGTCGCGGTGCTGCTGATCTCAACCGCTGCGGCTCTGCTCTACGCGCTCATCGCAGGCGGCGGGCTGAAGGCGGCGGGGCTGCTGAAGCTGCTGCGCTGACGGTCAGACGAGAAAGCGGCTGGCGCGGCCGAACAGCGTCGCGGCCTCCGCCACCATGCGCTCGACGATCTCACCCGCGCCGGGAATGTCGGAGATCAGCCCCGCCGCTTCACCGAAAATGACAGCCGCCCTGTCGGGATCGCCGGCCATGAAGGCCTCGCGATAGACGGGCGCCTCCGTCTCGATGGCGGCCTTCAGCTCTGTATCGCGCCCGGCCCATCTGGCGATGAAGGCGTTGTCCGAGACGCGGATATCGAAGGGCTTCGGCCAATCGAGCCGGCGTGCGATGTCGGGCAATGAGGAGCGCACGGTCTCGTCACCGGTCGCGGCCACAGCGGCTGCATGGTGGCGTTCGTGGACCACCGCCTCCCGGCTTGCCCAGAAGCGCGTACCGACCAGCACGCCATCGGCGCCGAGCATCAGCGCGGCAGCGAGGCCGCGGCCGTCCGCGATCCCGCCCGCGGCGAGCAGAAGCGTATCGGAGCAGCTTTCGCGGGCGATGAGATCAGCCGCTTCCGGCACGAAGGGCAGCGTCGCGCGGCTGGCGCCATGTCCGCCGGCCTCGGCACCCTGCGCGACGATGATCGCGGCGCCGGCCTGCAGCGCCTGCCGGACATGATCGAGCGATTGGCATTGGCAGATCAGCGGCACACCCGCCGCCGCGATCTCGATCGCAAAGGGGCGTGGGTCGCCGAAGGAGAGCATCAGCGCCGCGGGCTTGTGAGCCAGCGCCTGCGTCAGCAGCTCCGGCTTCCGCGCCATCGACCAGGTGATGAAGCCGCAGCCGACCTGCGTATTGCCGGCTGCGGAGAATTGCTGCTCCATCCAGGCACCGTCGCCATAGCCGCCGCCGATGAGGCCGAGGCCTCCGGCGTTGCTCACCGCAGCTGCCAACGCCCCGCCGCCGGCCAGCGCCATCGGCGCCGACAGGAGGGGATGGGCGATGCCGAGCCGCTCGGTGAGCCGCGTCGCGAGGCGCGCCGTCACGAGGCGAGCCGCCGCCTCAGGCGGCCTTGGCCTTGCTGTGGGCGAAGTCCATGTAGAGCTCGCGGGCGCGGCGGAAGAGCGGGCCGGGCTGGAGCGTGCGGTTGTCGATGCGTGTCACCGGCATGCACTTCGAATAGTTGCCCGACATGAAGATCTCGTCGGCCTGCTCGAAATCCTCGTAGCGCAGGCTGCACTCCTCGACCGGCACGCCGCTCTCACGCATCAGCTTGATCACGCGCTGGCGGGTGATGCCGTTCAGGAAGGTGCCGTTCGGCACGGGGGTCTTCACCACGCCGTCCTTGGCGAGGAAGATGTTCGAGGTCGCGGTCTCCGCGACATGGCCGAGCATATCGAGCACCAGCGCGTTGTCGAAGCCGGCGGCCTTCGCCGCCTTCAGCACCCGGGCGTTGTTGGGGTAGAGGCACCCCGCCTTGGAGTCGGTCGGCGCGGTCTCGTAGCTGGGGCGGCGATAGATGCCCTTGGTCACCGAGAAGCCGGCGGTCGGCTGCGGCATCGCTGCCTCGAACAGGCAGAGCGCGAACTGGGTCGACTCCGGATCGGGCATGATGGTGGACGGGCCATCGGCCTCGGCCCAATACATCGGCTTGACGTAGAGCGCGGTGCCGGGAGCGAATTTCTTGGCGCCCTCGTACATCTTCTCGACGATGAAGTCCGGCGTGACCGTGGGGTTCAGGCCGAGCGCCAGCGCCGAGCGGTTCACGCGGGCGGCGTGCAGGTCGATGTCGGGCGCGACGCCGTCGAAATAGCGACCGCCGTCGAAGACCGAGGAGCTCTGCCACAGCACATGGCTACGCGGACCGACGAGGCCGGGGTTGCCCTCATGCCAGGCGCCATCGAACCAGGTCCACGTCTGAGAATACCATGCCATGACGGCGCTCCATTTTAGCCGGTTTTGCTGTGACGCACCGTCCTCCCACCGCCCTTCGTCGTCAACATGTGCCGGTGCATATCGGGATGACGTGATGTGATGGAAGCAATCGGCGGGAGTGATGGATCAGAAGCCGAACGCGCGCAGGGCGGAGATCGCGGCCATGCCGGTCAGCAGCGCCAGCAACTCGCTGCGTCGCAGGATCATGGTGCCGATCGCGACCAGCAGGGCGACGGCGGCGCCCGCCCCCAGCCGCTCGATCAGAGGCAGCACGGTCGCGACCACGATCGAGCCGGGCAGTGCGGCCAGCCCGCGCCGGACATGCGGCGTCAGCGGGATGAAGCTCATCAACGCGACGCCGGCGATGCGGCAGAGATAGGTCGCGATCGCCATCGCGCCGATGGCGAGGACGGCGCCCCAACTTCCCGGATCAGGCAGCGTCATCGCGGAACGCTCCCGTGACGGCGCCGGCGAGCGAACCGACGATGATGAAGGCATAGCCGTCGACGAGCTTGGCCGTGACCAGTGCCACGAGGCCGGCGACGACCCAGGGCACCATGCCGCGCCGGCCGCGCCAGAGGGGCACGATCATCGCTGCGAAGAAGATCGGCATCACGAGATCGATGCCATAACGGCGCGGATCGCTCACCAACGCGCCGAGCATGTAGCCGCCGCCCGTCGCCACGACCCAGACCAGCCAGAGCGCGAGCCCAGCCCCGACGAGTACGCCGAGGTCGCGCCCGCCCTCGGCCTGGTAGCGCGTGCCGATCAGCCAGTTCGCGTCGGTGAAGAAGAAGAGGTTAAAGGCATTGAGCGTCTTGGGGTACTTCGCGAACCAGGGCTGGAGGGAAGCACCCTGCAGCACCATGCGCGCGTTGACCGTCGCCGTGACGACGGCCACGCCGACGATGGCGCCCCAGCTCCATTCGGGGCGCCAGAGTTCCAGCGACACAAGCTGCGCGACCCCGGCATAGACGAAGGCGCTCATCGACAAGGTCTCGATCAGGGAGAGCCCCTTCGCCGCCGCCGCCGCTCCAAAGGCAACGGCAAAGACCACGATGCCCGGCATCAGCACGGAAACCTTGCGCACGCCCAGCCTCATGCCGGCGCCGGTGATCGGCGCCTCTGGGGCTGTCCGCTCTGTGTTCTGATCTGGAAGCATCGTCTTCCAGAAGGAGAAACGCCCGGCGCCCGTCAACGCGCATCACAGCCACAGCCGCATGAATGGCGCGCAGAGCGCGACAGCATGCGGCAGCACCGGTAGAGTCCGGCCATGCTCTGGCTCGATTCCGCCGACAGCGCGGCCCCTGCCCTCCCGGCCGTCTGGCTGATCCCGACGGGTGCAAGCCCGCGCAACCTCGCGGAGCGCTCCGAGCTGAGGCGTAGCGTGGCGCGGCGCCTGCTGGCGCGGCAGCTCGGCTGCGCGCGAGAGGATGTCGTCATGGCGCATGACCCGGCCGGGCGACCGCTGCTCGTCCGGCCCGAGGCGCCGGGGCTTCAGCTTTCGCTCGCGACGCGGGCCGGAATCGTCGCCGTCGGCATGGCAGCACGACCCATCGGCGTCGATGTGGAGCGCATCGAGACGGAGGGCACCGCCCCTCTCGACCTGCTGCATCCGGACGAACGCGGGTTCCTCGCCACGGCGGCCAGCGCCCTTCGCCCGCTCCTCTTCGCGCGAATCTGGGCGGCGAAGGAGGCCTATGTGAAGGCGCTTGGCGTCGGCTTCCGACGAGCGCCGGAGAGCTTTGCGGTATCGCTCCTGTCGGAGAGCGCCTTTCGCGTCACCGACCCATCGCTCCGGGCCGAAGCGGGCGGGCATCTGCGCATCATGAAAAACGGCGGCCAGGAAATCCTGGCCGCCGCGGCGATCGTTCTGGGTGAAGGCTAACGTTCAGCCGGGCTGGTCGACCGGCTTGCGCTTCAGCGCGTAGGCGACGGCGCAGACGAAGAGCGCGCCGATGACCGCCGCCGCATAGTGCGGCAGGTTTGCCGGGCCGATGCCGATCGGGCTGACATCCGTCGGAACCGGCTTGACCCAATCCGGCCAGTTCACTTGCAGCCACTGCAGCACGGCAATGTCGCCAAGGATCATCTCGGCAGCGATCCAGCCCAGGAGCGCAGCACCGAGCCAGATCAGGATCGGGAAGCGCTCGATGATCGAGGTGAGCAGTTGCGCGCCCATGATGATCAGCGGGATCGAGAGCAGCAGACCGAAGATGAAGAGCTCGGCATGCCCGCGCGACGCCGCCGCAATGGCGATGACGTTGTCGAGGCTCATCACGGCGTCCGCGATGGCGATGGTGCGCACGGCCTTCCAGAGGCTTTCACTCGCCTCGATATTGCCGTGGGATTCTTCCTCTCCGACCGCGAGCTTGATCGCGATCCAGAACAGCAGGATGCCGCCAATCACCTTCAGATAGGGCACGCCGAGCAGATAGGTCACGACCAGCGCGAAGATGATGCGCAGGCCGACGGCCGCGCCGGCGCCGAGCCAGATGCCGATCTTCCTGCGGCTCTCCGGCAACGAACGGCAAGCGAGAGCGATCACGACCGCATTGTCGCCGGAGAGCAGCAGGTCGATCCAGATGATCTGCAGCAACGATATCCAGAAGGTGGAGGAGGAAAAATCCATCACTCGGTCTGCCCCTTTTCTTCAGTGAGCCGGATCGGGCCGGCGCGATTTGATGAAGTAGCCGAGACCGACCACGAGCAGAGCGCCCAGGATCGCGGCCGGATATTCGAGCTTGTGCAGCAGTTCCGCGCCAAACCGGTCGACCAGCCACGGATCGCTTTCGAACATCTCGCCCGCGACCCAGCCCAGCAACGCCGCGCCGGCCCAGACGAGGATCGGGAAGCGGCTCAGGAGATTGGTGATGAGCGAGGCGCCAAGCACGATCAGCGGGATCGAGATGATCAGGCCGGCGACCAGCAACGGGATCGAATCCTTGGCGACGGCGGCGATGGCCAGCACGTTGTCGAGGCTCATGACGATGTCGGCGATGGCGACCGTCTGCACGGCCTTCCAGAGCTTGCTGCTGGCGGCGACGGAGTTCTCGTCCTGCCCCTCGTCCTCGACGATCAGCTTCACCGCGATCCAGATGAGCAGCGCAGCGCCGACGATGCGCAGGAAGGGCGCATTGAGCAGCGAGGCGATCAGCACCGTGAAGACCACGCGCAGCACGACGGCGACGCCGGCGCCGAGCGCGATGCCCTTGGTGCGCTGTGCCGGCGCCAGCGCGCGGCAGGCGAGCGCGATCACGACCGCATTGTCGCCCGAGAGCACGATGTTGAGGGCGATGATCTCTGCAAGCTTGCCCCACATCCGGGGGTCGACGATGGAAATCGACGAAATATCCATGAGTTCAAATCCGTTCTCAGCCACATGACCCCGGTCGAAGCGGCCGGGGCTCGTCTTGTTGCAACCTGACGTCCCTGTTCGTCGCCGATCAGAGAGCCTGTTCGACCGCCTTGCCCGCCGCTTCCGTTCCGAGCGAGCCACCGAGATCGCGGGTACGCGTGCGGGCATCGCCCAGCGCCCGCTCGACAGCCGCCTCGATGCCCTTGGCAGCCTCGTGCTCGCCGAGATGATCGAGCATCATGGCGCCGGACCAGATCATGCCGACCGGATTGGCTATGCCTTGGCCTGCGATATCCGGCGCCGAGCCGTGAACCGGCTCGAACAGCGAGGGATGATCGCCCGTCGGGTTGATATTGCCGGAAGGCGCGATGCCGATCGTGCCGGTGCAGGCCGGGCCGAGGTCCGAGAGGATGTCGCCGAAGAGATTGGAGGCGACGACCACGTCGAAACGGTCCGGATTCAGGACGAAATGCGCGGTGAGGATGTCGATATGGTACTGGTCGACCGCCACATCCGGGAACTTCCTCGCCATCTCCTTCACCCGTTCGTCCCAATAGGGCATGGTGATCGAGATGCCGTTCGACTTGGTGGCCGAGGTCAGCTTCTTGCGCGGCCGGCGCTGCGCCAGTTCGAAGGCGTATTTCAGCACGCGGTCGACGCCGACGCGGCTCATCACCGTCTCCTGGATGACGATCTCGCGCTCGGTGCCGGCATACATGCGCCCGCCGACCGAGGAATACTCGCCCTCGGTGTTCTCGCGCACGACGAAGAAGTCGATGTCGCCCGGCTTGCGGTTGGCCAGCGGGCCGGGAACGCCCGGCATCAGCCGCACGGGGCGCAGGTTGACGTATTGATCGAACTCGCGCCGGAACAGCAGCAGCGAGCCCCAGAGCGAGATGTGGTCGGGCACCTGTTGGGGCATGCCGACCGCGCCGAAATAGATCGCGTCGTGCCCGCCGATTTTCTCCTTCCAGTCGTCCGGCAGCATCTTGCCGTGCTTCGCGTAGTAATCGCAGGAAGAGAAATCGAACTCGTCGAGACGCAGTTCGAATCCGAACTTCTTGGAAGCGGCCTCCAGCACGCGCAGTCCCTCGGGCATGACTTCCTTGCCGATGCCGTCGCCGGGGATGACGGCGATACGATAGACGCGATTGGTCCCGCTCATGATGTTGCTCCGAAGAAGGCGTTAAATTCCGCGGCAACGAGGTCGGGGACCTCTTCCGCGAGGTAATGCCCGCCCGGGAGGGCGTGGCCACGCACATCCTGCGCACGCTCATGCCACAAGGCCAGAGGGTCGAAGCACTTGCCGATAATGCCGTTGGCGCCCCAGAGCGCGAGCAGCGGCTGCGTCAGCTTGCGGCCGCCATCTTCGTCGTCATGGCGGATGTCGATGGTCGCTGCGGCGCGGTAATCCTCGCAAGAGCCGTGAATCGTCGCCGGATCGGCGAAGCAGCGCAGGTAGTGAGCGAGCGCCTCCGGCGCAAAGGGCGTCATCCCGGCCGAACCCGAGCCGCATTTCTTGCGCCAGTAAGCCTCCGGGTCGGCCCCGATCATCCGCTCTGGAAAGGGGGCGGGCTGGATCAGGAAGAACCAGTGCCAATAGGCGCGGGCGAAGGCGTCCGTCGTGTGGGCGTACATCTCGCGCGTCGGCGCGATGTCGAGCGTAGCGAGGCGGATGACACGCTCGGCATGGTCGAGCGCGAGGCGATGCGTGACCCGCGCCCCGCGATCATGGGCGCCAACGAAGAAGCTGTGATGGCCGAGCGCGGTCATCACCTCCGCCATGTCCTGCGCCATGGCGCGTTTGGAATAAGGCGCGTGCTCGGCGTCGGTCGCCGGCTTCTCGCTGTCGCCATAGCCACGCAGGTCGGCGCAGACCAGCGTGAAGCGGTCCTTCAGCCGCTCGGCCACCTTGTGCCAGAGCGCATGGGTCTGCGGATAGCCGTGCAGCAGCAGGAGGGGCGGCCCCTCTCCACCCGTGCGCACGCGGATGCGCGCGCCCGACGTCTCGATGTCGAGCAGGCGAAAACCGGGAAACAGATTGTCCGCAACGGGACGTTCGGTGAGTGTCATCAGATCGCGGCGATGCAAGAATGCGCCAGCCGATACCCTGAAAGCTCAGGGATTTCTTCTGCGGATTATTACATAATCCTGATCAATGGTGGCCGCGGCCGTCAATCCCGGGCGGAGCGAAGCGCAGACCCGAGAATCCCGATCAGGAGATGCTCGGGTCAAGCCCGAGCATGACGCAGGCGTGGTGCCGCTCTCAGCCGCGCAGAGTTGCGCCGTAGCGCTTGCCCATCTCTGCGACGATCTTCGAGCCGACGGCCTCGATCTCGGCCTCGGTCAGGGTCTTCTCGGTCGGCTGCAGCGTCACGGCGAGCGCGACCGACTTCTTGTCGGCCTCGACACCCGGCCCCTCATAGAGATCGAAGACGCCGACATTCGCGATCAGGACACGGTCCGCGCCCTGCGCCGTCCTGGCCATGTCACCGGCCGCCACTGCCTTGTCGACGATGAATGCGAAGTCGCGCGTCACCGGCTGGAAATCGGAGAGGGCGAGCTTCGGCTTGACCTTGGTCGGCTTGGACTTGGGCAGCGGCAGCGCATCGAGATGGATCTCGAAGGCGACCAGCGGCCCCTTGACGTCGAGTGCCTTGAGGATGCGAGGATGGACCTCGCCGAAAGCACCGACGATGCCCTTCGGGCCGAACTGCAGCGTGGCCGAGCGACCGGGATGGGCCCAGCCAGGGCCGCCCGGAACGATCTGCAAGCCGCCGGTCGGGACGCCGAGGCCGGAGAGCAGGCCGAGCACATCGGCCTTGGCGTCGAAGACGTCGACATTCTTGGCGCCGCCGTCCCAATGACGGCCAACGCCGTCGAGGCGGGCGGTGCCGCGACGCAAGCCGGTCGCGGCGATGAGCTGGCCCTCCGGCTCGTCGCTCTTGAAGACCTGACCGACCTCGAACAGAGCGACGTCGGGGAGACCGCGGTCGGCATTGGCCTGCGCCGCCCGGATCAGGCCCGGCAGCAGAGACGGGCGCATGTCGGAGAGATCGGCGGCGATCGGGTTGGCGAGCGCGAGCTTGGGCGAGCCGCCACCGAAGAGCTTGGCCTGGTCATGCGAGATGAAGGACCAGGTCACGGCTTCGACGAGGCCACGCGCCGCCAGGGTGCGCTTGGCGATGCGCGTGCGCTTCTGGAGCACGGTGAGGACCGGCTTGACGACCTCGCCCTTGATGCGCGGCAGCGGCGTCGAGGCGACACGGTCGAGACCAGCGATCCGGACGATCTCCTCGACGAGATCGGCCTTGCCGCCGACATCGGCACGCCAGGACGGGGGGGCAACCTTCACGCGGTCGCCCGCGCCCGAGACGTCGAAGCCGAGCGAAGTCAGCGCCGCCTGCATCTCGTCCTGCGGCAGGTCGAGCCCGGTCAGGCGCTTGACCTCAGACCAGGGGAAATCGATCGTGGCCGGGCTGCCAGGCAATTCGCCGACGAACTCCATCTCGGAGGCCTCGCCACCGCAGAGCTCGATGACCATCGCCGTGGCGAGATCGAGGCCCGGACGGGCGAAGTCGGGGTCAACACCGCGCTCGAAGCGATAGCGCGCATCCGAGTTGATACCGAGTGCGCGGCCAGAACGGGCAATGTTGAGCGGGTCCCAGAGGGCGCTCTCGATCAGCACGTCGGTCGTCGTTTCGCTGCTACCCGAAGCCTCGCCACCCATGATGCCGGCGAGCGACTCGACGCCGTGCTCGTCGGCGATCACGACCTGCTCGTCGGTGAGCGTATAGGTCTTGCCGTCGAGGGCGAGGATGGTCTCGCCCGCCCTGGCGCGGCGGACGGTGAGATTGCCCGTCACCTTGGCCGCATCGAAGACGTGGAGCGGCCGGTTGCGGTCGAGCGTCATGAAATTGGTGATGTCGACCAGCGCGTTGATGGGGCGCAGGCCCACTGCGCGCAGACGCGCCTGCAGCCAATCCGGCGACGGGCCGTTCTTCACGCCCCTCACGAGACGCAGCGCGAAGGCCGGGCAGAGCTTGCGGTCCTCGTCGGTCAAGTCGAGCGTGACCTTGACCGGGCATGGGAACGAGCCGCGCACCGGCTGGATCGGCTGCGATTTGAGCTTGCCGATGCCGGCGGCCGCCAGGTCGCGAGCGATACCGGCGACGCCCAGCGCATCGGCGCGGTTCGGTGTCACGGCGATCTCGATCACGGCGTCGTCAAGCCCGGCATAGGTCGCATAGGGCTGGCCGACCGGCGCGTCAGCGGGCAATTCGATGATGCCGTCATGGTCGTCCGAGAGCTCGAGCTCGGCTTCCGAGACCAGCATGCCGTTCGATTCGATGCCGCGGATCACGCCCTTGCCCAGCGTGACCTTCTTGCCGGGGATGTAGCTGCCCGGCGGCGAGAACACGCCCTTCATGCCGGTGCGGGCGTTCGGCGCACCGCAGACGACCTGGACGGGCTCACCGGTACCGGTGTCGACCATGCAGACGCGCAGGCGATCCGCGTTCGGGTGCTGCTTCGCCTCGATGACATAGGCGATGGTAAAGGCCGACAGCGCGGCGGCGCGATCCTCGATCGCCTCGACCTCGAGGCCGATACGGGTGAGGGTTTCGGCGATCTCGGCGACTGAGGCGTCGGTGGCGAGGTGCTCTTTGAGCCAGGAAATCGTGAATTTCATCGCGCTATCGGGTCAGTATCTTCGGATCAGTCGGAAATCTTCGCGTTCGCCGCCGAAAGCTTCGGGGCCGTATCGTTGAGCTCATTGGTGCCGTCAGCGCGGATCTTCATCGCGTTGCCGCGCCAGCTCACCTCGCCACCGACGAAGGCATAGGCCCAGACGCCGGGGAAGGAGATATCGCGCACGAGCATGGCAATGGGCGCGCGCCAGTTCAGGAACCAGCCGACGCTCGCCGACAGAATGATGTCGCCGGCATACCAGAGCAGCAGTACCAGCAGCGGCGGCGCCCAGAACGGCAGGCCCACAGCCGAAGCACCAAAAGCCGCCAGCACGGCTGCCAGGAACGGCGTGGAGAGGATCTCCAGCATGAAGAACGGCAGGAAGGTGACACGCCTAAGCCGCGCCCAGCGGAATTGACGCTGCACCGCATCCGCCAGACGGCGCGGCCCCAACGGCTGCTCGAAGGGCTGGCCGACGAGATGGACATGCCTGCCGGCCCCGCGCACGAGCTTGGTGGCGGCGGCATCCTCCGCGATCTCCTGCCCGAGCGCGGCAATCCCGCCATTCGCATCCAGGAAAGGCTTGTTCCAGAGCATCGACTTGCCCTGCGCGAAGCCGAGCCCCAGCGCCTCGCCGACATATTGCCAACGCGCCTGGAAGGCATTGAGGAAGGCGCATTCAACCTCGGCGCCGAAGCTCTGCGGCCGCGAGCCGGCCGGCGTCGAGCAGACCAGGCCGGTATCAGGCTGCCAGGCTGCGAGCATGCGCTGGATATAGTTCTTCGGCATCAGCACGTTGGAATCGGCGAGGATGACCCAATCGGTCGTCGCCTCTTCCCAGCCCCGGACGCAGTTGTTGAGCTTGGGATTGGCGCTGACGGCGACGTCGCCGACGATGAGCCGGACTTTCTCCGTGCCATGGGTTCCGATCAGCTCCTCGATCAGCGGGATGATCGGGTCGTGGGCATCGGCGACGCAGAAGATCGTGCTGTAGCGGGGATAATCGAGCTCAAGGCCCGAGACCGCGGTCTCGCGGCTGAAAGCCTCGATGCCGCGCACCGGTCTGATGATCGTGACCGGCGGCAATCTGTCGAGCAGGGCGGAGCGCTGCATGGGCCGGCGCAGCCGCCAGAGCGCGATGGCCTGGCTGACCAGGTTCATCGCAACCAGCAGCACGGCGATCGCCGCCGCCCAGCCCGCAGGCGTCATCGCGCCCTCCCCTGCCCGGTCCGTGCCGTCATGAGGAGAGGCCACCCGTCAGCGTTGGCAGGTCGAGCGGGCGGAAGCCGTAATGGGCGAGCCAGCGTACATCCGCCTCGAAGAAGGGGCGCAGGTCCGGCATGCCGTATTTGAGCATGGCGATGCGGTCGATGCCCATGCCCCAGGCGAAGCCCTGATAGACCTCCGGGTCGAGCCCGCAATTGCGCAGCACGTTCGGGTGAACCATGCCGCAGCCGAGGATCTCCAGCCAGTCGTCACCCTCGCCGAAGCGGATCTCCCCGCCCTTGCGCGAACACTGGATGTCGACCTCCATCGAGGGTTCGGTGAAGGGGAAGAAGGACGGGCGGAAGCGCATCTTCACGTCGTCGATCTCGAAGAACGACTTGCAGAACTCTTCGAGGATCCACTTCAGATGACCGAGATGGGCCGACTTGTCGATGACGAGCCCTTCGACCTGATGGAACATCGGCGTGTGGGTCTGGTCGGAGTCGTTGCGATAGGTCCGGCCCGGGCAGATCACGCGGATCGGCGGCTGCTGCGCCAGCATGGTGCGGACCTGCACCGGCGAGGTGTGGGTGCGCAGCAGCTTGCGCTCGCCGTTCGCGTCCGGCGCGAAGAAGAAGGTGTCGTGCATCTCGCGGGCGGGATGGCCGACCGGGAAGTTCAGCTTGGTGAAGTTGAGATCGTCGGTCTCGACATCCGGCCCTTCGGCGATGGCAAAGCCCATGTCGCCGAAGATGGCGGTGATCTCGTCGATGACCTGGCTGATCGGATGGATGCGGCCGCGCGCCTCCGGGCCGTCCTGAACCGGCAGCGACACGTCGACGCGCTCGGAAGCGAGTCTGGCTTCGAGAGCAGCCTCGCCCAGCGCCTCCTTGCGGGCGGCGATCGCTCCCTGCACGCGATCGCGCAGGCCGTTGATCTGCGGGCCCTTTTCCTTGCGCTCATCGGCCGTCATCGCGCCCAGCGTCTTCAGCAGCGCCGAGATCGAGCCGGACTTGCCGAGGGCGGCGATGCGCACATCCTCGACGGCGGCTTCATCGGCGGCAGAAGCGATCGCGGCGAGGACGTCGCGTTCCAGGGTGGCGATATCGATCATGAACAGGTCGCAAGCGTTTGAAGGCGTGGGAACGGGCGCGTTCTAGCGGGAACGGCCGGCTTATGCCAGAGCGAAGCGACGCTTTGCCGAACAACCCGGCGCAGCCGATGCCGATGCAGGAGGATGCCTTGCCCGACAACACCCATCAGAAGGAATCGCCGTCCTACCGGCTCGCCGCGCTCGACCCGGACTTCATCCTCGGTGATTCGACCCGCGGCGTGCGCTTCATGCTGGAATACCAGAAGGCCGAGGACCATCTGCGGGCGCGCGGCGTCGTCTCGACCATCGTCGTCTTCGGCTCGGCGCGCGTGCGCGAGGGCAATCCCTGGTACGAGGCGGCAAGGCAATTCGGCCGCATCGCCTCCGAGCGCGGCGGCGCGCTGCTGGACGGCGAGGCCGGACGCCATCACGTCATCGCCACGGGCGGCGGGCCCGGCATCATGGAAGCGGCCAATCGCGGGGCCACCGAAGCCGGTGCGATCTCGATCGGCTTCAACATCACTCTGCCGCACGAGCAGGAGCCGAATGCCTGGTCGACGCCCGACCTGACCTTCCTCTTCCATTATTTCGCGATGCGTAAGATGCATCTGGCGATGCGTGCCGCGGCGCTCGTCGTCTTCCCCGGCGGCTTCGGTACACTCGACGAGTTGTTCGAAATCATGACGCTGGTCCAGACCGGCAAGATGGGGCCGGTGCCGATCGTGCTCTACGATTCCGGCTACTGGAAGGGCCTGCTCAACCTCGACCGGATGGAAGCGGCCGGCTTCATCCGCCCGGCGGATCTGAAGCTGTTCGCTTATGCCGATACGCCGGAAGAGGCCTATGACCGGATCGTCGCGGGCGCCGGCGACGGCTGGAACCCGCCGGGCAACGGCAGCGTGCAGACGTGATGCGGCCTGCGCCTCTTTCGACTAGAGATTCTCGGGTCCGCGCTGGCGCCGCCCGAGAATGACGGGGGAAGGCGGCCCAAAGAAAAAGGCCGGCGTCACCGCCGGCCTTTCCCAATTCAGCAATATCAAACCGCTCAGGCGGCCTGGGCCTGCGCGCCGAGCGCCCCCTTGACCGTCTCGACCACGGCGGCGAAAGAAGCCGCATCGTCGATGGCCATCGCGGACAGGGTCTTGCGGTCGAGCTCGATGCCGGCCTTGATCAGGCCGCCGATGAAGACCGAATAGGTCAGGCCGTGCTCACGCACCGCAGCGTTGAGACGCTGGATCCAGAGAGCGCGGAACGAGCGCTTCTTGTTCTTGCGGTCGCGATAGGCGTACTGCATCGACCGATCGACGGCCGCCTTGGCGGCGCGGATCGTGTTCTTGCGGCGGCCATAGAAGCCCTTGGCGGCCTTCAGTGTCTTCTTGTGCTTGGCGTGGGACGTTACGCCCCGTTTCACGCGAGCCATGTCATGATCTCCGGAATGTCAGGGGGCGTCAGCCGTTGGGGAGGAAGAACTTCTTCACGTTGGCCGCATCGCCCTCGAACAGGACGGTGGTGCCGCGGTGATTGCGGAGCTGCTTGTTGGTCCGCTTGATCATCCCGTGACGCTTGCCGGCCTGGGCGTACATCACCTTGCCGGTTCCGGTGATCTTGAACCGCTTCTTCGCGGCCGATTTAGTCTTGATCTTGGGCATTTCAGCTCCTCAATGGTCGCGGCGCCGCGCTTTTTTGAACGCGTTGCCAATGTCTTGCTTTCAGGAAGCAAAGCACGACCGCCACGGCAGCCCTTATCAGCCGGGCGATCGAAGGCCGGCCCTATCGCAGAAAAGTGCCGTTCTGGCAAGTGCGAAGCCGGCAATGCCATGTGAGGCTGCCCGTAAAAGCAGCAGCAATCCACGCGCTTCCTTCAGACGCCTGTCACAACGTAAGGTCAACAGGCGCGTTCCGCATCTGGAGAATCCCCCCGTGAAGAAGCTTCTGCTCAGCCTCGCCGCAGGCCTCGCCCTGACGGCTGCCGCCTCGGCCCCAGCGCTTGCCCAGTCGACCCTCGATAAGATCAAGGCACGCGGCAACATCATCTGCGGCACCAGCGAAGGCGTGCCCGGCTTCTCCCTGCAAGACAAGAACGGCATCTGGCGGGGCTTCGACACCGATGTCTGCCGGGCGCTGGCCGCCGCGATCTTCAACGACCCGGACAAGGCGAGCTATCTCTCGCTGTCCAGCAAGAACCGCCTCGTCGCGCTGCAGTCCGGCGAGATCGACGTGCTCGCCCGCACCACAACCTGGTCGCTCGGCCGCGACATCGGCCAGGGCGTCACCTTCACCGCCATCAACTATTATGACGGCCAGGGCTTCATCGTCCGCAAGAAGCTCGGCGTGAACACGGTGAAGGACCTCAACGGCGCTTCGGTCTGCGTCGCGCAGGGCACGACCACCGAGCTCAACCTCGCCGATTACGGCCGCACCAACGGCATCAAGTTCGAGACCGTCGCCTTCGCAACGCTGGAGGATACGGTGCAGGCCTATGAGGCCGGCCGCTGCGACGCCTACACCACCGATCTCTCGGCGCTGGCCGGCACGCGCGGCAGGCTGAGGAATCCCGACGAGCACATGCTGCTGCAGGAGGTCATCTCCAAGGAGCCCCTCGGCCCCTGGGTCCGCAAGAACGATCCGGCCTGGTTCGATCTCGTGCGCTGGACCGTGATCGCGACAATCAATGCCGAGGAGCTCGGCGTGACCCAGGCCAATGTCGAAGAGCTGGCGAAGACCTCGCAGAACCCGGAAGTCCGCCGCATGCTCGGCGCCGAAGGCAAGTTCGGCGAAGGTCTCGGCCTGACCAACGACTGGGTGGTGCGCATCATCAAGGCCGTCGGCAATTACGGCGAGAGCTTCGAGCGCCATTTCGGTCCGAAGACCAGCAACCCGCTGCCGCGCGGCGTCAACAAGCTGTGGACGCAGGGCGGCCTGCAATATGGCCCGCCGATCCGCTGACGCGCCGAAATGCGGGCCGGCCGATCAGGCCGGCTCGCAAACCACCGTCTCCTTCCGCTCGCCCAGCAGCCGGCTGTAGCCGAGGAGCGTGACGATCAGCGCTACGGCGCCGGCCGCGACCGAGATCCAGAAGCCGCTGCGCGCCCCGAAAGCATCGATCAGAGCGCCGGCGGCAGAGGCGCCGAAGGCCATGCCGATGCCGATGCCGGTGATGCCCCAGGTCATGCCCTCGGTTAGCTGGCGCGGCGGCACCAGCCGCTCGATCAGCCCCATGGCGATGATGATCGTTGGCGAGACGGCCGCGCCAGCCATGAAGAAGACCAGCGCCAGCGAAGCCAGGCCGGTCACTGCCAGCAACGGCAGCGTCGTGGCCGCCGCGAGCGCGATCGCGGCGACGAACTGCGTCGCGAGCGAGGCCCTCAACCGCAGCGTGCCGAAGACGAGACCGACGATCAGGGAGCCCGCGGCATAGGTGGCGAGGACGACGCTCGCCATCGCCTTCTGGCCCTGCGCCTCGGCGAAGGCGACAGCGGTGATCTCGGCGGTGCCGAAGATCGCGCCGACGGCAATCATCGCCAGCACGACGACCTGCACCCCGCCGAGCCGGATGACGGACGCATCCATTCCCGCCGAGCGGGCTCGGACAGGCGGTTCGGTGCGGCGCTGGGCGCAGAGCAGCGGCACGCCGACCACCAGGAATATCATGGCGGCAAGCGGCCCCGCCTCGGGGAACAGGGCGACACTCAGCCCGATCGCCACGATCGGCCCGACAATAAAGATGACCTCGTCGACCACCGATTCGAAGGCGAAGGCCGTGCGCAGCTGCGGCGTGTCGCGGTAGAATTCCGTCCAGCGCGCCCGCACCATCGCGCCGATGCTCGGCATCAAGCCGGCGAGCAGCGCGAAGAGGAAGAGCAGCCAGCTCGGCGCGCCCGCCCAGGTCGAGATCATGAGGCCGCTCAGCGCCAGGGCCCCTGCCCCGGCGGCCGGCATCAGCACCCGGCGCTGGCCATAGCGATCGACGAGACGCGAGACCTGCGGCGTGATCAGCGCGCTGGCCAGCGCGAACACGGCGGCGACAGCGCCGGCAAGGGCGTATTCGCCGCGTCGCTCCGACAGCATGGTGACGATACCGAGGCCGACCATCGAGGCCGGCAGACGTGCGACGAAGCCAGCGGCGGAAAAAGCGAGCGCGCCGGGCACCCGGAAGATCTCGCGGTAAGTGTTAGGCATGGCTTGTCCCGAAGGAAGCGGACATATGCCGCGTATACGGATGGATAATTGCATACGCCGCGTATGTCAATTAACATACGGGACGTATGTGAAAGGGATGTGATGGCCCGCAGACTTCGCGCCGACATGATCGCGGAAACCCGCGCCAGCCTGATCGCCGCCGCGCGCGAGGCATTCGGCTCGGTCGGCTATGCGGCTGCATCGATGGACGACCTCACCGCGGCAGCGGGCCTCACCCGCGGCGCGCTCTACCATCATTTCGGCGACAAGAAGGGCCTCTTCGCCGCGGTGCTCGACCAGATCGACGCGGAGATGACGGTCAGGCTGCGCGCCGTCTCGGCCAAGGCGGAGGATCGCTGGACCGGCTTCCGCGACGAATGCGCCGCCTATCTCGCCATGGCGCTGGAACCGGAGATCCAGCGCATCGTCCTGCGCGACGGGCCGGCCGTGCTCGGCGATCCCTGGAACTGGCCGATCCAGAACGATTGCATCCACATGATGACCAGAGGACTGGGCGAGCTCGTCGCGGACGGCGTGCTGGCGCCGCTCGATCCGGAGGCCGTGGCGCGGCTGATCGTCGGCGCGACCCAGCATGCGGCGCAATGGATCGCGCATGCTCCGGAACCCGAAGCCGCCCTTCAGGCCGCGACCGACGCCTTCGACGCGATGCTCGGCGGACTTCTGCGCTAGTTCTTTACCTTAGTCTTCACGCGAACCGGCACACACTTCGCTCGAGAGTGCTCCGACCGGCATGAAAAAGGGCGCCGGAGGCGCCCCATTTCTCGACCCGAACGAGATCGTGAGATCGTTCGCGTTAGCGCGGTGCGAGCACCATCACCATCTGGCGGCCTTCGAGCTGCCAGTCGCTTTCGACCTTGGCGATCTCGACGAGATCGGCCTTGACGCGCTCGAGCACCTTCACGCCGAGGTCCTGATGCGCCATCTCGCGGCCGCGGAAGCGCAGGGTGACCTTCACCTTGTCGCCTTCCTCGAAGAAGCCCTGCATGGCCTTCATCTTCACGTCGTAATCGTGCTTGTCGATGCCGGGCCGGAGCTTGATCTCCTTGATTTCGATGGTGCGCTGCTTCTTGCGCGCCTCGGAAGCCTTCTTCTGCTCGAGAAAGCGGAAGCGGCCGTAATCCAGGATCTTGCAGACGGGCGGAACGGAGTTCGGGGCGATCTCGACCAGATCGAGACCGGCATCCTCGGCGATCTTCAGCGCCTCGAAGAACGACACTACGCCACGGTTGGCGCCGGTATCGTCAATGAGCTGTACCTCGCGAACTCCGCGGATATCACGGTTCGAGCGGGGACCTTCCTTGGTCGGGGCCGGGGCAGCACGGTAAGGGCGACGAATGGGGTATTCTCCTGTATTTGGCGCAGTTCGCGCCGTTGATTCAGACACATTGCATAATGATGCGCGTTGTCAATGCATGACGCCGCTGCGGCAGGCATTCGCCCGCGCCTTGACACCTCAGCGTTCCAGCAGCGCGCAGTAGACGTCGAGGGTCTCGGTGACCATCGCTTCCAGCGAAAAGTGCTTCTCCACATGCTCGCGCGCTCTCCTCGCCAGCGCATCGCGCGCGGAAGGCCGCAGCGACAACGCCTCGGCGAGACCGGCCGCCAAAGCGGTCGCGTCGCCCGGCGGGACGCGCCAGCCGGTGCGCTCGCCGGGAGTGACCTGCGGCGGGGCGAGCACCGTTTCGGGCACGGCGCCGAGATCGGAGACCACGACGGGCGCGCCCATCGCCTGCGCCTCCACCGCGACGCGGCCGAAGGCTTCGGGCTCGGTCGAGGGTACGGCAACGACCGCGGCCGAGAGCATCGCCGCCGGCATATCCGTGCAGTGGCCGACGCGCCGGACACGGCCTTCCAGCCCCGCCTTGGCAATAAGCCCGTCGAGTTCCTTCATATAGCCGTCGCGCCCTTGGGCGTCGCCGGCGAGGATGAAGGCGGTATCGGTATCACCACCGTCCCGCATCAGGCGTGCAGCCTCGATCAGGACGCGCTGGCCCTTCCAGCCGGTCAGTCGGCCAGGCAGCAGAACGATGCGCTGATGCGGCTCGACGCCCCAGGCCTTGCGCAACGCCTGGATCCGCTCCGCCCCGACGGCTGCCGGTGCAAAAGCCGAGAAATTGGTGCCGCGGTTGACCACCCTGATCCGGTCCCGCGCCATCGGATGCTTCGCGAGAATCAGCTCGGCCGTGTAGCCGGAATTGGCGATGACGACATCACCGCGCGCCATCACCGAATTGTAGAGCGTCTTCACCGCGGAGCGGCTGTTGTAGGATCCGTGATAGGTGGTGACGAAGGGCAGCTTCAGCAGCCGCGCCGCGCCGAGCGCGACCCAGGCCGGCGCGCGCGAGCGGGCATGGATCAATTCCACCCCCTCCTGCCGGCAGAGCAGCACGAGCTTGCGGATATTGAGCGCCATCGCGACCGGGTTCTTCGACGCCGCCGGGAAAGGCAGCCAAACCCCGCCCTTGGCCTGAAGCTCGGCGACGAGGCGCCCGCCCTCGGTCGCGACCAGCGCGCGGGCGCCCGCATCGGTCAGTCCCTTGGCGATGTCGACCGCGGTCCGCTCGGCACCGCCCGCCTCGAGCTCCGGAATGATCTGCAGGATCGTCCGCCCCGCCAGCGGATGCGTTTCGGTAGAAGGCAGCGAAAGATGGGCACCCGGTTTGAAGGACATGCTCTCTTGGTCTGGACTTTCATTCGTTGGGGCGAATATGCCCCTATCGGAGAGCCGCCGCAGCCTTTAATCGCCGCGGCCGCGCGATTCGTCACAGGAGATTTGCCTTGGAGCGCCAGCCGCCGCAATGGCTCAAGGTCGGAGATGGGCCCGCCGGACGCCGCCTCGCCTATCTGATCCAGGACGGCACGGGAACCCCCGTGGTCTGGCTCGGCGGCTTCCGCTCCGACATGCGCGCGACCAAGGCCGAGGCGCTTGCAGACTGGACCCGAGACGCGGGGCGAACCTATCTGCGCTTCGACTATGGCGGGCATGGCGAGAGCGAAGGCGACTTCGCCAGCTTCACCCTGTCGGACTGGCTGGCGGACGCGCTTGCGGTCATCCAGACCCAATGCCGGCAGAGTCCGATCCTCGTGGGATCCTCGATGGGCGGCTGGATCGCGCTGCTCGCTGCGCGCCGCCTGTTCGGCACGCCGCTGCAGCCGGCCGGCCTCGTGCTGATCGCGCCCGCCGTCGATTTCTCCGAGGAGCTGATGTGGGCGCAGATGCCCGATGCCATCCGCCGGACGATTCTCGAAGAGGGCGTCTGGCAGCGCCCCTCCGAATATTCACCCGATCCGACTCCGATCACCCGCGCCCTGATCGAGGACGGGCGCCAGCATCTGATGTTCGGCGGCGAGATCAAGGCCGGCTGCCCCGTCCACATCCTGCAGGGCATGCGCGATCCCGACGTGCCCTGGCGCCAGGCGCTGAAGCTCGTCGAACATCTCAGCGGCGATCCAGTCGTCCTGACGCTGATCAAGGACGGCGATCATCGCCTGTCCACGCCGGAGGATATTGTGAGGCTGCAATCGGCGGTCGCCGGGATGGCGACCGCGCCCTGAGCGGCTGGAAGCCTGGTCAGCGTCAGTGGACGCTGACCATCTTCAGATCATGCTCCCAGGCATTGGCCGTGGCGGCCTCGCGCGAATCCGTGACGAGGATCGGCGCGCCGTCGGCCGAGAGCAGAGTGAAGAGCTGCAAGCCGGACTCGATCTTCGGAGCCTGCGGAAAGATCCGCATCAACTCGTCAGAGGTCATCGGCTTGACGTAAGCGACCTCGCCGGTGCCGAGCGCGGCGAATTCCGCAGGGGTCAGCGGGTCGGCCTGGATAAGGATTCTGTCCTGTTTCATCGCGCCCTCCTTCAGAGCAGTGCGAATGCGGTTCTGATACTGCGCCTTCAATTATGAACAGATGCGAAAACCGCGGCCGCATCCTTCGAAGCTGGACGGTGACCCGTCCTCTACTTTCGGCTCATGATATCGATACGCCGGATGAGCCGTTCCGGTTCCGGCCTGACGAGATCAATCGCAAGCAAGCCGTTCGACAGATCGGCGCCGAGAACCTGCATGCCGTCGGCCAGCAGGAAGCTCCGCTGGAACTGACGGGCGGCGATGCCGCGGTGCAGGAATTGCCGATTCTTGTCGTCGCCCTGGCGGCCCCGGATCGTCAGCTGGTTCTCCTCCAGCGTGATCTCGAGCTGCTCGCGCGAGAAGCCCGCCACAGCCAGCGTGATGCGCAGACAATCGGGCTCGTCCTCCGTTCGGGGCAGCCGCTCGATATTGTAGGGCGGGTAACCCTCGCTCGCGCCCTTGGCCACGCGATCGAGCGCACGCTCGATATCGTCGAAGCCGAGCAGGAACGGGTGTGACAGGCTAGGCGTACGCGTCATCTCTTCCAGGCCCTCGAAAGGCGCCTCACAAACATCGGGACCCGCCGCCGGCAGCATCCCGCGGGCGAAAGGCGAACCCTTTCGCTTGCGCAGGATATGGCGAAGCCATGGCCGCGCTTCAAGAGGACCGCGGATTCGGCCGCAGCCGACCGCGCCGCATGACGATGAGGGAAAAACTTGAAGGATGGTACAGCCACCCCGGCTTGAACGGGGGACCTCTAGATCCACAATCTAGCGCTCTAACCAACTGAGCTATGGCTGCCCGTACCCGGGGCGTGGAACCCGGCCGCCGCAGCGGGGATCACCAGCGGCGCGGACCCTAGAGCCGGCGTGCCGCTTTTGCAACCGCGGAATTCGATTTCCACCGCAGGAATTTCGGCGCACCCACAAGCGCGCCGATCCTGTCCCCGCACCTAGTCCTTGCGCAGCGCCGTATTGGCGACGCGCGCGAGCTCCTTCAGGTGCTCCGCATAGGATTCGTAGCTGCGGCGAACCGCCTTGGCCTGAAGCGTGATGGCCTCCGAGGCGCTGTTGCTGCGCGCCAGCTTCTGCGCATCCTGCAACGTCGCCTCAAGCTCGGCGCAGGCATGGTCGAGCATGTGGGCCTGCAGAGCGCCGAAGGCCCGCGCCATCGTCAGCGCCTGGCTCATGATGGTCGAAGACGCGACGGTTGCAGCCTCGGGCGGACGCGGCAGCGAATCGAGCGAAACCGGCTGGATCAGCTTGGCTGCCACGGGCGCGGAGACCGGATCGGCCGGCTTGACGACCGGAGTAGACGGCGCGGCTTCGGCCGACCGTGCGGGTTCCCGAGCCGGCTTCAACGCGGCCGGCGCGGCGTTGACGCGCGGGGCGGTCTCTTGCGAGGCAGCCTTCGGAGCAACGGAAGCTTTGGCTACTGCGGTCTTCAGCGGCGCCCCAAGGGCCGTGGCTGGAATTTTGGACGCAACGATCTTCGCGGGCGGCTGTTGGGCAGGAGCCGCCTTCACCACAGCCGGGGATGCCGGCGCCATATCGGCCGGATTCGGCTTGGCCGCAGCAACCGTATCGTTCCGCACCGGCGCCGGAATGGCGGATGAAACCGGCTTTTCGGTCACCAACGGCTTCTGGGCAACCGGAGGAGCGGCTGCGGTCGGCAAAGCAGGCTTCGCAGCGGTCTCGGCGGCGAAAGTGACTTGAGGGGGCACCGCAGGGCTGGCCGCGGGGCGGGCCTCGGCACTCGTCGACGGCGGCGTTGCAGCTTGCGGCTCGGCGGATACGGACGGCAGCGCCCTCACCGGAGGCAGGCTGACCGGGACCTTGGACTTCGTCCTGGTGGGAGCAGGCTTGACCATGACGGCTCTCCTTCAGCGGCAAACAGCGGAGACCGGGCGCAAGGCCCGGCCCGATAGGACGATGCCGGCGCGTCGCGCGCCGGCAGTGAGGTTTCAGCGGCCCTTCGTGGCCTTGCTGACGGTCTCGGCAGCCTTGGCCGCAGCTTCCTGCGCGGCAGCGCCGACATCCTTGAGCTGGTCCTGGAGCGCCGCCATCTGCGACTTAAGGAACTCCGACTGATGCTGCATGACCTCGGTGAGATCCTTGGACTTCACCAGCTTCTGGGCGAAGTCGAAGGCGGCGGCGACATTGTTCTCTGCATAGGCGATGGCCTTGCGGGTCGCATCATGGGTGTTGGCGCGGGCGCTCTCGGCGGAGCCATGGGCGCTGTCCACAGCCTTCTGAGCCGCGCCAATGAAACCGTCGAAGGCCTTGCGAGCCTGCTCGACACTACGCTCGGCGAATTCGCGCATCTCGGTCGGCACTTCATAAGGCAGTTTGCCGTTCATGGGATCCTCCTGTCGTCCTACAGCCAATCCTACGTCATTGTGCACTGCAATATCATTGTTGCACCGCAATGACAACAACGTGACAGTTGCGACACCGCGCATGTTAACGCTGTTTCGAGGAGAAGCGGGAGAGCGATCTTTGGTTCCATGGATTCGCCGCCGTTTGGGAGCTATTAAGCATTCATTAGGTATAACAGGCGCGGATCGAACGAGCGGGCAGGCATGAGCGAATCCGGAGAGGACTGGACGCGACGGGGCGTGGCGGCGGCTGAAGACGCCGCCCTTGCGTCCTTTGCCGCGGGCGGCGCCCTGCTGCTCTGGGACGCGGCCGTCGGGCGCCCCGGCTTCGCGAACGACGCCGGCTGGTCACTGCTCGGCGGCAAGGCGGCCGATGCCATTCCGAATCAGGCGCGGCAGCGGCTCGATGCGCTCGCCGGCGGCCTTGCCTCCGCGGCCGGTATCCGCCTCGAACGATTGCGCCTGACGTCCGGCTTCGCAGCCATCCCCGTCACCTGCGGCTGCAAGCTCCTGCCCTGCCCGGACGGACAGACTGTCCTGGCGATCGCCATCCCCGGTGCCGAGCTGCGCCGCCTTGGCATCACGATACCTCCGAAGGCTGAGCCGACGCCGGCCATACCGGCGACGGCCACGCCGTCGGCGCAGACCGATTCGCCCACCTCGCCGCGGCCGTCGACGATCCGCTTCCTCTGGCAGAGCGACGGCGAGACCCGGCTGACCAAGCTGTCCGACCAGATCGCCGCCCTGACGGGCGCCGACGCAGCAGCCAGGCTGATCGGCCAGCGCTGGCACGATCTCCTCGGCTCCACCATTCTCGACCGTGACGGCGGACTGATCGAGCGGCTCGGCACCGCCACGACCTGGAGCGGCCACAACCTGCTCTGGCAGACAGATACGCCCGGTGAAGGCGCACGCGTCGAGCTGTCGGGCGTGCCGATCCTCGATGCGGCGCGCGCGCTCGCCGGCTTCCGCGGCTTCGGCATCGCCCGATTGAACGAGCGCGAACCGTTCCCTGCGTCCGGTGTCGCGCCTGAACAGGCCGCGGCGGACGCGCCTGTTGCGCCAGCGGAAGCCACCCTAGCGGACGAGGACGCGAATCAGCAGGAAGAAGCTGCCAAGGCGACGCATGCCATTGCCGACGTAGAGGCGGGATGGTCGCAAGCCGACGAGGCAGACGAGCCGTCAGAGGAGCGCGCGGCAGAGCGCGAAGTGGCGCCTGAAGCGGAAAACCTCCCTGACGAGAGCGGCGAGTTTCCGCTCTCGGAGCTGGGAGGGCGCGACGAACCCGAAGCGTCCCCCGCAGATCAACCGGAAGACGAGCAGGCTGCTCCGCGGACGAAGGCGCCCTCCGACAACATCGTTCCATTGCGCAACGGCGGCACGCTGACGACGCTGCGCCCTCTTCTCGAGCCGTCGAAGCCGCATCTGAGCTCGGCCGAGCGCAATGCCTTCCGCGAGATCGCCAAGGCGCTCGGTGCGCGCCTGGCCGGCGACGAAGAGCCCAGCGGCCCGCGCCTGCCGCCGGTAGCGCCGCTCCAGGTCAAGGAACAGGAAGAGGCCGCCGCCGTCGCTGAGAAGCCGGCAGCGGAGGCCGAAACGGTCACGGCCCCGGCGCGGCAGCGGAACTCCCATGCCGACGTGCTCGACCGGCTGCCCATCGCGGTCCTGGTCAACCGCGGCGACGAGGCGCTCTATGCCAACCGCACCCTGCTCGCGCTGCTTGATTTCGCCGACCTCGCCGACCTGAAGGCCGGCGGCAATGTCAGCCGGCTGATCAAGGAGGCGTCGCGGGCCGATGGCGGCGCGATGACGCTGATCGACCGCCTCGGTCATCTGGTCAGTGTCGATGCCGTGCTCTCCAGCGTGAGCTGGCAGGACGAGCCGGCAACGCTGATGGCCTTCCGCCATCCGAACGGCGGCGGTGGCGAAGTACCAGTGCTGACGCCGGAAGAGGCGGAGGAAGCCGAACTCGCTGCGGAATTCGCGGCCGAGGAGGCGGAATCGGCCGCCCGCGTGGAAGCGCTCAGGCTCGACGCCGAAGCGCGCGACGGCCGCATCGCCGAGCTCACCGCCATGCTCGACACGGCGACCGACGGCGTCGTTACCGTCGACGATCGCGGGCGCATCCTGTCGCTCAACAAGGCTGCCGAAGCGCTGTTCGGCTACGACCAGCGCGAGGTCACCGGCGAGCTGTTCACGCTGCTCTTCGCCAGCGAGAGCCATGCGCCAGCACTCGATTACCTCGAGGGGCTCAAGGGCGGCGGCGTCGCCTCGGTGCTGAACGACGGGCGCGAGGTCCAGGGCCGGGTGCGCCAGGGCGGCAAGATCCCGCTGTTCATGACCATGGGCCAGATCGCGCATGGCACCGAGCCGCGCTTCTGCGCGGTGCTGCGCGACATCACCGCCTGGAAGAAGACCGAGGGCGAGCTCGTCGATGCCCGCAAGGCAGCCGAGATGGCGAGTGCGCAGAAATCGGATGTGCTCGCCAAGATCAGCCACGAGATCCGCACGCCGCTCAACGCCATCATCGGCTTCGCCGAGGTGATGGCCGAGGAGCGCTTCGGACCCATCGCCAATGAGCGCTACAAGGAATATCTGCGCGACATCCATCAGTCGGGCGGCTACGTCATCAGCCTCGTCAACGACCTGCTCGACCTCGCCAAGATCGAGGCCGGCAAGCTTGATCTCGACTTCGTCAGCGTCAACCTGAACGAGATCGCGCTGTCGACCGTGGCGCTGCTGCAGCCCGAGGCACAGCGCGGGCGCGTCGTACTGCGCTCCGGCCTGTCGCCGAAGCTGCCGCCGGTGGTCGCCGACGAGCGCTCGATCCGCCAGATCGCGATCAACCTGCTGTCGAACGCGGTGAAGTTCACCGATGCCGGCGGGCAGGTCATCATCTCGACCGCGCTCGGCGATCAGGGCGAGGCGATCCTGCGGGTGCGCGACACCGGCATCGGCATGGATGACGACGAGCTGAAGCTCGCGCTCGAGCCCTTCCGGCAGGTGCCGACGACGCGCCGCGCCGGCGGCACCGGCCTCGGCCTGCCGCTGACCAAGGCGCTGGTCGAAGCCAACCGCGCCGCGATGTCGATCACCAGCGTCAAGAAGGAAGGTACGCTGGTCGAGATCACCTTCCCGCCGCAGCGCGTTCTGGCCAGCTGATCTTACGTTTCAAACGCTCGTCATGCTCGGGCTCGCCCCGAGCATCTCGTGACCGGTAGGTGCAGGAACCTCTTCCTACCTGAGATTCTCGGGTCGAAGCTGCGCTCCGCCCGAGAATGACGGGCCTCTTCGGTTAGAGCAGCGTCCCGGTCAGGATCGCCGCAGCGACACCGAAGTAGATGATCAGACCGGTGACATCGACCAGCGTGGCTACGAAAGGTGCCGAGGCGCTGGCGGGATCGAAACCGAGCCGCTTCAGCGCGAAGGGCAGCATCGAGCCGGCGAGCGAGCCGAAGGTGACGATACCGACCAGCGCGCCGCCCACCGTCGCGGCGACAAGCATCCAGTGCGGTCCGTAGTCGTAGAGACCGAGCCACTGCCACACCATGATCCGAACCACGCCGATCACGCCGAGAATGGCGCCGAGCGTGAGGCCGGTCGGCAATTCGCGCAGTGCGATCCGCCACCAATCTTTCAGCGTGACCTCGCGCAGCGCCAGCGCCCGGATGATCAGCGAGGTCGCCTGCGAACCGGAATTGCCGCCCGAGCTCATGATCAGCGGGATGAACAGCGTCAGCACGATCGCCTTTTCGAGCTCGCCCTCGAAGTATTGCATGACCGAGGCGGTCAGCATCTCGCCGACCAGCAGGATCGAGAGCCAACCGGCGCGCTTGCGGATCATCGAGAGGAAGCCGATCTCGTTGTACGGCTCGTCGAGCGCCTCCATGCCGCCGAGCTTCTGCACGTCCTCCGTCGTCTCGGCGATCATGGCGTCGATCACGTCGTCGAAGGTGACGATGCCGATGATGTGCTCGTCGGCGTCGACGACGGGAACGGAGAGCAGGTCGTATTTCGTGATGAGCCGCGCCACATCCTCGCGATCGACCTCGGGGGCAACGGTGATCGGCTTGTGCGCCGGAACGACCGACTCGACCGGCGCCTCGGGATCGCCGGCGATCAGGCGCCGCAGCGAGACGGCGCGGACCAGCTTGCGCGTCACGGAATCGAGCACGTAGATCGCATAGACCGTCTCGCGCGAGCGCTCGACGCGGCGGATATGGTCGAGCGTCTGCTGCACCGACCAGTTGTTCGGCACGCTCACGAACTCGGTCGTCATGATCGAGCCGGCGCTGTGCTCGGGATAGGCCAGCAGCTTCTTGAGATCGGAGCGGGTCTGGCGGTCGATGCGGCCGCTCAAGCGCTGACGTGTCTCCTCGTCGAACTCCTGGAAGACGTCGGCCGCGCGGTCCGCCGACATGGCCGACAGCAGCGCGCCGGCGCGCCCATCCGGCAGCAGCGCCAGCGCCTCGGCGGCAGCGGTGAACTCGGGCTGATCGAGCACCTCGACGGCACGGTCGAAAGGCAGCTCCGCCAGGACATGGGCGATCGTCGCCTCGTCCTGTTCGTTCAGCGTCTCGACGATGTCGGCGACGTGCTCTTGCGCCAGCGTCTGGGCCAGCGTCACGGCGAGGAGGTCCGTCGTGGCGACAGTATCATTCATGGCTCTGTTCCTTGCGATCGGGCCGTCATGGCCGGATCGCAGGCGAGCCGGACAACCCGGTCAGGCGCGCGAGGCGGCGGCAGACGGCTTCGACTGTCGGCTGGGACTGTCGCTGGGCATCGGGTTGAGGTTTCCTGTGAGCAGCCGGCCACGCGGGCCGGGAGCAGGAGGGCCAATGCACCCGCAAAGCGCCCGCGTCAAACGGTTTTTTGCATGCGGCAATCGGGGGCTTCCGCATTGGCGCAGCGCGATCCCGCGCCTAATGTCGCAGCGACGGAATCGGCGCCTTCGCCGGCTCAAGTCGCCAGCTCGCCATCTCTCACCGGAATCCCGCCGATGTCCCTGACGATCTACGGTTGCTATCGTTCGCGCGCCACGCGCGTCATCTGGCTCGCCAACGAGCTCGGTCTGCCGTTCACGCACGTGCCGGTTATCCAGGCCTATCGCGTGCCGGATCAGAACGCACCCGGCGTGCCGCTGCATACCCGCAGCGCCGAGTTCCTGAAGATCAACCCGAATGGCCACATCCCCAGCATCGACGATGACGGCTTCAAGCTGCACGAATCGCTGGCCATCAACCTCTATCTCGCGCGCAAGCATGGCGGGCCCCTGGCACCGCAGAACGCGCAGGAGGAAGGCCTCGCGGTGATGTGGTCGCTCTGGGCGGCGACGGAGTGCGAGACCCACGCGCTCAACCTGCAGTTCCACCTCGCCGCCTATCCGCCGGAGAAGCGCAAGCCGGAGCTGGTCGAGGCGGCGCTTACAGCCCTGCCCGGCCCCTTTGCGGTGCTCGACAAGACGCTGGCCGAGGGCAACGGCTATGTGATGGGCGGCCGCTTCACCGTCGCCGACATCAACGTCGCCGAGATCATCCGATATGCGAAGCCCGCGACGCAGCTCTTCGACGCCGCTCCGCGGGTCAAGGCCTGGCTCGATGCCTGTCAGGCGCGGCCGGCCTTCCAGGCGATGTGGCAGGCGCGCGACGCCGAAGCCGCCTGAAACAGAAAACGGGTGGAGAACGAGCCGGGGCGAGCCTATCGCTCCGGCTCGTTCCTTTTCAGCAGGCTCGCCATGTCCTCCTCCCCCACTTCGCAGCCTGCCATGGATCTCAGCGACTGGCTGCTGCTCCTGCTGCTCTCGGTGCTGTGGGGAGGCGCCTTCTTCTTCGGCAAGATCGCCGTCGCCGAATGGCCGCCGCTGGCCGTCGTCCTCGCGCGCGTCGGCATGGCCGCAGCGGCGCTGCTCGTTGTCGTCAGGCTGTCGGGGTTGTCCATGCGCGTCGGCAGTCGGATGTGGCTCGCTTTCTTCGGCATGGGTCTGCTCAACAACCTGATCCCGTTCGGACTGATCTTCTGGGGCCAGACACAGATCGCCAGCGGCCTCGCCTCGATCCTCAATGCCACGACCCCGCTCTTCGGCGTGGTCGTCGCCCATCTCTTCAGCCAGGACGAGAAGGCGACGGGGCTCAGGTTCGCCGGGGTCGGCGCCGGCATCGTCGGCGTTGCGATCCTGATGGGCCCTGATGCCGTCGGCGGCCTGTCGGGAGCGCTTCTGCCGCAACTCGCCTGCCTCGCGGCCGCCCTGTCCTATGCTTTCGCAGGCCTTTTCGGCCGGCGCTTCCGCGGCCTGCCGCCCCTCGTCACGGCGGCCGGGCAGGTCAGTGCCACGACGCTGATGGCCATCCCGCTCGTGCTTGCCTTCGACCCGCCCTGGCAGCTGCCTACCCCAAGCACCCGGGTCGTGCTCTCGCTTGTCGGACTCGCACTGCTTTCGACAGCTCTCGCCTATGTCATCTTCTTCCGGATCATGCGCCGCGCCGGCGGCACCAACGTCATGCTGGTGACGTTCCTGATCCCGGTCAGTGCGATTCTGCTCGGTTCGCTTTTCCTCGGCGAGGCACTGCAGCCGCGGCATTTCCTGGGGATGGCCGCTATCTTCGCCGGGCTTGCCCTGATCGATGGAAGGCTGTTTCGGAAGGCACGGACACGGCCGGCATGAGCCGAAGAGTTTATTGCCAAAAAATTATGAATTGCAGTAGGGTCGACTTGTCGGCTGGAGGCGCTAAGGGCACGTGCCACTGACAGAGATATCGCGGGAAGCGATACTGGGGAACAGGGGACGGCCATGGACGTGCGGCAACTGCGATGTTTCATCGCGGTGGCAGAGGAGCTGCATTTTGGCCGCGCGGCCGAGCGGCTCGGCGTCGCGCCTCCCGCCCTGTCACGCCAGATCAGCGCGCTCGAAGACGAGCTCGGCGTCAGCCTGCTGACGCGTACCACCCGCCAGGTCGCGATGACCCGCGCCGGGTTGATCATGCTCGAGGAAGCCAAAAGCATTCTCGTCAAGATGGAGCATGCATCCCGGGCCGTGCGCGAGGCCTCTCTTGCCTCGGGCAAGGTGCTGCGCGTCGGGGCGATCGACGCAGCCTCGTCCAGCTTCGTCCCTGAAGCGCTGGTAGCCTTCCGCGCCCGCTTCCCCGGCATCGAGATCAAGTTCGTCGAAGCGATGACGGCTGCGCTGGTGCAAATGCTCGAGTCCGGCAAGCTCGACCTCGCGCTCACCCGCCCGCCGCGCAAGCCGACGGACTGCGCCTTCGAGATCCTGCGAGTGGAGCGCCCGCTCGTAGTGCTCAACGAGGCCCATCCACTCGCCGCCCGCGAGCACCTGACGATGCTCGATCTCGTCGGCGAGCCCTTCGTCGTGCCGTCCAAGCGCATCCGCCCCTACGCCTACGATCTCGTCATGGCCTATTTCGAGAGCGTCGGCGCGGTGCCCAACGTCACCATCGAGGCAACCGAGAAGCCGGCGATGATGTCCGCAGTCGCGGCCGGGCTCGGCATGGCGCTGGCGCCGGACTGGGTCTCGCGCCTCTCCTTCCCCGGGGTGACGATGCGGCGGCTACGCGGCGCGCTGCTCGACCCGCCACCGCCAGGCGCGCTGGTCGGCGTGGCCTGGCGTCCCCAGCAGAAACTGCCGGCGCGCGACGATTTCCTGGCGATCCTGCGCGAAAGCGTGACCTTGCTCGACGAGCGCCACAGCGTTCCCCTCTCCCCTTCCCCCAAAACGCAGAAACGGACCGCCCGCCCCGGGTCGCCAGTCGGAGGAGCCTGATGAGTCTCAATCAGATAGAACGGGCGCAGGGTTTGCGCATACGATCGACGCAGGATCTGGCCGGCGGCCTGTTCATGGTGGTGCTGGCGATCGGCGCCTACATCTTCTCCTGGGATCTTCCGGTTGGAACGCTGCGCCAGCTCGGCCCGGGCATGCTGCCGAAGGCCTTCGCGGTGATCTGCGGTGCGCTCGGCATCATGCTCGCGCTCGCCTCGCTGCGCTACAACGGCGAGAGCCTCTCGGGCTGGTCTTGGAAGGGCATCTTCTTCGCACTCGGCGGCGCCTGCCTGTTCGCGCTGACCATCCGCGGCTTCGAATTCGGCCCGATCCAGGTCCCGGCGCTCGGCCTGCTCGTCGCCGGGCCGCTGCTCATCTTCATCTCCGGGCTGGCCGCGGATGACCGCAAGCTCAAGGAACTGCTGATCTTCGCGATCGCGATGTCGGCGGCCTGCATTCTTCTCTTCAAATACGCGCTGAGCCTGCCGATCCCGCTCGCGCCCTGGCTCCTGGGTATCTGAGCGATGATGGAGACGATCTCCCACCTTGCACTTGGCTTCGGCGTCGCGCTCACGCTCAAGAACATCGCGCTTTGCTTCGTCGGCTGCCTTGTCGGCACGCTGATCGGCGTGCTGCCCGGCGTCGGCCCGATCGCGACGATCTCGATCCTCCTGCCGATCACTTTCGGCCTCGACCCGACCGGTGCGCTGATCATGCTGGCCGGCATCTACTACGGCGCCCAGTATGGCGGCTCGACCACCGCGATCCTGGTCAACATCCCCGGCGAGGCAACCTCGGTCGTCACCACGCTCGACGGCCACCAGATGGCCAAGCAAGGGCGTGCGGGCGTGGCGCTGGGCACGGCCGCGATCGGCTCCTTCGTCGCCGGCTGCGTCGCCACCGTCATCATTGCGGCACTCGGTGCGCCGCTCACCAAGATGGCGCTGCTGTTCGGCCCCGCCGAGTATTTCTCGCTGATGGTGATGGGCCTGTGCTTCGCAGTGGTGCTGGCGCGCGGCTCGATCCTCAAGGCCTTCTGCATGATCATGCTGGGGCTGCTGTTCTCGACCGTCGGCACGGATCTCGAAACGGGTCAGGAACGGCTCACCTTCGGCATTCCCGCGCTTGCGGACGGCATCGACTTCTCGGTTCTGGCGATGGGTGTGTTCGGATTCGCCGAGGTGCTGCGCAACCTCGAGAGCCCGGAAGCCCGCGACGTGGTGAAGGGCAAGATCGGCCGGCTGCTGCCCGGTTGGGAGGACATCAAGCAGTCGGCAGCGCCGGTGCTGCGCGGCACCTTCATCGGCAGCATCCTCGGCATCCTGCCCGGCAACGGCGCGGTGCTCGGCCCCTTCGCCAGCTACACCATCGAGAAGAAGATCGCCAAGGACCCGTCGCGCTTCGGCAAGGGCGCTATCGAGGGCGTGGCAGGACCTGAATCCGCCAACAACGCCGGCGCCCAGACCGCCTTCATTCCGCTGCTGACGCTCGGTATCCCGCCGAACGCGGTGATGGCGCTGATGGTCGGCGCGATGACCATCCACGGCATCATTCCCGGCCCGCAGGTGATGACCCGCAACCCGGACCTGTTCTGGGGCATGATCGCCTCGATGTGGATCGGCAACCTGATGCTGCTCATCATCAACCTGCCGCTCGTCGGCATGTGGGTGAAGCTGCTCCAGGTGCCCTACCGACTGATGTTCCCGGCGATCCTGATCTTCTGCTGCATCGGCATCTACTCGGTGAACAACCAGCCGCTCGACGTCGCCTTCACGGCACTGTTCGGCCTGTTCGGCTACCTTCTGATCAAGCTCGGCTTCGAGCCGGCGCCGATGCTGCTCGGCTTCGTGCTCGGCAAGCTGATGGAGGAGAAGCTCCGGCAGGCGCTGATCATCTCGCGTGGCTCGTTCTACACCTTCATCGACTATCAGAACCGGCCGATCTCGCTCGGCCTGCTGATCGTCGCCGTCCTCGTGCTCGCGATCGCCCTGCTGCCCTCGATCTCGAAGAAGCGCGACGAAGTCTTCACCGAATGACGGGGTTGCCGCCACGGCGGCAATCCCTCCAATTTCGTTTCAAGCAATCTCTGGGAGGAATGCTGATGAAGAAGTTCGTTCTCGGCCTCGCCGCAGCTGCGGCGCTGGCCTTAACCGGTGGCGCACAGGCGCAGAGCTATCCGACGAAACCGATCACCATGATCGTACCCTTCGCGGCCGGCGGGCCGACCGACATCATCGCCCGCATCGTCGCCGATCACATGTCGAAGACTCTCGGCCAGCAGATCGTGATCGAGAACGTCGCTGGCGCCGGCGGCACCACCGGCATCGCGCGCGCCGTCACGGCCGCGCCCGACGGCTACACCATCGCGATGGGCCATCTCGGCACCTTCTCGGCGGCCCCCGCCACCTATCCCGGCCTGAAATACGACCCGATAAACGGCATGCAGACGATCGGTCTGGCCGGCGGGACGCCGATCCTGATCGTGGCGCGCAAGAATTTCGAGCCGAAAGACCTCAAGGAATTCGCCGCCTATGTGAAGGCGAACCCGGACAAGGTGAACGAAGCCCATGCCGGCCTCGGCTCGGTCTCCTGGACCACCTGCACCCTCCTCAAGGGCGTCCTCGGCACGCCGAAGATCAACGCCGTCGCCTATCGCGGCACCGGGCCTGCGCTGAACGATCTCGTTTCCGGTCAGGTCGACTTCATGTGCGACCAGATCGTCTCCGTCGCCGAGCAGGTCCGCGCCAACTCGATCAAGGCCTATGCCGTCGCCTCGGCGCAGCGCTCGCCGGCCCTGCCCGACGTGCCGACCACGAAGGAAGCCGGCCTGCCGGACTACCAGATCGAGGCCTGGAACGGGATCGCCGGCCCGAAGGGCATGCCGAAGGAGGCCGTCGACAAGCTGGTCGACGCGCTGAACAAGGCGCTCAACGACGAAGGCACCAAGAAGCRCCTGCTCGACCTCGGCACCGTTCTGCCGACGGCTGAGGAGCGCACCCCGGCAGGCTTCGCTGCTCTGATCAAGCGCGATGCCGACAAGCTGACGCCTGCGCTTTCGGCAGCCCCGAAGCAGTGAGATAAGGCCAATTCCATCGTCTTCGCGGCGGGCCTCGTGCCCGCCGTTTTCATTTCCAGCGAACATCCGCGCCCGGCGAGCGCCCCTCCGCCCCTCCGCAATGAACTGACAAGTCGTTGTTGCGCCTCATCTTCTCGACACTGATTGCAAACGTTAACATCTCGTGACCCCGTTTTTGGGGAACTGTTTCGGCTTGCTGCGGTTTTCCTTCCCGAAGTTCACTTCGAAAGGAGAACGTCATGCTCAAGAAGCTCGCTCTTGTTACCGTATTGACCATTACTCCGGCGATTGCCTTCGCCCAGAGCCAGCCTTCGGGCGGTGCGGTCGGCGGTGCGACCAGCGGTGCAGCTGCCGGCGCCGTCGGCGGCGCCGTGGTCGGCGGCCCTGTCGGAGCAGTTGTCGGCGGCGTCGGCGGCGCCGTGGTCGGCGCGATCGTCGGCGATGCTGCGGAGCCGCGCTTCCGCACCTATGTCGTCGAGCAGCGCGTCCCGTCCTATGCCTATGCCGAGCCGGTCGCGGTCGGCACGGTCTTGCCGGCGCAGGGCGTCGTCTATCACCGCGTACCGGCCGAGTACGGACCGTCCGCCTCGCGCTACAACTACACGGTGGTGAATGATCGCACGCTCATCGTCGAGCCGCAGACGCGCCGCGTGGTCCAGATCATCGAGTGACGCTCGTCTCTCGGCACAGAACGGCCCGCTCCAGCAACGGGGCGGGCCATTCTCGCTTTTGTGATCGTCGAGGCACGGAACTGCCGCAGAAGGCCCGCATTCTCGTACCGGGGCTAGGCAGATATCGGAGGTCGATCATGATCAAGCGGATTCTACTGGCTGCCGCTTTTGCAGCCATTCCCGCAACCGTTTTCGCACAGAGCATGGGACCTATCATCCGCGACCCCGCCAGCGGCGGCTTCACTCATGACCCGGCCCTCGTCGGCACCGAGACGAATATGATGCCGTTCGACGTATTCGCTCCGCCCCTCAGGCGGGATCCCGCCGGCGGTACGATGATCAACGACGACGCAGGGTTCCGGACGTATGTGATGGGACAGCATATGCGGTCGTATCGCTATGCAGAACCGATCGGGGTCGGCACCGTGCTACCGGCGCGGGGCGTGGTCTATCACAACGTGCCGGCGGCATATGGCGCGCCCGGCTATCGCTATACGATCGTGAACGGCGAAGCCGTCGTCGTCGAGCCGCGCACCCGCCGCGTGGTCGAAATCATCGAATGACGCTCGATCGCCGCGCGCCCCGTCGGACGCGATGGCGGCGATCCATCTATTTGTTGTCGCATCGGACTTTCCGAAAAGGGGATGCTGCTTTTCGGGCCGATGCCATAGGCGGCAAAGGCCCGTGCCAGTGACGGCATGGGCCTTTTCGGCGCTCAGCGCGTACCGAACATGCGATCGCCCGCATCCCCGAGACCCGGCATGATGTAGCCGTGCTCATTGAGGCGTTCGTCGATAGCGGCGGTCCAGATGCGGACATCGGGATGCGCGCTGCGCAGGTGAGCGATGCCCTCCGGCGCCGCCAGCAGGCAGACGAAGCGCAGATCCCGGGCGCCCCGCTCCTTGAGACGCTCGACCGCAGCCACGGCGGAATTGGCGGTGGCCAGCATCGGGTCCATCACCACGATCATGCGGTCGGCGATGTCCGACGGTGCCTTGAAATAGTACTCGACCGCCTGGAGCGTATCGGGATCGCGGTAGAGGCCGATATGGGCGACGCGCGCGGCCGGCACCAGCTCCAGCATGCCGTCGAGGAAGCCGACGCCCGCCCGCAGGATCGGCGCGAAGACCAGCTTCTTGCCGGCGATGACCGGCTGCATCGAGGTCGTCAGCGGCGTCTCGATCTCGATCATCTGGGTCGGCAGATCGCGCGTCACCTCATAGCAGAGCAGCATGCCGATCTCGTTGAGAAGCTGGCGGAAGCTCTTGGTGGAGCGGTCCTTCTGGCGCATCAGCGTCAGCTTGTGCTGGACCAGCGGGTGATCGACGACAGTGACGCCGTCCTGGCTCGAAGTCATACGCCGGCTACCCCTTTATCTCTCGCATCTTTGCTCACCGTCAAAATACCGTGCCATCGCTGACAATGGTCAAGGGCGGACCGCCATCCACACGCTTTTCACGCGCGATCCGCCGGCCCGCGGCCCAGGTCCCGCCTTCGAGCACCTTGGCAAGCGGCAAATCCTCGCGCGAGCGGCCGAGGCGCTTGCGGATCAAGAGGCCGATCTCGTCGAGCAACGCCACCGTCAGCGCCCGCCATTCGACGACCAGCGGCGATGCGACCTCATGCGACTTCGTTCGATCCGCCTCGTCCCTCAGCGCGATCACGCCGCTGTCGAGGAAGAGCCCGCCATTGCGATACTCGGGCAGGCCGGTGAGATCGTCGATGTCGATGACGGCAATGCCGGCCCATTGCAGCGGCTCGATCAACGAGTAGGTCAGCCATTGCGACAATTTGTGGAAAGGTACGAGCCCTTCCGTCACCTCGCCGGGCGCGATCAGGGGGTGACGCCAGGTATCGCCGAGCGCGACGCCGGCGAGCGTCAGGCGCGAAGGCCAGATGCCACCGAAGGTCGCGAGCACCTCGCCGAGCATATGCGCGGCTCGCAGCGTGCCGGTGTCGGCGGCGGCTTCGAAACGATCGAAGAGTTCGCCGGGGCGCGACAGGCCCTGCTTTTCCAGTTCCTCGCCGAGGCGGTTAAGCAGGGCGGCACGCCCTTCGAGCGCGAGCAGCGGATTGTCCGGCCCCGCCTGGAAGCCGCGCGCCAGCGTCGCCGCATCGAGGTGCTTCAGCCCGGCCGCATCGGCGCGCAGCGGATCGGCCGGATCGCTGGAGAACAGGCCGGCGGCGAACATGTCGAGCGAAGCGAGCGCCAGACCTTCGGAACGGCCGATCTCGCGGCCCGTCGCGGCGTCGCGATAGCGCCAGTCCTGACCGGCACCGGCATCGAGCAGGACGCTGACCACGGCAAGATCATAGGCGGCGCGGCCACGGGCCGCCGGGTCCGGGAAGCCCCTCGCCTGATCGAGTCGCTGCCAGCGATCATCGCCTGCGACCACGAAATGGCGCCAGCGCGCATGGAAGGGGATCTCGAGCGTGGGATAATTCGCGCGGATGGTTTCCAGCACGTAGTCGGCGCAGGCTTCCAGCCGCTCGGGCTGGACGCTGAAATGGAAAAGCTTGCCGGCGAGCCCCAACTCGAGCATCTCCCGCGCACGCTCACGCACGGCGGCAGGTTTCAACAGGGCGCGGAACGCCTCGGAATCGCGGTCAGGCATCGTCAACTCGGGGGACGTGAGCGGGGCGGGATCAGAACTTGTCGAGGTCACGGCCGACCGTGGCCTTGAGCGCATTGTCGCCGGGCGTGCCTTCCGGCGAATAATAGCCGGCGGCCTTCTTGGCCTCGATCTCGACCGAGGCGTCGGGTGGAATCAATTCGGGCGGGATGGCGACGCGCTCGCCGATGGTAATGCCGCTCTCGACCATGGCGTCGTACTTCATGTTCGACATCGACATCAGCCGGTCGATATGGGTGACGCCGAGCCAATGCAGCACATCCGGCATGAGCTGCTGGAAACGGGCATCCTGTACGCCGGCGACGCATTCGGTGCGCTCGAAATAGGTCGCGGCGGAATCGCCGCCCTCCTGGCGCTTGCGGGCGTTGTAGACGAGGAACTTCGTGACTTCGCCGAGCGCCCGGCCCTCCTTGCGGTTGTAGACGATCAGCCCGACGCCGCCGCTCTGCGCCTCCCGCACGCATTCCTCGATGCCGTGGATGAGGTAGGGCCGGCAGGTGCAGATGTCCGAACCGAAGACGTCCGAACCGTTGCACTCGTCATGGACGCGGCAGGCGATGCGTGTTTTGCGGTCGGCAAGGCCGGAGACCTCGCCCATGACATAGGCGGTGATCGAGCCGATCGGCGGCAGAAAGACCTTGAGGTCCGGCCGTGTGACCAATTCGGGATACATGCCGCCCGTCTGCTCGAAGAGCGTGCGGCGCAATTCGTTCTCCGTCGTGCCGAAGCGCTCGGCGATGCCGGGCAGGTACCAGACCGGGTCGACCGCGATCTTGGTGACGGAAATGTCGCCGGAGGGATGCAGGATGTTCCCGTCAGCCGCCAGCCGGTGCGCGGCCATGGCCGCGAGAATCTCGGGCAGGTTGAGCCTGGCCTTGGTGATGGCAATCGAGGGGCGGATGTCGATCCCCTCGCTGATCAACTTGCCGAAATCCTGCGCCACCGTATGGCCGAAAGGATCGAGCGAGACGATCTTCCTGGGATCGGCCCATTGCGGCTGCGGCGCGATCTCGGCCGTTGGGTAGGTGTTGGTGAGGTCCGGGCGCTGCGAGGGGTTCATCGCGCGGGCCGAGATCGCCAGCGCACGGTAGACCGAATAGGAGCCGCCATGAGCGCCGATGACGTTGCGGTCGCCCGGGTTGGTGGTCGAGGCGATGATCGGGCCGCGTTCGGCGGCGGTGGCTGCGCCCCATCGGATCGGAAAGCGAACGGCGGCGCTGCCGGGCTCGGGATGGGAGGTCAGCCTGATGTGGCCGGTACGGTTCGGCGCGTTCATGGTCTTGCCCTGAAACAGGAAAGGGCCCCGAGACGGGAGCGTCCGGGGCCCTCTGGACCTATTCAAGTCTGTACCAGCGCGCGGGCGCCGTCAATCGCCTTAGAAAACAGCGAGATAGCGCAGCAGCGAGATGATGCCGATCACGATCACGATGATCTGCACGACGTTCTTGATCTGCCCGTCAAGCGGCAGCATCCGCACGAGATAGAGCACGAGGCCGATGACGAGAACGGTGATCAGCAACGAGATCAGAATGGACATGCTTTCAGCCTTTTATCTCGGCCGGTGGCCGGCCCCCCGGGAGCCCTGCCGCGACGGATTCGCGACCTGTCAGCCCCCGCGGACAGAACGTCGCAGGGTGGGAATAGGTTCCGGTGAGGGGTTTGCCGGCGAAGGGGCGGGCGGGCTCGCCAGGGTAGCGCCCACCGTCATGGTCGGGCTTGTCCCGACCATCCAGGTCTTCCTCCGTCGAAACCGTCAAGACGTGGATGCTCGCCACAAGGGCGAGCATGACGCGCGCCCCTCATTCTCGGGCGGAGCACAGCGTAGACCCGAGAATCTCAGGATCAGAAGGCGCTGGTTTCCGAGATGCTCGGGTCAAGCCCGAGCATGACGGCGGGCGTCAGCCCGCGATGCGATCGAAATCCGCGACCGCGCGGGTCGCCTGGCGCAGCTGGTTGAGCAGCTTCAGGCGGTTGGCGCGCTGGGCCGGATCGGGATCGTTGACCGTGACCTTGTCGAAGAAGGCATCGACCGCCGGGCGCAATTCGGCGAGCGCCGCCATGGCGCCCTCATAGTCCTCGGCGGCGACGGCGGCCTCGGCCTTCGGCGTCGCCTGCGCCAGCGCTACGGCGAGCGCCTTCTCCTCGATGAGGCCGGCGGCGGCGATGAGGTGCAGGTCCGGCGCGCCAGCAAAGGCGCCCTCCCCGTCCTTCTTCTCCTCGGCCTTGAGGATGTTGGCGGCGCGCTTGTAACCCGCGAGCAGATTCTTGCCGTCCTCGGTGTCGAGGAAGCGGCCGAGGGCGGCGACGCGGCGGGTGATGAGGAGGAGGTCGTCGTTATCCGACGGGCCTTCGCCGATCACCGCATCAACGAGATCATGCCGCGCGCCCTGTTCGCGAAGCATGACCTTCAGGCGGTCGTGGAAGAAGGAGAGGAGATCGGCTGCAACTTCCTTGGGTCGGCGAAAAGCCCATTTCTCACCCAATACAATCTGCATTTTGCTGCCGGACGGGTCTGTAGAAAGTCTGTTGGTCCCGAACTGAATTCGGTCGATGTAAAACGAGCTATTCGACGCGGCAGCCTTTGCGACCTCACGCTGAGAACCGACTTCTGGGAAGTCTTCAGAGTGCCAGCCTAACATGAAGCGATCAGGCTGTAGTGCGGCCACGAACAAGCTCTCGATAACCTGCCCGACATAGGCGACAGGGCTAAAGCGCACTCCATTCTCAACCACCAACCGGATCACACCCAGGGCCGCTCGCCTCAGCGCGTAGGGGTCCTTGCTGCCGGTCGGCTTCTCGTCGATGGCCCAGAAGCCGACGAGCGTGTCGAGCTTGTCGGCCAGCGCCACCGCGACCGAGACCGGATCGGCCGGGACGCGGTCGGATGGGCCGAGCGGCTTGTAGTGCTCCTCGACCGCAGCAGCGACCGAAGCGTCCTCGCCCTGCAGCTCGGCATATTTCCGGCCCATCAGGCCCTGCAATTCCGGGAACTCGCCGACCATCTCGGTCGGCAGGTCGGCCTTGGCGAGCTTGGCGGCGCGCTCGGCCTTCTCGGGATCGGCACCGACGATGGGCGCCAGCTCCCTGGCCAGCGCAGCGATACGCTGGACGCGCTCGCCTTGCGTGCCGAGCTTGGCGTGGAAGACGACGCCGAGCTTGTCGAGCTTGGCCATGCGCTGGTCGAGCGGCTTGGCCAGATCGAGACCGAGCTTTGCAGCGCTCTCTTCGAAGGTGCCAAGGTCCGGCAGCGAGCCTCGGTCGGTCTGCCAGAAATAGGCGGCGTCCGAGAGGCGGGCACGCACGACGCGGCCGTTGCCGGCGGTGATCGCCACGCCGCCATCGCTGGCGAGGAGGTTCGAGACCAGGATGAAGCGATTGGCAAGATCGCCTGTCGCGGGGTCGCGCAGCACGAAGCATTTCTGGTTGGCGCGGATGGTGGCGCGGATCGCCTCGCCGGGAATGTCGAGGAAGCGTTCCTCGAAGGAGCCCATCAGCACGACCGGCCATTCGACGAGGCCGGCGACCTCCTCCAGCAGCCCCTCATCCTCGACGAGATCGAGTCCCTGCGCGAAGGCGAGGTTGCGGGCGTCGGTGAGGATGATCTCCTTGCGGCGGTCGGCGTCGAGCACGACCTTCGCCTTCTCCAGCGAAGTCACATAGTCGTCGAGCCGTTTCACCGTGATCGGGCCGGGCGCGTGGAAGCGGTGGCCATGGGTGACGTTGCCCGAGACGATGCCGTCGACTTCGAAGGGCACGATTTCCGGGTCCTCGGTCTCGGCGCCGAAGGTGCAGAGGATCGAGTGCAGCGGACGCACCCAGCGCAGGCTGGCGCCGGCGGCCGAGGCCTTGCCCCAGCGCATCGATTTCGGCCAGGGGAAGGAGCGGATCACGGCCGGGACGATCTCGGCGATCGCCTGAACGGTCTCCTGCCCGGGCTTCTCGATGATGGCGACGTAGCTGTCGCCCTTCTTCGGATCGCTGACGATGGTTGCCTGATCGAGCGAGGTCAGCCCTGCCGCCTTGAGGAAGCCCTGCACGGCGGCATCGGGCGCGCCGACGCGCGGACCTTTTCGTTCCTCGCGCACGTCGCGGCCGCGCACGGGCAGGCCGGCGATGTGCAGCGTGAGGCGGCGCGGCGTCGCGAAGGCCTTGGCGCCCTCATAGACGAGACCGCGCTCGACCAGCGCGTCGGTGACGAGCTTCTTGAGGTCCTCGCCGGCCTTGCGCTGCATGCGCGCGGGAATTTCTTCCGAGAACAGTTCGAGCAGAAGATCGGGCATCACGCAGCTCCCCCGCCGGCGGTCTTCAGCCAGGCCGCGCCGCAGGCCTTGGCGAGTTCACGCACGCGCAGGATGTAGCTCTGCCGCTCGGTGACCGAGATCACGCCGCGCGCGTCGAGCAGGTTGAAGATGTGGCTCGCCTTGATGCACTGGTCATAAGCCGGCAGGGCGAGCTGGTGGCGAGGCTGGTTGGCGCCGGAAGCCGGCTCGCCGGCTGCGAGCAGCGCCTTGCACTCGGCCTCCGCATCCGAGAAATGCCGAAACAGCATCTCGGTATTGGCATGCTCGAAATTGTGCCGCGAATATTCCTGCTCGGCCTGCAGGAAGACGTCGCCATAGGAGATGCGGTCCTCGCCATCGAGGCCATTGAAGTTGAGGTCGTAGACGTTCTCAACGCCCTGAACATACATCGCCAGCCGCTCGAGCCCGTAGGTCAGTTCGCCCGCGACCGGCGCGCATTCGACGCCCGCGACCTGCTGAAAGTAAGTGAACTGGCTGACTTCCATGCCGTCGCACCAGCATTCCCAGCCGAGGCCCCAGGCGCCGAGCGTCGGGCTCTCCCAGTCGTCCTCGACGAAGCGCACGTCATGCAGGCCGAGATCGACGCCGATCGCCCTGAGCGAGTCGAGATAGAGCTGCTGCAGGTCCGGCGGCGACGGCTTCAGGATGACCTGGAACTGGTAGTAATGCTGCAGGCGGTTGGGGTTCTCGCCGTAACGACCATCCTTGGGGCGGCGCGAGGGCTGGACATAGGCCGCCTTCCATGGCTTCGGCCCGAGCGCGCGCAGCGTCGTCGCCGGATGGAAGGTGCCGGCGCCAACCTCCATGTCGTAGGGCTGGAGCACCACGCAACCTCGCTCGGCCCAGAAGCGCTGCAGCGTCAGCAACAGCCCCTGGAAGGAGCGGTTCGGGTCCATCGCCGGGGAGGAAGCCGGGATGGTGGAAAGCGAGTGTGGCACGGGGGCGGACAAATGCCTGCAACCTTCCAATAACAAAGGAATGGCGGTGATTAGGGTTCGGGCCAGCCATGGTCAAGCGCGGGCCGGAACCGGAACCGGACAGATTTCGTTCATACCCGGTCTGCTAACCACGAGACGACCGCATGGTCCGCAATGTTCGGGGGCGAGCATTTGATGGCGGGCCAGCGGCTGGATTAACAAAGGAGTACGCCCATGTTGACAACCCGCATCATTGCCGCCGCCTTCGGCGCAGCAACCTTGCTCGGTGCCGCCATGAGCAGCGCCCCGGCCTCCGCAGCCCCGATTTCGGCCGGTTCGGCCCTGGGTGCGGGCGCCGAGACCGGTCTCGTCCAGCAGGCCTGGCACCGGGGTCGCCCGCATTACGGCCCGGGCCGCCCGCATGCTCGTCGCTGCTGGACCGAAACCCGCCGCGTCTGGAACGGCCACCGCTGGATCGTGCGCCAGCACCGCGTCTGCCGCTAAGCCGGCCACCCGCCTCGATGAAGGCAAGCTGAACGGCGCGGTTTCGCGCCGTTCAGGTGAAACGGCCCAAGTTCCTTGTAGGGACGACAAGTCGTCCATCGGCACGGCCGATGGCTATCGATGGAGAACACGATGTTCCGGACAACGCTTCTCGCGGCTGCCGTGACAGGCGCGCTTGGCGGCTTCGCCATGATGGCCGCCCCGGCCTCGGCCGCTCCGATCGCAGCTCCGGCCGGGCAGACTGCGCAAGCCGGCCAGGGCCTAATCGAGCAGGCTCAATACTACTATCGCGGCCCGCGCCGCTATTATGGCCCGCGCCCCTACTACCGTCCGCGCTGTTTCTGGTCGGAACGCCGCGTGTGGAACGGCTGGCGCTGGGTGATCCGCCCTGTACGGGTCTGCCGCTGAGGCTGACGCATTGCGGCCATGATTGGCCGCTCAATGAAGGCTGGCTGAACGGCGCGGTTTCGCGCCGTTCAGGTTAAGGGGGATAGTTTCCCCTCCCATGGACGGCGTTGGTCACCGCAAGCCATGACCGCCGACGCCATCGCAGGAGGATATCATGTTCAAGACGATGCTTCTCTCCGCCGTGACGGTCGGCACGCTGGGCGTTGCAGCCCTGAGCGCCGCCCCGGCCTCCGCCGCGCCGGTCGCGGCTGCGCCGCTGGTCGATGCTGCCGGCGGCATGGTGCAGCAGGCCCAGTACTATTACGGCCCGCGCCGCTATTACGGCCCGCCGCGCCCCTATTACGGCCCGCGCTACTACGGCCCGCGCCGCTACTATGGTCCGCGCTACTACGCCCCGCCGCCGCCTCCGCCGCTCTTCGCGCCGCCGCCGCGCTACTACTGGTAAGCCGCCAGGTCACCGCTATCGCATCGGATTATTCCGAAAAGTGGATTCCACTTTTCGGTCCGATGCTAAAGGCGCGCCTGCCCGCGATGCACGGCCTCGCTCTCCGCCGTGAAGCGGCCGTCGAGCCCGTTGATCACGAAGGCCGGCAACAGCTCTGCCGGCCTTCTGCTGTTCAGCACCGCCGTGACGACAACCCGAATCGCCGGCCTGTCGGCGACGCCATGGACGGGCCGGATCGTGACAGTGCCGAAGCCTGAGCCCAGGCCCGCAAGCAGATCCGGCAGCGCCTCGGCCCGATGGATGATCGCGAGCAGGCCGCCGGGCTTCAGTGCCCGCCGCGCGGCACGCAGCCAGGGCTCGAGATCGCCCTCCGCCACATGAGCCGCCCGGCGGTTGGGCGTCGGCGAGGCGCGCGTTCCACCCTGCGGATAGAAGGGCGGGTTCATCGCGACCGCATCGAAGGAAGCCGGCTTCAGGCCCGCCGATTCCAGTTGCGCCGACGGCGCGGTGACATCGGCCGCGATGACAATCCCGCGACCGGCCATGCCGTTCAGCGCGATGTTCTGCCTCGCCAAGGTCGCCAGTTCGGGATCGCGCTCCAGCAATGCGAAGCGCAAGGCAGGGCGCAACAGCGCAGCAGCGAGCCCCACCGTCCCTACGCCCGCGCCGATATCGAGGAGCGTTCCGCCATCGAGCTCGGGCAGCGCCGCCGCGAGCAGGATGGCGTCGGTGCCGGCGCGGTGGCCCTTGCGCGGCTGGTGGAGGCGAAGCCGGCCGTCGAGCAGCCGATCCTCGACGATTTCGCCCAACGCAAGCGGCGTTTTCACCTCACTCATCGCGCAGCTCGGCTCCGTAACCGGCTTCGATCAGAAGAGCCCGCGCCCGGCGCTTGTCCGCGGCGCGCACCAGCAGCCGGCGTGGAAAGGCGCCGGTCATGCCCTCCAGGGCGCTCATATGCTGGTCCGCGATCAGGCAATCCAGCCCGGCTGATTCCAGCAGGGCCTCGACGGCGCCGAGCAGGATGAGGTCGTTGGTGCGCATGAGTTCGTGCATCGCCCCATGGAGCCCGACCCGCCCCCTTCGCGCAAGCTGCGGCGTCGCGACGGTTTGCAGGGGGCTGGCGTCCCATGCAACGGTTGTGGCATGGCTGCGGGGCGTCGCCCTGGCGCGAGAATCTGATCCGGAGTGCTTCAGTGGGTGTCGTCGTCTCCCTCGAGGAACGGGAATCGAATCAGGCGAGCATCGAGCCGCTAGTCGCGCTGGCGCGCGCCGACATGGAGCGGGTCAATGCGATGATCCTGTCGCGCACCGGCTCCGAGGTCACGATGATCCCGGAGGTCGCGAACCATCTGATCTCCTCGGGCGGCAAGCGCCTGCGGCCGATGCTGACGCTCGCCATGGCCGATCTCTGCGGCTACCGGGGCGAAGGCCACGTCAAGCTCGCGGCGTCCGTCGAGTTCATGCACACCGCGACACTGCTGCATGACGACGTCGTCGACGAGAGCGACATGCGCCGCGGCAAGCTCGCCGCACGCATGCTCTGGGGCAACGAGGCGAGCGTGCTCGTCGGCGATTTCCTGCTGGGCCAGGCCTTCAAAATGATGGTCGAGGTCGGCTCGCTCAGGGCGCTCGACATTCTCTCCACGGCCGCGGCGGTGATCGCCGAGGGCGAGGTTCTGCAGCTCTCCGTCGCCAAGAACACCGAGACGACCGAGGACGAGTATCTCTCGGTCATCCGCGGCAAGACGGCGGAGCTCTTCGCCGCCGCCTGCGAGGTCGGCCCGGTGATCGCCAATTCCTCAAAGGCGGACGCCGCCGCCTGCCGCAGCTACGGGCTCAATCTCGGCATCGCCTTCCAGCTCATCGACGACGCGCTGGACTATGGCGGCGTCGCGGCGAAGCTCGGCAAGAACACCGGCGACGATTTCCGCGAGGGCAAAATCACCCTGCCCGTCGTGCTCTCCTTCCGCCGCGGCGACGAGGCGGAGCGCGCCTTCTGGAAGCGCACCCTTCAGGACGGCGAAATTCGCGACGGCGATCTGGAAGAAGCGCAAGCGATCATGCGTCGGCACAAGGCGCTGGACGACACCATCGCGCGCGCCGAACACTATGCCCGCATGGCCAAGGATGCGCTCGGCCTGTTCCCGGCCTCGCCGATGAAGCAGGCGCTCAACGCCGCCGTCGATTTCTGCGTGGCGCGGGCACACTGAAGCCGCGCCGGCGCGGCTCAACGCAGCAGCGTCGGCTTCACCCACCAGTCCGGACGAGCCTTCGCCAGCGCGCGCGCAGCCTCGGCGCTGGCCGAGCAATCGTCGAACAGCGCAAAGCAGGTCGCGCCCGACCCGGACATGCGCGCAAGCCGGCAGCCCGGCAAGCCGGCCAGCCGCTCCACCACCTCGTCGATCGCCGGTGCGACACGCCGGGCAGCCGCCGCCAGATCGTTCTGGGAGGCGGCGAGCGCCTCGAAGAACTCCCCTCTCGGCACCAAATCAGGCGCGGTACGCGAGACTGTCTTTTTTTGCCCCGGCTCCAGCCCCAGGGTGCGAAAGACCGCGACCGTCTCGACCGCCACGCCTGGATTGGCCAGCACGGCGAAAAGCGGCGGCAGGTGCAGCACCGGCCCGAGCCGCTCGCCGACGCCGGCCATCAGCCGCGCCCGCGAATCAAGGCAGACCGGCACGTCGGCGCCGACTTTCGCGGCGACGCCCAGCAGAGCCTGATCGGTTTGAGCAATGCCGTTCAGGCGCGCGACCAGACGCAGCGCCGCGGCCGCGTCAGCCGAACCGCCACCGATTCCCGAAGCGACGGGCAGTCGCTTGACGAGATGGAAGCGCCCCAGACGCAGGCCGGGACGGACTGTCGCGAGCGCGCGCGCAGCACGCAGGACGAGGTTGTCGTCCTCGGCAGACAGCCCCGCCGCGCGCGGACCGGCGAGGGACAGAGAGAGCGGCGCATCCGGCTCCAGCGTCAGCTCATCCCCGACCCCGGCGAAGGCCACCAGGCTTTCGAGCTCGTGATAGCCGTCCTCGCGCCGGCCCAGGACCCGCAGGTCGAGATTGACCTTGGCGCGCGCGCGCGTCGTCAGCGGTAGAGCCACAGCCGCTCCCGGTTCAGCCCAGCGCGGTGATCAGCGTCAGCCGCCGTCCTTCTTGGCCTCGTCGACCACATTGGCCGAAGGATCTTCCAGCCCGCGCTCGATCTTGCGCTGGATCTTCTCGAGATCCTCGGGCTCGGGCTTGAGATCGCGGGCATGGTTCCACTGATACTTCGCCTCGAGCTGGCGGCCCGTGCGCCAATAGACATCGCCGAGATGGTCGTTGATCACCGGGTCCGAGGGGCGCAGCTCAGCCGCGCGCTCGATCTCGCGAGCGGCATCCTCGTAACGGCCGAGCCGGTAATAGGCCCAGCCGAGCGAGTCGATGATGTAACCGTCGCGTGGGCGCAACTCGACGGCGCGGCGCAACATGCTCAGCCCCTCGTCGAGCTTGAGGTGCTTGTCGACCAGCGAATAGCCGAGATAGTTCAGCACCAGCGCGCGCTCGCGGCCGAGAGGATCGGGCAGCAATTCCAGCGCCTTGCGCAGATCGGCCTCGGCCTCCGGCCACCGGTTGATACGTTCCCGGGCGATGCCGCGGAAATAGTAGAGATCCCAGTTGGCGCGGCCGGGCGAGGCGAGCTTGTCGATGGCCTTGTCGTAGGCGGCGGCCGCCTCGGCGAACTGCTTGCGCGAGCGATAGATATTGCCCAGCGCGGCGAGCGCGTCGACATCGTCCGGCCGTTCCGCGATGACCTTCTGCAGGTGCTTCACGGCCTCGTCGGGCTTGCCAAGGTTCTCCAGCGCGAGGCCCGCCTGGATCTCGGCGTTCGAGCGCAGCGGCGAGGAGGCTGGCATCTTGTCATAGACCGCGACCGCATCCTCGGGCTGGCGAGCCCGCTCCAGGATGTCGCCCAGCGTCAGGATGGCGAGGTCATGACCGGGATCCAGATAGATCGCCATGCGCAGGTAGAGGAGAGCAGCGGCCTCGTCGCCCTGGCGATTGCCGGCGCTGGCGAGCCCGTAGAGCACCTCGGCCGCGCCCTGCTGCGGCGTCTGGATCTGGCGCGGCGGCGCCTCCTTCTTCGAAACCAGCGACATTCCTTCGCGGATGATCGGGTGGTTGGGCAGCAGCCGGTCGAAATCGGCGTAGGTCGCAGCCGCGCCGGCATAGTCGCCGCTGCGGGCCTGGAAGCGCGCCCAGAGATCAACGAGGCGCAACGTCGTCTTCTCGGCGTCGTAGGCGGCCTTCAGCCGCTTTTCGGCCTCCGCCTTGCGCCCGGCGGCGTCGAGAATCAGGCCGGCATGATAGTCGCGGAAGAGGTTGTAGGAAGGCTCGCCCTTCAGACGCTCCAGCGTCTCGATGGCGCGTTTGGAGTTGCCGGATCCAAGATAGGACCAGGCGGAAAGGAGCGTGGCCGTGATGTCGGCCGCCCGGCCGCGACCGCCGCGCTGGAGATGATTGCGGGCGGTCTGGTAGCTCTTCTGCTTGATCGAGCGGATGCCGATGACAAGCTGCGCCAGGCCATTGCTCGGATCCTGCTGGATCAGCTTGTCGGCAGCGCGGAAGGCGTCAGGCATGGCGCCGTCGGCGAGAAAGGCGACGAAAGCGCGCTCCAGCAACTCGCTGTTGCGCGGGTCTTCCCGCACGGCTTCGCGCAGATAAACCGAGGCCGCGCCGAGATCGCGCGAGGCGCCCGCCACGATGGCGGCAAGATAATTCCCTTCGAGGCTGTCGGCCGGCTCCAGCGAATCAGACGAACGCGGCGCGGTCGCTCCCTGGGCCGCGGCGGCCACCGGCAGAACCATCAACAACGACAAGGCAGCAGCCGTACCGGAGGCACGCACCTTCTTCAGAAATGTCACGACTGCTCTTCTCCCTCGGTCCGCCGCCCAATGCTCCGGGCGCTCATTCGGCGGACCGTGATGGCTCGCGTAGGCCGCCAAGATGGCGGTTTCCGGGCGAGCCGGCAAGCGGGGCTCAGCGCGAATGCGGCGGCTTCGTAGCGGCGGCGCAACAGTCCCAACGAACCCGTTTTCCCCGCAGGGTTCAGCGAGAAAACATTGGTCATCGGCAAAGGATACCGAGTCTATATTTCGTCTGCTCGCAGTGCACGCAGCAACATTATGGGGATCGTTCCAATGAAGAAGATTGTTCTGAGCTTTGCCGCAGTCACTCTTCTCGTCGGCTTCGCCAAGGACGAGCCGAAGCCGAGGCTCCGGTCGTGCGCAATGGCTGACAGCCTTTTCCAAAAGACTAAAGGGCGCGCCTCCCGGCGCACCCTTTTTCCTGAATCAGCCGATCACATATTCGCGTAGCCGGGCCCGCCGCCGCCTTCCGGCACCGTCCAGGTGATGTTCTGGGCCGGGTCCTTGATGTCGCAGGTCTTGCAGTGGACGCAGTTCTGCGCGTTGATCACGAAGCGCGGATTGCTCTTCGTCTCGGCATTCTCGTAGACGACCTCGTAAACGCCCGCCGGGCAGTAGAGCCGCGCCGGCTCGCCGTAAACCGGCAGGTTCTTCCCGATCGGGATCGAGGGGTCGGTGAGCTTCAGATGCGCCGGCTGATCCTCCTCGTGATTGGTCGAGGAGAGGAAGACCGAGGACAGCTTGTCGAAGGAGATCTTGCCGTCCGGCTTCGGATAGGTGATCGGCTCGACCTCGGCGAGCGGCTTCAGCGTCGCGTAGTCCGGCTTACCGTGCTTCAGCGTGCCGAAGGGCGACCAGCCGAAGAGCTGGTTCAGCCACATGTCGATGCCGCCGAGCCCGATGCCGACCAGCGTGCCGAACTTCGACCAGAGCGGCTTGACGTTGCGGACGAGCTTCAGGTCCTTGCCGATGGCGCTGTCGCGCCAGCTCGTCTCGATCTCGACGACCTCGTCATGGCTGCGGCCGGCCTGCAGCGCCGGGACGAGCTTCTCCGCCGCAAGCATGCCGGATAGCACGGCGTTGTGGCTGCCCTTGATGCGGGGAACGTTGACGAAGCCGGCGGCGCAGCCGATCAGCGCACCGCCCGGGAAGGTCAGCTTCGGCACCGACTGGAAGCCGCCCTCGGTGATGGCGCGCGAGCCATAGGCGATGCGCTTGCCGCCCTCGAAGGTGTCGCGGATCAGCGGGTGGGTCTTGAAGCGCTGGAATTCGTCGAAGGGCGAGAGCGTCGGATTCTGATAGTTCAGATGCACGACGAAGCCGACGGAAACCAGATTATCGTCGAAATGGTAAAGGAAGGAGCCGCCGCCGGTGCTGTTGTCGAGCGGCCAGCCGAAGGAGTGCTGGACGCGGCCCTTGTGGAACTTCTCGGGCTTGACCTGCCAGAGCTCCTTGAGGCCGATGCCGTATTTCTGCGGCTCGCGGCCGGCGTCCAAACCAAACTTCTTGATCGCGATCTTTGAAAGCGAGCCGCGCGCGCCCTCGCCCAGCAACGTATAGCGGCCGCGCAATTCCATGCCGCGGGTGAAGCGCTCGGAGACTGTGCCGTCCTTGGCGATGCCCATGTCACCGGTGGCGATGCCGGCGACCGAGCCGTCCTCGTTAAAGAGCAGCTCCGCGGCGGCGAAGCCCGGGTAGATTTCGACGCCGAACGCCTCGGCGCGGGCGGCCAGGAACTTCGCCACCAGCCCGAGCGAGCCGACGAAGTTGCCGTGATTGTTCATCAGCGAGGGCATGCCGAAATTCGGCAGGCGGATGCCGTTCGGCTGGGTGAGGAAATAGAAGACGTCTTCCTTGACCTCTGTGGTCAGTGGGCGGTCGGGATCGTCGCGCCAATCCGGCACGAGGCGGTCGAGGCCGATCGGATCGATGACGGCGCCGGAGAGAATGTGAGCGCCGACCTCGGCCCCCTTCTCGACCACGACGACCGAGATGTTCTCGTCGAGCTGCTTCAGCCGGATCGCAGCCGCCAGACCCGCAGGGCCCGCGCCGACGATGACGACGTCATAGTCCATGCTCTCGCGCGGTTCGCTCTGCGCTTCCTTGAGATCCATCCTGCCCTCCGCCTTGGCAACCCGCATCGCGCGATTAGTTTATATATGAACTGTTTCGCCGACTCGTTCAACGCTCGGCTTCCATCCAGTCTGGAACCCCTCTATCCAAGCGCCCGTTCCATTTTGCAACTGCGTTGGCTCGCGAAGCGGCTTTGCAGCGTATAGGATGCGCGGATGAGCCTGTCCGATACAGTCGGCCCCGACGCGCCAGACCCTTACGAGCTTTTGAGCTGGTACGCCGAGATGGGCGTGACCGAGGCGCTCGACGAGACGCCGCGCAATCATTTCGCCGAACCGCCCCCCTCCGCCGGCGCCGGCCAGCCGCGCCTGCGCCCGCTGCCGGGCCGACCGGCCGCCCCTGCCCGGCCGATCGCGGCGGCAGCCACCGCGCCTGACGACGCGACAGTCAGCGCTCGTGCGCTCGCCCGCGAGGCACGCACGCTCGACGAGTTGAAGGAAGCGCTCGCCAAGTTCGAAGGCTGCGCCCTGAAGGCGACGGCCAAGAACCTCGTCTTCGCGGACGGCAACCCGCAGGGACGGGTGATGATGGTCGGCGAAGCCCCCGGTGCCGACGAGGATCGGCTCGGCTTCCCCTTCGTCGGCCGTTCCGGCCAATTGCTCGACCGGATGCTGGCGGCGATCGGGCTCAGCCGCCAGAACGACGTCTACATCGCCAACCTCCTGCCCTGGCGGCCGCCGGGCAACCGCACGCCGACGCCGCAGGAGGTCGCGATCTGCCTGCCCTTCATCCAGCGCCAGATCGAGCTCGCCGACCCCGACATCCTGGTCTGCGTCGGCGGCCCCTCCGCGCAGGGGCTGCTCGGCTTCAGCGGCATCCTGCGCTCGCGCGGACAATGGGTGGAGTACGACACCGGCTCCCGGCGCATCCGCGCCATCGCGACGCTGCACCCGGCCTATCTGCTGCGGCAGCCGCTGCAGAAGCGCCTCGCCTGGCGCGACCTGCGCGCCCTCAAGGCCGCGCTTGCGGCAGGCTCCTAGAACCGAAGCCAGGCCTCCAGATTGGCGGTGGTGGGCGGGCAAGCGGAAATCTCGTTTCGGTCCTGCTTCGAACCGTCAGTGAGCGGCAGCGGCCCCCGAGCCCATAGTCCTGCCGCGGCTGCTGGTTTGCCGGTGGTGCGAGATCGATCCTCAGCGGCCATCCCTAAACACCGCGCGTATTCTGGATGACCTCGCACCGACTGGCGGGCGGCCCTGTCCGAGCCGCCCGCCGCGATGAGCCTCACTTCCTGCAGTCTGCCATGGCCATCCTTACTTGGCCATCGCCGCTTGGGCGGCCTGGATTTTCGCCTTCACGGCATCAAGATTGAAGCTTGCGCCCTTCTGCATCGGCGGGAACTCGATCGCCGTCATGGCCAGCTTCTCGACCTGGTCCTGCACGAATACGAAGCGCCAGAATTCGTATTTGAACCACTGGAAGTATTCCTGCGATCCGGACTTGGTACCGTTTTCCGGCCAGCCCGTGCGCTCGAACGGATCGAGGCGAAGGTTGGTCAGATAGGGCACGTCCGCCTTGGTCTTGTCGCCGAGCCAGCCGTCGGGCTGGTCGATGAAACGATACTTGTAGTCGCCGATACGCACCGCTCCGAGCTCGCTTTCCCCGAAGTACCAGATCTCGTTTCGGTTCGACGGGCCCTTGCCGGTGATCAGATCCATCTGATTGTAGCCGTCCAGATAGACCTTGTAGGTGCGGTCACCGATTTGCTTACCCTTTTTCAGCTCCTCGGCGATGTTCGGGTTGCCGGCCGCGGCCAGCAATGTCGGGAACCAGTCGAGCCCGGAAACGATGCCGTTCTCGACCTTGCCCGCCGGCACCTTGCCCGGCCAACGGATCATCGCCGGTGCACGGAACCCGCCTTCCATGATCGTGCCCTTGCTCTGCRCAAATGGCGTCTGTCCACCGTCCGGCCAGGTGAACGCCTCGGTGCCGTTGTCGGTGGTGAAGATGACGATGGTGTTGTCATCCACGCCCATGTCCTTGAGCTTCTTCATCACCAGGCCGACGTCGTCGTCGAGCTGAGCCATGCCGGCTTCGTGAATGCTCCAGCCGTTGGTCGAGTTCCGCATCGCCTCGTATTTGGGCGACAGATGCGTGACGATGTGCATGCGTGTCGGATTGAGCCAGAGGAAGAACGGCTTGTTGTCCGCCTTGGCCTTGTCGAGGAACCTGAAGGAAAGGTCGCGGATTTCATCATCCACGGTTTCCATGCGCTTCGGGCACAGTTCGCCCGCGTCCGCGATCGACTGCTTGCCGACCTTGCCCCAACGCGGATCGACCGTCGGGTCGTCGTTGGTCGTCGCGAACGTGTGAAGCATGTTGCGAGGCCCGACCTGCGACCTGAGGTTCTGCGGGTAGTTCGGATGGCAGGGGTCTTCCATCGCATCGAGGTGATAGAGATAGCCGAAGAACTCGTCGAAGCCGTGCACCGTCGGCAGAAATTCGTTCTTGTCGCCAAGGTGGTTCTTGCCGAACTGGCCGGTGGCGTAGCCCATGCCCTTAAGCGCGGTGGCGATCGTCACGGCTTGGGCAGGCAAGCCGATGGGTGCTCCCGCTTGTCCTACCGTGGTCATCCCGGTGCGGATCGGCAGCTCGCCGGTGATGAAGTTGGCGCGTCCGGCCGTGCAGCTCGCCTCGGCATAGTAGTCGGTGAACAGCATGCCCTCGGCAGCAAGCTTGTCGAGATTCGGCGTGCGGCCCGCCATCATGCCGCGGTGGTATGCGCCGATGTTCCAGATGCCGATGTCGTCGCCCATGATGACGACGATGTTGGGCCGTTGCTGCTGCGCGGGCGGCTGAGCAGGCGCTTGCGCGATTGCCGGGCCGGCCAAGGCCAGCGATATCAGCGCTGCCGTGCCGAGCAGCGCGGCGCTGGATCGCGCGCGCCAACCGTTCAATGCTTGTTGCAGGCCTTCTCGAGTGGTCGTCGGTATTCCGTTCGGTTCACAACTAGATACCATGTGACCCTCCAATACTTGGCAGACCCCATTCCCCAAAGACATGCGCGAGCGACTTCTCGCCGAATGCGGCGAGAACCGATTTCGTCGTACGAAATTAATCGGTTAGCTAACGCAAGCAGTATTGGCCTGCGGACCCGTCGGAAGGCTTCAACATTCCAGGCAGAAAAAATTGAACGGATGCTTCAGACCGTCTTGGATGCTATCCCAGCTCGCACGCTCGTGGCCAGCATAATCTCAGGAAATCTCGATGCAGAACGGAATTGAAAGATGCGAGATGACGGCCGCCGAGTCGCGTTTGCAGTCGCGGCGCCCGGACCGGGCCTGCCAAACCAGCGATCACCAAGCGTCCTGAGCGGGATCAGAGGCCGTTAGCGACGATGGGCAGGCCGGAATGGCGCGGAGAGCATTGGAAACCGGCCATCTCCGGGGCGACCGCTTTACCTTAAGGCATCCCCGGCGTGAATGCCTCAAGACCGCAACCACCTCCGCGTCATCGGGAACGAAAGCGAAGCAACCCGGAAGGGCTCGCGCCGTAGCCCCTGGATTGCTTCGCGTTGACGCTGCTCGCAATGCCGGTGGCCTCCGCCGGGAACCACGGGACGGTCGATCAACTTGAAGCGATTGCCCAACCGCCAGCGCTTGAGAAAATGGCCATTTCCGACAATTTGCGATATAATATTGTTTGATTTTGCAGCGGCCTGCGCAGCGGACCATCGATGCTTGGAGGCTGACCATGGCAGCCATCGATTTTGGCGTCGGCACGTTGTCCGAAGAAGAGCATGGCAGGCAACTTCGACGTGCCATCGTCGCAAGCACGATCGGGACCGCGATCGAATGGTATGATTTCTTCCTCTACAGCACGGTGACCGGCCTGGTCTTCGCCCGGCTGTTCTTCCCGCGATCGGAGCCGCTCGTCGGCACGCTGGAGGCCTTCGCCATCTATGCGGTCGGTTTTCTCGCCCGGCCAGTCGGCGCGGCGATCTTCGGCCATTATGGCGATCGCGTCGGCCGCAAATCGACGCTCATCGCCACGCTCATGCTGATGGGAATCGCGACCTTCCTCGTCGGACTCGTCCCGACCTACGAGAGCATCGGCATCTGGGGCGCAATCATCCTGACGGTGTTGCGCTTCGTCCAGGGCGTCGGGGTCGGCGGCGAATGGGGCGGTTCCGTACTACTCTCGATGGAATGGGCGCGGACATCCAACCATCGCGGCTTCATCGCGTCCTGGCCGCAGTTCGGCGTGCCTTGCGGCCTCTTCCTCGCCAATCTCGCGGTCCTCGCCTTCAGCTGGCTCTCCGGCGATCAATTCCTGACCTGGGGCTGGCGGGTTCCATTCCTGCTGAGCCTCGTGCTCGTCGCGATCGGCCTCTGGATCCGGCTCGGCATCATGGAAACGCCGATATTCCGCAGGCTCGTCGCCGAAAACAAGGTTGAGCGCGCGCCGATGCTGGAGGTGGTTCGGCGCCAGCCCAGGGAGATTCTGCTCTGCGCGCTCCTGCGCATGGCGGAGCAGGCGCCCTTCTACATCTTCACCGCCTTCGTCTTCGCCTATGGCGTCGGGACACTGAAGGTCTCGCGCGACTTTCTGCTCGTCGCCGTGCTGGCGGGCTCGATCCTGTCGTTCGTTTCGATCCCACTCTTCGGTCACATCTCCGATCTGATCGGACGCAGGCGCATGTATATGATCGGCGCCGCAGCTACCGGCGCCTTCGGCTTCATCTATTTCGGGATGCTGAATACCGGCTCGGCGGCGATGATCTTCCTCGCCATCGTCATCTCGCTCGTGCCGCATGACATGATGTATGGACCGCAGGCGGCGCTGATCGCGGAATCCTTCACCGGGCGCCTGCGCTATAGCGGCGCCTCGCTCGGCTACCAGCTCGCCTCGGTGATCGCCGGCGGCCCGGCTCCGCTCATCGCCGCCTGGCTGTTCGCCAAGTATGGGACGGCCTATGCGATCTCGTTCTACATCCTCGCCTGCGCCGTGCTCAGCCTGATCGCGACGGCGCTGATGACGGACTACACCGGCAAGGATATCGAGGGCGAATACGAGTAGCGCGAGGTCCCCGCAGGGGCGAGAGGGGCATTCCGTTTCGAGCAAGCGGGCGCGGAGCCTGGCGCCCATCCGTCACCGGCGGAGGCTGTGGATTTTCCGCCCCTGCGACAACGCGGCCCGGCGCCTGCGACATTGCCGCGCCTCGCCGGGCTTCGAATTTGACTAATCTGGGCAAGAGCGACGATGCTGCCTCAGAAGAGTCGTTTCGAGCCGCCCCAAGGCGGCAGCCGGCCGGAGCCTTGCGATGGAACTCGACGCTTTTCTGCTTTCGCGCATTCAATTCGCCTTCACCGTTTCCTTCCACATCGTTTTTCCCGCCTTCACCATCGGGCTTTCCGCCTATATCGCGACGCTGCTCGGCCTCTGGCTGAAGACCGGCGATCAGAAGTTCCACCTGCTCGCCCGGTTCTGGACCAAGATCTTCGCGGTCTCCTTCGCGATGGGCGTGGTCTCGGGCATCGTGCTGTCCTACCAGTTCGGCACCAACTGGAGCCGGTTCTCGACCGCGGTCGGCAATGTCGTGGGGCCGCTGATCGGCTACGAGGTGCTCTCGGCCTTCTTCCTCGAAGCCTCCTTCCTCGGCGTGATGCTGTTCGGCTGGAAGCGGGTGCCGGCCTGGCTGCACTTCACCTCGGCGCTGATCGTCGCGGGCGGCACGGCACTCTCGGGCTTCTGGATCCTCTCGGCCAATAGCTGGATGCAGTATCCGGCTGGACATGAGGTGCGCGACGGCATCGCCTATCCGGTCGACTGGGTGAAGATCGTCTTCAATCCGACATTCCCGCTGCGTTTCGCCCATATGATGACCGCGGCCTATCTGACGACCGCCTTCGTCGTGCTGGCGACCGGCGCACGTCATCTGCTCGCCGGGCACCGCACCGAATCGGCCAAGACGATGGTGCGGATGGCGATCCTGATGATAGCGCTGACCGCGCCGCTGCAGGCGGTGATCGGCGATTTCCACGGCCGCGACACCGCGACCTACCAGCCGGCGAAGCTGGCCGCGATCGAGGCGCACTGGGATTCCTCGAAGCCCGGCGCTCTCGTGCTCTTCGCCTGGCCCGACGAGAAGGCCGAACTCAACCGGTTCGAGATCTCGATCCCCGGCGTCGCCAGCCTCGTCACCCATGGCAGCATGAACGCGCTCTTCCCGAGCCTGAAGGATTTCGCCGTGCAGGACCGGCCGCCGGTCCTGATCCCCTTCTTCGCCTTCCGCTCGATGGTGGGCATCGGCATGCTGATGATCCTGTTCGGCTGGATCGGCGCCTGGCTCTGGCGCAAGGGCACGGTGTTCGAATCGCGGCGCTGGCTCTGGATCGCGCAGTATTCCTGGCCCGCCGGCTTCCTCGCCATCCTGTCGGGCTGGTTCGTCACCGAGGTCGGCCGCCAGCCCTGGCTGGCGACGGGCATCATCCGCTCGGCCGATGCAGTCTCGCCGGTCACGGCGACGCAGGTCGCGATCTCGCTCATCCTGTTCGTCTGCGTCTATTCGGTGGTGTTCACGGCCGGCATCCTCCTGATCAACCGCCTGATCGACAAGGGACCGGACGAAATCGGCGGCGCAGACGCTCCCGAGCAGCCCTCGAAACGCACGCTCAAGGCCGTGCAGGGGGAGGCCGCCACGATTTTCGGCGACGGCCGCCCCAGCGACGACAAGATCCAGCCGGCGATCTGAGGAGCCACGACGATGGAATGGTATCTTCCGGTCATCTGGGCCGTGCTGATCGGCACCGCCGTGATGCTCTACGTCGTGCTCGACGGCTTCGACCTCGGCATCGCCATCCTGTTCCCGACGACGAAGGACGAAGGCGAGCGCGACCAGATGATGAACTCGGTCGCCCCGTTCTGGGACGGCAACGAGACCTGGCTGGTACTGGGCGGCGGCGGCCTCTGGGTCGCCTTCCCGCAGGCCTATGCCATCATCATGCCGGCCTTCTACATCCCGATCACGCTGATGCTGCTGGCGCTGATCTTCCGCGGCGTCGCCTTCGAATTCCGCTGGGTCGCCAAGCCGCACCATCGGCGCTGGGACTTTGCCTTCTGGCTGGGCTCGACCGTCGCCGCCTTCTCGCAGGGCCTTGTGCTCGGCGGGCTGATTCAGGGCGTCACCGTCAAGAACGGCCAGTTCGCCGGCGGCCCGCTCGACTGGCTGACGCCCTTCACGGTGATGTGCGGCGCCGGTGTGATCGTCGGCTACGCCCTGCTCGGCGCGACCTGGCTGCTCTACAAGACAGACGGCCCGGTCGCCGAACGGGCGCGGCGGCAGGCGAAGACATTGCTGCTGGGATTGCTGGCCTTCGCGGTGCTGGTCTCGCTGTGGACACCCTATGCGCATCCGCGCATCGCCGAGCGCTGGTTCACCCCGGCCAATCTCGTCTGGCTCTGGCCCTTCCCGGTGCTGACGGCGCTCTGCGGCTATCTCGCCTGGCGGCGGCTCCATGGCGCGCATGAGTTCACGCCCTTCGCGCTGACGGTCGCGATTTTCCTGCTCTGCTTCCTGGGGCTGTCGATCTCGAACTTCCCCTATCTGGTTCCGCCCGGCGTCACGATCTGGGATGCCGCGGCGGCGCCCTCCTCCCATATCTTCGTGCTGATCGGCGTCTCGTTCCTGCTGCCGATGATCCTGTTCTACACCGCCTTCGTGTACTGGACCTTCCGCGGCAAGGTCAGGGCCGACAGCGGCTATCACTAGGCAAGCCGGAGGCCGTCAGGCTTCGTTCAGCCGGAACCTGCAATGACGGCTTGAGTTCCCTGCATCTCCCGGCGAGATTGCGGGGAGTTTCGTCGAGGAACCGTCCATGCAGTGGGAAGATTATCGCCAGTCCGAGAATCTCGAGGACCGGCGCGGCGGCGGTGGTGGCGGCGGCTTCGCCGGCATGCCCGGCGGGCGCGGCGGCATCGGCATCGGCACCATGGTCGTGCTCGGCCTGCTCGGCTGGGCGCTCGGCATCGATCCGCGCCTGCTGATCGGCGGCGCCGAGATGATTGGTGGCATCGGAGGACGCGAACAGACGCAGGAAACCCGCCGCTCCTCCGGACCACCGCAGGACGAGATGGGCCGCTTCGTCTCGGCCGTGCTGGCACAGAACGAGGACGTTTGGACGAAGATCCTGCCGCAACAGGCCAATATCCGCTACCAGGCGCCGCGGCTCGTGCTGTTCTCCGGCGTCGACCGTTCAGGCTGCGGCACCGCTCAATCGGCGATGGGACCGTTCTACTGCCCCGTGGACAAGAAGGTCTATCTCGATACTTCCTTCTTCCAGGAGATGCAGCGCAAGCTCGGCGGCGGCGGCGATTTCGCCTATGCCTATGTGATCGGCCATGAGGTCGGCCACCACATCCAGAACCTGCTCGGCATCCTGCCCAAGGCCAACCAACTCCGCGAGCGCTCGTCCGAGCGGGACGCCAACGCCATCTCGGTGCGGATCGAGCTGCAGGCCGACTGCTTCGCCGGCGTCTGGGCTCACAACATCCAGGCCATGGGCCGCCTCGACCAGGGCGATATCGAGGAGGCGATCCGCACCGCCTCCGCGATCGGCGACGACAAGCTGCAGAGGGCGGCGCAGGGCGTGGTCGTGCCGGATTCCTTCACCCACGGCTCCTCGGCCCAGCGGACGAAGTGGTTCAACACCGGCTTCCAGTCGGGCTCGATGCAGAGCTGCGACACCTTCCGCAACCAGGTATAGGCATCCTCGCACGGCCTGCCCGAATCCGAGCCCGGTTAGCTCATATGGATGATCAGGCGCCGGGCGCGATCAGGATGTCGGCCCGGACCGTGCCCAAGATCGTTTCGGCGGTGCTGCCGATCACCGTTTCGGAAAAGCCGCCCTGGCCGTAGCGGCCGACGACGACCAATTGCGCTCCGGCCGCGGCGCGGCAGCGCTCGATGGCCGCAGTGGCATTACCTTCGACGACCTGCGTATCGAGGCGTGCGCTGAGGCTCGCCGGAAGCTTTGCCGCGTCGAGGAAGGCCGTCATCCCGGCCTCGGCCTCAGCCCGCAGGAAATCGCCCTTGCCTTGGAAATCGGTCCTGGGGCCGGGGCCGGGATAGGCATGGACCAGAAGCAGGCGCGCCTGCGGGAAGAGCTCCGCCGCCGCCAGCAGAGCCCGGCGCGAGCCCTCCGAGAAATCCGTGCCGACGACGATCGCCCCGTAAGGGCGGTCGGCGCGCCGGCGGACGATCAGCACCGGAACAGCCGCCCTGCGAACGATATAGTCAACGGCGGTGCCCACCACGTAGTCGCGGACGTCGTTGTAGCGAGCCACGCCGGTCACGATCAGCCCGCTGCCACGCTCGGCGGCCAGTTCTGCCAGGACATCCGGCAATGAGCCGCTGCGAACCAGCAGTTCCGCTTCGCCCGCTGCCAACGGCAGCTCGTCCCGCCACGCCGCCATCGCAACGGCGGAACCGGCCTGCTCCGCTGCACTCACGACATGCAGAATCGCAAGTTTCGCATGCCATTCCCGCGCCAGCAGCAGCGCGCGATCCGCCGCCCTGTCGGTGCGCGAGGAAAGATCGCTCGCCAGAAGAATCTCGCTCGGTATCGTCATGTCAGCCTCCCGACAGCTCCAGCCTAGGAGGAGTACGACGCGATGTCATGCCGGCCCGGCCATTGCCCTACCCGGCCCGCTCGCGCCACACCGGCAACCGTTGCGGCGCCTGGTCGAGGCGCCCTTCCATGACCATCGCCTTGGGCAGCACGAGCCCGGACCGGAGCCTGAGCCCGGCAAAGGACAGCGCGACGCGCTCGAGCAGCGCGGCGCGGGCGGCGTGCAGCGGTATCAGGGCCGGCACCTCCGGCGTGACGAGCAGATGGCGCTCGACCACCAGCGCCCAATGTGCCTGTGGCACGTCGCCGGCCTCGAACAGCACGAGCCGATCGCCGCGCGCCACGGTGGCTCCTCCCTGCCAGGCCTCGGCCGGGCCGATGCGCAGATAGCAGGCGCCGGTCGTGTCGGCGACGCGCTCGAAATCGGGAGCGCCCACTGTGTCGACGATCACCGCATGGCCGAGCAAGCCTTCCGCCACCGCCGGGATCAGCACGGCCAGCGTGGCGGCGAGAGCTCGCGGGGAACCATCGGCGCGGATCACGGCTGTGAGCATACGCAGTGTTCTATGCCGCAGCGCAGCACGTCGCAATGCAGCTCTTGCCTTTTGTTCCTGTTATGTTCACTCTATCTGAGACCAGAGCGTGCCGATTCCCGGCACATGAACCGGTTCGAAAGCCATGCCCCAGGCCAGACCCACCGAAAGGCCCTATCCGGCGGCTCAGCCGCTGCGCCGGCACGACAGGGAGCCGACCGTCTCGGCGCCGGTCGTCGCGCCGGCCGATCCGCTCGCCTATGCCGGTCATCGCATCGACCCGGAGCGGCGGCGCGGACGCGGCGCCACGGTCAATCCCGGCGGGCGCTACGAAGCGGAGCAGCGCGTCACCGAAGATGACGGCTGGGGCTCTCTGGAAGAGCTGCCGCCGTTCAAGACCGAGATCGCCTACGAGAAGGCGCGCAGCATCATCACGCGCAACGACTCGCCGGACATCTCCTTCGACCGCTCGATCAATCCCTATCGCGGCTGCGAGCATGGATGCGTCTACTGTTTCGCGCGGCCGACCCACGCCTATCTCGGGCTCTCGCCCGGCCTCGACTTCGAGAGCAAGCTGACGGCGAAGCCCGATGCCGCGGCCTTGCTGGAGAAGGAGCTTTGCTCCCCCTCCTACCAGCCGCGCACCATCGCCATCGGCACCAACACCGATGCCTATCAGCCGATCGAGAAGAAGCTCAGGATCATGCGCCAGATCCTGGAGGTGCTCTCGAAGTTCAACCACCCGGTCGGCATCGTCACCAAATCGGCGCTGGTCCAGCGCGACATCGATATCCTTGCGCCGATGGCGGAGAAGGGGCTGGTCAAGGTCGCGATCTCGGTGACGACACTCGATCCGAAGACGGCGCGGGGCATGGAGCCGCGTGCCGCTTCGCCGCCCAAGCGGCTCGAGACGATCCGCAAGCTGTCCGAGGCCGGCATCCCGGTGACGGTGCTGGTCGCGCCCATCGTGCCGGCGATCAACGAGCACGAGATCGAGCGCATCCTCGACGCTGCCAAGGCGGCGGGCGCACAGGAGGCCGGCTATGTACTGCTGCGGCTGCCGCTCGAAGTGCGCGACATCGTGCAGGAATGGCTGCTGGCGCACCATCCCGACAAGCTCAGGCATGTGATGTCGCTGATCCGCTCGACGCGCGGCGGCAAGGACTACGATTCGCAATGGGGTCAGCGCATGGTCGGCTCCGGCCCCTATGCCTGGATGATCGGGCGGCGCTTCGAGCTGGCGGCCGAGCGCATCGGCTTCAACACCGCGCGCCGGCGGCTGCGGACGGACCTGTTCGTGAAGCCCGAGAAGGAGAAGGCGCAGCTGAGCCTGTTTTGAATGGACACGCGCGGAGGTCATCCCGGGCGCAGCGAAGCGTGGACCAGCGATCGATTCCGGAGCCCCTCTTATTAAAGGCTCGGGCATGGATCCCGGATCGGCGCCGCCCTGGGCGGCTTGTCCGGGATGTCGGTGGAGGAGGACGACAGCGGTCTAGCTCGAAACGGCACTCTGTTGCATAAGCCCGCCATGCCCGCTGATTTCAGCCGCGAGACACACGCCATCGCCAACAGCCTCTGGCCGCTGGCCGGCATCGATGAGGTTGGGCGCGGGCCGCTCGCCGGTCCGGTCGTGGCTGCGGCCGTCATCCTCGATCCGGCCCGCGTGCCGCATGGCCTCGACGATTCGAAGAAGCTGCCGGCGCCGATCCGCGAGGAACTCTTCGGCGAGATCATGGAGCGAGCGCTCGCCGTAGCCGTCGCCAGCGCCACGGCAGTCGAGATCGACGCGCTCAACATCCGCCAGGCGACGCTGCTGGCGATGCGCCGGGCGGTGGCCGCTCTGCCACTCGCGCCGCTGCATGTGCTGGTCGACGGCAACGATCCGCCGCAGCTGAGCTGCGGCTGCGAGGCGATTATTCAGGGGGATGGCGCCGTGGCCTCCATCGCGGCTGCCTCGATCGTCGCCAAGGTTACGCGCGATCGGATGATGGCGCGGCTGTGTCGGCGCTATCCTGCCTATGGCTTTTCGGGCCATGTCGGTTATGCGACGCCGCAGCATCGCAAGGCCATCGCCGAACACGGCCCCTGCCCCGAGCATCGCTATTCCTTCGCTCCCGTGAAGGGCGTCTGGTTCCGGTAGGGTTCTGGCGGTCTCCGCCGTCATTGCGAACGTCGCGAAGCCATCCAGGGGACTGGGTTCAACGGCCCACCCACTCCACCTGGATTGCTTCGTCGCTCTCGCTCCTCGCAATGACGGGAGCGGCGACCGTCGTCCCACGCCCTCGGCACCTGCCCCAAGGACAGGTCCAGACGTTAATTGCCGTTAGGAATTTCCCTTCATCTCCAATGATGTAGGCAAAATCTGCAGCCCCAAAACGGGACGCATTTTTTTCAAAGCGGAAACCCGGCCTTTACCCTGTCCGGCCAATATCGCGCTCGTTGAAGTTGCGTAACGGTCTTGGCGTCATGGGTATCTCGCGTACCGGGACCGCCAGCGCTCCCGTCCGGATTCAGGTTTCGCGTACCGGACGGCCAGCGCTGGGGGCTCGGATGAAGGCCAGGAGCCTTCCCGAACAAATCGGCGTTCCGCAGGAACTGCCGCTCGATCAGATCCTCGTCGGCGACTGCGTCGCGGCGATGAACGCCTTGCCGCCGGCGAGCGTCGACCTGATCTTCGCCGATCCACCCTACAACCTCCAGCTTGGTGGCGATCTGCGCCGGCCCGACGACAGCCTCGTCGACGCCGTCGACGACGACTGGGACAAGTTCGCCTCCTTCTCGGACTACGATCGCTTCACCCGCGACTGGCTGTCGGCCGCACGCCGCATCCTGAAGCCGGACGGGGCGCTGTGGGTGATCGGCAGCTATCACAACATCTTCCGCGTCGGCGCGACGCTGCAGGATCTCGGCTTCTGGATGCTGAACGACATCGTCTGGCGCAAGGCCAATCCGATGCCGAATTTCCGCGGCCGGCGCTTCACCAATGCGCATGAGACGCTGATCTGGGCCGCCCGCGGCGAGAGCTCGAAATACACCTTCCATTACGAGGCGCTGAAGGGCGGCAATGACGACCTGCAGATGCGCTCGGACTGGTATCTGCCGCTGTGCACAGGCGATGAACGCCTGAAGGACGAGAGCGGCGCCAAGGTGCACCCGACGCAGAAGCCGGAAGCGCTGCTCGCCCGCGTGCTGCTCTCCGCTTCCAATCCCGGCGACGTGATTCTCGATCCCTTCTTCGGCACCGGCACGACCGGCGCCGTCGCCAAGGCGCTGGGCCGCCGCTTCATCGGGCTCGAACGCGATCCGGTCTATGCCAAGGCGGCGCGCGAGCGCATCGATGCAGTGACGCCGCTGGCACCGGAGGCCTTCTCCACCGCGCCCTCCAAGCGCAGCGAGCCGCGCGTGCCGTTCCTCAGCCTGGTCGAAGCCGGGCTGGTGAAGGCCGGCGAGACGGTCCATGACGAGAAGCGGCGCTACAAGGCCGTGATACGCGCCGACGGCACGCTGATCCTCGGCCCGGCAGTCGGCTCGATCCACAAGGTCGGCGCGCTTGCCCAGGGCCTGCCGGCCTGCAACGGCTGGACCTTCTGGCATGTCGAGCGCGAGGGCGGACTGACCGTGCTCGACGCGCTGCGCGGCGAGATCAGGGCGCAGATGGCGGCGGCGTAAGCGCCCTTCGGCCATAACTCCACCCCTGCAATCATTCGTTCGGAGGATGCGTGCGCCGAGGGTGCGCGCCCATTCTCGGCGCATGAGATCGCAGCGGGGATGCCATGCCCACGATCCTGAAGAACGGCTCCCGCGGTCCTGAGGTCAAGAAGCTTCAGGAAGCGCTCAACGCCAAGCTGAAGCCGCTGCCCCCGCTCGTCCCCGACGGCCAGTACGGCAACCTGACCCGCAGCGCAGTCCTCGCCTTCCAGCACAAGAACTGGCTGGTCGAGGACGGCGAAGCCGGGCCGGCGACGCAATCCTGCCTCTATGGCACCGAAGCCTTCGCACCGATCCTGCACAAGGTCTCCTTCATCGCGCAGCCGACGAACACGACCTGCTGGGCGACATCGACGGCGATGATGAAGAACTCGACGGTGCCGATCATCATAGCCAAGACACCGCCGGACATGATCGCCTCCGATGGCGGCCTGCTGAATTCCTCCGAAAGCGACCAGGCGATCGTGACAGGACAACGCTATGCACGCATCCACGGGCTGCGCTGCAACGCGCCGATGTCGTGGTCGGTCGAGCTGCTGCGGCAGGCCCTGTCGCGCGGGCCGCTGATGTTCGACATGCTCTGGCGCGTGGACGAATACACCGCCGGGCGCGGCAGCCCCGGCCACATGATCGTCGTGGTCGGCATGCGCGGCGACGGCAATCCCGACGGCACCGGCACGACGCTGCGCATCCACGATCCCTGGCCGCCGCGGCGCGGCAAGATCTACTCCAAGGGCTATTTCAAATGGTCGGTCGATCTGCCGACGATGACCTACCGCGTCTTCGAACGGTAGAGCCCGGCGCGCTCGACGACCTTCAGCATGACGCTCGGCAGCGGCTCGCCGGCGAGTTTCGCCAATGGCGTGAAGCGCATGCCGGGCGGGGCGAGCGTCCGGTCCGGAACGCTGCCGGTGAACACCGTCAGCTCCAGTGGAAAATGCGTGAAGACGTGGCGCACTGGCTCGGGCAGCCGCGTCCAGCGCAGCGGCAGCGGCGCGTCCTGCGCGGCGCCGTCGATCTCGTAATCAACACGCCATTCGCTGGTCGGCACCTCTGCCATACCCCCGAGCAGCCCCTTGGCCGGGCGCGTACGCAGCAGGATCGCGCCGTCGGGTCGGGTCAGCACGAAGGCGGCGCCGTAGCGGGTCTGGCCCGCCTTCTTGGCGACCTTGCGCGGGAAGCGCTCCTGCGTGCCGTCCACCCGCGCCCGGCAGGGCTCGCGCCAGGGACAGAGCCCGCAGGCCGGGTTGCGCGGCGTGCAGATGGTCGCGCCGAGATCCATCAGCGCCTGCGCGAAATCGCCGGGGCGATCCGTCGGCAGCAGCGCCAGGACCTTCTCGCGGATGAGCGGTCGTGCGCCCGGCAATTCATCCGCAATCGCAAAGAGCCGCGTCATGACGCGCTCGACATTGCCGTCGACTGCCGCGGCCGGCTGGTCGAAGGCGATGGCCGCCACGGCGCCGGCCGTGTAGGCGCCGATGCCCGGCAGAGCCCGCAGCCCCTCCTCCGTATCGGGGAAGCGACCGGCGTGATTCTCCATGACCGCGCGGGCGCAGGCATGGAGGTTGCGGGCGCGGGAATAATAGCCGAGCCCGGCCCAGGCCTGCATCACATCCTCGGAAGGCGCTTCGGCGAGGGCCTTCACCGTCGGGAAGCGCGCCATGAAGCGCTCGTAATAGGGCTTCACCGCGGCGACCGTGGTCTGCTGCAGCATGATCTCGGAGGCCCAGACGCGATAGGGATCAGGGCGCTCGCCCGCGACGGCACGCCAGGGCAGCGCGCGGCGATGGCGGTCATACCAGGCGAGAAGGTCGGCGGCGCGGGCCATCGGAACGGAGGCGTCCATGCGCCCGGTGTAGCGCGAGGAGCCGAAGTTGCGAAAGGCCGAACCGTTGCGGGGATTGAATCCAGGCGTCTGCTATGGCGCCCGGCCCCGCTTCGGCGAGGGCCGGGTCATTTTTCGTCTCGGCTTCCAGCCTTCGGCAACCGCATAGCTGCCGATCTCGGCCTCGCGCCTCAATAAGGGTGGCGATCCTTCTTGTTCGTCCACGCCTCATAGGCTTTGAGACCAACCTCTCGCTCGAAGTTCTCGGTCACCTTGATCCGCCTGTCGCCCCACGGCTTGGCGAAATCCTCGTACTGGAAGGCGTCGTCGAACCCGATTGCGCTGGTGTCTTTCAGGCTGGCGGCGAAATAGACGTGGTCGATGCGAGACCAGTAGATCGCGCTCATGCACATCGGGCAGGGCGCGCCGTTGATGTAAATCTCGCATCCCTTGAGCATGCGCGCGCGCTCCGGCACCGGATCGGGAGAGCCCGCCTCGCGGGGGATCATTTCCAGGATTGTGCCCGCGTTGTATTCACTGCCCAGCAGCGCCTTGGGATTGAGGCGCGCCGAAGCATCCATGATCGCGGTGATTTCGGCATGAAAGACCGGAATGCCCGTGAGAAGCACGCGGTTCTGCCCGCGTCCGATGATTTCGCCGTCTTTGACAATAACGGCGCCAAACGGGCCGCCCCATCCCTTCTCGACCGATTCTATGGCCAGCCGCGTCGCCTCTTCCATGAATTTCCGCTTTTCGGGCGAAGGCGTGGCGGCGACAGCCTTGACGGCAGGCAGGCCCACCGCTCCGGCTGCGCCCAAGGCAACGGCCGCTGTGAAGAATTGGCGGCGGCTCGGATCATCAGGAGCATCGCAGCCGAACGTATGAACAGTGGTGCAGGAGCAACTCGGCATCGTATTCGAACCTTCAGTCGTAGGCCCAACCCAAGCCGAGTCCGCCGACGCGCTCGGCGACAGCCCCCACAGGAGCTGCCATTGCGCCATTTAGTGCTGAAATGCTGCGGGCGAGTTAATTTCAACTCCTGGTTTCAACCCAGCGGAGCCGAATTGGTCCGCCAAGCGATCTCGATCGCCAAAGGCTATCGGCGCATGCCGCTCCGGTTCAAACGACCGGCATTCCATTTCCCGACAATCAACTGTGAACACGAGCGCCACACATGTTTTGCCGGATAGCCTGTCGAGCATCCCCGCGGTCCGCCAAGGGGTGGTGAGCGGGCACCTGCGAACGTCTCCGACGGCCTCGCCTTCGGACACGACAACGCCCCTGCCGCGCAACCGACTTGCCAGGCCGCCGGCCACTCGCGCAAACTGAGCCATGGCCGCAAAACCTCTCGCAGAGCTGATCGACGACTGCATCGCGCCCGCGCTCGCCGCGCAGGGCTTTGCCGGACGCGCCATCGTCTCGCTCTGGCCGGAGATCGTCGGCGAGCGACTGGCGGCGCGCTCGCGCCCGCTCAAGATCGACTGGCCTCGCCGCCGGCCTGCCCCCGGCGAGGCGACGGAGCCGGCGACAATGGTCGTGCGCGTCGAGAGCGCCTTCGCGCTGGAGATGCAGCAGCTCGGCCCGCTGGTGATCGAGCGGGTCAACACCCATCTCGGCTGGCGCGCCGTCGGCAAGCTCGTGCTCAAGCAGGGGCCGGTCGCGGCGCCTGTGACTGCGAAGCCAGCGCCGAAGCTCGACGGCGCGGCCGCCGCGCGGATCGACGAGCAGGTCGCCGGCGTTGCCGACGAGGGCTTGCGCGAAGCTCTGGCGCGGCTCGGCCGGGCTGTAGCGCTCAGCGCGAAAACGCGAGACCATGACACGGCTTCGTGAGGAGACCGCCCAGCGGCACGATGTGCTCTTGCCACAATCGCGCTGGCCTCTATAGCTCCGCAACCGCTTTTGGACCTTTCGGGGATTTCTCACGATGACGAACAGGCGACAGCTCCTGACCGGCGCGGCCGGCATCGCCGCTGCCGCGCTCGCCGGCGTTAGCGCCGCGCGGGCCCAGACCAAGCTTCCCGACGCCGGCCCTCTGGGCGATGTCTGGCTGGGATCCCCCGACGCCAAAGTCACCATCGTCGAGTACGCCTCGATGACATGCTCGCACTGCGCCCATTTCCATCAGGCGACCTGGCCGGAGCTGAAGAAGAAGTACATCGACACCGGCAAAGTGCGCTTCACGCTGCGCGAGTTCCCGCTCGATCCGCTGGCGACAGCGGGCTTCATGCTCGCCCGCTGCAACGGCAACGACAAGTACTTCCCGATGACGGACCTGCTCTTCGCGCAGCAGCGCAACTGGGCCTTCACCGACAAGCCGGTCGATGCGCTGGCCGCGCTGGTGAAGCAGGCCGGTTTCACACAGGAATCCTTCGAGGCCTGCTTGAAACGGCAGGATATCTATGACGCCGTCACGGTCGTGAAGGATGGCGGGGCCAAGGCTGGTGTGGATTCGACGCCGACCTTTTTCATCAACGGGCAGAAGCGTTCCGGTGCGCTCACGATCGCCGAGTTCGACAAGATCCTGGAGCCGCTCCTCGGCAACTGAGGGGGCGCGTGCTCTTTCCTTCTCCCCTCGGGGGAGAAGGTGGCCCGGCGAAGCCGGGTCGGATGAGGGAGGGATGGCAGAGCGGTCCATGACCGCCCTCATCCGTCCGCTTCGCAGACAGCTTCTCCCCCGAGGGGAGAAGGACATGGTGGCGCAATGCATCTGACGCGCCTCAAGCTCGCCGGTTTCAAGACCTTCGTCGAGCCGACCGAGTTCCTGATCGAGCCGGGGCTGACCGGCGTCGTCGGGCCGAATGGCTGCGGCAAGTCCAACCTTGTCGAAGCCCTGCGCTGGGTGATGGGCGAAAGCTCGTTCAAGAACATGCGCGGCTCGGGGATGGACGACGTCATCTTCGGCGGCTCGAACGAGCGCCCGGCCCGCAACATGGCCGAGGTCTCGCTCACCCTCGACAACAGCGACCGCAAGGCGCCGGCCGCCTTCAACGAGGCCGATGTCCTCGAGGTCACGCGCCGGATCGAGCGCGAGGAAGGCTCGACCTATCGCATCAACGGCAAGGAAGTGCGCGCCAGGGACGTTCAGCTCCTCTTCGCCGATGCCGCGACCGGCGCGCGCTCGCCAGCCCTCGTCCGGCAGGGGCAGATCAGCGAGATCATCTCGGCCAAGCCGCAATCGCGCCGGCGCATCCTGGAGGATGCCGCCGGCATCGCCGGCCTGCATAGCCGCCGCCATGAGGCGGAGCTGAGGCTGCGCGGCGCCGAAGACAATCTGACCCGGCTGGAAGACGTGCTCGGCGAGATCGACGGGCAGATCGACGCCCTGCAGAGGCAGGCGCGGCAGGCCGGGCGCTACCGCAGCCTCGCCGCCGATATCCGCCGCGCCGAGGCAACCCTGGCGGTGATTGCACTGCACGATGCCCGCGCCCAGGAAGCGCAGGCCTCCCGGGTGCTGGAAGAGGCGGTGCGCGGCGTCGCCGACCAGACCGGCATCCAGGCCGAAGCCGCCAAGCGGCAAGCCATCGTCGCCCATGAATTGCCAGCACTGCGCGAGGGCGAGGCGACAGCCGCAGCCGCTCTGGTTCGCCTCAAACGCGGCCTCGACGAGCTCGAAGCCGAGAATCGCCGCGCCCGGCAGCGAGCAGAAGAACTCGGGCGCCGTCTCGCGGAATTGCAGGCCGACCTCTCAAGGCAGGACAATATCGGCCGCGATGCCGCCGAAAGCCTTGCCCGGCTATCGGAGGAAGATGTCGCGCTCGCCCGCGAAGGCGAAGGCGCCGGATCAGGCGCGGAGGCCGCGACGGCAGCGCAGCGTACGGCCGAAGCCGCCCTCGCAGCGGCCGAAGCCGAACAGGCCGCCGCCCAGGCCGCACTGTCCGACCTCGCCGCGCGACGGGGCGCGCTGGAGCGTTCGTTGCGCGAGGCGCGCGAGCGGCAGGACCGTGCGGGCGGCGAGCGCGACAAGCTGCGCCGCGAACTCGACACGCTCGATGCTTCCGATACGAAGACGCTGCTCGACAAGCTGCGCGAAGCACTTGCGACGGCCGAGAAGGCGGTGAAGGCGGCAGAGGCCGATGTCGGTGCGGCGCGCACGGCGGTCGCGGCAGCGCGCGAGCGTGAAGCGGAGCTGCGTGGTCCGCTTGCCGAGGCGGACCGCCGGGCGCAGCGCCTCGACACCGAGATCGGCACGCTGCGCAAGCTGCTGTCCCCTGCCGCGGGCGACCGCTGGCCGGCGATCCTCGAAGCGGTCAGCGTCGCCAAGGGCTACGAGGTCGGGCTCGGTGCGGCGCTCGGTGACGATCTCGACGCTTCGACCGAAGCGGCAGCCCCCGCGCATTGGGACGATACCGGAGAAGGAAGCGGCGATCCTGGCCTGCCGAAAGGTGCCGAATCGCTGCTTGCATACGTCAAGGCACCCGCGGCCCTGAGGCGACGACTGGCACAGATCGGCGTCGTCACACGCGGCGAAGGCGAAATCCTGCGGCGAGAACTGAAGCAGGGCCAGATCCTGGTCTCGCGCGAAGGCGATCTCTGGCGCTGGGACGGCTTCACGAGTGCGGCCGATGCCCCCTCGCCCGCCGCCCGACGGCTCTCGGAGAAGAATCGCCTCGTCGATCTCGAACGTGAGGCACAGGCCGCGCGCGAGGCGGCGGACGCCGCCCGTAAAGTGCTGGATGCCGTCGGCGCCGAGGCGCGCAATGCGGCGCAGGCAGAAACCGCTGCGATCGAGGCCTCGCGGCTGGCGCGCCGCACTGTCGATCAGGCCCGCGAACAGCTCACCGCCGCCGAGCGCAAGGCGGCTGAGACGCTGGTCAAGCGTTCGACCCTGGCCGAGGCGATCAAGCGGCTCGGCCAGGCCGTGTCCGAGGCCTCTCAGCAAGCTGCAGCACAAGAAGCAGGGCTCGCCGCCCTGCCCGCCTCTGCCGAGCTCGAAAACACGCTGCTCAAGGCCCGCGTGCTGCTGGGCGAGGCCCGCGCCGCCGCCTCCGATGCGCGCGCTCGCGTTCAGACCCTGGCCCGAGAAGCCGAACTGCGCACCCGGCGCCGTGCCGCTATCGCCGCCGACATCAAGGCCTGGAAGGAACGAACGACGGCCAGTCTCCAGACCGCCGAGGAGACGCGGCACCGGATCGAGGTCGCCAGCGCCGAGCAGAAGACGCTGCTGGAAGCGCCCGACACCTTCCTGACCGAGCGGCGCCGGCTCGTCGCCGAGATCGAGCAGGCCGAGGGTGCGCGCCGCGCGGCGGCCGACAAGCTTGCCTCCGGCGAAACCGCGCTGGCGGAGGCCGACCGGCAGGCACGCATCGCCCTCGAAGGGCTGTCCGGCGCGCGTGAGCGCCGCGCCTCGGCAGAGGCGAGGCTGGACGCTGCGCGCCAGCGGGTCGCCGACATCACGCGCCAGATCGAGGACGGGCTCGAGACCGGGCTCGACGGGCTGCAGACCATCGCCGGAATCAAGCATGGCGATGCGCTGCCGGAGCCGGAGACGGTCGAGCGTCGGCTCGCCAATCTCAAGGGCGAGCGCGAGCGACTCGGCGCCGTCAATCTGCGAGCCGAGGACGAACTGGCCGAGGTGAAGGCCAAGCGCGAGGGACTTTCCGGCGAGCGCGACGACCTGACCGAAGCGATCCGCCGGCTGCGGCAGGCGATCGGGGCGCTGAACCGCGAGGGGCGCGAGCGGCTGCTCGCCGCCTTCGAGATCGTCAACGGCCATTTCCAGAGGCTCTTCGGCGTGCTGTTCGGCGGCGGCGAGGCGGAACTCAGGCTGGTCGATTCGGAAGATCCGCTCGATGCCGGGCTCGAGATCTTCGCCCGCCCTCCCGGCAAGAAGCCGCAGGTGATGACGCTGCTCTCGGGCGGCGAACAGGCGCTGACCGCGACCGCGCTGATCTTCGCGGTATTCCTGACAAACCCCTCGCCGATCTGCGTGCTCGACGAGGTCGACGCGCCGCTCGACGACGCCAATGTCGAACGCTACTGCGACCTGCTTGTCGACATGGCGCGAAACACCGAAACGCGCTTCATCCTGATCACCCACAACCCGATCACCATGGCACGGATGGAGCGGCTCTTCGGCGTGACCATGGCCGAGCGCGGCGTCAGCCAGATGGTTTCGGTCGACCTGGCCACCGCCGAGCGCATTCGCGACGCCGGCTGAGGACGCCGTTCTCCCGGCTGAAAAAATGCCACAATCGGCACCGCATTGCGGCAAGAATGTCGCACCTAGCCCGAATTTCCAAATATTCCAATGTGTTAGGTGTTATCCACGTGCCTTGACAGCGCCGGGGGCTGTCAATAAAGGAGGCCGTGCTGACGACGGCTCGATGCGCGGGTTTGATCGTGGTTATAGTGGTTTTTCGCTGGATCGCGGCGTAAACGCGGTCAAGACGGAGGCCAAGACCATGTCCGAACCCGACCCAAACGCCTCAGACTCGGAGTTGCGCGCAAGACTGGGTTCCCTGAAGTCCGCGATCAAACGGGCGGAAGAGACCGAAAAGCCGGGCGCGGGCCCGGCTGGAGAGGACAAAGCCCTCGCGGGTGCGATGTCTTCAGGCTTTCGCGCCGCGACGGATCTCGCAGGCGGCATCATCGCAGGCGCCCTGATCGGGTACCTCGGCGACCGGTGGCTGGGAACGTCCCCGTTCCTGCTGATCGCCTTCCTGGTGATCGGAGCCATCGCGGGCTTCAGATCCGTCTATCGGCTCGGTTCGCGTCCGACCTCAGGGTCGAACGGCGGCCCGAAGGCGAATTGATCGAAAGGCGGCCCCTCCGGGCCGCGCGACGAGGTACGAGACCATGGCGGCCGGCGGCGGAATCGATCCGATCCACCAATTCCACATTGCTCCCATCGTGGAGCTGAAGCCGTTCGGCATCGACCTCTCCTTCACCAACACCTCGCTGTGGATGGTGATCGTGCTCGCCGTCGTCTCGGCGATCATGATCTACGGCTCGAGCCAGCGTGCGGTCGTTCCCGGCCGCCTGCAGTCGCTCGCCGAGATGATGTATGAGTTCGTCGCCTCGACCATGACCGGCGTCATGGGCAAGGAGGGGCTGAAGTTCTTCCCCTTCGTGTTCTCGCTGTTCACCTTCGTGCTGGCGAGCAATCTGCTCGGCCTGCTGCCCGGCTCCTTCACCGTCACCAGCCAGATCATCGTCACCGCCGCCCTGGCGCTGCTCGTCATCAGCATCGTGGTGATCTACGGCGTCGTGAAGCACGGCACCCATTTCTTCGGCCTCTTCGTGCCGTCAGGCGTGCCCGGCTGGCTGCTGCCCTTCATGGTGCTGATCGAGGCGGTCTCCTTCCTGTCGCGGCCGGTTTCGCTCTCGCTTCGTCTGTTCGGCAACATGCTCGCCGGCCACATCGCCCTCAAGGTCTTCGGTGGCTTCGTCGTCGCGCTGCTCGGCTCGGGCGCCGTGCTCAGCTACGCCATCGCGCCGCTGCCGCTGCTGCTGGCGGTTGCGCTCACCGCGCTCGAGGTCCTCGTCGCGGCTCTGCAGGCCTACGTCTTCGCGATCCTGACCTGCGTCTATCTCAACGACGCGCTGCACCCGGGCCACTGAGCCCAAGCCGCGCTCGCGAGAGTTCAACCCGCCCTTTAGCCTTCCACACTGGAGAAACATCATGGATCCTGTTGCAGCCAAGTTCATCGGCGCTGGTCTCGCCTCGCTCGGCATGGGCCTTGCCGCCATCGGCGTCGGCACCATCTTCGGCAACTTCCTCTCGGGCGCCCTGCGCAACCCGTCGGCCGCTGACGGCCAGTTCCCGCGCGCCTTCATCGGCGCGGCGCTCGCCGAAGGTCTGGGCATCTTCGCGTTCGTCGTCGCGCTCGTCCTGCTCTTCGTGGTCTGACGTTTTCGTCGACCGCTTTCTCGTCGCGCGCGCCGGCCATCTTTCGGCCACGTGCGCGGCGGTTCCTTTTCTCTGCGCTGAAAGGCACCCCATGCCGGTTCGATCTTCAGGGTTCGTCGGACAAGGATGGCCGGTGGCTGTCGCCTCGTTCGCCACTCTGCTGGCTGGCGCGGCGCAGGCTGCCGAGCAGCAACACGGCCTGAGCGGCGAGAAGGCGTCTTTCCCGCCCTTCGACCCGGCTCACTTCGCCAGCAACCTGTTCTGGCTCGCCATCACCTTCGCAGCTCTCTACTGGCTGATGTCCAAGGTCGCGCTGCCGCGCCTCGGCTCCATCCTGGAGGAGCGCGCGGAGACGATCGGCCGCGATCTCGATCAGGCCACGCAGATGCAGGCCAAGGCCGAGGACATGGCGCAGGCCTATGAAAAGGCCCTCGGCGAGGCTCGCAAGAACGCCCAGGGCATCGCCCAGACGGCGCGCGACACCGGCGCCAAGGCCAGCGAGGCCCAGCGCCACGCGACCGAGGCAGAGCTTGCCGCCAAGCTCGCCCAGGCCGAGGCGGCCATCGCCAAGACCAAGGTCGATGCCATGAGCAATGTGCGCGATCTCGGCGGCGACATTGCCGTCGCCATCGTCACCAAGCTCACCGGTCAGGCTCCCAGCGCCAACGAGGCGTCGGCTGCTGTCGACCAGGCCCTGACCCGCGGCTGAGGAGAGATCAGATGGATACTTTCTGGGTCGGCGTCGCGCTCGTCATCTTCCTCGCCATTCTGGTCAAGTTCGGCGTGCCGGGCGCGATCGTGAAGGCTCTCGACGCTCGCGGCGAGAAGGTCGCGCAGGAGCTGGCGGAAGCCCGCCGCCTGCGTCAGGAGGCTGAGAAGCTGCTCGCCGAGTACGATGCGAAGCGCAAGGCCGCCGAGGCCGAGGCTGCCGAGATCGTCTCTTCCGCCAACGAAGAGGCCAAGCGTCTCGCGGCAGAAGCCGAGGCCAAGCTTGCGGATTTCGTCTCCCGCCGCACCAAGGCGGCCGAGGAGAAGATCGCCCAGGCCGAAAGCCAGGCCGAGGCCGAGGTTCGCGCCGCCGCTGCGGAGGCAGCCACCAAGGCGGCCGAGACCATCCTGCGCGGCCAGATGGCCGGCAAGGCTGGCGAAGCCGCCTTCGCTGCGGGGCTGAGTGAGATCAAGGCCAAGCTCAACTGAGCTCAGCCGGATCGCTCAAAAGTTCGACGCCGCGCTCTTCGGAGCGCGGCGTTTTCATTTTGACGCCTGGCAAGAGCGAGTGACGCATCATCTCGGGCTTGCCCCGAGCATCTCATGCCGAAGCAGCCTCTTGCGCCGGTTCCGTCTCGAGATTCTCGGGTCTACGCTCCGCTTCGCCCGAGAATGACGCAGGCATGCATCAGGCCGCCTTCAGTTGCTGGCGGTTGTCGCCGGGCCAGGAGCGCTGCCTGCCGCGGTCACCGGGCGGATCGCCGGTCGCGCCGGAGGAGCGGCGGCCGCCTTCGGCTTCGGCTTGCGCGGCTGGATCGTCGAGGTGACGATGCCCTGCGGGGTATCGAGCCCATAGATATCGTCGCGGAACTGAACCTGCCCGTCCGCGCCCTGCCAGCCGGTGAGATAGACCCAGGCGACCGGCACGGATTTCTTGAGCGGGATGTTCTTGCGCTCGCCCTTGGCGATCTCATCCTCGATCGCCTGGCGGTTCCATTCCGAGCCTTCCAGCAGCCAGGCTGCGAGATCCCGGACGCCCTCGATGCGCGCACAGCCAGATGAATTGAAGCGCACGTCGTTGCGGAACAGCGTCTTCTTCGGCGTGTCATGCATGTAGACCGCATCGCTGTTGGGCATGTCGATCTTGAGCTGGCCGAGCGAGTTGGTCGGCCCAGGCTCCTGACGCACGTAGAAATAAGGGTTCGTCAGGGTCGACCAGTTGACGCTCTTGGGGTCGATTTCCTTGTTCTCCGCACCGAGCAGCTTCATGTTCGACTTGGCGATGAAACCCGGATCCTTGCGCATATGCGGGATCACGTCGGCCTTCACGATCGACATCGGCACCGTCCAGTACGGGTTGAGATTGACCGAGGTGATGTTGGCCTGGATCACCGGCGAAGGCCGGTCCGGCCGGCCGACGATGGCGAGATGGCGCTGAGCGACCGTGCCGTTCTCGACCGCCTCGACGCTGGCGCCGGGGATGTTCACCACGACATAGCGGCTGGCGAAGTTGAAGCCGTTGCCCTTGAGGCGCTCCAGTGTCGCGGTGAGCTGGTTCAGGCGCGCTTCGACCGGCGTGTTCATGGCCTTGAGGGTCAGGCGCCCGACCGTGCCGAGATCCGACAGGCCGTGGCGGCGCTGGAAGCGCTTCACGGCCTCGGTTACGACTGCGTCATAGCTGTCGCCCGCCATGGCTTCCGGCGCGAGATCGCCGCTGGCGAGCAGCCGCTGCTTCAGCGCGATGACATCCGCGCCCTGCGAATCCGGTTTCAGGGCGCTGGCGCTGCCGGGCACCTTGGGCCAGCCACCGCGGCTGGCGACATCCTCATGGGCGATCAGCGCTTCGAGCGTGCGGTCATAGGTGTTCGGGCCGTAGCTCGGCTCGTTCGCACGCACGATCGCCGTCGAGGCCAGCAGGAGCGCGGCCGCCGCGGCGAGGATGGAGGGACGCATAGACATGAAAACCCCCGGGCCGCAGAGAGCGGCACCGGGGGATCATTCCTCGACATGGTCAAGGAATGTTTAAGAAGTGGCCGTCGTCCTTCACCATGCTGACGAATGCCGTCAGCATGGGCTGGAGCGCCTTACTCCGCAGCCTTCGCCGGGGCCGGCTTTTCCCACTTCAGCACCGGCTGGCGGGCGGCGCGGGTCTCGTCGAGGCGACCGATCGGGGCATGATGCGGCGCGCTCGTGAAGCGCTCCTTGTCGTTGCCCTTGGCCGACATGGCGAGGTCGCGGAGCGTCGCGATGAAGAGGTCGAGCGAGGCCTTCGATTCCGACTCGGTAGGCTCGATCAGCATGGCGCCGTGGACGACGAGCGGGAAATAGACCGTCATCGGATGGTAGCCCTCGTCGATCATCGCCTTGGCGAAATCGAGCGTCGAGACACCGGTGCCCTTGAGCCACTCGTCGTCGAACAGCACCTCGTGCATCGACGGATGGTCCGGGAACGGCAGCGACATCAGGTCACTCAAGCCGGCGCGGATGTAGTTGGCGTTCAGCACCGCATCCTCGGAGGCCTGGCGCATGCCGTCCGAGCCGTGGCTGAGCATATAGGCGAGCGCGCGGACATACATGCCCATCTGGCCGTGGAAGGCGGTCATGCGGCCGAAGGGCTTGTTCCCTTCCGGCGCTTCCTCGCGCGTCTCGATCAGATGCAGCCTGCCATCGTCCTCGACATGGATGAAGGGCACGGGCGCGAAGGGGGCCAGACGCGCGGAGAGCACGACCGGGCCGGCACCGGGACCGCCGCCGCCATGGGGCGTTGAGAAGGTCTTGTGCAGGTTGATGTGCATGGCGTCGACGCCGAGGTCGCCCGGACGCGCCTTGCCGACGATGGCGTTGAAGTTGGCACCGTCGCAGTAGAAATAGGCGCCCGCCTCATGCATCGCCGCAGCGATCTCGACGATCTGAGGCTCGAAGATGCCGCAGGTGTTCGGGTTGGTCAGCATGATCGCGGCGATGTCCGGCCCGAGCAGGGCCTTCACATCCTCGACCGCGACGGTGCCGTCCGGACGGGCCGGAACGGCCTTCACCGAGAAGCCGATCAGCGCCGCGGTCGCCGGGTTGGTGCCGTGGGCCGATTCGGGGACGAGCACGACGTTTCGGGACGCGCCCTCCCCCTTCGCCTCGATCGCAGCCTTGATCGCCATCATGCCGCAGGCCTCGCCATGGGCGCCGGCCTTCGGGCTGAGAGCGACGGCCGGCATGCCGGTCAGCGTCATCAGGTAGCGGGCGAGCTCCAGCATCAGTTCGAGCGCGCCGGGCACGGTCGAGAACGGCTGCAGCGGATGCACGTCGGAGAAGCCCGGCAGACGCGCCATCTTCTCGTTGAGGCGGGCATTGTGCTTCATCGTGCAGGAGCCGAGCGGGAAGAGCCCGGTGTCGATGCCGTAGTTCTTCTGGCTGAGGCGCACGTAGTGGCGCATCGTCTCGGGCTCGGAGAGGCCGGGCAGGCCGATCTCGCCCTGGCGGGCGTGCTTGCCGAGGCGCGACTTGAACGGCGCCGGCTTGTCGATGTCGACGCCGGTCGCCTCGTGATGGCCGATCTCGAAGATCAGCGGCTCGATCTGCTGGAGGGCCTTGTTACCGGTGAAGGTGGCGCGCTCCTCATGCGAGGCCGCGCCGGCCTGGGTGGGACGTCCCTGACGGTTCAGCATCACAGCACCTCCGCGAGCGCCTTGGCGAAGGCCGCCCGGTCATCATCGGTATTCACTTCGGTAGAGGCGACGAGCAAGAGATCGTCGAGCCCGGCATCCGGCATCAGCCGCGAGACCGGCACGCCGGCCAGGATGCCCTTCTGCACGAGAGCCTCGACCACTTCAGCTGCAGGCTTCGGCAGCTTCACGGTGAACTCGTTGAAGAAGCTCTCGTTGAGCACCGAGACCCCCTTCACGCCCGCAAGCAGGTCGGCGAGCTTCACGGCATTGGCGTGGTTCACCTCGGCGAGGCGGGCGAGACCGGTCTGGCCGAGCAGCGTCATGTGGATGGTGAAGGCCAGCACGCAGAGGCCAGAATTGGTGCAGATGTTCGAGGTCGCCTTGTCCCTGCGAATATGCTGCTCGCGGGTCGAGAGCGTCAGCACGAAGCCGCGCTGGCCGGTCGAATCGACCGTCTCGCCGCAGAGCCGGCCCGGCATCTGGCGGATATATTTCGACTTGGCGGCGAAGAGGCCGACATAGGGCCCGCCGAAATTCAGCGCGTTGCCGATCGACTGGCCCTCGCCGACGACGATATCGGCATCCTGCGCGCCCGGAGGCACGACGGCGCCGAGCGAGACGACCTCGGTGAAGACCGCGATCAGCAGTGCGCCATGGGCGTGGGCCTTCTCGGCGATCGGCTTCAGGTCGCGCAGGTTGCCGAAGACATCCGGCGACTGAACGACGACGCAGGAAACGCTGTCGTCGATCTGCGAAAGAATGTCCTCGCCGGCCGAGACGTCGGGCTTTAGCGCCACGACCTCGTCATTCGCCATCTCCGAGAGCGTCTTCACCACTTCGGTGTAGTGTGGGTGCAGGCCACCGGAGAGCACCGCCTTGCGGCGCCTGGTGACGCGGTGCGCCATGAGGACCGCTTCGCCGGTGCCGGTCGAGCCGTCATACATCGAGGCGTTGGCGACCTCCATGCCGGTCAGCGCGGCGATCTGCGTCTGAAACTCGAAGAGATACTGCAGCGTGCCCTGCGCGATCTCGGGCTGGTAGGGCGTGTAGCTGGTCAGGAATTCCGAGCGCTGGATCAGGTGATCCACCGTCGCCGGGACATGGTGCTTGTAGGCGCCGGCGCCGACGAAGAACGGCACAGCGGAGGCGGCAATGTTCTTGCCGGCCATCTTGCCGAGAATGCGCTCGACCTCGAGCTCGCCCTTGGCGCGGGGCAGATCGACCGGGGCCGTCAGGAGCTTTCCGGCGGGCACATCGCTGAACAGTGCATCGATGTCGGAGACGCCGACCCGCGCGAGCATGTCCTCGCGGTCGGTATCGGTGAGCGGGAGATAGCGCATGGGGGTTCCTATTGTGCTCTGCGCGGTTTTCAACGACGCCATGCTCGGGCTTGACCCGAGCATCTCTTCAACCAGCATCTTCTCGTCATGAGATTCCCGGGTCGCCGCTTCGCGCCGCCCGAGAATGATGTGCCGCTCGTACTCAGAGCGTCTTCACGTAGTTCTGGTACTCTGCCTCGTTCATCAGCCCGTCGAGTTCGGCCGCGTCCTTGATCTTGATCTTGAGGAACCAGCCCTTGCCGGCCGGGTCCTCGTTGACGGTGCCCGGCGCGCCTTCGAGCTCGGCATTGACCTCGACGACCTCGCCGGAAACCGGGGCGTAGACCTCGGAAGCGGCCTTGACGCTCTCGACGACGGCGGCCTCGCCGCCCTTGGTCAGCGCCTTGCCGACCGTGGGCAGCTCGACGAAGACGACGTCGCCGAGCTGGGACTGGGCATAGTCGGAGATGCCGACAGTGCCGACGTCGCCTTCGATGCGGATATATTCGTGGTCCTTGCTGTAGCGGGTCTCGGCCATGGTTTCCTCCTGGCGAAAAATCGAAAAATCAGATCAGCGCTTGTAGCCGTTGGGAACGAAAGGCATCGGCGCCACCACCGCCGGCAGCGGCTTGCCGCGCACGATGAGGTTGAGCTTGGTGCCCGGCGCGGAATGGGTCTTGGCGACATAGCCCATCGCGCAGGGGCCGTTCAGCGTCGGGCCGAAGCCGCCCGAGGTGACGGAGCCGATCACCTCGCCTTCCGGCGTCGCGATCTCCGTCCCCTCGCGGGCCGGGGCACGACCTTCCGGCAGCAGGCCGACGCGGATGCGCGAGACGCCCTCGGCCAGTTCGCGCTGGATGCGCGCTGCTCCGGGGAAGCCGCCCTCCTCGCGGCGGCGCTTCTGGATCGACCAGTTGAGCGCGGCCTCGATCGGGGAGGTCGCGGTGTCGATGTCGTGGCCGTAGAGGCACAAGCCCGCTTCGAGCCGCAGCGAATCGCGGGCCCCCAGCCCGATCGGCTTGACACTGGCGTCGAGCAGCAGCGTGTCCCAGATCTCGCCGATCTTGGCCGCGGCCGCGGAAATCTCGTAGCCGTCCTCACCGGTATAGCCGGAGCGGCTGACATTGGCCTTGATACCCGCGACCTTCATGGTGCGCGAGGACATGAAGCCCATCTCGGCGGCTTCCGGCGCGATCTTCGCGAGCGCGGCTTCGGCGCCCGGCCCCTGCAGCGCGATCAGGCCGCGATGCTCGGCCTTGACCAGCTTCACATTGGCCGGCAGCCGCGCCTCGATATGGGCGTAGTCGGCGTCCTTGCAGGCGGCGTTGACGACGAGATAGAGCGCGCCATCCTCATCGGGATCGATCGAGCGCGTCACCATCAGGTCGTCGAGGATGCCGCCCTCCTCGTTGAGAAGCTGCGAATAGCGCTGCTTGCCGGGCGCGAGATTGACGATGTCGGCGGGAATCAGCGCTTCCAGCGCCTTTGCCGTGGTCTCGTGGTCGGGGCCGACCAGGAAGGCCTGGCCCATATGCGAGACGTCGAAGAGCCCTGCCTTCTCGCGCGTCCAGTTGTGCTCGGTCAGGATGCCGGCCGGGTACTGCACCGGCATGTCGTAGCCGGCGAAGGGCACCATGCGGGCACCGAGCGCGACATGGCGGGCATGAAGCGGCGTCTTCAGCGGCGCGGGCGCGCCGGCGGTATCGATAGTGGCCTCGGCCGCCATGGCGTGCCCCTCCCAGAGTCAAGCGCAAGCCCCGGACAATATCGTCCGGAACGCGCCCCCTCTGTCTTGGGACCTGAGAGATTTCCCCGCCTGACCGTGAGGCCGGACGAGTTACACCCGTCGGTGGGCGGGAATCGCTTCCCGCCTCTTTCCAGAGCGCCAAATCCCCAGCGGTCCTTGTTGCCTGAGCGTTTCCGGGGCGGTTGCGCCTTCGGCGCCGGGTCCTGACGGATCAGGCCCGGTCTCTTCCGCGGGGATATGCGGCTTGGGCAGAGATACAGGAGGCGCCGCCCCAGTCAATCCGGGCGGCGCCTTCTTTCACGGCAAAGCTGCTTTTAACGGCGGCGATGCCGCGCCGGGGCGGCTGCACCACCCTGACCGAGACTGACGATGATCTCGACCTCGCCATTGCCAGCCGGCACGACGATGCCGTCCTCGACATGGGAGAAGTCGACGCCGCTCTGGCCGGACGGGATCGTGCCGCCGACGCGCGAGCCGCGGCGCGCAACCGTCGCCGTGCCGCGCGTCACCGTCGTGTTCAAGGTCGCACCGTAGCTGCCCGGGCTGCCGGCCGGGCCGAGAAGCACACGACCCTCGACACCGACCTTGAGGCGGAAGCCGCCATTGCCGGTCGGCGTGCACTCGCGCGCGACGTTGGTGATCGAGACCTGGTAGCGCAGACCGCTGCTGTCCTGACCGGCCTGAGCGCGGATCGCGGCGCCGCCATCGGCGATGATGACCTCCGGGCAGACCGTATCGTTCCGTTCCTCCTCCTTCGGCAGCTGGTCAGGCGCCGGCGGCTTCGAGGACTGGAACATCAGCATGTTGAGCGCCGTGCTGCCGGCGGAGGGCGATGAGGAGGAGCCGCAGCCGGCGAGACCCAGGCAAAGCAGCGGCAGGGCGAGCCAGCGGCCCGTAGTCAGAGTCTGGTCGATCAAGGCAGCGCCTCCACGCCGGGGCCGAAGCCGTTGAGCGAGACGGGCACGCCCACCCCCTCCTCCGGCGTCTGGAATACGATGAATGTCGCGCTCTTGCCGCCCTTGAGCTGGCCGAGCAGGTTGTCGTCCATGACGACCTCGGCAACGCAACCGGTGGTCAGGCAGCGCACGAAGCCGGCGCGGCCGATATCCTTGTCATCGATCTTGAGGCCGAGGCCGGATGGCAGCAGCACGCCAAGCGGCGCGACGACGCGCAGAAGCCGGCTCTTCTGATCGGCAGTCTTCAGCACGATGACGAGGAGCGTCAGATTCGGCCGGTCCTCGGCCGCGACGTTCTGGACCAGCGCGCATTGCTCCGCCTTGGCGCCGGGCGGCACTTCGCAGCGCATCTGCCAATCGCCATGTGTGGAACGCACCGCGCCCTGCGCGAGAGCGGAGCCGGCGTAGAGGCTCGTCCCCATGAGCGCCAGCGCCAAGGCGCCTGCCGCTCCGATGATCCTCATCATCCCTGCCATCCTTCGAAACCCGTCCAGAAACCGCAGCAAAAGCGCAAGATTCAGGCAAAACGCCGACAGCGCCAGAGAATCCTACCGCTCTTCACATAAAATGCGTTGGGACCATGCAGGCCCGGCCCTGTCAAGGCGTGCACGCGGGTGCGGGCGTGGTTCCGTCAAGGCCTCGCGCGATTATGCCGCACTGATGATGATGGACCGTGTCATTGCCCCACTGGCGCAAGCGTGATCTTTGATTTATCGCAATCCCGAAGAACGAGGCGACCTTCGCGGTCGCCCCTTCGTGCGTGGGGCAAAGCCGGTCGGTTCCCATGCAGGTCGATTGAGGAGCATGTCGGATCGATGCGATTTCTGAGCAGGACCTTTGCAACCGCGGCCGCCACGGCCCTTGCCGTCGCCGCGCTGGCGACCGTCCCGGCCGTCGCCGGCACCGGCATGCCTTCCCCCTGGCAGATGAACCTGCAGGGCGCCGCGACCCCCGTCGCCGAATTCATTCACTGGTTTCATGACTGGCTGAACATCATCATCGGCGTCGTCACGCTCTTCGTGCTGGCGCTGCTGATCTATGTCGTCTTCCGCTTCAACGAGAAGGCCAACCCGGTCCCCTCCAAGACCACGCACAACGCCCTGCTCGAAGTGTGCTGGACGGTGATCCCGGTCCTGATCCTCGTCGTCATCGCGATTCCCTCCTTCCGCCTGCTCAAGCTGCAGCTTGAGGTGCCGCAGGCCGACCTCACCCTGAAGGTCACCGGCAAGCAGTGGTACTGGTCCTATGAGTACGCGCAGGACAACGGCGCCTTCGGCTTCGACTCGCTGATGCTGGACGAGAAGCAGCGTGCCGAGGCGATCGCCAGCAAGAAGATCGCCGAGGCCGAGGCCCCGCGCCTGCTCGCGGTCGACAACGAGGCGATCGTGCCGGTCGGCAAGATCGTCCGCGTCCAGGTCACCGGCGCCGACGTCATCCACAAGTTCACGGTGCCGTCCTTCGGCATCAAGATCGACGCGATCCCCGGCCGCCTGAACGAAACCTGGTTCAAGGCCGAGCGCGAAGGCATCTATTACGGCCAGTGCTCGTTCATCTGCGGCCAGAACCACGCCTACATGCCGATCGCCTTCCGCGTCGTCAGCCAGGAGCGCTACGCCGCCTGGCTCGCCGAAGCGAAGCAGAAATTCGCCAATGCCGAAGACGCGGGCAGCAAGCTCGCCGCCGCGTCCAAGTAATTCGCCGAGGAGACAACACGATGGCAACAGCGGCTCAGCACGCTCACGGCCATGACGAGGCCCATCACGACCACCCGACCGGGTGGCGCCGGTGGCTTCTGTCGACCAACCACAAAGACATCGGCACGCTCTACCTGATCTTCTCGATCATCGCGGGCCTCGTCGGCGGCTTCCTCTCGATCATGATGCGTATCGAGTTGATGTACCCCGGCGTGCAGATCTTCGCGAACGGCCAGAGCTACAACGTGTTCGTCACCGGCCACGGCCTGATCATGATCTTCTTCATGGTCATGCCCGCGGTCATCGGCGGCTTCGGCAACTGGTTCGTACCGCTGATGATCGGCGCGCCGGACATGGCCTTCCCGCGCATGAACAACATCTCGTTCTGGCTCACCGTCGCAGCCTTCGTGCTCATGATCATCTCGATGTTCATGGAAGGCGCCCCGGGCGCGCACGGCGTCGGCACGGGTTGGACGGTCTATCCGCCGTTCTCGACCGCCGGCCACCCCGGCCCCTCGGTCGACTTCGGCATCCTGTCGCTGCACCTTGCCGGCGCGGCTTCGATTCTGGGCGCGATCAACTTCATCACCACCATCCTGAACATGCGCGCGCCTGGCATGACCATGCACAAGATGCCGCTGTTCGCCTGGGGCGTGCTGGTCACCGCCTTCCTGCTGCTGCTCTCGCTGCCGGTCCTCGCCGGTGCGATCACCATGCTGCTGACGGATCGCAACTTCGGCACAACCTTCTATGATCCGGCCGGCGGCGGCGATCCGATCCTGTACCAGCACCTGTTCTGGTTCTTCGGTCACCCCGAAGTGTACATCATGATCCTGCCGGCCTTCGGCATCATCAGCCACATCATCTCGACCTTCTCGAAGAAGCCGATCTTCGGCTACCTCGGCATGGCCTACGCCATGGTCGCGATCGGCGTGGTCGGCTTCATCGTGTGGGCGCACCACATGTACACGGCCGGCCTTTCGCTCAACACGCAGCGCTACTTCGTGTTCGCGACGATGGTCATCGCGGTGCCGACGGGCATCAAGATCTTCTCCTGGATCGCGACGATGTGGGGCGGCTCGATCCGCTTCACCGCCCCGATGGTCTGGGCGATGGGGTTCATCTTCCTGTTCACCGTCGGCGGCGTCACCGGCGTCGTGCTGGCCAACGCCGGTGTCGACCGCTCGCTGCATGCGACCTACTACGTGGTGGCCCACTTCCACTACGTGCTGTCGCTCGGCGCCGTGTTCGGCATCTTCGCGGGCTTCTACTACTGGTTCCCGAAGATGAGCGGCTATGTGATGCCGGACTGGATCGGCCGCCTGCACTTCTGGGTCGCCTTCATCGGCGCGAACCTGCTGTTCTTCCCGCAGCACTTCCTCGGGCTCGCCGGCATGCCGCGTCACTATGTGGACTATCCCGACGCCTTCGCCGGCTGGCATTATTGGTCGTCGATCGGTTCCTACATCTTCGCAGCTGGCCTGCTGATCTGGCTTTACGGCATCGCCGTGGCCTTCAGCCGCAAGCAGCTCGCCGGCGACAATCCGTGGGGCGAAGGCGCGACGACGCTGGAGTGGACCCTGTCCTCGCCGCCGCCCTTCCACCAGTTCGAGACGCTGCCGCGCATCACCGGCTCGGACCACTGAGACAAAGGCGGCGGGCCTCATGGGGCCCGCCGCCGCCCCTCCCCCGAGCGCCTTGCGAGGCGTTCCGGAGACGGGCGGCACGATCCAGCCGCGAACACCCTGCGCCCATGGGCGCTGTTCACAAGAGTACGAAGACGATCCAACCGATGTCTGCTGCGTTCGAAACCCGCACCGACGGCCTGACCGCCTCCACCGGAGAGGCGCGCGACTTCTTCGCGCTGCTGAAGCCGCGTGTGATGTCGCTTGTCGTGGTGACGGCGCTGACCGGCATGGCGACGGCACCGGGCTCCCTGCATCCCGTCCTCGGCTTCGCCGCGCTTTTGGCGATCGCAGTCGGCGCCGGCGCGTCGGGCTGCCTCAACATGTGGTACGACGCCGATATCGACGCGCTGATGAGCCGCACGGCCAAGCGCCCGATCCCGGCGGGCCGGATTCTGCCCTCTGAGGCGCTCGCCTTCGGGCTGACGCTCTCGATCGGCTCGGTGCTGGTGCTCGGCCTGATCGCGAATGCGCTCGCGGCCTTCATGCTGGCCTTCACGATCTTCTTCTACGCCGTCGTCTACTCGATGTGGCTGAAGCGCTGGACGCCGCAGAACATCGTGATCGGCGGCGCTGCGGGCGCCTTCCCGCCCATGATCGGCGAAGCCGTGGTGACCGGCAATTTCGGCTGGCACTCCCTCGTTCTGTTCGCGATCATCTTCCTGTGGACCCCGCCGCATTTCTGGGCGCTGGCGCTGATCAAGTCCGGCGACTACGAGCGCGCCGGCATCCCGATGATGCCGAATGTCGCCGGCCCGGCCGCGACCCGCCGGCAGATCGTGCTCTATTCGCTGATCATGGCTCCGGTCGCCGTCCTGCCGGCGCTGATGGGCTTCGGCGGCCTGATTTACCTGGCCGTCTCGGTGACGACCGGGCTGGCGATGATCTGGCTCGCGATCCAGGTCTGGCGCCGCACGGAGGGTCAGCCCGCCGTGAAGGCAGCCTGGTCGCTGTTCGGCTTTTCGATCATCTATCTTTTCCTGCTCTTCGCGGTTCTGCTCGTCGAAAACGGGCTCGGCCTGATGTGGGCCCTGCCGAAGGTGATCGGATGAGCGAGCAACGCCCCCAGAAGCCCGCGCCGGCGCCGTTCTCGCCGGAAGACATGGCACGCCGCCGCCGCCGCTCCATCGCGCTCGCGCTGGTGCTCGGCGGGCTCGTGATCTTCTTCTTCGTGGTGACGCTGGTGAAGACCGGCCCCGCGATCCTGAACCGGCCGCTGTGATGACGAATCCCGTCCCGCAGAAGCCCAAGGGCAATCCGGCGCGCACCGCACTGATCTGTGTCGGCGTCGCTTTCGGCATGCTCGGCGCTTCCTTCGCGGCGGTGCCGCTCTACGACCTGTTCTGCAAGGTCACCGGCTTCGGCGGCACGCCGATGGTGGGCACGGCCGGCGCCGGCAAGATCCTCGACCGGACGATGTCGGTGCGTTTCGACGCCAATGTCGCGCCGGGGCTCGGCTGGAAGTTCGAAGCGGAGAGCCCGGAGATCAAGGTTCGCGTCGGCGCGACCCAGACCGTGTTCTACAAGATGACGAATCGCTCGGACCGCACGGTGACCGGCATCGCGACCTACAATGTCGCGCCGGACAAGGCCGCGGCCTATTTCGTCAAGATCCAGTGCTTCTGCTTCACCGAGCACACGCTGAAGCCCGGCGAGAGCTTCGAGGCGCCGGTGGTGTTCTATATCGACCCCGAAATCGCTGGGAATCGCGAGCTCGACGGCGTCCACGCCATCACACTGTCCTATACCTATTTCGCCTCGAAGTCGGGCCAGCCCGTCGCCGAGGACAAGGCCGGCTCCGTCAAGGGTGACGCGGGCAATTCGAAACTGTAGAACGCGCTAGAGCAAAAGCGCGGACAAGACGTCGTACGCGGAGACTGAATACGATGGCCGGGGCCCATACGAAGCACCACGACTACCACCTCGTCGATCCGAGCCCGTGGCCGCTCGTCGGCGCCGCGAGCGCGACGATCATGGCGATCGGCGCCGTGATGTGGATGAAGGCGCTGCCCATCGGCGGCATGCATATCGGCCCGCTCGTCTTCGGCGCCGGCCTGCTCGGCGTGCTCTACACCATGCTCGCCTGGTGGATGGACGTCATCCGCGAGGCCGAGAAGGAAGGCCACCACACCCGCGTCGTGCAGTTGCATCACCGCTACGGCATGATCATGTTCATCGCCTCCGAGGTGATGTTCTTCGTCGCCTGGTTCTGGGCCTATTTCGACGCCAGCCTCTTCTCGGGCGAGCAGATCAACTATCTCCGCTACGAGTTCACTGGCGGGCATTGGCCGCCGAAGGGCATCGAGACCTTCGATCCCTGGCACCTGCCGCTGCTCAACACGCTGATCCTGCTAACCTCTGGCACGACCGTGACCTGGGCACACTACGCTCTGATCAACAACGACCGCGCCGGCCTGAAGCAGGGCCTGTGGCTCACCGTGATCCTCGGCGTCCTGTTCACGCTGTGCCAAGCTTACGAGTATTCGCACGCCACCTTCGCCTTCAAGGGCAACATCTACGGCGCCACCTTCTTCATGGCGACCGGCTTCCATGGCGCGCACGTCATCATCGGCACGATCTTCCTGGCGGTCTGCCTCTACCGGACCTATCTCGGCCACTTCAAGCCGCAGCAGCATCTCGGCTTCGAGTTCGCCGCCTGGTACTGGCACTTCGTCGATGTGGTCTGGCTGTTCCTGTTCGCCGCGATCTATGTCTGGGGCGCCGGCGCGCACGCAGCCGCTGCGCACTAGGTCACGAATCCTACCGCGCCCTCGCGGTTATCGTCTGGTGAAAGGCGGCCGCGAGGCCGCCTTTCCCGCTTTGGAGGCTGCGATGGCCGGTCCTGAACCTACACATCCCTCCCCCTATTCCACGGGGCTGGCCGGGCGCTGCCCGCGCTGCGGCGAAGGCGCGCTGTTCGACGGTTTCCTCAAGCTGAAGCCGCGCTGCAGCGCTTGCGGGCTCGACTATAAATTCGCCGATTCGGCAGACGGTCCGGCCGTCTTCATCATGCTGATCGCCGGCTTCGTGGTGCTGGGCTCGGCACTCTATGTCGAGATCGCCTATGAACCGCCGATCTGGCTGCACCTGCTGATGTGGCTGCCGCTGGCACTGGTCATCTGCCTCGCACTGCTGAGGCCGCTGAAGGGGCTGGCAGTGGCGCTGCAATACGCCAACAAGGCCGAGGAAGGCAGGCGGGCGAAGTGACCGCGCAACCCGCAAGCGACCGGAAACCCGGGCTGCTCCTGCCAACGCTCCTGACGATCATCGGCGCGGTGATCCTCTGCATCCTCGGAACCTGGCAGCTCGAGCGCATGCAGGAGAAGCACGCCTATATCGGGCGCCTGGAGGCGCAAGCCGCCGGAGCGCCCGCTCCGATCCCGCCCAGCACCGAATGGGCGAAGCTCGACGTAGCGGCGCTCGACCTCACCCGCGTCACCGCCAAGGGCACCTATGTTGATGGGCCGATCGCCGGCGTCCGCACCACGATTGCCGCCGGGCCGCCCGGCTCGCGGCAGCTCTCCGGCTTCGGCCGCTGGGTGTTCCAGGGCTTCAGACTCGAGGATGGCGGAATCATCCTGGTCAATCGCGGCTTCGTGCCGGAGAGCCGCATGGGCCAGGTCGGACCGGCGAGCGGCCCCGACACCGTCACGGGCTTCCTGCGGGCACCCGAGACCCGCAACAGCTTTACGCCGCAAGACCTGCCGGCCATCCGCGAATTCTACACTCGCGACCCCGCAGGGATCGCCGCCTCGCTCGGCTTGCCGCCGGCGCCGTTCTATCTGGAAGCAGAACGCGAGGGCAACGGCCTCAAGCCGCCGGCCGGCGTCGATGTGCGCGAGCTCATCGACCGTATTCCCGACAACCACCTGCAATACGCCCTGACCTGGTTCGGGCTGGCGCTGACGTTGCTCGGCGTCTTCGCGGCCTATGTCTGGCAGGCGCGGAAAGGTTCCGCACCGGCCTGATGTCGCTCAGGTTTTGCCGAAACCGCCGGACCGGCCTATAGCATCAGATTGAGATCACCGAGGCCAAGATCGTGTTGCATGTTTCCACCCGGGGTGAAGCCCCGGCGCTCAGCTTTTCCGACGCGCTGCTGACCGGGCTCGCCCGCGACGGCGGCCTCTATCTGCCGCAGAGCTGGCCGACTCTCGCGCCGGCGGAGATCGCCGGTTTCGCCGGAAAACCCTATACGGCGGTGGCCGAGCGCGTGCTCGGCGCATTGAGCGATGGCGACATCGAGAGCGGCGCGCTCTCCGGCATGATCCGTCAGGCCTATGCCGGCTTCCGTCATCCGGCCGTCTGCCCGCTGACGCAGATCGGCGACAATCTCTTCGTGCTGGAGCTCTTCCACGGCCCGACGCTCGCCTTCAAGGACGTGGCGATGCAGTTGCTCGGCCGGCTGATGGACCATGTGCTCGGCCAGCGCGGCCAGCGCGCCACCATCGTCGGCGCGACCTCCGGCGACACCGGTGGCGCCGCCATCGACGCCTTCAAGGGGCTGAAGAGCGTCGATGTCTTCATCCTCTATCCGCAGGGCCGCGTCTCCGACGTGCAGCGCCGGCAGATGACGACGGTCGATGCGCCGAACGTCCATGCCATCGCGGTCGAAGGCACATTCGACGACTGCCAGAACCTCGTGAAGGCGATGTTCAACCATCACGCCTTCCGCGACGAGATCGGACTGTCCGGCGTCAACTCGATCAACTGGGCGCGCATCGCGGCGCAGGTCGTCTACTACTTCACCTCGGCCGTTTCGCTCGGCGGGCCGGAGCGTAAGGTCTCCATCACGGTGCCGACCGGCAATTTCGGCGATATCCTCGCGGGCTGGGTCGCCAAGCAGATGGGCCTGCCGATCGAGCGGCTGGTGATCGCCACCAACAGCAACGACATCCTGGCGCGGACGCTGGAAACCGGCGCCTACGAGATGCGCGGCGTGGCGGCGACGACCTCGCCCTCGATGGATATCCAGATCTCGTCCAATTTCGAGCGGCTGCTGTTCGAAGCGCATGGCCGCGACGGCGCCACTGTCCGCCGGCTGATGCAGTCGCTGCAGCAATCCGGCCGCTTCGAGATCGCGGGTGAAGCGCTCCAGCGCATCCGCGGCGAATTCGACGCTGCCTCCCGGAGCGAGGAGGAGGTCGCGGCCGAGATCAAGAAGAGCTGGACCGAGGCCGGCTACCTACTCGACCCGCACACCGCGATCGGCGTCGGCGCCGCCCGGCAGGCGCTCAAGCGCAATCCCGCGACGCCGATGATCGTGCTCGGCACGGCTCATCCCGCCAAGTTCCCGGCGGCGGTGAAGGCTGCGAGCGGCGTCGCGCCGGAGCTGCCCGCCCATCTCGCCGATCTGATGGAGCGCAAGGAACGTCTGACGCTGCTGCCGAACGATCTCGGCAAGGTCGAAACCTTCGTGCGCGAGCATGCGCGCGCCGTCCGCGGAGCGGCAGCGTGAGCGCCACCACCCCGATCGAGGCCGTCGAGCTCGCCGCATCGGCGCGGCCTCAAGGCGCCCATGACCCCGACGTCCAGCTGACCACCTTGCCCTCGGGCCTGCGCATCGTCTCGCAGCGCATGGATCATGCCGCGACGGTGTCGCTCGGCATCTGGATCGGCGCCGGTTCGCGCGACGAGCTGCCGCATGAGCACGGCCTCGCCCATCTGCTCGAGCACATGGCGTTCAAAGGCACGGCCCGGCGCAATGCCCTCCAGATCGCCGAGGAGATCGAGGGCGTCGGCGGCGACCTCAACGCCGCGACCAGCGTCGAATATACCTGCTACACCGCCCGCGTCCTCGGCACCGATCTGGCGCTTGCCGTCGACATCCTCGCCGACATCGTCACCTCGCCCGCCCTCACCGAGGAGGAGCTGAAGCGCGAGAAGGGCGTGATCCTGCAGGAGATCTCTGCCGTTCAGGACACCCCGGACGACCTCGTCTACGACCGATTCCTGCAGGCAGCCTTCCCCGACCAGCCGATCGGCCGGCCGATCCTCGGCACGGCCCAGACGGTGCAAGGCTTCACGCCCGAAGCGATCCGCGCCTATCTCGCCCGCAACTACCACGCCGGCAACATGGTGCTCGCCGCGTCCGGCGCCGTCAGCCATGACGAGCTGGTGGCGCTTGCCCGCGAACATCTGTCGAAGCTGCCGGCCCGCCCCGCCAAGATGCCGGAGCGCGAACCCGGCAACTATCGCGGCGGTGAGGCGCGCATCGGCAGCGACGAGGAGCAGGTGCATCTCGTGCTCGGCCTGCCCGGCAAGCCCTTCACCGGCGGCATGCACTACCCCTTGCAGATCTTCGCCTCGGTGCTGGGCGGGGGGCTGTCGTCGCGGCTGTTCCAGGAGGTGCGCGAGCAGCGCGGCCTGGCCTATGCGATCGATGCCTTCCACTGGCCCTTCTCCGATTGCGGCATCTTCGGCATTGGCGCCGGCACCGCGCCTGAGGATGCGAACGAGCTGATCGAAGTCGCGCTCGGCTGCCTGCGCCAGGCGGCGGAGGATGTCAGCGAAGTCGAAGTGGCGCGGGCCCGCGCCCAGATGAAGGTGGGGCTGCTCGCCTCGCTCGAAAGCCCCGGCGGCAAGCTGGAGCAGATGGCCCGGCAGGTGCTGATCTTCGGCCGGGCAATCCCGCGCGAGGAACTGGCGGCCCGTCTCGACGCGGTGACGCTCGAGGACGTGCGCGCGGCAGGTCGCTCGCTGCTCGGCCACCAGCCGACCATCGCCGCGATCGGCCCGATCCACGGCATTCCCGCAGCCAAGCGCCTGCGCCAGGCGGCCCGGGCCGCGGACTGAACGGCGATGGCGCTCTTCCGTTTCCCGAGCGAGCCGCCGAGCCGCCCGCTGATACGGACGCAGAATCTCTATCTGCGTGCGCCGCAAGCCAGCGACTACTCCGCCTGGGCCGTGCTGCGCATCGAAAGCCGCGACTTCCTGACACCCTGGGAGCCGACCTGGAACGAGGACGATCTGACCCGGACCTCCTTCCGACTGCGCGCCAAGCGGGCAGCACGCGAGATCGCCAGCGACGAAGCCTATTCGCTCTTCATCTTCGAAGCCCATACGGAGGCGCTGCTCGGCGGGCTGACCCTTGGCCTCATCCGCCGCGGCGTGGCCCAAGCCTGCACGCTCGGCTACTGGATGGGCAAGCGCCATGCCGGCAGGGGCCACATGGCCGAGGCTGTGCGTGGCGCGGTGCGCTTTGCCTTTTCCGAGCTTGCGCTGCACCGGGTCGAGGCCGCCTGCCTGCCGAACAACGAGCCGTCACGCCGCCTGCTGGAGCGGGTCGGTTTCCAGCACGAGGGGCTGGCGCGCGCCTATCTCAAGATCAACGGCGTCTGGGCCGACCATCTGCTCTACGCTCTGCTTTCGGGCGATGCGTTGCCCGGAGGGAAGCCGTGAAGGCAGCGGTTGACCACAGCCACGCGCTGCCTTGCCCTTGCCATGAGCGCCCAGTAGGGATTTTCGTTCAAGTTCGAATGATTGTCTCCCGCCTGATAGCCGAGCACAGCTTGTCCATTTCCGAGCGCATCCTCCGGATCGGCCTCGCCGTCGCCGGCCTTGCCCTATGGTTCAGTTTCGCGATCGTGACGCCGGCCAGCGCCGTCGATGCGGTGCGTGTGCCGGTCGACGTGCCGGTGATCGATCTCACCAATGTCGTCGAGCGCAACAAATCGGACGGCGACGTCATCCAGATCTCGACCGCGCCGGGGCCGGACGGCATCGTCCGGCGCATCGCGGTCAAGGCGCGCGAATCGGGCGCCAGGCCGGACTGGATCGTCTTCGCGCTGACGAACGATTCCGACGAGCAGATCGACCGGCTTCTGGTCGCGCCCTTCCACCGGCTGATCGGCTCCGGCGTGGTCTGGCCCGACCTCGGCGACAAGCGCATCGAGGCGGTGACGGCGAGCCAGGGCCTCTCGCCGGACCGCGAGGCGAGCCCCGACGCCGACGTCTTCCTGATCACGCTCGACCCCGGCACGACCGTCACTTTCGTGGCGGAGCTGAAATCGCCGAACCTGCCGCAGCTCTATCTGTTCGAGCCGGAAGCCTATCGCCAGAAGACCAACGGCCTGACCCTCTACAAGGGCATCATCATCGGCATCGCCGGCCTGCTGGCGCTCTTCCTGACCATCATCTTCGTGGTCAAGGGCGCGGTGATCTTCCCGGCCGCCGCAGCGCTCGCCTGGGCGGTGCTGGCTTATGCCGGCCTCGATTTTGGCTTCTTCCAGCGCCTTTTCCCGCTCACGCCGGCGATCGAGCGCATCTACCGGGCGGGTGCGGAAGTCGTGCTCGCCGCGACACTGCTCGTTTTCCTGTTCGCCTATCTCAACCTGTCACGCTGGCATGTGCGCTACGGCCATGTCACCGCGATCTGGATCATCGGCCTCGCCGGCCTGATCGGCCTCGCCGTCTTCGACGCGCCGATGGCTTCCGGCATCGCGCGCATCTCGATTGCCGCCGTTGCCGCCGTCGGCTTCGTGCTGGTCGTGCATCTGGCGACACATGGCTACGAGCGCGCGGTCATGCTGATCCCGACCTGGTTCCTGCTTGCGGTCTGGGTCACGGCAGCGAGCTTCACCGTAACCGGGCAGTTCCAGCGCGACCTCGTGGCGCCTGCCCTGCTGGGCGGCCTCGTGCTGATCGTGCTGCTGATCGGCTTCACCGTGATCCAGCACGCCTTCGCCGGCGGCGCGATCTCGCAGGGCCTGGTCTCGGACACGGAGCGGCGGGCGCTGGCGCTTTCCGGCTCCGGCGACCTCGTCTTCGACTGGGACGTCAGCTCCGACAAGGTCTTCGTCTCGCCGCAGATCGAGACGCTGCTCGGCCTGCCCAAGGGCTCGCTCGAAGGCTCGGCCGCGCGCTGGCTGGAGCACATGCATGTCGCCGACCGGGACCGCTACCGCGTCACGCTCGACGCCGTGCTGGAGCAACGCCGCGGCAAGCTCAATCTCGACCTGCGCCTGCGCTCCGCCAACGGCGCCTATCACTGGTTCAACGTCAAGGCGCGGCCCGTCATCGGCTCGGACGGCGAAGTCATCCGCGTCATCGGCACGCTCTCGGACGTCACCGAGCAGCGCACGGCCCAGGAGCGCCTGCTGCACGACGCCGTCCATGACAACCTGACCGGGCTGCCCAACCGCAAGCTGTTCCAGGACCGGCTCGGCGCGATCTTCGGCTTCACCCGCGCCGACGACAACATCCGCCCGACCGTGCTCGTCATCGATGTCGACCGCTTCAAGCAGGTCAACGAATCGGTTGGTTTCTCAGCCGGCGACTCGATCCTGCTGACGCTGGCGCGGCGCCTTGGCCGGCTGCTCAGGGCGCAGGACACGCTCGCCCGCATCGGCGGCGACACCTTCGCGATGATCCTGGTCTCGGAGCGCGATCCCGAACGCATCCTGGCACTGGCCGAGCTCGTGCGCCGGGCCGTATCGACGCCGATCACCTATGCCGAGCGGGAGATCGTGCTGACGCCCTCGATCGGGCTCGCCCTGTTCGACCCCTCGCCTGCCGCGCGCAAGGACGATGCGCTGAAGAACGCCGAGCTCGCCATGGCTCATGCCAAGCGCCAGGGCGGCAACAAGATCGAGGTCTTCGTTCCGGCCATGCGGACCGACCGCAACGACAGGCTCGCGCTGGAAAGCGATCTGCGCCGGGCGATCGAGCGCAACGAGATCCAGGTCATGTACCAGCCGATCGTCCGGCTGGAGGACCGCACCATCGCCGGGTTCGAGGCGCTGGTGCGCTGGGACCATCCGCGTGAGGGGCGCTTGATGCCGCAGGACTTCCTCGCCATCGCCGAGGAAACCGGGCTGATCGTCGATCTCGGCGTCTACGTGATGGAGAAGACGGCACGCGAGCTCGAAGCCTGGCAGGCGGCACTCGAAGTCGACCCGCCGATCTTCGCCAGCGTCAATGTCTCGAGCCGGCAGCTGCTGCGCCACGACCTGCTGCACGACGTGAAGACCGTTCTCGGGCGGCGGCGCGTGCTGCCGGGCACGCTCAAGCTCGAAATCACCGAAAGCCTGGTGATGGAAAATCCGGAATACGCCGCGCAGATGCTGCAGCGCATCCGCGACCTCGGCGCCGGCCTCTCGCTCGACGACTTCGGGACGGGCTACTCCTCGCTGTCCTATCTGCAGCGCTTTCCCTTCGACACGATCAAGATCGACCAGAGCTTCGTGCGGCAGATGGGCAATGGCCGCCCGCCGGTGATCCTGCGCTCGATCGTGCAACTCGCCTCCGATCTCGGCATGGATGTCGTGGCCGAGGGTGCCGAGAGCGAGTCCGACGCTATCGAGCTCTACCAGATCGGCTGCCAGTACGCGCAGGGCTACATCTTCGGCCAGCCGATGACAGCGGCCGAGGCACGGCGGCTGATGGGCGCGGCAGCTTCGGCGGCAACCGAAGTGGCATAAACCTCAGCCGCCATTCTCGGACGAAGCGGAACGCAGGTCCGAGAATCTCAGGCAGGGTGAAACGCGATAGATCCCGGGTCACGAGATGCTCGGGTCAGGCCCGAGCATGACGGTGGCACCTCAGGCGTGGCCAGCGTCGCGAGAGAGAAACGCAGGTTCGATGCCGAGCTTGTGCAGCGCCCGCTGATACTTCGTCTCGACGCTCTCGTCGAACAGCAGGGCCGGATCGGCCGCGCAGTGCAGCCAGCCATTCGACTGGATCTCCGCCTCGAGCTGGCCGGCGGCCCAGCCGGCATAGCCTAGCGCGAGGATGGCGCTTTCCGGCCCGCTGCCGATGGCGATGGCGCGCAGGATATCGAGCGTCGCCGTCAGGCAGATGCCCTCATCGATGGGGAGCGTTGCCGATTCGAGGAAGAAGTCCGCCGTATGCAGCACGAATCCACGCTTGGTTTCGACCGGGCCGCCGCGCAGCACCTGCATGCGCTCGGCGCTGCTGGGCAGCCGGATGATCTCCTCGGACGGAATGACATCGAGCTGAACGAGCAGATCCGGAAACTTGGTGTCGCCGGCCGGCTTGTTCACGATGATGCCCATGGCGCCGTCCTCGGAGTGCGCGCAGACATAGACGACGCTGCGGCTGAAGCGCGTGTCGGCCATGCCGGGCATCGCGATGAGGCACTGCCCGTCGAGATAGCTGCGGCCGCCGAGGCGGGGTTGTGAGCCGATCTTCATCCCCCGCATGCTAGATGCTGTCGGGGAGTCTCGGCAAGGCTGGATATCAGTCCGCCGCCTTTCCGGCCTTGCCGCTTCGCAGAAATCCGGGTGGATCGCGGGCTCAGGCTGTGCGCGGCGGTGCGGTCCTTATCGCGATTGCGCCCCATTCCTGCGCAACGATGGATGTTTCGGGCGACCGGCCAATTCAGGACACGAGACGCAGGTTTTGTTCGCTTTTCAGTTTCGCAATGGATAATGCAGGGTCGTGAACCGCGTTTTTTCCCTGCTGGCCATGATGCCCCTCGCGCTCGGCGCCGCCGCGCATGCGCAGGAGGCCCCGACCGAAGCCGCGATATCGCCCTGGTCGACGAGCGAGCATGCGAAGCTGCGCCTGATCGCCGGCCCGACCACACCGACGGGCAAGCAGCGCGTCGGCGTCGAGATCGTGATGTCTCCGGGTTTCAAGACCTATTGGCGCAGCCCCGGCGAGTTCGGCGTACCGCCGAACTTCGACTGGTCGGGCTCGACCAATATCGGCGGGCTCGACGTGCGCTGGCCCGTTCCGGAGCGGTTTCAGGATTCAGCCGGCTACTCCATCGGTTATGTCGGGGAAGTCGTGATTCCGATCTCGGTTCAACCGGTCGATCCGTCCCGGCCCGTCATGATCGTGCTCAAGCTCGACTATGCGGTCTGCGAGAAGATCTGCATTCCCGCCAGGGGCGAGGCCAGCCTGTGGCTCGAGCCGGGCGTCACGACCGTGACATCGCCGCGGCTGGAGAGTTTCGAGGCGCGCGTGCCGGTCTCGGCGAAACCCGGCCCCCACAAGGAGAAGACCTCCATCCTCGAGGCCAAGCTTGACGACACCGTCGTCGATCCCGGTCTCAGGCTCGTCCTGCAGCCGCCGCCCGAGGGCAAGATCGAGGACATCTTCGTCGAAGGGCCCGGCCAATGGTCCTTCGGCAAGTCCCGGCTGACGCCGCAGAGCGACGGCACGGTCGCCGCCCAGATCCGCATCAACGAACGCCCGAAGAGTGCCGCGGGCCCCGTCCCCCTGATCTTCACCATTCGCGGGACGCCCAAGCCCGTCGAGACGCGGCTCGAACTCGACATCCCCGCCGGCAAGCCCTAATCCCTGAGGCGAAGCGGCCTTCGCGCCGCGGGCTTCACGGAGAAAGACGCAATGACGATCCAGGTGGGTGACAAGCTTCCGCAGGCGACGTTCCGCGTCATGACCGCCGACGGCCCGGCTGCCAGGACGACCGACGACCTGTTCAAGGGCCGGAAGGTCGTGCTCTTCGCCGTGCCAGGCGCCTTCACGCCGACCTGCCACAAGAACCATCTGCCCGGCTATCTGGCCAAGGCCGACGAGATCAAGGCCAAGGGCGTCGACGCCATTCTGGTGACCTCGACCAACGACGTCTTCGTGCTGGACGCCTGGTCGAAGGCGACCGGCGGCGCCGGCGTCATCGAGTTCCTTTCGGACGGCAACGCCGATTTCGCCACGGAGATCGGCCTGTCGATGGATGGCTCGGGCTTCGGCATGGGCACGCGCTCGCGGCGCTATTCCATGCTGGTGGAAGACGGCGTCGTGAAATCCCTCAACGTCGAGGAAGCGGCCGGCAAGGCCGACGCTTCCGGCGCCGAGACCATGCTCCAGCAGCTCTGAGTTTTTTCGATCGCCAGTTGCCAGGCCCGCGCGAGGTCATCGCGCGGGCCTTTCTATTGGGCCATTGGTATCAAGCCGCCAGACGTGGCGAATGTCTCAGATGGGTGGGAAGTCGCCATTGCCCAAGGCTTCGGCCTGATCAACCGAGCGCTCATGGCAGAAGCAGCGGATATGCCGTGTTGCGCGGCGAGAAGGCTGCCTATGACCCGCAGGCCCGCGAGTTGGGCGCGAAGAGGCTGCGCTGTGTCAGCGCGCGCGCCGGTAATGCATGGCGACCGCGCCGCTGCGGAGCGGCGTGGCCGAGATCAATTCGAGCCGTCGCGTGCTGGGCAGCCCGCTCTGGTAGAGGGTTGGGCCGTGGCCGGCGATCCTGGGGTGGACGAGGAGATTGTATTCGTCGATCAGATCCAGCCGGTCCAGTTCGGTCGCGAGCTTGCCGCTGCCGAGGAGCACGCCGGCCGGGGTCGCGTCCTTGAGCCTCTGCACGCCCGTGCGCAGGTCGCCGGCGATGTGGTGGCTGTTGGTCCACGGGAAGGCCGTTCGCGTCGACGACACCACGTATTTCGGCTTGGCCTCCAGCTTGACCGCCCACTCGCGTATCGCAGGCGGCACCTCCTCGTCGCCGCGGGCGACTGCCGGCCAGTAGCCCTCCATCATCTCGTATGTGACGCGACCCCACAACATCGCCCCGCCTTCATCCATAAGGCGGGTGAAGAAGGCGTGCGTCTCGTCGTCGGCAATTCCCTCCTGGTGGTCGACGCAGCCGTCCAGGGTGACGTTGATACTGAAGGTCAATAGTCCCATGCGGCAAATCTAAGCCATACAATGGAGAACATGTAGGCCAATTGCTCGTGGTTGATGTTGAACTTCCGCGACGGATCTTGAGGCGCCGGTCCCGCCAGGCGCCTGCCTTCCGTCCGAAGCCGGCGCGTCGGCCGCTTCCTGGGCGGGTCCGACAAGCAGCGGACCACGGTTTTTTTCACGGCTCCTGCCGACCGCTGATCGATCCGATCGCGGCTTGTCATGAGACAAGGCCGAGACCGCCGGCTAGCTTCCGCCCTGGAGGAGAGACCGCATGCCTGATATCATCATCCGCCCGCTCGAAGCCGCTGATCGCGCTGCCTGGACGCCGCTCTGGCGGGGCTATCTGACCTTCTACAAGGCGACGCTGCCACCAGAGCTCGACGAGATCACCTTCGGACGGCTGACCGGCGGTCAGGAGCCGATGGGCGGCTTCATCGCGCTACAGGGCGACAAGGCGCTCGGTATCACCAACTGGGTGATCCACCGCACGACCTGGAGTGAACGGAATATCTGCTATCTGCAGGATCTGTTCACGGTGCCGGAGGCGCGCGGCACCGGCGTCGGGCGCAAGCTGATCGAGGCCGTGAACGAGATGGCGCGCGCGAAGAACTGCTTCCGCGTCTACTGGCAGACGCATGAGTCGAACCTGCAGGCGCAGGAGCTCTACAACAAGGTCGCCGACAAGTCGGGTTTCATCGTCTACCGCCAGCCGCTGGCGTGACGAGCAGACGGCTGTCATCGCGTGAGCTGACGCACGCTGGGGCTGCACAGACGCACAGGCGCGCGTGCATCGGCGCAATCGCAACGGCCCTGCCAGCGCCTATATTGGGAGCAGGCTTGAGCGGAACCGCTTCGCGGCGCCCGCCGAGCTGTCCCCTTGCGGGGCGCATCTCGCGCCCGCAGCCAGCGACAGGCGCGTCATGAAGAAGATCGGCTTTCTCTCCTTCGGCCATTGGGCGCCCTCGCCGCAGTCCGGCACGCGCTCGGCCGGCGATGCGCTGCTCCAATCGATCGATCTCGCCGTGGCGGCGGAGGAGCTGGGCCTCGACGGCGCCTATGTCCGCGTCCACCATTTCGCCCGGCAGCTCGCCTCCCCCTTCCCGCTGCTGGCCGCGATCGGCGCCCGGACGAAGCGCATCGAGATCGGCACCGCCGTGATCGACATGCGCTACGAAAGCCCGCTCTACATGGCTGAGGATGCCGGCGCGGCCGACCTCATCGCCGGCGGACGGCTCCAGCTCGGCATCAGCCGCGGCTCGCCGGAACAGGTGATCGATGGCTGGCGCTATTTCGGCTACGAACCGGCCGAGGGCCAAAGCGACGCCGATATGGGCAGGCGCCATGCCGAGGTCTTTCTCGACATGCTGCGCGGCCAGGGCTTCGCCGAGCCGAACCCACGTCCAATGTTTCCCAACCCGCCCGGCCTGCTGCGGCTCGAGCCCCATTCCGAGGGCCTGCGCGAGCGCATCTGGTGGGGCGCCGGGTCGAACGCCACCGCCATCTGGGCGGCAAAGCTCGGCATGAACCTGCAGAGCTCGACCCTGAAGGACGACGAAACGGGTGAGCCGTTCCACATCCAGCAGGCGAAGCAGATCCGCGCCTATCGCGAGGCATGGAAGGAGGCCGGCCATGCTCGCCAGCCGCGCGTCTCTGTCAGCCGCAGCATCTTTGCGCTGGTCGATGACCGCGACCGCGCCTATTTCGGCCGCGGCAACCAGAGCGACGACCAGATCGGCTTCATCGACGAGAATACCCGCGCCATCTTCGGGCGCAGCTATGCGGACGAGCCGGACAAGCTGATCAAGGAACTGGGCAAGGACGAAGCGATCGCCGAAGCCGATACGCTATTGCTGACGGTGCCGAACCAGCTCGGCGTCGACTACAACGCCCATGTGATCGAGGCGATCCTGAAGCACGTCGCACCGGCGCTCGGCTGGCGCTGAGGAAGATCGTCCGAGCCGCGACGCCGCGTCGAGGCCGCAAGGATCGCTCTTCGATGAGCCGCTACCGCCCCGACTTGAACGGCGCCATGCCGGCGCGCGCCAGCGCGTCGGCGCGCTCGTTCATCTCGTCGCCGGCGTGGCCCTTGACCCATTTCCATTCGATCTTGTGGCGGCCGAGCGCGGTCTCGAGCCGCTGCCAGAGCTCGACATTCTTCACCGGCTTCCTGTCGGCCGTTTTCCAGCCGTTCTTCTTCCAGCCATGGATCCAGCCGGTGATGCCCTGCCGCAGATACTGGCTATCGGTATGCAGCGCGACGGTGCAGGGCCGCTTCAGCGCCTCCAGCGCCGCGATCGCCGCCATCAGCTCCATGCGGTTGTTGGTGGTCTGCGCCTCGCCGCCGGAAAGCTCCTTCTCGACGCCGTTATAGCTCAGGATCGCCCCCCAGCCGCCAGGTCCAGGGTTCCCCGAGCAGGCCCCGTCGGTCCAGACTTCGACAGTATCGCTCACCGCTTCAGCCCGTATTCGCGGGCATCGACGACGCGCTGGTGGAAGGCGAGCTTGCGGTCGTATTCGAGCGGATCATGCGGTTTAACCAGCGCGCCCGGCGGCACGTTCAGCCAGTCGACCAGGCGCGTGAGCAGGAAGCGCAGGGCCGAACCGCGGCAGAGCTGCGGCAGCGCCTCGATCTCCACCAAGCTCAACGGACGAACTGTCTCGTAGCCGGCGAGCAGCGCCTGTCCCTTGGTCAGATTGAACGAGCCATCGGCCTCGAAGCACCAGGAGTTCAGGCAGATCGCCAGGTCGTAGGCATAGGCATCCGTGCAGGCGAAATAGAAGTCGATCAGGCCCGACAGCCGGCTGCCGATGAAGAAGACGTTGTTGGGGAAGAGATCGGCATGGATCACGCCGCGCGGCAGGTCCTTGGGCCAGCTCGCCTCATGCACCGCAATCTCGGCCATGATCCGGCGTGCGAGGCCCGGCGAGACCTTGTCGACATCAGGGCCCGCCTGATGCGCCAGCGGTCGCCAGCCGGGCACGGACAGCGCGTTGACCCGCTCCATCGTGAAATCCGCACCAGCCTCATGCAGCAGGGCGAGGCCGCGGCCGAGTTCCTGGCAGTGGGCGGCGGTGGGGCGGCGAACGGAAAGCCCGTCGAGGAAGGTGACGATCGCGGCCGGACGCCCGGCAAGGCGACCGAGCATCTCGCCGCGGCTATCCTGAACCGGTTGCGGGCAGATCAGCCCGCGCGCAGCGAGATGCTGCATCAGCTCGAGGAAGAACGGCAGATCCTCCGGGTTCACCCGCTTCTCGTAGAGGGTGAGGATATAGGCACCCTGGGTGGTGTGCAGCAGGTAGTTCGAATTCTCGACGCCCTCGGCGATGCCCTTTGCGGAAAGCAGGTCGCCGATGCCATAGCGCGCCACAAAGGCTGCCATCTCGTCATCGGGCACTTCGGTATAGACGGCCAAGATCAGGCTCTCTTGCTAGATCACGTCGCATTTTGACGAAACCGTCAAAATGCGAAAAACGTGATCGATTCTAAAAGTTTAGAGCATTGCTTCTGCGAAAAACCGGCACCCACTTTTTCGCGCAATGCTCTAGTTGGTTTATCGCATTTTCTTCACGCGAACCGGCACCCACTTCGCTCGAAAATGCTTCTGCTGGAGTTATTCGGCCGCGGTCGGCGCCGCCTCGCCGCGCAGCTCGCGCGGCAGCGGGAAGAAGACGTTCTCGTCGGCGGTCGAGACGGTCTCGACGCGGACCTCGTAGCGCTCGGCGAAGGCATCTATGATTTCCTCGACCAGCACCTCGGGCGCGCTCGCGCCGGCGGTGATGCCGAGGCTGCGGATGTTGCCGAAGACCGACCAGTCGATCTCGTCGGTGCGCAGGACGAGCCGCGCGACCGGGCAGCCGGCGCGCTCGGCCACCTCGCGCAGGCGCTGCGAGTTCGAGGAATTGGGCGAGCCGACCACGATCAACCCGTCGACCTGCGGGGCGACGTGCTTCACCGCCTCCTGGCGGTTGGTCGTGGCGTAGCAGATGTCTTCCTTATGCGGCGCGATCAGCTCCGGGAATCGGGCCTGCAGCGCCTCGACGATCTCGCGCGTATCGTCCACCGAAAGCGTGGTCTGCGTGACGTAGGCGAGCGGCTGGCCGGTCGACGGCGTCAATGAGGCAACATCCTCCAGCGTCTCGATCAGCGTGATCGCACCCTCGGGGAGCTGGCCCATCGTGCCGATGACCTCGGGGTGGCCGGCATGGCCGACCAACAGGATGTGGCGGCCGCGCTTGTGATGGACCTCCGCCTCGCGATGCACCTTCGTCACCAGCGGACAGGTGGCGTCGATGGCGAAGAGATTGCGCGCCTTCGCCGCCGCCGGGACCGCCTTGGCGACGCCATGGGCGGAGAAGATCACGGGCCGCGTCTCGTCGGGCACCTCGTCCAGCTCGGCGACGAAAACCGCGCCCTTACGCTTCAGGGATTCGACGACGTATTTGTTATGGACGATCTCGTGGCGGACGTAGACCGGCGCGCCATGCAGGGCGAGCGCCTTCTCGACCGCGTCGATGGCACGCACGACCCCGGCGCAGAAGCCGCGCGGGGCACAGAGCAGGATGTCGAGCGGCGGCTTGGTCACGCGCGGAAAGAACTCCAGATGGTGCCGGCCTTCTTTCGGCGGGATGGCGGCGATGTCAAGGAAGCGAAGCGGTGCGGGCTCGGCAGACCTGTCGATTGCCTCTCGCAGTCTCGGCGCCGAGAGCCTAGATAGAGCCATGGCCGCCCGCTCTGCAGCACCGCACCAGGCCATCCCACGCCCGTTTCCGATCACGAGTTCCGTATGGCCGACGCCACTTCGCATGTCAGCTTCCTGCCGCCGATCCTGACCTTCTGCGCCGCGGCGGTGGTTGCCGTTCCGCTGTTCCGCAAGCTCGGGCAATCGGCGGTGCTCGGCTATCTCGCGGCCGGCATCGTGATCGGCCCCTCGATCCTTGGCGTCATCAAGGACCCCGACGCCATCCGCAGCACGGCTGAGATCGGCGTGGTGCTGCTGCTCTTCCTGGTCGGTCTCGAGCTGCAACCGGCGCGCCTCTATTCGATGCGCAAGGACATTCTCGGCACGGGCCTCGCGCAGATGGCGCTCAGCGCCGCCGGCATCGGTCTCTTCGGCTGGTATTTTGGCTTGTCCGCCGCGGGCGCTGTCGCGGTCGGCGTAGCACTGGCGCTCTCCGCCACCTCGATCGCGCTGCAGCAGCTCGCAGAACGGGGCGACAGCAGCGAGACCTATGGCCGGCGCACTTTCTCGATCCTGCTGTTCCAGGACATGGCGATTGCGCCCGTGCTGGCGCTGCTTCCCCTGCTCGCCACCACCGGCGGTGCTCAGGCCGGCACCCCGATGCGCGCGCTCGCCAGCCTCGGCATCGCGCTCGGCGCGCTGATCGCGATCATCCTGGCCGGGCGCTATGTGCTGAACCCATTCTTCCGCATCCTCGCCAATACCGGCGCCAAGGACGTGATGACGGCGGCCGCCCTGTTGATCGTGCTCGGTGCGGCACTGCTGATGGAGCATGTCGGCCTGTCGATGGCGATGGGCGCCTTCCTGGCCGGCGTGATGCTGGCCGACTCGCATTTCCGGCACGAGCTCGAAGCCGATATCGAGCCGTTCCGCGGCGTGCTGCTCGGTCTTTTCTTCATGGCGGTCGGGATGTCGCTCGACCTCAAGCTGGTCGCGTCCAATTGGATGCTGCTGGCGGTGGCGGCGCCACTGCTGGTGCTGTTCAAGATCGCGGTCGTCACCTCGATCCTGCGGATCTCCTGCTCCTCCTGGCTGGAGGCGATCCGGGCCGGCGCGCTGCTTTCGCCGGCCGGCGAGTTCGCCTTCGTCCTGCTGCCGCTCGGCCTGGCGCAGGGGCTGCTCACGCCGTCGCAGGCGGCGATGGCGACTGCGCTCGCCGCGATCAGCATGCTGCTCGGCCCGATCGTCGCCAAGCTGATCGATGCGGTGCTGCTTTCGCGCGTCACGCCGGAGACGATGGAGGAGGATTTCGACGGGATCAGCGACAGCCAGGTGATGGTGGTCGGCTTCGGCCGCTTCGGCCAGGTGGTGACGCAGGCGCTGCTCCTGCAGCACATCAACATCACCGTGATCGATTCCGACGTCGAGCAGATCAGGGCCGCCGCCCGCTTCGGCTTCAAGGTCTATTACGGCGATGGCACGCGCCTCGACGTTCTGCGCGCCGCCGGCGCCGGCCGGGTCAAGGTGATCTGTGTCTGCATCGACGACAAGGACGCCGCGCTGCGCATCGTCGAGATGGTCAAGGCCGAGTTCCCGCATGTGCGCGTGCATGTGCGCGCCTTCGACCGCATCCATTCGATCGAGCTGATGAAGGCCAATGTCGACTACCAGATGCGCGAGACCTTCGAATCGGCGCTCGGCTTCGGCCGCGTCACGCTCGAAACCCTGGGTCTGAGCCGCGACGAGGCCGATTTCGTGATCGACCATGTGCGTGATCGGGACGCCCAGCGCATGGAAATCCAGTTCCACGAAGGCATCGCCGCCGCACTGAACCGCGTGCCGCGCGTGACGCCGGAGCCCATCGTCAAGCCTAAGGGCAAGTCCAAGGCCCTCAATGCCGAGACCGAGCAGGTCATCGCCGATGGCGGGGCCGAGGTCTCGGTCGGCGGCGTCGGAGAGCCGGAACGGTGACCAGCGCCTCCTCCCGGCCGGCTCAGGCGATCTTTGTCGAAGGCCCGCTGATGCGCCACGTCGCCGTGATGACGGCGACGGGTTCGATCGGCCTGATGGCCGTCTTCGTCGTCGATCTCCTGTCGCTGCTCTACGTCTCCTGGCTCGGGCGGCCGGAGGCGACGGCCGGCGTCGGCTTCGCCACCATCGTGCTCTATCTGATGGTCTCGGTGAATGTGGGGCTGATGATCGCGGTAGCCGCCCTGACCTCACGCAGCATCGGCGCCGGTGACCGCGAGGGCGCGCGGCGCATCGCCGCCTCGACCATGGTCCTGATGGCGCTGGTCGCGCTGGTGCTGTCGCTTGCCGCCCTGCCGCTGCTGCCCTGGTTGCTGCGTGCCATCGGCGCGCATGACCAATCCTACGCCGTCGCCCTCTCCTTCCTGCACATCACCCTGCCCTCCAACGTGCTGATGGCGATCGGCATGGGCTTCTCCGGCGTGCTGCGCGCCATCGGCGATGCACGCCGGGCGATGTTCGTGACGCTCGGCGGCGGCATCGCCACGGCCGGGCTCGATCCCCTGCTCATCTTCGGCTTCGGGCTCGGGCCGGACGGCGCGGCGATCGCGATCGTGCTGGCGCGTATCATCATCGTCGCGATCGGCTTCCACGCGACCGTCGTCGTTCATGGCATGATGGCCCGGCCGCGACTGAGCTGGATTCGCCAGGACAGTGCCCGGACCTTCGCCATTGCCGGGCCGGCCATCCTGACGAACCTCTCCAACCCGATAGCCAACGCCGTCTTCGCCGGCGTCGTCGCCCGCTTCGGCGACGGGGCGGTGGCGGCGCTCGCGATCATGGACCGGCTGGTGCCGGTCGCCTTCGGCGCGGTGTTTGCGCTTTCGGGCGCGGTCGGCCCGATCCTCGGCCAGAACTGGGGCGCCGGGCGCTTCGACCGGATGAGACGCGGCCTGACGGATTCGGCGATCTTCGCGGCCGGCTGCGTGCTGGTTTCCTGGCTGCTGCTGCTTTCGCTGCGCGGCGTCATCGTCTCCGCCTTCCACGCCGTGGGGCTGACGGCGGAGCTGGTCGAGTTCTTCTGCCTGATCGCAGGGCCGATGTGGTTTTTCGTCGGCATGCTCTTCGTCGCCAACGCCGCTTTCAACAATCTCGGCATGCCGTTCCTGTCGACCCTGTTCAGTTGGGGCCGCGCCACGCTCGGCACCATGCCCTTCGCCTTCCTCGGCGCACAGATAGCCGGGCCGAAGGGTGCGCTGGCGGGCTCGGCGCTGGGCGCGGTCGCCTTCGGCGTGCTCGCGCTGATCTTCGCCTATCGCGGCATCGCCCGGCTGGAGCGCGAGGCCCTGCAACGGCGGGCTACCCTCGATTTGCCAGACAAGGACACCCTGCTATCGTCCACTCAGGCACGGAACTGAATGCCGGCCTGGGGAGGCGTCCATGATGAATCTGTTCGATATCATGCAATCGGCACAGAACGGCCGAGCGGTGCCGAATCTCGCCCAGCAATACGGCTTGAGCCTGCAGCAGACCCAGGCCGCGCTCGATGCGCTGCTGCCGGCCTTCTCGATGGGGTTGCAGCGGCAGACGCAGGACCCCTTCGCCTTCGGCGCGCTGGCGCAGATGATGACGGCCTCGCCCTATGCCCGCTTCTTCGAGACTGCCGGAAGCGGCATTCCCACCGGCGCGCAATCGGCCGGCAACGATGTGCTCAGCCAGCTCTTCGGCTCGCGCGAGGTCAGCCAGGCCATCGCAGCGCAAGCGGCAGCGACCAGCGGCGTCAGCCAGGCAATCCTGAAGCAAATGCTCCCGGTCATTGCCGCGATGCTGATGGGCGGCCTCTCCAAATCGAGCAGCAGTGAGGGGCTCGGCGGCATCCTCGGCCAGTTCGCCGAGATGATGCGCGGCCAGATGCCGGGCATGCAGCCCCCGCCGCCGCCGCAGCAGCAGATGCCGGCCAACCCGTTCGAAGCGATCCTGAAGGGAATGTTCGGCCAGGCGGGGGCCCAGCCCCAGGCCAATCCTCAAGCCAACCCGACCGACCCCTTCGGCGGCGCGCTCGGCCAGATTCTCGGCAGCATGTTCGGCGGCGCAGCTGCCTCGCAGCCTGAGCCCGCCCCCGCGCCGCGGAGCGCCCCGCCGCGCCGCGCGCCTGCCCCCGAACCGGAGCCGGAGGAGGCATCCCCCTCCTCTTCGCCTCCAGGTCCCGGCTCGATCGGACTCGACGCGCTCAACCAGATGTTCGAGCACGGCCGCCAGATCCAGGACGAGCACCAGAACGCGCTGAAGTCGATCCTGGACGCCATGCTCGGCGGCAACCAGGGACGCCGCTGAAGCAGAACGGCTGACGACGAAGCGGAACAGGAAGCCCCTCCGGCCGCCTGATCGCGCAAGCGTCAGGCGCGCCGACGCTCCTCGCCGGCCTGTGCCGCCATAGCGGCAGCCATGCTGCGCAGCTCCACGAGGTCGTCGCGCGTCCGGAAGCTGGCAACGAGATCGTTGAGGCGCTGGATCTGACTGGCCAGGGCCGTGGCGGACGCCGCGCTCTCCTCTGCGAGCGCCGCGTTCTGCTGGGTCATCTCGTCCATATGGGCAACGGCCTGGCTCATCTCGTCGATGCCATGGGCCTGCTCGGTCGCGGCAGCCGAAATCTCCGAGACCGTGGCCGATACCTTGCCCGAGGCCTCGACGATGCGCTCCAGTGCGGCGCCCGCCGAGCGGACAAGGCCGACGCCCTGCGCCACCTCCGCACCCGACTCGGTGATCAGCGCGGTGATGTCCTTGGCCGCAGCGCCCGAGCGTTGGGCAAGCGTGCGGACCTCGGAGGCGACGACGGCGAAGCCCTTGCCGGCGTCGCCGGCGCGCGCTGCCTCGACCGCCGCATTGAGCGCCAGAAGATTGGTCTGGAAGGCGATCTCGTCGATCACGCTGGTGATGTCCGAGATCTTGCGCGAGGCCGTCTCGATGCGGGCCATGGCATCGACCGCGTTCTGGACGATGGCACCGCCCTTGCGCGCGACGTCCATCGCCTCGTCCGCAAGCGCGACCGCCTGCTGCGAGGAGTGGGCGGAAGCCTTGACGGAAGCCGCGAGTTCCTCGGTTGTCGCGGCTGTCTCCTCCAGCGAGGAAGCCTGCTCCTCGGTGCGCTTCGAGAGGTCGTCGGCGCCGGTGTTGATCTCCAGCGCCGCGTTGCCGACATCGCCGGACGTCTCCTGAATCGTCCGCATCGTCTCGGCGAGATGCCCGACAGCAAGATTGAAGTCGTCGCGCAGCTTCTCGTATTCAGCGGCGAGTTCGGCATCGATGCGGCAGGTGAGATCACCGCGGGATAGCCGGTCGAGTCCTTCGGCGAGCGCGTCCATCACCTGACGCTGCTGGGCGGCAAGGCGCTCCTGCTCCTGCGAATGGGCGGTGCGCTCCTGCTCGACGATGCGGCGCTGCGTTTCCGAGACTTCGCGGTTCTCGGCCGTCTCCGCCTCGAGGCGCTGCACGGCGAGGCCGTTCTCCTTGAAGACCTGCACGGTCCGCGCCATCGCGCCGAGCTCGTCACGCCGGGCGTGGCCTTCGATCTCGACTGCGTAGTTGCCTGCGGCCAGATCCGCCATCCGTGCCTTGAGCTGATCGAGCGGCTTGGTGATCGACAAGCGGGCGAGCAGCATCGCGCCGGCCAGGCCGACCAGCGTGCCGACGACGGTCAGGATCAGCATCAACCAATCGAGCTGCTTGGCCTCGGCGTCGAGCGCATGCGCAGCCGTCAACGTGTCGCCCTTGATCTCACCGTTGAGCTTCACCGCATCGGCGATGATCGCGCCGAAAGCCCGGTCCAGCTCGGACATCACCGAGAGCGCCGGCAGATCCTCGTCGCGCGCCGCCTGCTTGGTCACGTCGTCGATCTTGGACTTGAGCTCGGCGATCCGCCGCGCCAGCACATCGAACTCGGCATGCTTCTCGGGAAAGCTGATCTTGGCGTTCATCAGCTGCTGCAGCGCTAGATCATAACCCTTGCGCACATCGTCGATCGCGGTGGCGTTCTGCTTCATGTACTCGGGATAGGCGATCGCCTTGTAGAGATCACGCAGGATGTAGCTCGTCGCCAGCGTCGACTGCGCCGAGTCGAGGATCGCCGTGGCGCGCTGGTCGATCAAATCCGAATAGGTCTTCTGGATACGGGCATATTCCTGGCCAGCATAGATCGCCGTGCCCAATCCAATCATTCCCATGACAACGAGCGGGATCGCGATCTTCGTGCGAATCCGCAGATCCTTGAGGCGCAGAGACAATTTCATGCCGACAGCCCAGATCCGACGCAGCCGCCATCTGAGCGGCGCGGCAGAGTTTCGCCAGAATCATGAAATTTGGGTTATTGCGGGCAATATCTGTTCAAAATTGCATAAAAAAGGGCGGAAGCACGAAGCTTCCGCCCGCAGGGACGCTGCTGCCAAGGGGTCAGGCGCAGCGTGCAACCGCTAGATCGGCATTGGTGGCCAGCTTCGGCCGTGTCGGCGCATGGAGCTGGGCGTGCTCGCGCCGCGCCGCGGCGGCATCCGCCTGCTCCTCCGAGCGATCCTGAAGCACGGCCGACGGGTCCTTGTACCAGGACGTCGCCAGCGCGCCGGCGATATCGGAACGCACGAGGCCGATATCCTTGAGGCCGCGCTCGTCGAGCTCGGCAAGGCGCATCACCTCGCGACGGTGAATAAGGGCGCGCACGAGTTGGGCAATCCCGCCGAAACCAGCAATGGCGATGCGCGTCACACCCGACGAGATGATCGAGAGCGGCTTCGCGACAAAGGTCATGATCAGCATGACAGCCTCCTGGGACGGAACGGACGGGAAAGGTTGGCTCGGCATCTCCGTCCGGCCCGGACGCGCCATTGACTGGAAAGATCGGAGACTGCGCAGACCTTAGCGAGGCTCTGGCCATCAGCCAAACGAATGGTTATGATGTCTCGCAACACTGATATTGATGAGCAGTGGATGGGGATCGCCAATGGCTCATGTGCTCGACGCCGATCAGCTCAAGACCTTCGTCGCCATCGCCGATACCGGGTCTTTCACCCGCGCCGCCGAGATCGTCTTTAAGACGCAGTCGGCCGTTTCCATGCAGATGAAGCGCCTCGAGGAGCGCGTCGGCCGCCCCCTGTTCGGACGCGATGGCCGCCATGCCAAGCTGACGGAGGACGGCGAGCGCCTGCTCGACTATGCGCGCCGCATCGTCCGGCTGAACCTCGAATGCGTGGCTTCCTTCGCCGATGCGGATTTGAAGGGCCGCATCCGCCTCGGCGTGCCGGACGACTATGCCGATCGCTATCTCCCGGAGATTCTCGCCCGCTTCGCCCATTCGAATCCGCGCGCCGAGGTCACGGTGGTCTGCGAGCCGACGCCGATGCTGGCGGAGCGCATCGCGACCGGCGACATCGATCTTGCCATCATCACCCATGTCGAAAGCCGCGGACAGGGCGAGATCATTCGGATCGAGCCGCTGCTCTGGGTCACGTCGGCGCGCCACGGCGTGCATGAGGAAGACCCGCTCCCGCTGGCGCTCGGCCGGCCGACCTGCAACTGGCGCCAGGCGGCGGTGGATGCGCTGGAGTCGAAGGGGCGCCGCTTCCGCGTGCTCTATGCGAGCTGGAACTCGACCGCCGTCGGAGCGGCCGTGCTGGCAGGGCTTGCAGTTTCTGTGCTGCCGGAAAGCGCGGTGAGGCCGGGCATGCGCATCCTCGGTCCCTCCGAAGGATACGCCACTTTGCCCTCGTGCAAGATCGGGCTGCTGCGCACGCGCTTCGACCCTTCAGTGCTGTCGAACGCGCTGGCCGAGCACATCATCCAGAGCCTGGATAATCTGGCGAGCTTCAAGGTGGCGGCGGAATAGGCCGGGAGCTGCCCTGTCGCCGGCAGGCTATTTCGTCAGGCCTGGGATGATCGCCTCGAACAGCACATTGAGGCGCGTGCCGATCAGCGTGGCGGCGCCAACGATGGCGATCGAGACCAGGCTGGCAATGAAAGCGTATTCGATCGAGGTGGCGCCCCGCTCGTCGCGAAGAAGTCCGGCAAAGCTGGCAGCGATCTGCTTCATGCCGTTAGGTTAGGCATGAGATTTCCGCCAACAGGTTAATTTCGGCAGAAAAATGCGCCGGAAATCACGATTTCCGGCGCCGCCCTGGCCAGAAACTCACACGGCCAGCTCGGTCATCACGGGCTCGACCTTGCCGTTCCACGCCGAGCGGAAGCGCTCTTCCAGGCGCTGGGCGAGAGTCTGCCGATGCGCCACGATCTCCTGCAGAGGCGCGAGGAAGACGCTCTCGTCCTGGCCCGAGGCATTCTGCCTTGCCCGCCGTGCGAGACCCGCGCGCGAGAACTCCAGAACCTCGGCGGCAATTTCACTCAACTTGCGACCGGCAATCGTCGCCGCAAGTCCCTGCTTCGGAACCACGTCGCGCAGGGCCTGGCGCTCCTGTGCGCTCCAGCCCTTCACGAGGTCCCAGGCGGCGTCGAGAGCCGATCGATCATAGAACAATCCGACCCAGAAGGCCGGCAGGGCGGCCAGCATCTCGGGCGGCCCGGCGTCGGCGCCGCGCATCTCGAGGAACCGCTTCAGTCGGACTTCCGGGAACATGGTGGAGAGATGGTTCGCCCAATCCGACATGGTCGCGTGTTCGCCAGGCAACTGCGGCAGCTTGCCGGCCAGCAGATCGCGGAAGGAAGCACCAGCGACGTCGTGATAGGTGTCGCCACGCTTGACGAAATACATCGGAACGTCGAGCGCCCAGTCGACATAGGCCTCGTACGACATGCCCTCGTCGAAGGCGAAGGCGAGCATGCCGGAGCGGTTATTGTCGGTGTCGCGCCAGATCTCGGAGCGCATCGACTGAAAGCCGTTCAGCTTGCGCTCCAGGAAGGGCGAGGAGGCGAAGAGCGCGGTTGCGAGGGGTTGGAGGGCGAGCGAAACCCGCAGCTTTCGCACCATGTCGGCCTCGGTGGCGAAGTCGAGATTGACCTGCACGGTGCAGGTCCGGAACATCATGTCGAGGCCCATCGTGCCGACTTTCGGCATGTAGTTCGCCATGATCTTGTAGCGGCCCTTGGGCATCACCGGGGTCTCGGCGCGGGTCCAGAGCGGTGAGGCGCCGAGTGCGGCGAAGCCGATGCCGTGCGGCTCCGCGACCGCCTTGGCGTCGTCGAGATGTGCGACGAGTTCGGCCTGCGTCTGATGGACGTCCTCCAGCGGCGCGCCGGACAGTTCGAACTGGCCGCCCGGCTCCAGCGAGATCGCGCCGCCGCCCTCGGGGCCGGCGAGGCCGATGATGTTGCCGTCATCGACGATAGGCTCCCAGCCGAGACGCTGCTGCATGCCTTCGAGCAGGGCGCGGATGCCGCCCGCACCGGCGCGCCCTTCATAGGGAACCGGCCCGAGATCGCTCCGGTAAAACGGGAATTTCTCGTGTTCGGTGCCGATCCGGAAAGCGGATTCCGGTTTCTCGCCGGCGGCGATCCAGGAGATCAGTTCATCCTTCGAACCGATCGGGGTCGAATCGGACACGTCGCGAGCCATGGGCGCTCCGGCAGAACAGACATGAATGACCCGCAGTCCGCCGGCGAGAGCCGGGAGCAGCAGGTTCGGGACGACAGACATAGGCGAGCGCCGAACGCTCGACAACGACCCCGCTCTTGCATTCGTGAAAGGCCGCCCGGCGCTGGCAGCAGATCCCGCGGAGCGCCGAGCCGGCTTTCAGCAGGCGCGGCGCAGGATGCGCGGCCTCGTGCAAAGCCCCGCGCACGCACGCTCCCTGATAGAAACGCCGCAGCAGTGACGACGTTCCGCTCAGCGCCGCGACCAGTCCCCGAGCGTAGCTTGCACGACGGCGAGCGCGGCGACGGCCGCGGTGTCGGCGCGCAGGATGCGGGGGCCAAGCGAGATCGGCAGCGTGTTGGCACGCGCGCGGATCAGCCGCCGCTCCGCCTCGTCGAAACCACCCTCCGGGCCGATCAGCACCGCCAGAGGGGCAGGCTCCCGCGCGGCCAGCGCCGCGACCGGGCTCGCCTCATCGGCCCCCTCGTCACAGAAGATCAGGAGTCGCTCGGGAGCGAGGCCCGCGAGGGCCGCTTCGAGGGGTTTCTCGGCCTCGACCGCAGGCAGGCTGAGAATGCCGCACTGCTCCGCCGCCTCGACTGCATTGGCACGCATGCGGTCGAGATTGAGCCGCGACACCTGCGTGCGCCGTGTGATGACGGGCTGCAGAATCCCGGCCCCCATCTCCACCGCCTTCTGCGCCATGTAGTCGAGGCGGGCGTGCTTCAGCGGGGCGAAGAGATAGTGCAGGTCGCTCTCCGGCGGCTGCGGCTTGACCTGCCGGATGAGCGCAAGCGTTGCCTGCTTGCGCCCTTCGGGAACGAGGCTTGCCAGCCACTCGCCGTCGCGCCCGTTGAAGACGAGCACGGTGTCGTCGGCCTTGAAGCGCAGGACGTTGAGCAGATAATTCGCCTGTTCCCGCTCCAGCGGAAGCGTCGCGCCCGGCGCAAAGGCGCGGTCGATGAACAGCCGGTGGCGGGCGAAATCGGGATCGGACATGTGGGCAGGCGCCTCCGCGGCTGATCTTGGCTGTGGAAAGTGGCATGAAAAACGCCACAATCTTGAACTAGCAGCGAGCTGCTCCCGACATAGGAAGAGTAGACTCGCAAGGGTCGTTCGCGTTAACAGCGCCTGCTGTTAAGGACATATTTAAGAACGGGCCAAATCGGCCGGCAAGCTGGAGAGGGACATCATGCGGCGCGGGTTGGCATATGGCGTGATGACGACGATCGGCCTAGCCGTGGCTTCTGTCATGTCTGCCGCACCGGCCCAGGCCCAGATTTCCGGCTGTGAGCAGATCCAGAAGCTGCTCGCCGAACGCCAGTCGATCGTCGCCAAACTCCAGGCTACGCAGAAGGCCAAGAAGAAGATGACGCCGCAGGATGCCTGCAGCACTTTCGGCCGTCTGGTCAACAATGGCGAGGCCGCGATCAAATTCGCGACCGCCAACCAGGACTGGTGCCAGATCCCGCCTACCTTCATCGACGGCATGAAGACCGACAACCAGAAGGTCGTGACGTTCCGGAGCCAAGCCTGCAATGCAGTGAAGCAGCAGGCCGCGATGCAGCGCAAGGCCCAGCAGCAGGCGCAGGGCGCCAATCCCTTCGGCGGCGCCGATTCGATCACCAGCGGCGCAGGCGGCGGCATGCGTGTTCCGCAAGGCGCGCTCTAACCGGCGGAGGCGGCCATGCCGGAGCCCCTGCCGCTCCACGCCACCTCCGGACCTGACGCCGTCCTCCCCGACGCACTCAAGGGCCATTGGGTCGATACCCGTGCGCCGCGCGCGGCCCGTCCTTTCCTGAAGCTCGCCCGCATCGAGCGGCCGATCGGCTGGTGGCTGCTGCTGCTACCCTGCTGGTGGGCGGCCGGGCTCGCCGCGATCGCCGCCGGCCGGCCCTATCCCGATCCCTGGCATTGCCTGCTTTTCCTGATCGGCGCGATCCTGATGCGCGGCGCCGGCTGCACCTTCAACGACATCATCGACCGCAAACTCGATGCGGAAGTTGCTCGCACGCGCGGCCGCCCGCTGCCCTCGGGCCAGGTGACGGCCAAGGCGGCGGCGCTGTTCATGGTCGCGCTGTCGCTCGGCGGGCTCGCAGTCCTGCTTCAATTCAACCGCTTCACGATCGTGCTTGGCATCGCCTCGCTCGCCATCGTCGCGATCTATCCTTTCATGAAGCGGATTACGAACATGCCGCAGTTCGTGCTCGGGCTCGCCTTCTCATGGGGCGGGCTGCTCGGCTGGAGTGCCGTGTTCGGGCGGCTCGATCCGCCGGCCTATCTGATCTATGCGGCAGCGATCGCCTGGACGGTCGGCTACGACACGATCTATGCGATGCAGGATATCGAAGACGACGTCATCGCGGGCATCAAGTCGAGCGCGCGCTATTTCGGCGATCATACGCGCGAGGCTGTGGCGCTGTGCTTCGGGCTGGCGACGGCATTGACGGCCATCGCGATCTGGCTCGTCGGAGGCGGCTTCTTCGCCTGGCTGGGCCTCGCCGCCTTTGCAGGCCATCTCGGTCGGCAGGTTGCGCGCATCGCCGGCGCGAGCGCGCCGGAAGCTCTCATGCTCTTCCGTTCGAACCGCAATGCCGGGCTGCTGCTGGCCGCCGGGCTGGCGCTCGACACAATCGGCCGCGCGCTTCTGGCCGGCTAGGGCACGCGCTGCCCGGATTGATTCAACCTGATCGGATCCCGGTCCTAGTCGGTCAGTCTCTCGCCTGAAACGATGTCCGGCAGCTCCGCCAACCGGCCCGTCTTGCGCCGTGTGAGAAAGCGGGGGCGGCGGCCGTTGAGCAGGCCATGACGGCGCCGGATCCGCACGGGCCCGAGCGCGACGCGGCCGATCTGCGGGAACGGCTCGCTCACCGCGCCGTCGGCGGTTTCGAGCAGCAACGGCAGACCGCTCGCCCGACCGAAATCGCGCCAGAGCGCGACGGCATCGGCCTCGTCGGCGCAGGCCACCACGATGGAGCGGCCATCGCCGGCCGTCAGCGCCAGTTCGAAGCGCTCGTCGTCTCCCGCCGGGTTGGCCAGACGCAGGGCAACGCCCCGCCAATTGGCCGAGCCGCGCAGGATACGCACGGAAGCCAGGCGTTCGATCGCCGGCGCGACCGGGCGGGCCGGCATCGGGTTGTGGGAAACGATCGCTGTGATTGTCGAGCCGCCGAGGAGATGCGGCGCAAAACCGACCTCCCCGGCGGCCGGCGTGACGCTGGCCATCGGTTATAACGCCTCTCTTGATCCCTGCCGCAGCGGAGCCCTCTGTCGATGCCGGGGCTCTCGTGCTTGCCATGCGAGATTGGGCGTCAGCCGTGTCCGAGCGCTTAAGGCGTTGGGTTAAAGGATGGTGTTTTCGCCGCTTCAGCGCCCTGACTGCCCTGTTTCCGGTCTGATGCTTGACGGAATCTTTCGCACCTTGACCGCATTTTCGGCTTGAAACAGCGACTTTCGCGGCCGATACGAAGGGCATGAGTGCAATGACGCTACCGATCGCGGCCGAACTGATGAAGGCGGCATGCGAAAGCTGCCTGGAAGCCGGCACCCTCGCACTCGATCTCTTCCGGCCCGGTACACAGACAGCGGCACGCACCTGGGCCAAGAGTGGCGGCTCGCCGGTGACGGAAGCCGATATCGGCGTCGACACCTTCCTGCGGATACGTCTCTCGTCACTGCTGCCGGAAGCCGCCTGGCTCTCGGAGGAGACTGTCGACGATGCGCAGCGCCTGACGCATCGCTTCGTCTGGGTCGTCGATCCCATCGACGGCACCCGCGCCTATATGAGCGGCTCGCCCGACTGGGCGGTCTGCGTCGCGCTGCTGGATGAGGGGGCGCCGGTCCTCGGCATCGTCCATGCCCCCGCCTGCGATGCTACCTACACGGCCGTGCGTGGCGCGGGCGCCAGGCGCAGCGGCGAAGCCATCCGCACGTCACTGGCAGACAGTCTCGCCGGCGCGAAGATCGCCGGCCCCAAGCCCATGCTCGATGCGCTGGCTCAATCCGAGGATTTCGAGGCCGCGGGCAAAATTCCCTCGCTCGCGCTCAGGCTGACGCGGATCGCGGACGGCACGATCGATGCCGGGCTGATCTCGCCCGACGCGCGCGACTGGGACCTGGCGGCCGCGGATCTGGTTCTGAGCGAAGCCGGCGGACAGTTGAGCGATGCGGCTGGACGATCCGTCGCCTATAACCGCCCCAACCCCGTTCACGGGATGTTGATCGCCAGCAACGGTGCGCTCGTGAACCCGCTGCTGCACGCGGTCGAGCGATTGCGCGACGGACGGACGCAGCCCGCCTGACGTTTTTTTTGGAAGCTAGCCGCCCGGCCGGCTCGCATGCGCGGCCCGGATGGCTTATTGGGGCGGCGCATGCCCCGCAGGAGATATCGATGAGCGTGGAACCGGATCAGAAGCAGCTTCTCCATCTCGTTTTCGGCGGCGAACTGGACTCGCTCGACAGCATCACCTTCAAGGATCTGGCGAAGCTCGACATCGTCGGGGTCTTCCCGAACTACGCCAGTGCGCATATGGCCTGGAAGGCCAAGGCCCAGCAGACCGTCGATCAGGCGCAGACGCGCTATTTCATCGTGCATCTCCACCGTCTTCTCGACCCGGAAGCAGCCAAGGGCTGAGCCAGCGCAAATTTTCGGCATCAAGCAGATGGGCTTTTCCATCCTCAAGACGCGCGTGGCGCAGGAAACGCTCGGCCGATTGCTGGCCGGCTATCTGCGCCTCGTGCAGCGCACCAACAAGATCGTCTTCGAACCGGCTGATGTCTACGATCACGTCCGGCCGGAGCTGCCGCTCATTTTCGCGATGTGGCACGGTCAGCACATCATGATCCCCTTCGCGCGGCCGGACTGGATGCCGGCCTGCTCGCTGGTCTCGCGCCATGGCGACGGCGGCTTCAACGCGGTGGCGCTGCGCGAACTCGGGATCGGAGCAATCCGAGGCTCCGGCGCACGGCCGGGGCACAAGGTCCGCGAGAAGGGCGGGGCCCCCGCCTTCCTCGCCATGCTGCGCCGGCTCGCCGCCGGGGAGACGATGGTGCTGACCGCCGACATACCGAAACGCGCCCGCGTCGTCGGCCCGGGCATCATTACCCTGGCGCGCGCCTCCGGCCGGCCGATCCGCGCGGTCGCCGTCGTCACCAGCCGCCGTATCGACTTCAACAGCTGGGACCGTGCCTCGATCGGGCTGCCCTTCGGACGCTGTGCYATCGTTGTCGGCGAGCCGATCCTGGTCGCGCGCGACGCCGATGAGGCGACGCAGGAGGAGGCGCGCCTCGCACTGCAGGCGAGCCTGGACGACGTCCACGCCCGCGGCTACGCGCTCGTCGGCAGCCGCGATCCGGGCGCCGGGCTGCGCGAGCAACACCGAACGGCCGGAGCGCCGGCATGAGCGGCAAGGGCGCGATCTTCAGGGCATATCGCTACACGACCGCGCTCCTCGAACCGGCCGCAGCGGCACTTCTGCTCATGCGCCAGCGCCGCGGCAAGGAAGACCCCGAGCGGATTTCGGAGCGACGCGGCTATCCCAGCGTAAAGCGGCCGAACAAGCCGCTGGTCTGGCTGCATGGCGCCAGCGTCGGCGAGACGGTGACGCTGCTGCCGCTGATCGCAAAGCTCCAGAAGCGCGGCCTCGCCGTGCTGGTCACCTCGGGCACGGTCACCTCGGCCAAGCTTCTGGCTGCGCGGCTGCCAGCGGGCGTCATCCATCAATATCTGCCGCTCGACGTGCCGCGCTACATGCGCCGTTTCATGGATCACTGGCGGCCCGAGCTCTGCCTGATCTGCGAATCCGAAATCTGGCCCAACCTGCTGATCGAGGCGCATCGCCGTTCGATCCCGGTGGTCATGGTCAACGGGCGCATGTCCGAGCGCTCCTTCGCGCGCTGGTACAAGATGCCGAAGACCTCGCGCTTCCTGCTCTCATGCTTCGAGGCCTGCCTTGCGCAGTCGCAGGCCGACGCGGAGCGCCTCGCCCAGCTCGGCGCGCCGCGCGTCAGCGTCGCCGGCAACCTGAAATTCGACGTGCCTGCCCCGCCTGCCGAGCCGGGCATGCTCGCCATCCTCGATGGCATGACCACCGGCCGGCCGGTCTGGATCGCCGCCAGCACGCATCCCGGCGAGGACGAGCTGGTGCTGGCCGCCCATCTCGCCATCAAGGCCTACTTGCCGAAGCTCCTGACCATCATCGCGCCGCGCCACCCGCAGCGCGGCCCGGACATCGAGGCGCTGGCCCAAGCTAATGACGTTGCCGTCTCGCGCCGGGCCGCCGGCGAGAATCCGGAACGCGACGTCGACCTCTATGTAGCCGACACCGTCAACGAGCTCGGGCTGTTCTACCGGCTGTCGCAGGTCGCTTTCCTCGGCGGCTCGCTGGTCGAGGGCATCGGTGGGCATAATCCGATCGAGCCTGCCAAGCTCGGCTGCGCGCTGCTGCACGGCCCCTATGTCCACAACAATGCCGAGATCTTCGCGGCCTTCGACCAGGATGGCGGCTCGCGCTCCGTCCCCGACGCGCAGACACTCGCCGGAGCGGTGCATCGCTGGCTGAGCGATCCGGCGAGCGCCCGGCAGGCCGCGCGGGCGGCGGCGCAGACGGCGAGCCAGCTCGGCGGCGCCCTCAACCGCACGCTCCACGCCATCGAGCCGTTGCTGATGCGCGCCGCGCTCGAGCAACGCGAGCCTATGGTCTGATGCCAAGGTCACGATCATTTCGGATCGAAGCGACCCGAAATCATCATGATCGATTCTAAGACTTCGGAGCGGGGCTTCGTGCGAAAAACCGGTTCCCACTTCTTCGCACCCGGCTCCAGCGCGCCGCGCTTCTGGTGGCAGACGCGCCCGACGCTCGCGGCCACGCTGCTTCGGCCGATCGGCTGGCTTTACGGCAGAATCACCCTGCGGCGCATGCGCCAACCCGGCGCCGAACTGCCTGTTCCCGTCATCTGCATCGGAAACTTCGTCGCCGGCGGTGCCGGCAAGACGCCGACGGCGATCGCCGTCGCGGACATGCTGGTGCGGTGCGGCGAGAAACCCTTCGTGCTGATGCGCGGCTATGGCGGCCGGCTTGCCGGCCCCGTCGAGGTCGACCCAACCGGGCACGCCGCTGCCGATGTCGGCGACGAACCGGTATTGATGGCGCGCCATGTCCGCACCGTCATCGCCCGCGACAGGCTTGCCGGGGCGCGGCTGGCCCACGGGCTTGGCGCCAGCGTCATCGTCATGGATGACGGGTTGCAGAATCCCGCGCTCGCGAAGCGGTTGAGGCTGGCCGTGGTCGACGGGGCAAGCGGCGTAGGTAACGGGCTCTGCTTGCCGGCCGGCCCCTTGCGGGCTCCGCTTGCGGAGCAGATCGGCAAGGTCGACGCCGTGATCGTTGTCGGCGAAGGCGAGGCAGGTCAGCGCGTGGCAACCGCCGTGCGTTCTCAAGGGCGTCCCGTCATCGACGCGCGACTGGAGCCGCTTGCCAGCGCGGCGCAGCAGCTGAAAGAGCGGGAGGTTCTGGCGCTTTCCGGAATCGGGAGGCCCGAGAAATTCGCCGCGACGTTGCGCGAGATCGGCGCCACCATTGTCGCCGAGCGCGCCTTCGGCGATCACCATCCCTATACGGATTGCGATGTCGCTGAAGTCATCGCCGAGGCCAAGACGCGCGGCGCGTTGATCGCGACGACCGAGAAGGACTGGACCAAGCTCGCCGCCCTCTGGCCCAATGCAGAAGCGGACCGGCTCGTCGTGCTGCCCGTCCGGCTGACCTTCGCCGAACAAGCGCCGATCGAAAGCCTGCTCGTAGAGGCGACTAAGCGCGCCCGGCCCGGCGCAGCCTGAGCATCACGGCTTCCGGTGTAGAATATGCTTCCTGCCATTCGATCGACCAATAGCGCAGATCCTCCAGCCGGATCGGCACCGAGGTCACCGCGCAGCGCACGAAGGCGCCTGGCTTCAGCACGCGGAACTCGCCGGGGCCGTAATCGATGACCGCCTCGGGGCCGCTCGGAGGGAGACGCTCGCTGATGTTCATCAAATTCGCATCAAATCATTGATCGGGAAACGGAAAGCCGGAATACTCCGCCGCTTGTGATAACCCTCTGGTCGACGATGTCCAGTCTCCAGCGCCTCGCGGCGTGCCTGATGAGCCTTGCACTGCTTGCAGCCCCGGCCGCCCTGGCGGCGGGCTATGAGCGCGTGTCGATTCCGATGGACGGAGGCCATCTCGCCGGCGTTTTCTACCGCCCGGCAGGCCCTGGCCCGTTCCCGGCTGTCGTCGCCCTGCATGGTTGCGGCGGTCTGTGGCGCGAGCAAGGCCAATTGTCGGTTCGCCACACGGATTGGGGCGAGAGGCTCGCCGCCGCCGGCTTTGCTGTGCTGATGCCCGACAGCTACGGCTCACGCGGTCTCGGCTCGCAATGCGGTGTCAAGGATCTGACGGTGCGTGCAGGGCGCGAGCGCGTGGCCGATGCCACCGCCGCTCGGGTCTGGCTGCAACAGCGCAGCGACATCAAGCCGGGCATGATCTCGCTCCTCGGCTGGTCGGGTGGCGGCTCGACCGTGCTGGCGGCGATCCGCATGGAACGTGCTCCCGCTGACGGTAAACCCGACTTCAAGCGCGCCGTCGCCTTCTACCCGGCCTGCCGGCTGCAATCGGAATCCCCGAGCTTCTCGGCCCGTCTGCCTCTGCTGATCCTGATGGGGGACGCCGACGACTGGACCCCGGCGGCGCCCTGCGGCTACCTTGCCAAGGCGGCGCAGGCGCGCGGCGAGCATGTCGGCATCGTGCTCTACCCCGGCGCGCTGCATGATTTCGATCATCCGCGTCTCGAGGTCCGGGAACGCGAGAACATCGCCTATTCCGCGAGCGGCACCGGCAAGGTCACCGTCGGCACCAATATGGCCGCCCGCGAAGATGCGCTGAAGCGCGTCAACGGCTTCCTCAACACGCCCTGATCGTCAGAACAGATCGCCTTGCGTGCCGGACGCCGGCCCCTTGCGGGCCGGACGCGGCGCCGTCGGCTTAGCCCCGCCGGACCCGCCCCCGGAAACGGTGACGCCGAAGCTGCCATCTGCGAGCTGGACCGAGAGAGCCTGCCCGGGCTGGGCCGCTCCGACACTGCGCACCAGCGCGCCGGCCTCGTCGCGGACCAGGGCGTAACCGCGCGACAGCACCGCCTCGGGGCCGAGCGAGCGGATCAGCGCCCAGAGCGAGGCGAGCCTGTCAGTGCGCCGATGCAGCGCCTGCCCGAAGGCGCGCTCGGCGCGCTCCGCCAGAACCGTACCGCGGTCACGGCGCTGGACCAGGCTCTGGCCGAAGGCATTGCGCGCTCGCTCTTCCAGTGTCGCCAGCCGGTCGCGGGCATGGGCGATACGTGTTCGCTCCTTCTCCAGTGCGTTCGTTCGGGCGTTTGCGAGGACACGTGCGAAACCTGCGAGTTCAGCCCTCAGACTGGCAAGCGCTACGCGTGGAGAGCGTGCCGTCAGCCGGCGCGACAGATCCTGCAGCACCAACTCATGCGCGCGAGCATTGCGGGCGAGCGCAGGCGCCAGCCGCGTCGCGGCGAGGTCGAGCCGCTGGCGCGGACCGGACAAGACCGCCTCAGGCCCCGGCAGCGCGCGGGCGAGCGCCCTGAGGTCGCTGCGGCGGCGATCCGACAGGCGGCGCATCGCCCCGGCATGGCGACGCGACAGATCGGAGACGAAGCTCATCAGCTCGGCCCGCACCGGCACGACTTTCTCGGCCGCCCCGGTCGGCGTCGGCGCGCGCAAATCCGCGGCGTGGTCGATCAGCGTCCAGTCGGTCTCGTGGCCGACGGCCGAAACGAGCGGAATCTCGGAAGCCGCCGCCGCACGGACCACGGCCTCTTCATTGAAGCTCATCAGGTCTTCGAGCGAGCCGCCGCCGCGCGCGACGATGATGACGTCCGGCCGCGGGATGCGCCCGCCCTGCGCCAGCGCGTTGAAGCCGGCGATGGCGTTGGCGACCTCAGTGGCGCTGGTTTCGCCCTGCACCCTCACCGGCCAGACCAGGACGTGGCGGGGGAAGCGGTCCTCCAGCCGGTGCAGGATGTCGCGGATGACGGCCCCCGTCGGAGAGGTCACGACGCCGATGACCGCGGGCAGATAGGGGATGAGCTGCTTGCGCTCCTCGGCGAAGAGCCCCTCGGCGGCCAGCCGCTTGCGCCGCTCCTCGAGCAACGCCATCAGCGCGCCGGCACCAGCCAGCTCCAGCGAATCGATGACGATCTGGTAGCTCGACTTGCCGGCGAAGGTGGTGATCTTGCCGGTGGCGATGACCTCAAGGCCTTCCTGCGGCCGCGTCTTCAGACGGCCGAACACGCCCTTCCAGATCACCGCATCGATCTTGGCGTTGGTATCCTTCAGCGAGAAATAGACATGGCCGGAGGCGACCGGGCCGCGATAGCCGGAAATCTCGCCGCGCACGCGCACGAAGCCGAATGAATCCTCGATGGTGCGCTTCAGCGCGCCGGAGAGGTCCGAGACGGACCATTCGGGGGCATTGTCGGTCGGCAGAGACGATTCGCGATCCATGGCCGGACCATAGCGGGACGGGCGAAGCAGCAGAAGCGTTGCCCGCGCGCCGCGGGGCAGCTATTGCGCCCATGACGATTTCACCCCGCCTCGTGCGGGTTATCCCGGGCGGCCGCAGGTCGACCCGGGATCCATGCCCGAACTTTCATCGGAAGCACTCAGGCATGGATCCCGGATCTCCGCTTCGCTCCGCCCGGGATGACGGCAAACGAGGCGAATGACGGAGGCGGCGATGAAGATTCTTCTGATCGGTTCGGGCGGACGGGAGCATGCGCTCGCCTGGGCGATTTCGGCCTCGCCCCTCTGCGACACGCTCTTCATCGCGCCGGGCAATCCCGGCACGGCGCAATGCGGCGAGAACGTCGCGGTCGATGTCGCCGACCATGCCGCCGTCGTCGCCTTCTGCCGGCTGCAGGGGATCGACCTCGTCGTGGTCGGACCGGAAGGGCCGCTGGTCGCCGGGATCGCCGACGATCTCCGGCAGGCCGGCATCAAGGTTTTCGGCCCGTCGAAGGCCGCCGCGCAGCTCGAAGGCTCGAAGGGTTTCACCAAGGAACTCTGCGCCGAATTCGACATCCCGACCGCCGGCTTCGGCCGCTTCAGCGACGCTGCCTCCGCCAGGGCCTATGTCGCGGACAAGGGCGCGCCGATCGTGATCAAGGCCGACGGGCTCGCCGCCGGCAAGGGCGTGATCATGGCCGAGACGCTGGACGAGGCGAACGAGGCCATCGAAATGATGTTCGCAGGCGGGCTCGGCAGCGCCGGCGCCGAGGTCGTGATCGAGGAATGGATGATCGGCGAGGAAGCGAGCTTCTTCGCGCTCTGCGACGGTGCGCATGCGCTGGCGCTCGCCTCGGCGCAGGACCACAAGCGCGTCGGCGACGGCGATACCGGCCCGAACACCGGCGGCATGGGCGCCTATTCGCCAGCGCCCGTGATGACGCCCGCGCTGGAAGAGCGGGTCATGGCCGAGATCATCAGGCCGACGCTCGCCGGCATGGCCAAGCGCGGCACGCCGTTCCAGGGCGTGCTCTTCGCCGGGCTGATGATCACGGCGCAGGGGCCGAAGCTGATCGAATACAATACCCGCTTCGGCGACCCCGAATGCGAGGTGCTGATGCCGCGCCTCAAGAGCGACATCGTGCCGGCGCTGCTCGCAGCCTGCGACGGCATACTCGACACTGTCGACCTGCGCTGGCGTGACGAGGCGGCCCTGACCGTCGTGCTCGCGGCCAGGGGATATCCCGCCAAGCCGGAGACCGGCAGCGTCATCCGCAGCCTCGAAGAGGCAGAGGCGCTGGACGAGGTGCTCGTCTTCCATGCCGGCACGAAGCTGGCGAATGGCGAGCTCATCGCCAATGGTGGGCGCGTGCTCAACGTCGTCGCGCTCGGCAAGAACGTCGGCGAGGCGCAGGCGCGCGCTTATGCGGCGGTCGACAGGATCGACTGGCCTGAGGGCTTCTGCCGTCGCGACATCGGCTGGCAGGCGGTGAAGCGCGAGCAAGGCTGACAGGACGCCGTGGCCGGAGCTATGCTTGCGGCCATGGCGAACATCGACTCCCTCTTCCCCGGCTTCAAGGCTCATTGGATCGATGGGCCCATCGGCAAGATCTTCGCGCGCGTCGGCGGCGAAGGGCCGCCGCTGGTGCTGATCCACGGCTTTCCGCAGACCCATGCCGAGTGGCACAGGATGGCGCCGGAGCTGGCCAAGACCCACACCGTCGTCTGCCCCGATCTACGCGGCTATGGCTGGTCGGCTGCGCCGCATGGCGACGGCGGCAAGGAGATCTACACCAAGCGCGGCATGGGCGAGGACATTGTCGCCGTGATGCAGGCGCTCGGCCATCTGCGTTTCGACGTGATCGGCCACGACCGCGGCGCGCGGGTCGCTTATCGGCTGGCGCTCGACCACCCCGGCCGTGTCGAGCGGCTGGCGCTGCTCGACATCCTGCCGACCGTCTCAATGTGGGAAGGCATGAACGCGGCCCGCGCCATGCAGGTCTATCACTGGACCTTCCTGGCCCAGCCAGAGCCGATCCCTGAGAACCTGCTCAAGGCCGATCCCGTCGGCTGGCTCGACAGCACCATCGCGAGCTGGAGCAGGGCGAAGAACCTCGATCTGTTCGACCCGCTGGCCATTCGATCGTACGCGGAGTCGTTCAGCGATCCGTCGCGCACCCATGCCGCCTGCGAGGATTATCGCGCCGGCGCCACCACCGACGTCGAGCACGACAGGGCCGACCTCGCTGCGGGCAAGCGCATCCTCTGCCCGACGCTGGTTCTCTGGGGCGAAGCCGGCATCCCGGCCAAGGGCGCGAGCCCGCTCGAAATCTGGCGGAAGACCTTCGCGCCGCAGGCAGAAGGCCAGGCGATCGACAGCGGGCACTTCCTGCCGGAGGAGAACCCGCAGGCCACGCTCGCGGTGCTGAAGCCCTTCCTGGCGCAGGCCGTCGCCTGAGCCGGCGCGGGCCTCTTCGAAAGGGACGTCATTGCGAGCCCAGCGAAGCAATCCCGGGGGACCTGGTTGAACGCTTCATCCAGCCCCCCTGGATTGCTTCGTCGCTTCGCGCCTCGCAATGACGATGACGGTCCGTCGTGTTCATGGGTCCCGGGCTCAGGGCGGTGGCCTGCACCGGAATGACGATGGGGATGTCGCCAGATATGAAGTCAGCCCCGAAGCCAGAACGCAGGCCGGGCAGCACGCCCGAGATCGCGCTCGTCCTGGGCGCCGGCGGGGCACGGGGCCTGAGCCACATCGCGGTGCTGGAGGCCTTTGACGAGCTCGGCCTGAAGCCCGCGCAGATATCCGGCTGCTCGATAGGTGCCATCGTCGGCGCTGCCTACGCCGCCGGGCTCTCCGGCCGCGATCTGCGCGAGCATGCGCTGCAGAGCTTCCGTGACCGGGCCCGCGTGATCGGGAAGCTGCTCGATGCCCGGGTCGGCAAGCTCGCCGATCTCGTGCGCGGCCTCGGCAACCCCGTCCTGATCGATGGCGAACGGCTGCTCGACCTCTTCTGGCCGGAGGCGGTGCCCGATCGCTTCGAAGAGCTGGCGATCCCGTTCACCGCCGTAGCGGCTGATTACCACCGCCACGCGGAGGTCGTACTGAGCGACGGGCCGCTGACGCCGGCCGTTGCTGCCTCGCTCGCCATTCCCGGGCTGGTGCGGCCGGTCGCGCTCGGCGGGCGCGTGCTGATCGACGGCGGCGCCATCGATCCCCTGCCCTATCGGGCGTTGCTCGCGCCCGGCCGCATCGTCGTGGCCGTCGATGTCAGCGCTCCCACGACCGCGTCGAGCGACACGCGCATTCCCGGCGCGATGGAGGCGATCGTCGGCGCCTCGCAGATCCTGACCCGCACGCTGGTCCAGCGCATGGTCGAGCAGCAGCCGCCCGACATCCTGATCCGGGCCGGTGCCGACCGCATCGGCGGGCTCGACTTCTTCAAGGCGAAGGCGATCCTCGCGGCGGCGGAGCCGATCAAGGACGAGGTCAAGCGAGCGCTGGCGCGGGCTCTCGAAGCGCGGGACTGACCGGCTCCGGCTCATCGCAGCGGAAGCCGGGGAGCGCGGCCGCGAGCATCGCCCTGCCCTCCTCGGTCAGGACAACCGCACGGCTGTCCTTGCGGCGGCGGACCCAGTCCATCTCGAAGCAGCGGCAGGCCAGCGCCGCAGCGAGATGGCCGGCGAGGTGCGGCCGGCGCTCGCTCCAGTCGAGGCAGGGCCGCAGCGCCGCACGGCGGCTCCGGCCGCTCGCATCCGGATCGACGCCGAGGGCCGAGAAAATCGCCTTGCCCGACGGCGTCAGCGCATAGCCGCCCTCGCTGACGGCGAGATGGCGGCCGGCCATCAGCGCGTCGTGTATGCCGATGCCGAGCCGTCCGGCAAAATGGTCGTAGCAGGTGCGGGCCTGGCTCAGCTCCGCACCGACGCGCGAGGGCAAGCGCCGGCTCGTCCCGTCCAGGCCGGCCAGAACCATCAGACCTTCCAGCGCCGCTGCCACTTCAGATCCGGCGAGCCGGTAGTAGCGGTGGCGCCCCTGCACGGCGACCGCGATCAACCCGCCCTGCATCAGTTTGGCGAGGTGGCCGCTCGCCGTCTGCGGTGCGACGCCGGCAATCCAGGCCAGTTCCTTGGCCGTCAATGCACGGCCGTCCATCAGCGCGTGCAGCATGTTGGCACGGGCCGGGTCGCCCATCAGATGGGCGATCTCCGCGAGATAGGGGCCGGAATAGCGACTTGGCGTGCTCATGGCGCCATGATGCGCCATCGCCGCCGCGCCGCAAGCAGGAACACTACGGCGCCGGCCGTAGCATCGGGCGGCGACAGCCGCCGCGGGCGATGCCACAAGCGGGGCATGGACAACACAACTCTCCTCCTCTTCGTCACCGCGACCTTCGTGCTCGCCGGCTTCGTCAAGGGCGTGATCGGGCTGGGGTTGCCGACGATCGCTGTCGGCATCCTCGGCGTGGTGATGGCGCCGGCGCAGGCGGCGGCGCTGCTGGTGGTGCCCAACCTCGTCACCAATGGCTGGCAGCTCACGACCGGCCCTAAGCTCGGCGCAACGCTCCGGCGGCTCGCGCCAATGCTGGCCGCCATCTGCATCGGCACCTGGGCCGGCGCCGGGCTGCTGCAGCAGGAAAAGGACGGCACCGCCACGCTCTGGCTCGGCCTTGCGCTCGTGCTCTACGCGCTCGTCGGCCTGAAGGCGGCGAAGCTGCGCGTGCCACCGGCCTGGGAAGGCTGGCTCGGCCCCGTCATCGGGTTGACGACCGGTGTCGTCACCGCTGCGACCGGCGTCTTCGTGCTGCCGGCCGTGCCCTATCTGCAGACACTCGGCTTCGACAAGGACGAACTGGTGCAGGCGCTCGGCATCTCCTTCATCGTCTCGACACTGGCGCTTTCCCTCGGACTGATCGGAGCCGGGGCGCTCAACGGCGCTGCCGCCTGGCAATCCTTCCTTGCCCTCGTTCCGGCGCTGGCCGGCATGAGCGCCGGACAGTTCATCCGCAGCCGCATCTCACCGGCCACGTTCAAGGTCTGCTTCTTTGCCGGCCTGCTGGCGCTCGGCACCTATTTGTGCTGGCGCAGCCTTGCATAACGGCCCGCATCTTGCTTAAGGACGCGGGGGGCACATCGCCGGTCTAAACCAAGCGCTAACCATAGGCGCGCAGTTTCGACCGGCCGCAACAGGAGCGCCTGCATGGATGCCTTCACCATGGTCATCATGGCCTGCGTCACCGGCGAGGTACATTGCGCCACCAGCCGGATCAGCGAGATGGAGTTCACCTCCGCCCAAGCCTGCGAAGCGCGGATCGACGACATCACCCGCTCGATGACCAAGGAATTCAGCAAGCGCCCGGAATTCAAGGGCCGGCAGGTGACCTATGACGTCTCCTGCATGGATCGCGCGCAGCTCGCGCAGAAATTCGGCATCGACTCGTCGGATACCTGATCGTCCCCTCCACCGTCATTCGGTACAAGCCCCGCAAGCGGCGCCGATCCGGAATCCCGCTCTATGATGGATTCCGGATCTGCGCTTCGGTCAGCCCGGAATGACGGCCTGAGAAGGGCTGCCTACCGCCGCTCGCGGAAGAAATCCCGCAGCAGCGCCGCAGCCTCGGTCTCGCGCAACCCGCCATAGACCTCCGGCACATGGTGGCAGGTCGGGCTCTCATAGAGCCTGACGCCATTCTCGACGGCGCCGCCCTTCGGGTCGGCCGCGCCGAAATAGAGCCTCCTGATCCGGGAAAACGAGATCGCCGCCGCGCACATCGGGCAGGGTTCGAGCGTGACATAGAGATCGCAGCCGATCAGCCGCTCGCTGCCGAGCGCCTCGCAGGCGAGCCTGAGTGCCATCATCTCGGCGTGCGCAGTCGGATCCTTCAGCTCGAGCGTGCGGTTGCCGGCACTGGCGAGGACCGCGCCGTCCCGCACCACCACCGCACCGACCGGCACCTCCCCGCGCTGCGCGGCGGCCTTCGCCTCGTCGAAGGCCAGCGCCATGGCGTCGAGCGCGGAGGATGATTGCGGTTTCGACATCATAAACCCCAGTTTTGGCGCTCGCAGCGAGGGAAAGCCTCTGCTACAAGCGCCGGTCATAGCGAATAAGCGAGCCAGGCCTTTCCCGCAAAGCGGTTGTGCTCGGCCGGCTCAGGAGCAACCATGAAAGACGACGACAACAACAGAGGCCGCGGCCCGCGCAAGGGCGGTGGCGCCGGCGGCCGTGGCCCCGGTTCCGGCGGTAAAGGCTTCGGTGGCAAGAGCTTCGGCAGCCGCTCAGGCGGCGAAAGCCGTGGACCCGCACGCGATGGCGAGCGCAAGCCGTTCCGCAGCCGCTCGTCCAGCGACGACCGGCCGCCCCGCGACGGCGAGCACAAGCCCTTCCGCGGCCATTCGACCGGCGACGAACGTCCCACCCGGCGCTTCGAGCGGCCAGCCGGCAGCGAGGGCGACGCCCCGCGCCCGCGCCGCTTCGACGGTGACAGGCCGGCCCGCTTCAAGGCCGAAGGCGAAGGCCGCGGCTTCCGTGAACGCTCCGGCGAGGAGCGCCCGCGCCGTCCGGCACGCACCGGCGATCGCCCCTTTGCCGGCCGCGACCGTCCGCAGGGCGATCGGCCGCCGCGCGGCGAGGGCCGCGATGGCGAAAGGCGCTTTTCGCGCCCGCGCGCGCCGCGCTTCGAAGGGCATGAGGACCGTCCGCGCCGCCCGCGCGAGGACGCGCCCGAGCGCAAGCTGATCACGGCGGAGGAGCCGGAGCGGATCGCCAAGGTGATGGCGCGCGCCGGCGTCGCCTCGCGCCGCGACAGCGAGGCGATGATCGCGGAAGGCCGCGTCAGCGTGAACGGCTCCGTGCTGGAAAGCCCGGCCTTCGACGTGAAGCCGACGGATGTCGTGCTGATCGACGGCGAGCCGCTGCCGGCCCGCGAACGCACCCGGCTGTGGCTCTACCACAAGCCCCGCGGCGTGGTGACGACCAATTTCGACCCGGAAGGCCGGCCGACCGTCTTCGACGTGCTGCCGGAAGACCTGCCGCGCGTGCTGACCATCGGCCGGCTCGACATCAACACCGAAGGCCTGCTGCTCCTGACCAATGACGGCGGGCTGGCGCGGGTGCTGGAGCTGCCGGAGACCGGCTGGCTGAGGCGCTACCGCGTGCGCGCCTTCGGCGAGGTGACGCAGGACGTGCTCGACACCGTCAAGGACGGCGTCACCATCGACGGCATCCAGTACGGGCCGGTGATCGCCCGCTTCGAGCGCCAGCAGGGTTTCAACACCTGGCTGACGGTCGACCTGCGCGAAGGCAAGAACCGCGAGGTCAAGACCGTGCTCGAGCATCTCGGGCTGACGGTGAACCGGCTGATCCGCATCTCCTTCGGCCCGTTCCAGCTCGGAGAACTCGAAGAGGGCGAGGCCGACGAGATCCGCTCGCGCGTGCTGCAGGACCAGCTCGGCACCGAACTCGCCAGCAAGGCCGGCGCCGATTTCGAATCGCCGCGCCGCGATGCCCTGCCCGCAGCGCCGCGCCCTGCCCCCGCTGGCGACGATCGCCCGCGCCGACGCCGCGACGCCGCCGAGGATCCGCACGAGGCGCGCCGCGATGCGGTGCGCGAATTGCGCGGCGACAAGCCCTGGACCCGCACGGTCTGGCGGGATGCCGAGACCGAGCCGCAGCGCGAACGCAAGACCCCGCCGCGCCGCGGCGCCGATCCGAAGCTGGAGCGGCTGCAGCGCGAAGCGTCCGGCGACATCAAGCGCCGCCGCGACACGCCGATCTCCGACCCCAAGGGCCGGCGCGTGCTGGTCGAGCGCGTCAGCGCACCCGTTTCGGAAGAGCACGCCGCTCCTGCGCGCGACAGCAAGCGTCGTCCCGACCGCAAGCCGCGCCACGAACGAGGCGGCGACGAGGCTCGTGCCCCCCGCGCCTTCGGCCGCCCCAGCGGCGGCGAACGGCCGGCGCGGCGCCCGCGCGAGGATGCCGGTGGCCGCGATCGTGCCGATGAGCGGCCCTGGCAGGATCGCGCGCCGCGTGGCGAACGCCCCGACCGCGCCCCTCGAGACGGGGCGGAGCGCCCCGCCCGGCGCTTCAGCGAGCGACCGGCAGAGGACAGGCCGCGCGGCCGCAGCTTCGGTGACCGGCCGGAAGGCAAGGGGTTCGGGGCCAAGAACTTCGGCGCTCGCTCCTCGGAGCGGCCGGCTGGCGGCGGGCGCCCCTTCGGCGGCAAGCCGGGCGGAGGACGTCCCTTCGGCGGCAAACCCGGTGGACGGCCGGGCGGCGGCAAGGGTCCGCGCCCCGGCGGCGGCGGCCCGCGCGGCGGTAATCGCGGCTAAGCGATGCGGATCGTCGGCGGACGCCTGGGCGGCCGGCCTCTGGCCGGCCCAAAGCCGGGGATCGGCAGCATCCGGCCGACCTCGGACCGCCTGCGCGAATCCCTGTTCAATGTGCTCGCCCATGCCTATGGCGACGCGGTGGAGGGCGCGCGCGTGCTCGACCTGTTCGCCGGCACGGGCGCGCTTGGCTTCGAGGCGCTGTCGCGCGGAGCCGGCTTCGCGCTTCTGGTCGATGACGGCACCGAGGCGCGCGGCATCATCCGCGAGAACCAGATGGCGCTCGGGCTCGCCGGCTTCAGCCGCATCTTCCGCCGCGATGCGACGAAGCTCGGGGCGATCGCCGGCATGGCGCCGTTCGGCCTCGTCTTCTGCGACCCGCCCTATCGCAAGGCGCTGGGCGAGAAGGCGCTGGTCTCAGCCCGCGAGGGCGGCTGGCTGGAGCCGGAAGCCCTGATCGTACTGGAAGAGGCAGCGGATGCCGAGATCAGCCTGCCTGATGGATTCGAGGAACTGGAGCGGCGGAGCTATGGCGAGACTCTCGTGATCCTGCTGCGGAACTCATAGGTCATAGGTCGTCGCTAATAGGCCGGCGACAGCGAACTTATCCCCAGCTCCTGTTCCGCGCTTAATCTCCGCATCCGCCGCGGAGACCAAGCGCCGGATGCCAATCCTAAGATCCATCGAACCTAACGGGCGCGCCCTGGCGGCGCGCCGCCATGCCGTCGCCTGCCACATCGCCGGTGAGCGCATGATGCGCACCCTTGCGCGCCTGCAGGCGCTCGTCGAGAAGGGCGGCTTCAATTCGGACCAGCCACGCGTGCCGGCGGGCAGCCCGGAGGGAGGGCAATGGGCCGGTGGCGAGGGCTCCGGCCAAAGCCGGCAGCCGGGCGTCGGCGACAATGGCGGCCCGGCGCTCGACCCCATAAAGGACCCACCCCAAGACCGACAGTCGAAGATCAGGGCCGCGAAGGCGCTGGCAAAGGCGATCGCACGCCAAGTGCTGAGAAGGGCTGGCCCGATCGGCGCCGTCGTCACGGCGATCGAGGTCGGGCACTGGCTTTACACGGAATGGCCCTCGATCCGATCGTATCAGGACGAGCCGAGGTCGCTCATGGAGCTTCAGGAGCAGGCCGGCAGGAGGCGGCCGGGTTATGACGACCATCATATCGTCGAGCGAGGAGCCGGATCGCGCGAAGGCTTTCCGGGCTCCACCATCGACGGCGTGGACAACATCGTCAGCATTCCGCGATACAAGCATCATGAGATCACGGGATGGTATAATCGCCCGAACCCGGAATTCGCCATGCAATCGCCCCGCGAGTACCTTCGCGGCCGGGATTGGTCAGAACATGTACGGATGGGCCATCGAGCGTTGCGACAGAGCGGAGTGCTCAAATGATCGGCCGTAATCTCAGCTCCCTGTCGACCGCAGATATCGTCAAAGATTTCGAGCGGCGTTGCATCGAACAGTACGACGCGATGGAGGGCAATGAAAACACCCGCGCCAATCGGCTGGTTTGGCAGGTTCACGCGCTGGAAATGGAACTCAAATCTCGTGCCGGCGATCAGAGACGCGTCCTGATGAAACTGTTTGGACATCCCAACATGCAGGTCCGCCTAGCTGCCGCTCGTGCCAATCTGGCGGTAGATTGTGTCGCTGCGCGGCGCGAGCTTCAGGCCATCGTCGACGAGCAATGGTATCCGCAAGCGGCAGAAGCGAGCATGGCATTGGAGAGCCTCGATTCCGGCTTCTACCGGCCGACCTGACCCCTCACCGCCGCCCGAACAGCCGCTCGATATCGCTGAGCTTCAGCTCGACATAGGTCGGCCGGCCGTGGTTGCACTGGCCGGAATTGGGCGTGACCTCCATCTCGCGAAGCAGCGCGTCCATCTCCTCGGGGCGCATGCGCCGGCCGGCGCGGACGGAGTTGTGGCAGGCCATCGTCGCCAGCACATGGTCGAGCCGGCGCTCAAGCGAGCCGGCCGTGCCGTGCTCGGCCAGCGCATCGGCGACATCGCGGACGAGGCGCTGGAGATTGCCGCCGGCGAGCTGGCTGGGGGCCTCGCGCACCAGCACTGCGCCCAGCCCAAAGGACTCCAGGACGAGGCCGAGGCTTTCGAGCTCGCTACCGGCCGCGATCAGGCGGTCGGCATCGACAGGATCGAGCTCGACCACCTCGGGCAGCAGCAGGGGCTGGCGGGCGATGCCGTTGCGGGCGCGCTCGGCCTTCAGCCGCTCATAGACCAGCCGCTCATGGGCGGCGTGCTGGTCGACGATGACGACGCCCTCACGCGTCTGCGCGACGATGTAGGTCTCATGGACCTGGGCGCGGGCGGCGCCGAGCGGCCGGTCGAGCGCGTCTGCCGAAGGCTCGGCGAGATGGGCGCGGGCATCGGCGGAAGGCGCCGCGAAATCGGAGAAGCCGGGTTGAGGGGCGCTCGCGGAAACCGGGGCAGGCGCGCTCCAGTTCGATGTCGCAGGAAAGGCCGGGCGCGGGATCGCATTCCCGCTACCGCCCATCGAGAGCACGGCGCGGAAGGCGTCGAGCGTGCGGGCGCCGCCCGTCGTGGTCGCGCGGTGTCCGGCGGCAGCGAGCGCCGCCTTCAGCCCGGAGACAACGAGGCCGCGCACCAGGGCGGGGTCGCGGAAGCGCACCTCGCTCTTGGCGGGGTGGACGTTGACGTCGACCGAGCGCGGGTCGCAGCCGACATCGAGGAAGAGCACCGGATGGCGATCGGAGGGCACGACGTCGGCATAGGCACCGCGCACCGCCGAGAGCAGCAGCTTGTCGCGGACCGGGCGGCCGTTGACCGCAAGATGCACGCCGGCCGAGGTGCCGCGATGGAAGGTCGGCAAACCGGAAAAGCCGAAGATGCGGAAGCCTTCGCGCTCGGCCTCGATCTTCAGTGCGTTCTCTGGGAAGTCGCGGCCAAGCGCCCGGCCGAGACGGCGCAGCAGGCCCTCTTCCCCGATCGGCTCGCCCGGCCAGTCAAAGGCGCTGACATGCTCGCCTTCCAGCGAGAAGCGGATTTCGGGATGGGCGATGGCGAGGCGCCGCAGCATCTCGGAGACGGCCTGGGCCTCGGCCCGGTCGCTCTTCAGGAATTTGAGGCGGGCCGGGGTGAAGATGAAGAGGTCGCTGACCTCAATGCGGGTTCCGACGGCCGCGGCGACCGGGCGGACGACGCCCTTCTCGCCCGCCTCGACGACGAGGCCGGAGCCCTGGGATGCGTCATGCCGGCGTGTCGCGATCGAGAGCCGCGCCACCGAGCCGATCGAGGGCAACGCCTCGCCGCGGAAGCCCAGCGTCCCGATCGCGAAGAGGTCCCCGTCCGGCAGCTTCGAGGTGGCGTGGCGCTCGACGGCGAGCTCGAGGTCCTGCGGCGTCATGCCGGCGCCGTCGTCGACGACACGGATCAATTCGCGCCCGCCGCCGGTGATGGTGACCGCGACCGAGCGCGCGCCGGCGTCGATCGCGTTCTCGACCAGTTCCTTCACGGCCGCAGCCGGCCGCTCGATCACCTCGCCTGCGGCGATGCGGTCGACCAGGACGGGATCGAGGCGGCGGACGGTCATGGGCTCGACATGTTCTCTTGGTCGCGAGCACCGCGCCCGTCATTCCCGGGCGGCGCAAAGCACAGACCCGAGAATCTCGATCAAGAGATGCTCGGGCCGAGCCCGAGCATAACGTGCCCTGCCGGCAAACCCCGATTCGCTCAGCTGCGCCCTTCGGCAAGATAGCGCTTGGCGAGGAGCTTCGCCTCCTCCACCGCCGGCTGGTCGAAGGGATCCACACCCATCGCGTAGCCGGTGAGAATCGTCTCCAGCATGAAATGCATCAGCATCTCGCCATGGCTGGTCTCGTCGATCCGCTCGACGTGGAAGCGGCGGACAGCACAGCCGTTCTTGGCGAAGGTGTCGATCATGGCGATGCCTTGCGCCGCAACCATGTCGCCGATCGTCTTGCCGGCGAAATCGGCCTGCCCGATCTTCTCCGCCAGAGCCGCGTCGATCTGCGGCCCCTTGCCCTTCACGCCGGTGGTGATCACGGTGAAGAACTTGTCCTTAGGCCCGGCGAGATAGAGTTGCTGCTGCGAGTGCTGGTCGACGGGGCCGAGCGCGCCGACCGGCTGCGTCCCCTGCCCGTCCTTGCCGAGGCTCTCGGCCCAGAGCTGCATCCACCAGCGGGTGAGCAGCGCGAGCTTGTCGGCATAGGGCATCAGCACGGCGATATTCTTGCCCGATCGCATTGCGGCGAGATGCAGCGCAGCGCCGACCGCCGAGGGCGTCTCGCGGACGTCCTTGCCGGCGAAGAGCGGCGCCACCGCCCGCGCTGCGCCCAGCCGCAGCGCTTCGATGTCGAGGCCGAGCACGGCGGCCGGCAACAGGCCGCAATTGGTCAGGACCGAGTAACGACCGCCGACATCGGTGTGGTGTTCGAGGAAGGGCGTGCCGAAGGGCTCGAGCAACGCGCGCAGCGGATGCAGCTTGCCGGGCTTGCCCGGCTCGGAGAGCCCCTGGAAATGTTCGCCAATCTGCTGATCGGTGAGATGCGCGCCCCGCAGCGCCTCGATCGCGGCGATCGACTGCAGGAGGGTCTCGCCGGTGCCGCCGGATTTCGAGATCGCGACGAACTTGGTCGTCTTGAGCGGCAACCTGGCGAGCAGCGCCGCATAGGTGGCCGGGTCGAGATTGTCGATGAAATGGACGCGCGGGCCGTGCGCGAACTGCGAGAGGCCGGCGATGCCGTAGCCGGTGAGTTGAGCGAGCGTCTGGCCGCCGAGGCTGGAGCCGCCGGTACCGAGCACCAGGACATCGGTGGTGCCGCCAGCCTTCAACCGGTCGGAGGCAACCTTCACGGGGCCGAGGTCGGCGGTGTCGCTCGGCAGCTTCAGCAGCGGCAGCGAACCGTCCTTCGCCTGCCCCTGCAGCTTCGCCAACGCGGGCTTGAGATCGGCCAGCGCCGTCTCGAAGGCCGCGTCGGGAATGCCTCCCTTGCCGACCTTGGATTCGAGCGCGAGATCGAAGCTTTGCTGAAGCATGAAGACTACCCGTATCGACAAAGAGACGAAGGCTATTTCAGACCAGCCCGACCGGCTTGCCAACCGCCTGAACGAGCAGGTCGGGGTTGCCGAAGAGGCGCTGCGCGACGCGCTTGACGTCATCGAGCGTCACGGCCGCGAAGAGACCGTTGCGGCTGGCGAGGAAGTCCGGCGTGTCGCCGCGCAGCGCAAGAGCCAGCAATTCCCCGGCGATCTTCGGCGAGGTGTCGAAGCGCAGCGGATAAGAGCCGATGATATAGCGCTTGGCTTCCTCGACCTCATGCTCGGTCGGCCCGTCATGGGCGAGCTTCAGCATCTCCTCGCGGATCACCTTCATCGATTCGGCAGCGCGGTCGTTGCGGGTGGCGGTGCCGCCGACCAGCATGGCGCTCTCGCGCAGCGGCATCAGGCTGGAGGACACGCCATAGGCAAGGCCACGCTTCTCGCGCACTTCCATGAAGAGCCGCGAGGTGAAGGCCGAGCCGCCGAGGATATGGTTCAGCACGCTCGCGGGGATGAAGTCCGGATCATGCCACATCAGCCCCGGTCCGACGAAGCGCAGTACGGTCTGCGGCACGTCGAGATCTATGACATGGGTCTGGCCGAGCCCCTGGATCGGCAACGGCTGAGACGGGCGCGGGCGGGACACGCCCTGTGGCAGCGCACCGAACAACAGATCAAGGCGCCCTGCGAGTTCCGCCGCGGTGATGTCGCCGACCACGACGACCTTGAGGCCGCCGCGATCGAGCAATGCCGGCGTCAACGCCTTCAGCGCCGGAGCCGCGAGCTTCGAGACGCTGTCGACATCGCCCTTCTCGGGCCGGCCATAGGCATGGCCGGGGAAAGCCGCGGCGAAAAGCGCGTTGCGGCACATGACTTCGGGGTTCTTCGCTTGGCGCTGCAGCCCGGCGATGATCTGGGCCTGGACACGCACGACCGCGTCGGCATCGAAGCGCGGCTTGTTCAGCGCCAACGCCAGCAGCTCGAAGGCGGTGTCGCGATGGGTCGACAAGGTCTGGATATGGCCGTGGAAGTCGTCGCGGCGGGCTTCGAAGCCGAGGCTGATCGCATGATCGGCCAGCTTGCCCTGAAAAGCTTCGGCATCGAGATCGCCAGCGCCTTCGTCGAGCAGCCCCGAGATCAGATAGGCGCTGCCGGCCGCGTTTTCCGGATCACGGCTGGCGCCGCCGTCGAAGGCGAAATCGACCGCGATCAGCGGCAGGCTGTGCTCCTCGACGAGCCAGGCCTCGATGCCGCCCGGCGAGCGGACGCTCTGGACCGCGATGGCGGGGCCGGCCGTGTTGAGCTTGGGTGTCGGAATCGGCGCGTTCATGTCGCTTCCTGTCGGCGGAGCATGGCGTCCGCCCGTTCGGTGAGACGGCAAGTGTCAGGCGGGCAGCAGCAGGCCGGTGACGCTGCGATCAGGCTTCAGATAGCGGCGTGCTGCTTCGACCACCGCATCGCGGCCGACGGCCTCGATGCGCTGCGGCCAGGCGAGCACGTCTGCGACCGTCTCGCCGACGGCGAGCGCCGAGCCGAAGATGCGCGCCAGCGAAGCCTGATTGTCGCGGGCGAAGACCGTCTCGGCGACGAGCCGCGTGCGGGCCCGCGCCAGCTCCAACTCGGTCGGCCCCTCGGCCAGGAAGCTGGCGAGCACGGCGTCGAGCCCCGCCTCCATCGCCGCCATCTCGACACCGGGGCGCGGGCTGGCCGAGAGCTGGAAGGCGGCGCGGTCCACCATCGAGCCCATGAAATAGGCGCTGGCGCCGGCGGCGAGCTCGTCCTCGACACAGAGCTTGCGATAGAGCCGCGAGGTCGTGCCGCCGCCGAGGATCTCGGCGACGAGTTCGAGCGCCAGAACCTCTTCGCGATCTCCGGTCGTATAGGTCGGGGTCAGCCAGCCGCGGCGCAGCGAAGGCTGCTGCACGCGCGGGTCGTTCAGCGCAACCCGGCGCGAGGCGCGCGGCTCAGGCTCGATCGGGCGGCTGCGGACGGGTGGCGCGCCGCGGGCCGCGATCTTGCCATAGCTCTCCTCGGCGAGACGGCGCACCTCGGCGGCATCGGTATCGCCGGCCACAACGAGGATCGCGTTCTCGGGCGTGTAGAAGCGCTGATAGTAGGCGAAGGCGTCGTCGCGGCTCAGGCGCTCGATCTCGTGCTCCCAGCCGATGATCGGGGTGCCATAGGGGTGGTGGAAGAACAGCGAAGCGGAGAATTCCTCGCCGAGCTGGGCAGCCGGATCGGAATCGACGCGCATGCGCCGCTCCTCCAGCACCACGTCGCGCTCCGGTCCGACCACGCTCTCGTCGAAGGAGAGGCCGGTCATCCGGTCAGCTTCGTAATCCATCATCGCGCGCAGATGCTCTTTCGGCACGCGCTGGAAATAGGCGGTGTAGTCGTAGGAGGTGAAGGCGTTCTCCTGCCCGCCGTAACCGGCGACGATCTTCGAGAACTCGCCCGCCGGCCAGCGCTCGGTGCCCTTGAACATCAGATGCTCGAGGAAATGCGCGATGCCCGATTTTCCGGCCGGGTCATCGGCGGAACCGTTGCGATACCAGACCATATGGGTGACGACCGGCGCCCGATGGTCCTTCACGACGACGACGTCGAGGCCATTGTCGAGGCGGAAGGCTTCGACGGGGTCAGCCAGACCGGGCTGGCGCGCATGGATGTTCACCTGACGCGATCTCCTGCTCAGACACAAAGGGGCGGGCACGATGCGCCCGCCCCGAAAGAGAACTTGGTCAGCCGAGCCCGCTTCGGCAAGTGGCTTACCTCGGCCGATCTTGCAGATCAGCCTAGTCAGGCCTGACCAGCATCACCGGCCCCTGGCCCGTCGCGAACTCGCGCTGGCCGACAGCCTGCTTGTCCTCGACCGGGCCACCGCGCCCCGGGCCGATCGCAGCCGTGTCAGCCGGGCGGCGATAGCCGGTCGGCGGCTCGGTCAGCAGGCGGCGCTGCGGCTCGACGCCATAGGCCAGCGACTCTTCGGCGGCCTGACTGCGGCGAGAAGCGAGTTCGCGGCCGATGCGGATCGGCTGGATCTGGTTGTTGTAGTTGCCGTGTTCCTCGACGATCGTCGGCGCCTGTTCCGTGCGCGAAGTGCGGCCGCGACGCAGCTCTTCCTGCGACAGGACCGGGTTGTTGCGCGCTCTTTCCGACAGCGCATAGGGCGGACGATTGGCCTCGTCCTTGCGGCGCTGCACATCCGGATCGTTCGGCCAGGCGGCACTGCGAGCGCTCGCCGGATCCTGCGGGCGCGGCAGCGCCGAATTCGGCGGCACTACCAGCGGCGCACGCTCGCGATAATCGATGTCGTCGCCGGCCCCCTTGCCGCCGAAGGTGCCTTCGAGCAGGTTCTTGAACAGCATGCCCTCCTGCGCGAAGGCAGGCTGGGCCGCCAGCACGAGCCCGCCGGCGAGCAGCAGATGCGACACGCGGATGCGTTGCGCCATATCAAATCTCCCTTTGGACAATCTCGCATTCGCCTCAAGCATGGACGAGCGGCGAAAGGATGGCGAGACCGTCACTCAGCTGTCTTTTCCCCAGCCGGTCGGAATGACTCATACAGGAGCCCGACCACACCGACAACGATCGCGACATCGGCGATGTTGAAGATGTACCAGCTGAAGCTACCCCAATGGAAGTGAACGAAGTCCACCACCGCGCCGTAGACGGCGCGGTCGACGCCGTTGCCGAGCGCACCGCCGATGATCAGCGCGAGACTCAACACCGTCAGCGCACCCTCGCTGCGCCACATCCAGCGCCAGAGCCAGACGGCCGCGACGAAGGAGATGACGACCAGAAACCAGCGGCCGAGATCCGTGCCCTGCTGGAACAGGCCATAGGAAATGCCCCGGTTCCAGGCGAGCACGATCGTCAGGAAAGGCGCGAGATCGAACGGGCCGTTCTCGGCCAGCCCGACACCATAGAGCAGCCAGCATTTCAGGAGCTGATCCGAGACGAAGACGATCAGGACCGTGGCGAGGCCAAGGCGGCGGGCAGGCGTCATCAGGCGGACACCCCCAGCTCCTTCAGCGCCTTGGCATCGCGCGGCGTCACCTCCGGATAGGCGGCATCGGCCGTCTTGGGATCGAAATACTTCCAGGAACGAGCGCATTTGATGCCGGCGGCGCGATTCGACACCACCGCGACGCCCGGAACCTCGGCGAGGCGGAAGGCCTCGGCCGGCCCCTCCCCGTTCGTGATGCGGATATCGGAGGTGATGCTGATCTCGGCGAGGTCGACGCCGGAGAGAGCGGCATAGAGATCCGCATCGGAAACGAAGACCTGCGGCGCAGCCTCCAGCGAGGAGCCGATGCGCTTGGCGGCACGCTCCAGCTCCAGCGCGCCGGTGACGACGCGGCGCACGCGGCGGATCTTGCCCCAGCGCTCCGCCAGCTCGGGATTGAGCCAGCTCTCGGGCGCCTCGGCGAAGCGCTCCAGATGCACCGAGCCTTCGCCCGCCTTCTCCGCGGGATAGCGTTCGAGCCAGGCCTCTTCGGCGGTGAAGACCAGGATCGGCGCGAGCCAGGTCGTCAGGCAGCGGAAGAGGTGATCGACCACCGTCAGCGCGCTGCGGCGGACATGGCTCGAGGTCGGATCGCAGTAGAGCGCATCCTTGCGCACGTCGAAATAGAAGGCCGAGAGCTCTGTGTTCATGAACTGCGACAGCAGGAACACCACCTTCTTGTAGTCGTAGGTGCGATAGGCTTCCTCGACCTGCGGCCCGAGCTCGGCGAGGCGATGGAGCATCAGCCGCTCGAGCTCCGGCATGGTCTGCGGCTCCAGGACGCGGCTTTCCTCGCTGAAATGGGCGAGCGTGCCGAGCATCCAGCGCATGGTGTTGCGCAGCTTGCGATAGGTCTCGACGAAGGTCTTCAGGATCTCCTTGCCGATGCGCAGATCGTCGGAATAATCCGCCGCCGCGACCCACAGGCGCAGGATGTCGGCACCGGAATCCTTGATGATGTCCTGCGGCGCGGTGACGTTGCCCTTCGATTTCGACATCTTCTCGCCCTTCTCGTCCAGGCAGAAGCCATGGGTGAGGACGACGTCGAACGGCGCGCGGCCGCGCGTGCCGCAGCTTTCCAACAGGCTCGAATGGAACCAGCCGCGATGCTGGTCCGAGCCTTCGAGATACATCACCTTGTCGCGGCCGCCATCGACGACGCGATGCGTCTTGAGGTCGGCGCGCTTTTCCAGGGTGAAGGCGTGGGTGGAGCCGGAATCGAACCAGACATCGAGCACGTCGGTGACGCGCTCGTATTTCGCCGGGTCATAGCCGAACGGCTTCAGGAAGCGGGCGCCGTCGGTGTCGGTGAACCAGGCGTCGGCGCCTTCGGCCTCGAAGGCCTCCGCGATCGCGGCGTTGACGGCGGGATCGACGAGGACCTCCTTCGTCTCCTTCTCGACGAAGACGGTGATCGGCACACCCCAGGCGCGCTGGCGCGAAACCACCCAGTCCGGGCGGTTGGCGATCATGCCGGTGATGCGGTTCTCGCCCACCGCCGGCACCCACTCCGTCTGCTTGATGGCCTTCAGCGCGCGGTTGCGCAGCGTATCGGTGTTGCCGCCGGCGACGGGCTTGGGATCGGCCGCATCCGGCGCGCCACCCTCGCCGATCGGCTTGTCCATGGCGATGAACCATTGCGGCGTGTTGCGGAAGATGACCGGCTTCTTCGAGCGCCAGCTATGCGGATACTGATGCTTCAGCCGCCCGCGCGCGATGATGTTGCCTGCCTCGACCAGCGCCTTGATGACGACGTCGTTGGCGTTGCCCTTGTCGCCCTTGTCGGTGATGACCTGTGCGCCCTCGAAGCCCGGCGCCTCCTTGGTGAAGCGACCATCGGCATCGACGGTGTAGGGGATGCGCGTCTCGATGCCGCGCTCGGCCAGCATGCGGCCGTTCGCCATCCAGATATCGAAGTCCTCGCGGCCATGGCTCGGCGCGGTGTGGACGAAGCCGGTGCCGGCATCGTCGGTGACGTGGTCGCCGTCGAGGAGGGGCACGTCGAAGTCATAGCCCTTGCCGCGCAGGGGATGGGCGGCGATGAGCGCGGCAAGCTGCTCGGCCGGAACATCCGCGACCAGCTCGAAGGCTTCGACCTTGGCGGCCTTGAAGACGCTCTCGGCGAGGTTCTTGGCGAGGATATAGGTCGCGCCCACCTTGGCCCAGTTGTTCTCGGGCGCCGCCGTGACGCGGTAGAGGCCATAGGTGATCTTGTTATGGAAGGAGATCGCGCGGTTGCCCGGGATCGTCCAGGGCGTGGTCGTCCAGATGACGATCGACGCGCCTGCGAGCGCAGCAGGCGCATTCAGCACCGGGAACGGCACATAGATCGTGTCGCTCGTATGCTCCTCGTACTCGACCTCGGCCTCGGCGAGCGCTGTCTTCTCGACCACCGACCACATCACCGGCTTGGAGCCGCGATAGAGCTGGCCGGTCTCGGCGAACTTCATGATCTCGCGAGCGATCTGCGCCTCGGCCGGATAGGCCATCGTCAGATAGGGATCGTCCCAGTCGCCCTCGACGCCGAGGCGCTTGAACTCCTTGCGCTGGATATCGACCCAGTGCTCGGCGAAGGCGCGGCATTCCTTGCGGAACTCGACGACATCAACGTCGTCCTTGTTCAGCCCCTTGGCGCGGTACTGCTCCTCGATCTTCCATTCGATCGGCAGGCCGTGGCAATCCCAGCCCGGCACATAATTGGAATCGTAGCCGAGCATCTGCTGCGAGCGCGTGACGAGGTCCTTGAGCACCTTGTTCAGCGCGTGGCCGATATGGATGTTGCCGTTGGCATAGGGCGGCCCGTCATGCAGGACGAAACGGTCCCGGCCCTGGCCTGCCTCGCGCAGCTTGCGGTAGAGGTCGATCTCAGCCCAGCGGGCGAGCAGCTCCGGCTCGCGCTGCGGCAGGCCCGCACGCATCGGGAACTCGGTCTGGGGCAGGAAGAGCGTCTGCGAATAATCGATGCCGTCACCTGCAGTCTGGGCGGCTTTGGCGTTGTTGGTCTTGTCGGTCATCTTCCGGCTCGGACAGTCGGGACGGCGGGCCATTCGGCGAGCCCAAGCGCGTCCACTCATGAAACGGGAAAAGCGGTCTTCAACCCGGACTGCGCAAGCGCCCACGCCTGTCTAGCGCGAGGCGGCAGCCGGGCCCGTAATTCGCCGGGAAAGATCGATCAGCATGGCGCGTTCAGCGGGCATGGAGGGCTTCTAGCAGGCGTGGCTCACGGAAGGAAGGGCGGCGCGTCGAAAGCGGGGGTCCTGGCCAGAATGTCGCGCGCGCGGGCGCTGTCGGCATCCATCTGCGTGATCAGAGCCTTGAGCGAGTCGAATTTCTCCTCGCCACGCAGCCAGTCGACGAAGGCCACGTCGACGCGCTTGCCGTAGAGATCGCCGGAAAAATCGAAGACGAAGGTCTCCAGCCGTGGTGCGCCGTCATCGAAAGTCGGGCGGCGGCCGAAGCTCGCGACGCCGTCGTGCCAGACGCCGTCGATCCTCATCCGCACCGCATAGATGCCGTGCCGCAGCTTGCAGTCGCGGGCGAGCTGCATATTGGCGGTGGGATAGCCGAGGTCTCGGCCACGCTTGTCGCCATGGGCGACGAGGCCGCGCACGAACCAGGGCCGCCCGAGGAACGCCGCGGCACGGGCAACATCGCCTTCTTCCAGCGCTGCGCGGATCAGCGTCGACGACACGGCCTCGCCCTGCCAGGCGAAGGGAGGCACGACGCGGACCGGGACGCCGGCCGTCAGGCAGTGAGCCTGCAACATCTCCGGCGAGCCGGTGCGGCCCTTGCCGAAATGGAAATCATAGCCGCAGACAAGGCCGGCAGCGCCGAGCCGGCTGACGAGCAGGTCGTCGACGAAATGCTCGGCCGTGATCGCTGCAATCTCGCGGTCGAAGGGCAGGACGAAGACCCGAGCCAGGCCCGCATCGGCCAGCAATTCGAGCTTGATCTGCGGAGGCGTCAGCCGGAAGACGGGTTCCTCGGGGCGGAAGACGCTGCGCGGATGCGGCTCGAAGGTGAAGGCGGCCGGCACCGTACCGAGATCGCGCGCCATGGCACCGGCCATGCGGGCGAGTTCGGCGTGGCCGCGGTGGACACCGTCGAAATTGCCGAGCGCGAGGACGGCGCCGCGCAGGCCGTCGGGAATGGGCTTGTCGAGGTCGAGGACCACGGCCGCCGGCTCGGAGCGCAACGGCGCATCGGCTGGGGAAGACATCGATGAGAAACGTCCGTCTGCCCGTGAAAGCCGGGCGATGGTCGTCTTTGCGGCGAAGCCCGGCAGGGCGTCAAGGCCGCCCCCCTCCGAACCTCTCAGGATTTGGGCTTCGGCGGCATCGCCACCCAGGCCTCGCCCTCCATCACCGCCTTGCCGTCGACGAGGCACTCGCAGAACAAGCGTGCCCGGCGGCGCTCGGCGACGAGTTCGACGACCTCGACCCGAGCCGTGACGACATCGCCGATCTTGACCGGGGCCAGAAAGGTCAGCGTCTGCGAGAGATACACAGCACCGGGACCGGGCAGGCGCGTGCCGAGCAGGGCGGAAACCAGGCTTGCCGTCAGCATGCCGTGAGCAATGCGCTGGCCGAACCTGGTGCCGGCGGCGAAATGGTCGCAGAGATGGATGGGGTTGGCATCCCCCGAAAGCTCGGCGAAGAGTGCGACATCGCGCTCCATCACGGTCCGCATCAAGCTCTCGGACTGGCCGATCGCCAGATCCTCGAAAGCGTGAACGGTGTAGAGTGTGCCGGGCCTCGGCTGAACGGTCATTGATCTCTCGTGGCTTGCAGGCGCACCCCAGCCCCTGTGCTCGATTGGCTTCATCATCTCGCAACTGCAAAATAACAGCAATTGGACTTTGGTGCGGAGCACCACCCTGCCCCACAGTCACTCGGCGATCGGATTAACCGCTTCGCAACACGCCGTCGGTATCACCGAATGCGAGTGGAGACCGCCTCGAACGGGCGGCGCGGTGTCGGTATGTTCCGACGCCACAACTGCCCTGCCTGGAGCATCGCAATGGCCCTCGATCCGTCCATGCCGATCCTCGTGGTCGACGATTACCAAACGATGATCCGCATCATCCGCAACCTGCTGAAACAGCTTGGCTTCGAGAACGTCGACGATGCCTCGGACGGCTCGGCCGCGATCGCGAAGATGCGCGACAAGAAATATGGCCTCGTGATCTCCGACTGGAACATGGAGCCGATGAGCGGCTTCGAGCTGCTGCAGAAGGTGCGGGAAGAGACCACGCTCTCCGAGACGCCCTTCATCATCGTCACGGCCGAGTCGAGAACCGAGAACGTCATCGCGGCCAAGAAGGCCGGCGTCAGCAACTACATCGTGAAGCCGTTCAACGCGCAGATGCTGAAGACCAAGATCGAATCGGTGTGCGTCGCCGCCTGACGCATCGGACCGACAAGTAGTATCCACTTTCCGGAGACATCCGGCGCGGCAGTGGAGAGCTAGATCACCCTCACCAGACCAGATGCGGCATGGCATAGGCGGGGCGATGCGCCTGCCGGCCGAACCAGCCGTGACGCTCCTCCCAAGACGCCTCCATCAGATCCTGGGCATGGATACCTGCGAGCACCATGATGCCGGCGGCGCCGAAGCCTGAGGCGCCGGCGATATCGGTGCGGATGGCATCGCCCACCGCGCAGATCCTGTCCCGGGCGATCGCCGCTCCGCGCTTCTCCTCGGCTGCGGCCAGAGCCGCCTCATAGATCGGCCCGTGGGGCTTGCCGGCATAGACCACCTGCCCACCGATCTCCTCATAGGCCAACGCGACCGAACCGGCGCAGGGAATGATGCGCCCGCCGCGCTCGACGACGAGATCGGGATTGGCACAGATCAGCGGCAATCCGCGTGCGGCGAATCCGGCCAGCAGCTCGGCATAGGTCGCCGCCGTGTCGTTCTCGTCGTCGAACAGCCCGGTGCAGAGCACATAGGCGGCTTCGGCCGGGGCGGTTTCCCGGACATCGAGACCGGCGATCAGCGGCAGGTCCCGATCGGGACCGAGCCGATACATCGGCTCGCCGGCGCGCGCGCGGATCAGCGAGCGGCAAACATCGCCGGAGGTAACGATCGCATCCCAGGCTTCCCGCGGCACGCCGAAACCGTCGAGCTGATCGATGATGACATCGCTCGGACGCGGCGCGTTGGTCACGAGAACGACGCTGATCCCGCGCTCGCGCATACGCATCAAAGCCACGAGCGCGTCGCGATAGGCGGCGACGCCGTTATGAACCACGCCCCAGACATCGCAGAGGCAGAGATCGAAGCGGTCAGCGACCTCGGAGAAGCCCGAAAGCGGGATGGTGGAAGCGATCCCCAATGGCGACACTGTCTCGATCTCCGGCGGCTAGAGGAGGCATCCACGCCTCACCGAAGCTGGTCTAGACGGGATTCGCCGGGAGCGGAACCGGATGTTGCACCGCGGCGCGCATCAGGCGCTGGCCCGGCGCAGCACCGAGCGGAACGGCAGCCGTTCGGGCCGGCTTTCTGCGGGCGCTGCGGCCGGAACGGAAGACAGCCCGGCAACCGCGGCCGGGCGCACGACGTCGTTGGCGGCTCCAGGCTGCGGAACCTGCGGAGCCGAGACGGCAGGAGAAGGCGCAGGGGCCGCCTCCGGTTCCGCGAAGACTTCGGGCTTGACCGGGCGCGGCGGGGAGAACGCCTGGCCCTGCCCCATCGTGACGCCGAGCTCGATCATATCTGCAGCCAGCGGGTTGTCCTCGACATGCTCGGCGACAAGCGTGATCGACGCTCTGCCCAGCATCGCCGCAAGATCGCCAGCTGCGATATCGCTGACGACCTTGCCCTCGGCATGGTCCCGGAGCAGCGTCGCCGGAGCCTTGATATAGCGCATCCCGCGGTCGAACAGGGCGCGCGGATCGAGCCGCAGGTCGACGACATGATCGAGCGCGAACCGCACGCCATTCGCCGACATCGCGCCGAGCAGGCCGAGGCTCGTCGGATCGAGGCTCCGGAAGACGGTCTGAGGCATCTCGATGACGAGATGCCCGGTGTGTTCGCGATATTTGTCGAGGATGCGCGTCAGTGCCGCCAGGGCACGTGACGAGCCCCAGGTCGCTGCGCTGAAATTGCAGGAGACGAAGATGCCTCCATCCTTCGAGGCGAGATGGCGGGCGATCGCCAGGGCCCGTGTCAGGACAAGCGCGTCGAGCGTCGGCCCGAAGCCGCGGGTCTCGACGGTGTCGAGGAACTCGTGCGGCAGGAGCAGGGTGTTCTCATCCAGTCGCAGACGCGCCAACGCTTCGTAGCCCTGTGTGCGGCGCTGCGGCAGCGACACGACCGGCTGAAGATGGACCTCGATGCGCCCTTCGCTGAGCGCCCGGCCGATGAGCGCGGCGCGCTCGGCCTCGGCCTCTTCCTGCGCCGCCTTGGCGGCGGCGGCACGCTCGGCGGCCTGCTGCTCGGCGCGGGCGCGTCGCACCGCCTCGGGATCGAGAACCACTTCGGGAATGGAGGGTGCGGGAAGCGCCGGCGCGGCAGCGGCCGGTTCGGGCAGCCGCGCCAAGACCGCTTCATGGTCGGAGAGCGTCGTGGCTACCTGATGGATCAGATCGCCGAGCAACCCAACCTCGGCGGTTAGCTCATGAATTGCGGCCCGAGCCGGCGCGGCATCGACATCCCGCATGGGCATCTGCTCGACCCGCTGCGACAATGCGTCGAGCCGGATCGCGTTGGTGGCCAACCTGACCTTGACCTCTCCGAGTCCGGCCAGCGCCTGCTCGTGCCTGGCAAGACCGCGACGCTCGAACGTCCGCATCGCGACCAATACGCCGGCGCCGGAGGCAAGCAGTCCCAGCGCCGTCCCCAGCCCGCCGGGCAAGAGAATCGTCAGGACCGCGCCAGCGGAAAGCCCGGTGATGGCACCGGCGAGAGGAGGCAGGGCTTTCAGGCGCAAAGGGGCCACGGCAGCGTTCGCGCTAGAAGGGTTGATCGGAAATTGGGAACGAATCAGAACATTAAGCGGCAGATTACCCGTGCGCGCCGCGTTATGCGAGCAACCTTGTCCGCGCCCCATCACCATGTTCCGCAGAATGGCGCGAAGCTGAAGGCGTAGCGATGCGCGGGGCGATCTCAGGGCTTGTCGAGACCGAGCGGCGCCAGAATCTGGTTCGCCACCTCGTCGGCGAAGCCCTTCCGGGCCAGATATGCACGCGGATCCTTCTTGAAGAGCGGCGCCTTGTCCCCAAGCTGCGCGATGGCTTTCGCCTGGGTCGCCGTATCGTCATCCGACGCAGCGCTGAGTGCCTGGGCCAGGAGGCCGAAGGGGCTCGTATCGGCTCCCAGCATGGCGGCATAGGTCTCCGAAACCCGCTTGGCGCCGATCAGATAGGCCCCGAGAAAAGCATAGAAGTCATAGCGCGGCGGGCGCCCGACACTGAGCGCTGCCGCGCGCTCGAGCATCGGCAAGCCCTCTATCGACCGGCCGCGCCGAACATAGAGCGCGCCGAGATCTGCCATGATGTCCGGATCATAGGGATTGCGCGTCAGAGCCTCCCGCCCCTTCTGAAGCGCTTCCTCGGTCGATCCGCGCAGGAACAGGACTTTCATCATGGCCTGATAGGCCCGCGCACCTGATGGAGCCAGGCGAATGGCCGTCAAAGCCGCAGCGAGGGCGCGATCGAGCGGCGACTTGTCCCTTTGGGCACTCCCCTTGGGAACGAGGTCGTCCGGATTGAAGCCCGATCCGTATTCTCCGAGCGTCATGATGGCGAGATGAGCCCATGCGGGATAGAAGCTCGGGTCCTGCTCGATCAGCCTTTCAAGACAAGACCGGGCGAGGACATGGTCCTCCGGCTCCATGGTTCGACGCGCATCGAAAGCCTGCAGGATGCAACGAACCGCCGATGATGGCTGCGATTGGCGTGCGTCGGCCGGGATGATGCCGAACGGCTCCGTCAGCCTCGTCGCCAGGCTGCGCGCCATCTCGGCAAGCTCGGACTCCTGCAGGAGTTCGAGCGATGGCCGGCCGGAGGACGCGGTCCAGACGATGCGCCCGTCCCGAACGGAACGCAGGCGCCCCAGCCCCTCCACGCCGCTGTCGACAGTCTGGACGTTCATCTCGAAAACATAATCGACATCCCCGACCGCCGCGGTTCCCGGCGGCGGGGCTTTGATCGTCACGAGATCGTCGAAACGGGCCATGGCATCGACAAGCAGGTCGGAAAACCGGTGCAGGATGCCCGCCAGCTTGGGATCCGATGGCACCACTGGAATCGTGATGGCTACACGGACGAGCTGGAGAGGAGCTACGATTCCCTGCTGCGCACCCGCAGCCTGTTCGCTTCCCGTTGTCCTGGCCGAACTGAGCTCGGTCGGCGTGTCACCCGGCGCCAGGTACCACCAGCCGAGCGCGAGAAGCCCCAGCGCGAGGGCAAAAGCCGTGACCACGGACCACCGCCGCGTGGCGACGCGATCGGCGGCCTTTGCGACCGGGAGCGCCTCCACAGCTGTGAAATCATCGCGAACCGCGAGGAGCGGGGTCGGTTCCCACGTAATCTCCGCATCCGGGTCGACGACCTCGAAGACGGGAACATACCCGCCAACGGGCATCGAGATCACGACCGGGTCGCCCTGTCCCTCCCCGGCATAGTACTGTGTCAGGGCACGCCTGAGCCGCCCCGCCTCGACCCGAACGATCGGGTCGATCTGCGGGTTGAAATCGGCTGGCCGCCCAAGGCCTTCGACCGCGATGGTGTAACCCTTCAGTTCGGCCGCGCGACCCTCGATCGTGCGCTCGACGATGAAGCTCAGAAAGGCCGAAAGCTGAGGCGCGGCGCGAAAGGCATCGGAAGCGAGGACACGGGCCAACTCCGCACGAAGGATCGCCGCGGCCCGTTCGTCCAGCCGTCCAGGATCACTATCGCCTTCCGTCATCGGGGTCCGTTCGCATATGCCCCAAGCGGGGAGATTACGCCATCGGCGACCTAACGTCACCTACGACCTTCGCTCTGGCCGTCATCCGTTGGGCGCAGCCATGGCGTGCCATCATGGCGATTTACAGTCCGCTTTCGCCTGCTAGGTTCAACCAAGGTTAATCCACAGGGGCCTTCGATGACTTCCGCATCTTCCGCCATCGGCACGCCAAACGACCTCGAAGCCTACTGGATGCCGTTCACGGCCAATCGGTCGTTCAAGAAGAACCCCCGCATGGTCTCCCGCGCCGAGGGCATGTTCTATTACACGCCCGAGAACAAGCCGGTGATGGACGGCACGGCCGGTCTCTGGTGCTGCAATGCCGGCCACGCCCGCGAGCCGATCATCCAGGCGATCCAGGCGCAGGCGCGCGATCTCGACTACGCTCCCTCCTTCCAGTACGGCCATCCCAAGGTCTTCGCCGCCGCCGCGCGCATCGCGGCGCTGGCGCCGGGCGACCTCGACCACGTCTTCTTCGCCGGCTCGGGCTCGGAGGCCGCCGACTCGGCCCTCAAGATCGCCCTCGCCTACTGGAACGTCTCGGGCAAGGCGGCCAAGACCCGGCTGATCGGCCGCGAGCGCGGCTATCACGGCGTCGGCTTCGGCGGCATCTCCGTCGGCGGCATGTCGAACAACCGCAAATTCTTCGGCTCGCTGCTCACCGGCGTCGACCATCTCGCCCATACCTATGACCGCGAGAAGCAGGCCTTCAGCAAGGGCGAGCCGGAATACGGCGCGCATTTCGCCGATGATCTCGAGCGGATCGTGGCGCTGCACGACGCCTCGACCATCGCCGCCGTGATCGTCGAGCCGATGGCGGGCTCCACCGGCGCGCTGCCGCCGCCGAAGGGCTATCTCAAGCGCCTGCGCGAGATCTGCGACAAGCACGGCATCCTGCTGATCTTCGACGAGGTCATCACCGGCTTCGGCCGCCTCGGCTTCGCCTTCGCCGCCGAGCGCTACGGCGTCATTCCGGACATGATCACCTTCGCCAAGGGCGTGACCTCCGGCACGGTGCCGATGGGAGGCGTGATCGTGCGCAAGCACATCTACGATGCCTTCATGGGCGGGCCGGACAACGTCATCGAGCTGTTCCATGGCTACACCTATTCGGGCCATCCGCTGGCGGCCGCGGCGGCGCTCGCCTCGCTCGACATCTACCGTGACGAGGGCCTGTTCGAACGTGCCCGCGCCATGGAAGGCGCCTGGGCCGATGCGGTGATGAGCCTGAAGGGCGAGCCCAACGTCGTCGACATCCGCACGCTCGGCCTCGTCGGGGCGATCGATCTCGCGCCACGTGCCGAAGGCGTGGGCAAGCGCGGCTACGAGGCGATCGAGCGCGGCTTCCACGAGGAGGGGCTGATGATCCGCACCGCCGCCGACACCATCGCCTTCTCGCCGCCGCTGATCATCACCGAGTCCCAGGTCGAGGAGCTGATCGGCAAGCTGCGCCGGGTGATCCGGGCCGTGGCAGGCTGAGATCGCCCCCCGTCATTGCGAGCGTAGCGAAGCAATCCAGGGGCGGCAGGGCTCGACGCTTCACTTGGCCCTGCCAAGCCGCCGCGTTCGTCATGGTGAAGCTGCAAGCGCGGGGCGCAGAGAATGAGGGAGCCCGTCGTCTACATGATGGCGAGCGGGCGCAACGGCACGCTTTATGTCGGCGTGACCTCAAATATCAGGGAGCGTGCGTGGCAACACAGGACCGGGCTCGTTCCCGGCTTCACCAAGCGATATGGCTGCCGGTTCCTGGTCTGGTACGAGCTTCATGATCGGATGAATGAGGCAATCACGCGCGAAAAGCGGATCAAGGCCGGCTCTCGGATCAAGAAACTGGCATTGATCGAGTCGATGAATGCAGGTTGGCGTGACCTCTACGAGGATTTCGCTCCTTGAGCCGCGCTGCGGTCGGAGGCGATAGCGCCCTACCTCCCCTGGATTGCTTCGCTTTGCTCGCAATGACGGAAAGCCGCAACCCTGACGAATTCACCCCCGCCGCAGCTTGTTGTAGCGCGCGATCAGCCTGTCGCGCTTGAGGCGCGACAGGCGATCGATCCAGAAGATGCCGTCGAGTTGGTCGATCTCGTGCTGATGGCACACGGCCAGCAGGCCGCCCGCCTCCTCGATCTGCTCCGCCCCCTCCAGATCCCGGTAGCGCACCCGCACCTGGGCATGGCGCTCCAGCTCATCGGTCACGCCCGGCATCGAGACGCTGCCTTCGACATGGCGGATGGTCTCGCGCGAGACGCCGTCCAGCTCTGGATTGACATAGGTCCGGACGTCGCCCGGCGTCAGCTCGAGCACTACCAGCCTCGACAGCACACCAACATGCGGCGCCGTGATGCCGATGCCGGGCGCCGCCCGCATCGTGTCGAGCAGATCCGTAGCAAGCTCCCGCAGATCGGCATCGAAGCGCGTGACCGCCGTGGCGGCCACGCGCAGGCGCGGATCGGGAAAACTCAGGATCGGGCGGGTGGGCATGGCTGTCCGCCCGCTCAGGCCGCCTTCTTCTCCGTCGTGCCGTAAAAGCTCTCACCGGTCTTGGCCATGCGCTTCAGCAGCCGGTTCGGCTTGAAGCGTTCGCCATGGGCCTTCGCCAACTTCTCGCAAAGCTTCACGAAGGCGGCCGCGCCCATATTGTCGATGTAGGAGAGCGTGCCGCCGGAGAAGGGCGCGAAGCCGAAGCCGATGATCGAGCCGACATCGGCCTCGCGCGGATCGGTGACGACGCCTTCCTCATAGGTCCGCGCGGCTTCGAGCGCCTGCGTCACCAGCAGCCGGTGCTTCAGCTCCTCCATGTCGACGCTGTCGGGATCGAGCTGCTTGCCGACGAGATCGGCGAGGCCCGGCCAGAGCCGCTTCGGCCCGGCTTCCGGATAGTCGTAGAAGCCCTTGCGGTTCTTGCGGCCGAGACGCCCGTGCTTCTCCACCATGTCAGAGAGCAGCTTCTCCTGCGCCGGATCGACGGCAGCGTCGCCGAGCTGGGCCTTCGTCGCCTTCAGCACCTTCCAGGCGAGATCGACCGCGACCTCGTCATTGAGCGAGAGCGGGCCGACCGGCATGCCGGCCTGCTTGCCGGCAGCCTCGATCATCGCCGGCGGCACGCCTTCCATCAGCATGAGATGGCCTTCGCGGATATAGTTGCCCACGCAGCGATTGGCGTAGAAGCCACGGGTGTCGTTGACCACGATCGGCGTCTTCCTGATGGCGCGGACATAGTCCAGCGCCATGGCGAGCGCCTTCTTGCCGGTCTTCTTGGCCATGATGACCTCGACCAGCAGCATCTTCTCGACCGGCGAGAAGAAATGAATGCCGATGAAGTTCTTCGGCCGCTGGCTGTTCTCGGCGAGGCCGGTGATCGGCAGCGTCGAGGTGTTCGAGCCGAAGATGGTGCGCGGGCCGACCACGGCCTCGACCTCGGCGATCACCGCGGCCTTGACCTTCGGGTCCTCGAAGACGGCCTCGACGATCAGGTCGCAGCCCTTGAGGTCGGCAAAATCGGCGGATGCTTTGATGCGGCCGAGCAGCGCGTCGCGATCGGCAGTCTTGGCGCGGCCCTTCATGATCTGGTCGGAGACCAGCTTGTGGGAATAGGCCTTGCCCTTCTCGGCCGCCTCGATGTCCTTGTCGATCAGCACGACCTCGAGGCCCGCCTGCGCCGTGACATAGGCGATGCCGGCGCCCATGAAGCCCGCGCCGATGACGCCGACCTTCTTGAGCTTGGAGGGCGGCACGTCGGCCGGGCGGCGGGCGCCCTTGTTGAGCTCCTGCATCGAGACGAAGAGCGAGCGGATCATCGAGGCCGCCTCCTTCGTCCGGAGGATCTTGGCGAAGTAGCGGCTCTCGACCTTGAGCGCGAGGTCGATCGGGAGCTGCAGGCCTTCATAAACCGCCGAGAGGATGGCACGGGCGGCCGGGTAGTTGTCGTTGGTCTCGCGGCGATAGATCGCATTGGCCGGCGGCCAGATTTGCATGCCGGCCGGCGAGTGCACCTTGTTGGAGGGCAGCTTGAAGCCCTTCTGGTCCCAGGGCTGCGTCGCCTGCGGATTGGCCTTGAGCCAGTCCTTGGCGTTCTGGACGATGTCGGCGCGGGCTGCGACCGCGTGGACGAGGCCGGAATTGCGCGCCGGGAGCGCCTTCACCTGCTCGCCCTTGAACATCATCTGCAGAGCGTCGCCGGTCTGCATCAGGCGGGCCACGCGCTGGGTGCCACCGGCGCCTGGAAACAGACCGACCTTGATCTCGGGCAGGCCGACGCGGGTCGAGGCATCATCCGAGACGACGCGATACTGGCAGGCGAGCGAGAGCTCGAAGGCTCCGCCGAGGCAGACACCATGGATCGCGGCGGCGAAGGGTTTCCCGCAGGTCTCAAGCTTGCGGTAGAGCAGCGAGAGCTTGCGGCTCTCGTCGAAGAAGCTCTGCATCGCGACGGCCTCGCCCTTCTCCTTGGCGAGCTTCACATAGAGATCGCGCAGGCCCTGGAGCATGGTGAGGTCGGCGCCGCCGGAGAAGCTCTCCTTGCCCGAGGTGATGACGCAGCCCTTGATGGCTTCGTCGGATGCGACCTTGTCGACGATCTGGTTCAGCTCCTCCATCACCGCGGGGGTGATGACGTTCATCGAGCGGCCGGGCATGTCCCAGGTCGCAACGGCGATGCCGTCGGAGTCGGTCTCGAAGCGGAAATTGGTGAGGTTCATGATGTCTCTCCCTGCCCTTCCGCTCAGACGCGCTCGATGATGGTGGCGACGCCCATGCCGACGGCGACACAGAGCGTCACCAGAGCGGTCTGCTTGTTCGTCCGCTCCAGCTCGTCGAGCACGGTGCCGAGCACCATCGCGCCGGTCGCGCCGAGCGGATGGCCCATGGCGATGGCGCCGCCGTTGACGTTCAGGATCTCGTCGTCGATGTCGAGCGCCTGCTGATAGCGCAGCACCACCGAGGAGAAGGCCTCGTTCAGCTCGAATAGGTCGATGTCCTTCTTGGACATACCGGCCTTCTTCAGGACGAGCTGGGTGACGTCGACCGGGCCGGTCAGCATCAGTGCGAGATCGGAGCCGACCGTGGCGAAGGCCTTGATGCGGGCGCGCGGCTTCAGCCCGGCGGCCTTGCCGGCCCGCTTCGAGCCGACGAGGACCGCGGCGGCTCCGTCGACGATCCCGGAGGAATTGCCGGCATGGTGGACGTGGTTGATGAACTCGACATCGGGATGCGCGGCGGTCGCCACCGCATCGAAGCCCCCCATCTCGCCCATCTGGACGAAGGAGGCCTTGAGCGCGGCGAGCGCCTGCATGTCGGTGCCGGGGCGGATGGTCTCGTCATGGTCGAGGATGGTGAGGCCGTTGACGTCGGTGACCGGGATCACCGAATTCTTGAAGCGGCCTTCCTTCCAGGCGCGGGCGGCGCGCTGGTGCGAGCGCACGGCGAAGGCGTCGACATCGTCCCGCGAGAAGCCGTATTTCGTCGCGATCAGGTCGGCCGAGACGCCCTGCGGCATGAAATAGGTGTCGATGGCGACGCTGGGGTCGACCGCGATACCGAAGCCCGAGGCGCCCATGCCGATGCGCGACATCGACTCGACGCCGCCGCCGATCGCCATTTCCTTCTGGCCCGACATGACCTGCGCGGCGGCGAGGTTCACCGCGTCGAGGCCGGAGGCGCAGAAGCGGTTGATCTGCACGCCCGGCACTTCCTTGCCGTAGCCGGCCTTTAGCGCGACGGTGCGGGCGATGTCGGCGCCGGCCTCGCCCACCGGATCGACGCAGCCCATCACCACGTCCTCGACGAGGAGCGGATCGAGATTGTTGCGGTCCTTGATGGCACGCAGCGCCTGCGTGCCGAGCTCGATCGCCGTGACCTCGTGGAGCGAGCCGTCCGCCTTCCCCTTGCCGCGCGGCGTGCGGACGTGGTCGTAGATGAATGCGTCTGCCATTTGGTGGCCTCCCGGGGCGCCGTCGGCCGGCGCGTTCTGGTGCCGGACGTCATGGTCGGGCTTGCCCCGACCATCTCGTCATCCAGCGGGTTCTGCAAGAGATGCCCGGGTCAAGCCCGGGCATGACGGTCAAACCCGTCAGAACTGCTCAGGCGCCAGCGCCATGGTCGTGTCGGCCCCGGCGGTGATCCGCGCCAGATGCGCGGCGGTCTCCGGCAAGGTGCGCTCCATGAAGAAGCGAGCGGTGACGAGCTTGGCGCTCATACGCTCGGTCGCGCCGTTGGGGTCGGCCTTGAGCTTCTCCAGCGCCGCCTTGGCGATCTTCGCCCACATGTAACCGAGCGAGACCAGTCCGAGCAGATGCATGAAGTCGTTCGCGCCGGCGCCGGCATTGTCGGGCTTGGCGAGCGCGTTATTCATGAACCACATCGCCGCCTGCTGGAGATGGCCCAGCGAAACCTGGAGAGGGCCAAGCAAGGGCTTCAGCGCCTCGTCGTCGGCATTCTCCTTCAGGAAGCCGCCGACCTCGTTGAAGAAGGCCATGATGCCACGGCCGCCGTCGCGGCCGAGCTTGCGGCCGACGAGATCCATCGCCTGCACGCCGTTGGCGCCCTCGTAGATCATGGCGATGCGGGCATCGCGCACGAACTGCTCGACGCCGGTTTCGGCGATGTAGCCGTGGCCACCGAACATCTGCTGCGCCTTCACGGCATTGTCGAAACCGATATCGGTGAGCACGCCCTTGAGCACCGGCGTCATCAATCCGAGCTGGTCGTCGGCAGCCTGACGCTCGGCCGCATCGCCCGAGCGATGGGCGATATCGGATTGCAGCGCATTCCAGAGCACGAAGGCGCGCGCGGCCTCATTGAAGGCCTTGATCGACATCAGCGTGCGACGCACGTCGGGATGGACGATGATCGGGTCGGCCGGTCCCGCGATATTCTTGGGGCCGGTGAGCGAGCGGCCCTGCAGGCGCTCCTTGGCATAGACGACGGCGTTCTGATAGGCGACCTCGGACTGGGCGAGCCCCTGGATGGCGACGCCGAGACGGGCCTCGTTCATCATCACGAACATGGCGTTGAGGCCCTTGTTCTCGGCCCCGACCAGCCAGCCCTGCGCGCCGTCATAGTTCATGACGCAGGTCGAATTGCCGTGGATGCCCATCTTGTGCTCGATCGAGCCGCAGGAGACGCCGTTATTGGCGCCGACAGAGCCGTCCGCGCCGACCTTGTTGCGCGGCACGACGAAGAGCGAGATGCCCTTGGTGCCGGCCGGAGCCCCCTCGATGCGGGCGAGCACGAGGTGGATGATGTTCTCGGTGATGTCCTGCTCGCCGGCCGAGATGAAGATCTTGGTGCCGGAGATGGCGTAGGAGCCGTCGCCATTCGGCACGGCCTTGGTCTTGAGCAGGCCGAGATCGGTGCCGCAATGCGGCTCCGTCAGGTTCATCGTACCCGACCATTTGCCCTCGATCATCTTGGGCAGGTAGGCATGCTTCTGTTCGTCCGAGCCATGGACGTAGAGCGCGGCGATCGCGCCCATGGTCAGCCCCGGATACATGGCGAAGGCCATGTTCGCGGAGGAGGCATATTCGTTCATCACGGCGCCGAGCGTGTAGGGCAAGCCCTGCCCGCCATATTCCGGATCCATGGCAAGGCCGATCCAGCCGCCGCCGGCATAGGCCTCATAGGCTTCCTTGAAGCCCTTCGGCGTCGTGACGCTGCCATCGGAATGGCGCGTGCAGCCCTCCTGATCACCGGAGTGGTTGATCGGCTGGAGCACTTCCTCGCAAAGCTTCGCGCCCTCGCCGAGCACGGCCTCGATCACGTCCGCGCTCGCATCGGCGAAGCCCGGCAGGTTGTTGTAGCGCTCGATGTTGAAGACGTCGTTGAGCAGGAAAAGCGTATCGTCGACGGGCGCCTTGTAGACCGGCATGTGGTCCTCCCTCTCGTCGCGGGCCGCTCGCCTCTGTCGGGAGCGCCTCAATATAGTTCACATATAAACAATCTCGTTCGACTTGCAACGGGTACACCGGCATTTTGTCAGCCTGCGGACGGGCGCTGTCCATGCGACAACAAAAAACCCCGGCAAAGCCGGGGTTTCATGAAGGTCGATGCGGGAGCAATCAGGCTTTGGGCAACCGCGCCAGCGAGGCCTCGAGCTCGGTGATCGCACCCTCGATCTCGGCGCGCTGGCTGCGCAGCAGATCGAGCTGTTCTACGATCTGGTCGCGGCTGAGCTGCAGCCCGCCGACATTGGCGGCCTTGTCGCCAGCGCCCTTCTTGTCCTCGTTGGCGAGCATCGCGCGGATCTCGACCAGCGTGAAGCCAAGCTGCTTGCCCTTGAGGATCAGCGCCAGACGGGCCCGATCACGGGCCGAATAGACACGCGCCATACCCGAGCGCGTGGGCGCGATCAGGCCGCGCGACTCGTAGAAGCGAAGGGTGCGCAGTGTTACGCCGAAATCGCGGGCGAGATCGCTGATGGTGTATTCGCCGGCCTCATCAGCTTGGGTAGGCGTCGCGGAGCGGGCTTCATGACTCGAAGAACCCGCCATAGCCAGATTTTGGCGTGACATGGAGGTTTCGTTCCTTGCGGTGATCGAATCGCTGCCCGTAAGGCAGCATCGATCGGGATACCTCCTCATAGGGAAGGCGCTATCGTTGCGTCAGGTAATACGTCCCCTTGCCGGGGTAAGTTACCGTTACATCAGCGCCGCCAAAGGCTTCCCAAGCCCCATTCGGAAAAAATTAACGGTCTCGGAGCCGTTTCTTAACCCGCTGTTTACCATGCCGGCCAAATGTCGGGAACGCGCATCGGCATCGTCAACGTTGTCTTCACGACTGCCAAGGTTCGCGCGGAGGTCGGCGGCATCAGGGGGCCGCGTCCTCCGGGAGACAAGCCCCGTAGGCGAGCGAGAACATGGCCACCAGCTTGCCCTGGAGCGTCAAAGGCGTCGATCCCCGGACGCGCGACGCGGCAAAGGCAGCAGCTCGCCGCGCCGGCATGACGCTCGGCGAATGGCTCGACCACAAGATCCGCGACGAGAGCGAGGCACCCGCCCCGGCTGACGCGATGCCCGAGCAGCTCGACATCGCAGCCTTGTCGGAACGGCTGGCACGTATCTCCCAAGCCCAGACGGATACGGCCTCGCGCAGGCCCGACCCCGCCCCGTCACGTTCAGAACTCCACGCTTTCATCGGCCAGGCCGCGAACATCGAGCGCCTGACCCGCGATGCCAACAGCCGTACCGCCGGCGCGCTCGATTCCATCACGCGCTGGATCGAGAAGACCGAGGATCGCCTGTCATCGAGCGAGCGCGGCGCCGCCGAGCGGCAGGAGCGCGCGACCAACGTCATCGCCGAAGCGATCAAGACGATGGGCGAACGCATCGCCGAGATCGAGCGCCGCAGCCATGAGGCCCAGAATCGGCCGGAGCCGTCGCCGCGCCTCGCCTTCAGCCGCGACGGACTTGAGGCGGCCGTCACCAACATCCGCACACGCCAGCGCGTTCTCGACAACGAAGAGATCATTCCTTCCCCTTCGCGGGCGGCCAACGTCACGCCGGAGCGCATTTCGGCACTGCGCGAGGATCTGCGCGAGCTTGGCTCGCGGCTGTCTTCGGAGGGCCGGCGCGCTGGGCAGCGCCCTGCAGCGCCGCAGCCACGCCAGCCTGACACCAGCGCGATCGAGACCAAGATCGCTGCCCTGGCCGAGCGCCTCGACCGCTTCGACCGGCGCGACCAGTTCGAGCCGCTGCTGAAGCCGTTGACACGGATCGAGGCCGAGGTTTCCCGGCTATCGCAGGATCGGGCCGGCGACAGCTACCAGCGCTTCCAGCACGAGATCGCGCATCTGGCCGCCAAGGTCGACGCACTGGCGGCGCGCGGAAATGAAACGGCCAATCTCGACCCGGTCCTGCGCGACATCGCCGAGCTGCGGAGCCTGATCCCTTCCAGCGGACAGGATCACCGGCTCGATGATCTCGCCCAGCAGGTCGCTTCGCTGGGCTTCGAGATCGGCCGGCTGCGCGAAACCCAGCCGGACCTGCGGGAGATGCGTAATCTCTCGGCCGCGATCGAGGATGTCCGCAGCGCGGTCCTGACCAGCCGCCCGCAGGATTTCGACACCGCTCCCCTGGCCTCGCTCGCAACCCAGATCGACCTGCTGTCGCGCAAATTCGACGATGTCACCGCGCAGCGGCATGACAACCATCTCGATGACCGCATCGACGCGCTGCAGCACCGGATCGAGCTGCTCGCCGAACAGGGGCCGTCCGCCGTCACCCGCCAGATCGAAGCGCTGGCCGGCCGGATCGAGAGCCTGGCAGCATCGAGCCAGCTCAGCCGCATGGTCGGCACCGGCGAGTCCGCCGCCTCGGTCGATCTCAGCCCGATCGAACAGATGCTGCGTCATCTCGCCGACAAGATCGACGAGGCCGGCGCCCCCGGCGCAGGCGCGGAATCCTTCGAGGCGCTGGAACAGCAGATTTCGGGCATCGCCTCCCGGCTCGACGAGGCGGCGGCGACCCGCTCGGCCGAGAACGGCATCGAGCGCACGCTGCAGGATCTGGTCGTCCATCTGCGCTCGATGCGCGAGGAGACGGCGGCCGAACGCGCGGCCCTCGTCCAGGCGGCCAGCACCTCGGCGCCGGGCAAGAGCATTGCCGAGCTGTCGAGCCTCGTCACCGGCATGCGCGACACCCATGTCTCGTCGGAGCGCCTGACCCAGGACGCGCTGGGCGCAGTCCATCTGTCGCTCGAGGCGATCATGACGCGGCTCGCGGGCCTTGAATCCGAGCTGCAGGGCGAGCGCCGGAACGCGCCGCAGCGTCCGGCCGCTGCCGCCCGTAGCGAGGAGCCCGCAGTCCGTGCGCCCGCCTTCGCTGCTCGCGATCACGCCGGCCCGGCGGTCAGCGCAGCTGCTCAAGATCGCTTCGGTGCGCCCACCGCCCCGGTCCGGAGCGAAGCGGCTCCCGCGCTGCCGAACACGGCCTTCGACTTGCCGCTGGAGCCGGGGTCGGGCCGCCCGCGGCCTGAAAGCGCCGCCAACGCCGGGCAGGACGCCCAATCGGTGCGGCAGAGCCTGATCGCTGCCGCCCGGCGCTCGGCCAAGGCCGCCAGCGAAGCCGCCGCGAGCGCTCCCGCAGCAGCCTCCGAGCCCGCTGCGAAGAGCTCCGGCAAGCTCAAGGAGATCCTCGAGAAGCGCAAGCGCCCGCTGCTGCTCGGCCTCGCCGCGCTGATCCTGGCCATGGGCACGGCCCATGTCGTCACCGGCGTGGTGCGCGGCGACGGGACCAAGACCGCAAGCACCACGGCGCGTAGCCTGATCGCCCAGCCGGAAGCCCCGGCCGAGGGCGTGCAGGCCCCGGCCAAGGACCCCGGTCCGGCCAGGGACCCTGCAGCCGCCAAGGACCAGTCCTCGGCGCTCTCGCCTGCACCGCTGGCGGCGCCCGCCAGCCTGATTACGGGCCAGGCTGTGCCGGATCAGCCTGCCGCCGTGCCGCCGCCCCTCGTGGCACCGGCGCCAGCCGCGGCGCAGGCGGAAGCCTCCGCGGCCGTCGCGCCCGAGTCTGTTCAGAGCGTCACCGGGGTTGGCGATCTGCCGACCGGCTTCGGCAGCGCCGGACTGCGCAAGGCCGCCTTCGACGGCGATGCCCGCGCGGTCTACGAATTGGCAAGCAAAGCCGCCGACGGCCCGGCCGCGCAGCGCGACGCCAAGCTCGCCCTGCGCCTGTTCGAACGCGCCGCCGTCGCGGGGCTCCCACCCGCCCAGTTCCGTGTCGGCAACATGTTCGAGAAGGGTATCGGCACGCAGCGCGATCTCTCCCTCGCCCGCATCTGGTACCAGCGCGCAGCCGAGCGCGGCAACGCCAAGGCGATGCACAACCTCGCCGTGCTGCATGCCGAGGGCGTCTCCGGCAAGCCGGACTATGCCATTGCGACGGAGTGGTTCCGGCGCGCCGCCGAACTCGGCGTGCGCGACAGCCAATACAACCTCGCGGTCCTGCTCGGCCGCGGCCTCGGTGCGCCGACCGACCTCGCCCAGTCCTTCGTCTGGTTCTCGGTTGCAGCGAATCAGGGCGACGAGGACGCCGCCCGCAAGCGCGACGAGGTTGCCCAGCGCCTGAAGCCGGAAGAGCTCGCCGCCGCCAAGACGACCGCCGCGAACTGGAAGCCCAAGACGCTGGACACGATCGCCAACGAGGTCACCCCGCCGGCCAAGGGCTGGGACGCGGGCCCGACCGCGGCGGCGGCGACCAAGCCCGCCAGGCCCGCGCGCAGCTGAGTCAACCGCCGCGGCGTCATGCTTTCGACGTGTTGACGCGGCAAGGAAAACGATAGTCCTTTAAGACGGGCCGGTAACGGCCCGTCTTCCATTTCAGCAACAACTCTTAACCTGGACGGTTCAGTCTGGGACAAATCGGTGCAAGCAACGGCTATGCACCCGCCTGCGAGGGGTAGTAGTGCAGATTTACCTGCCGATCGCCGAGCTTCCGATCAGCGTGCTGATGGTGCTTGGCCTGAGCGGCGCGGTCGGTTTCATCTCCGGCCTGTTCGGCGTCGGCGGCGGCTTCCTGCTCACCCCCCTCCTGATCTTCCTCGACATCCCGCCTGCGGTGGCGGTCGCAACCGTGGCGGCGCAGGTCGCCGGCTCGTCGATGACCGGCGTGCTGACCTATTTCCGGCGCAGGGCCCTCGATCTCAAGCTTGGCGGCGTCCTGGTCAGCGGCGGCATCGTCGGCACGGTGCTCGGCGTCTTGTTCTTCAACACCATGCGCCGGCTCGGCCAGCTCGAGCTCGTCATCACGCTCTCCTATGTGACACTGTTCTCGATCATCGGCGGGCTGATGCTCTACGACGCGCTGCGCGCGATGCTGCGCGTGCGCGCCGGCAAGCCGGCACGGCTGAAGCGGCGCGGCGGCATGCATCCCTGGTGGATGGGCCTGCCCTTCCGTCAGCGCTTCTATCGCTCCGGCCTCTATTGCAGCGTGCTGCCGATCGCCCTGCTCGCCATCGTCATAGGCTTCATCGGCGCCGTTCTCGGCGTCGGCGGCGGCTTCATCCTGGTGCCGGGGCTGATCTACTTCTTCCGGATTCCACCGGCCGTGGTGGTCGGCACCTCGCTCTTCCAGATTCTGGTGACGATGACGGGCGCGACAATTCTGCACGCGGTCACCAACCAGTCGGTCGATCTCATCCTCGCCACGCTGCTGCTGGTCGGCGGCGTCATCGGCGCGCAGTTCGGCGGCCGGGCGGCGCGCAACCTCAACGTCGAATCCTTCCGGCTGCTGCTGGCGCTGCTGATCCTCTCGGTCGGCCTGCGCTTCGCCATCGAGCTCTTCATTCCGCCGACCGAACGCTTCTCTGTGGTCGTGCCGGAGAGCGCGCGATGATGCGGTTCCTCGCCTTCTTCGCCGCCCTGTGGATCGGCCTCGCCACGGGGACGGCCCGGGCCGAGACGCTGATCGCGGCGATGTCGAGCCACCAGATCCAGATCACCTCGAACTACACCGGCAGCCAGCTGACGGTCTTCGGCCTGGTCGAGCGCGACGGCCGCACGGTCGCGCGCGGCGATCCCTATGACATCATCGTCACCGTCCGCGGCCCCCGGCGCATGCTGCTGGTCCGTGAGAAGGAGCGCCTCGGTCCGATCTGGATCAACCGGTCGCAGCGCCGCTTCCCGGACAATCCGGTCTTCCTGCACGTCGCCAGCAACAGGCCGATCTCGGAGATGATGAGCCCCGAAACGGCGCGGCGCGGCCGCATCGGCCTCGCCAATGCCGAGCTGCCGCAGGGAAATTGGGTCGATCTCGACCCGAACTCCATCCGCTTCCGCGAAAGCCTGGTGCGGATCATGCAGGCCAAGGATCTCTACGGCTACGAGGAGCGCGGCGTCACCTTCCTGTCGAACAGCCTGTTCAGCGCGCCGATCGACATCGCCGCCACGGCGCCGACCGGCTCCTACAGCGTCGACATCGTGCTCTATTCCGGCGGGGTCCCTCTGGCGCGCCAGCAGACCAATTTCGAGGTGATCAAGACCGGCATCGAGCAGCGGCTCGCCTCCGCCGCCTATGACTGGTCGTTTCTGTACGGTCTCGCGACCGTGCTGCTGGCGCTCTTCCTCGGCTGGGGGGCGAGCGTGATCTTCCGGCGCGACTGAGACGCCCCGTCGAGCTCAGCCCAGCAAGCCGGCATAGGGCAGGAAGGGTACGGTGCTGCCCTCCTCCAGCTGCTCCAGTTCCTCAGCCAGTACGACGAGCCCATCCGATTGCGCGAGCGAGGCGAGCGACGCCGCCCCCTCGCCGGGATGCTTGCGCGCGATTACGGCACCATCGTCCCGCCGTTCGAGCGTAACGCGCAGGAACTCCCTGCGCCCGGCCTTTTTCCGATGATGGAAGCCGGCCTTGGCGGGGAAGACAACCGGTGCTTCGGCCGTCGCCCCGGCAAGGCGCGCCAGCAGCGGCCAAGCGACGAACACAAACCCGACGAAAACCGCGACCGGATTGCCCGGCAAGCCGATGAAGGGCGTGCCGGCCGCCTCGCCGATCGCGATCGGCTTGCCCGGCTTGATCGCGACGCGCCAGAGGTCGAGCGAACCGCAGGCCGAGAGCGCAGCCTTGACGTGATCCGCGTCCCCCACGGAGACACCGCCCGAGGTGACGATGAGGTCGCAGGCGCCGGCGGCCTCGCGCAGATGCCGCTCCAGATCAGTGGGTTCATCACGCAGAATGCCGAGATCGACGACGTCGGCGCCGCCCCGCGCCAACAGGGCACGCAGCATCGCCCGGTTGGCATCGTAGATCGCCGCCGGTTTCAGGGGGCGCCCCGGCTCGGTCAGTTCGTCGCCCGTCGAGAACAGCGCAACGCGCGGACGATGCCTGACCCGGACCCGCTCCAGCCCCAGGGCGGCGAGCAGCCCGAGATCCCGCGGCCGCAGGCGCCGGCCCGCTGGAAGAACCTCCTGACCGCGGGCGACATCCTCCCCCGCCCGGCGCAGATTGGCGCCAAGCCTCGACTGGGACGGCAGGATGACCTCGTCGCCACTCAGCGTGACATCCTCCTGCATCACCACCGTGTCGGCCCCGTCGGGCACAGGAGCGCCGGTGAAGATGCGCCAGGCACCGCGCCCGAGCGTACCGACCGGATCGCCAGCCGCCGTTCGGCCGAGGACCGGCAGGCGGGTCTCGGCACCGGGCCGGAGATCGGCGAAGCGGACGGCATAACCATCGACGGCGGAATTCGCGAAGGGCGGCAAATCAACGCGTGCGACCACGGCCTCCGCCAGCACACGCCCATCCGCCTCGACGAGCGGCAGTTCAAGCACACCCGGCACCGGCGCGACGCGGGCAGCCGCGCGGGCTCCCGCTTCGTCGAGGGAGATCAGCCCGATATCCGTCCCGGCTCCGCCCGGCCTACCCGTCACGGCACTCGTCCTTTCCGGACCTGCGCCCGCATCGCCGCCCCTGGCGCGCTTTGGTCCGCTGCACCTTCATCCTCGCCGGAACGAGGCCGGTCAAGCATGCGGCATGGCGCGCGGTTGCTCCCACCCGAGCAGCCGTCCTATGAAGCAGCGACGACAACGGCCCGGTGGGCGCGAGACCATGGACACCATTCCGCTCGATCTGCGCGGCCTGAAATGCCCTCTTCCGGTGCTGCGCGTGCGCAAGGCTCTGAGCGCGGTGCAGGCCGGCACGCTGCTCGTCGTGCAATGCACCGACCCGATGGCGGCGATCGACCTGCCCAACCTCGCACGCGAAACCGGCGACGTCATCGAGCGGCAAGGGGATGCGGACGGCGCCATCGTCTTCCATATCCGCAAGGCGGCCTGACGGCCGCGCCAGCGAACGGAGTTCAACGACGTGACCGTCTCCCAAGCCGATGTCCTGCGCGCTCTCGAACTGGTGAAATTGCCGGCGAGCGGGCAATCGCTCGCCGCCTCCGGCCGCATCGGCGATATCCTGGTCGATGGCGGCAAGGTGATCTTCGCGATCGGCATCGACCCGACCGAGGCCACCGCGATGGAGCCGGTGCGCAAGGCTGCGGAAAGCGCCGTCGGCGGCCTGCCAGGCGTGACGCAGGTGCTCGTCGGGCTGACTGCCGACAAGGCGCCGCCCTCGGCCGGCATGCAGGCCCGCCAGCAGGCGCAGCGACCCGGCCCCGGCGGCGCACCCAAGCCCAGCGGCGTGCCGGGCGTTAAGCAGATCATCGCTGTCGCCAGCGGCAAGGGCGGCGTCGGGAAATCGACCACCGCGGCCAATCTCGCCGTGGCGCTCTCGACGCTCGGCCTCAAGGTCGGCGTGCTCGATTCCGACATTTACGGCCCGTCCATGCCGAAGATCTTCGGCATCACCGGCAAGCCGCAGATCGTCTCGGGGCGGACTCTGGCGCCGATGGAGGCCTATGGGCTCAAGGTGATGTCGATCGGCTTCCTCGTCGACGAGGAGACGCCGATGATCTGGCGCGGGCCGATGGTGATCTCGGCGATCACGCAGATGCTGCGCGAGGTCGCCTGGGGCGAGCTCGACGTCCTCGTCGTCGACATGCCGCCCGGCACCGGCGATGCGCAGCTCACCATGGCGCAGCAGGTGCCGCTTGCCGGCGCCGTCATCGTCTCGACGCCGCAGGACCTCGCTTTGCTCGATGCGCGCCGCGGCGTCGCCATGTTCAGGAAGGTCGCGGTGCCGATCCTCGGCCTCGTCGAGAACATGAGCTATTTCATCTGTCCGGAATGCGGGCATCAATCCGACATCTTCGCCCATGGCGGGGCGCGGCACGAGGCTGAGCGGCTGCATATCCCCTTCCTCGGCGAGATCCCCCTGGCCATGCCGATCCGCGAAACCTCGGACGGAGGCCGGCCGATCGTCGCCAGCGATCCGCAGAGCCCGCATGCCAAGGCCTATGTCGCGCTGGCGCGGCAGGTTCAGGCCGGCCTCGGCGGAGCCTCCAGAGCAGCGCCGCGCATCGTCATCGAGTAACAAGATCGGCCCGAGACGCCCATACGCTCGCGCTTGACAGCACATTACGCATGTTCTCTTTTTGTTCTTTTGCATAAGGAGAAATGGCGATGGCTGTTCAGCGTGCCCGGCATATCGGCATTGGCATCGATCGCCCGGTGGAGCAGGTTTATGCCTTCCTGGCCGAGCCGGAGAACTTCCCGCAATGGACGGAGGGACTCGGCCACAGCTTCGTCCATGTCGAAGGCATGACCTGGCGCGCCGAAACCCCGATGGGATCGATGCGCATCCTGTTCAGCGAGCCGAACCGTCACGGCGTGCTCGACCATGCGGTGATCTCCGAACACGGCCCGGCCATGCACAATCCGATGCGTGTGGTGCCCAATGACGACGGCGCCGAGGTCGTCTTCACGCTGTTTCAGCGCGACGGCATGTCCGACGACGAGATGGCGGCCGATGCGGGCATGGTGGCGCGGGATCTCGCGGCGCTGAAGGCCTTGCTGGAACGCTGACGGCCGCCGCGATGGCTAGGCCGATAATCCGGCGAGACGCTGCGCCTCGCCTAGGTCGTTCGGCGTGTTGACGTTGAAGAAGGGATCGACAGGTTCCGCAGCCCATTCCGCGACGGCGACGCCATGCTCCTGCGTCCAACGGCTGATCTTCCGCTCGCCGGCCGCCAGTGCCTGCCGCAAATCCTGCCGCAGCGAGACCGGCCAGAGGCCGATGGCATGATGCGCCTGCCGGGCCGAGGCGGCGCAGGCCAACGGAAGCTGGGCCGCGATCCGCGCTTCATGCAGACGCTGGACGAGATCGTTCGGAATGAAGGGCGTATCGGCCGGGACGCTCAGCAGCCATGCCGTTTCCGGCCGGTGCTCGGCCAGCCAATCAAGCCCGGCGAGGATGCCGGCAAGCGGACCGGCGAAGTCCGGCACCGTATCGGCGACAACCGGCAACCCGAAGAGTGCAAAGCGCGCCGGATCGCCATTGGCGTTGAGGACAAGGCCGTCGCACTGCTCGCGAAGCCGCTCGATCACATGGGCGAGGATCGGTCTGCCGGCGAGCTGCTTGAGCGGCTTGTCGCCGCCGCCCATGCGACGGGCGAGGCCGCCCGCAAGAACGAGGCCGAGCGTTGGAGGCGGCATCGCGACCCTCATGCCAGCGAGCCGAGAAGCTGTGTCACGGCAGCGTCAGGCCGCAAGCCGGGTCGCCTCACCGACCCAGCGCTCCACCGCCGCCATGTGGGCGTCCAGTTCAACCCACTCGTCTCCGGCGAAATCGCGCCAGGCCGGCAGGAAATCACGGCGCACCGCGATCAGCACGGGCAGGCCCGCCATCACGGTATTCGCGATCTCCTCGCGCAGCCCCTCGCCCAGAGCCTCCTGCTTGCCAAACTTGTTGACCATGACGAGATCGACGCGCTCTGCCAGCGCACCGGCGAAAACCGCCGCGGCCGCGGCGAGGCCGGCTGCATCGAGATGGCAGCCCGCGGCACCCGCGCCGAGATCCTGGCTGATCGGGAAGCGATGGCCGCTGCCGAGATCTTCCAGCGACATCGCCATGCAGCGATCGTCGCAGGCGGCATCATTATGCTGAACCACGCCGCCAAGCCGGAGGCCGCGCCGCTTCAACTGCGTGGCCACGCCCTGCATGAAGGCGTCGATCGGGAAACCGCTCGTATAGGGAATGGCAGCCAGCATGGTCATGCGGGATTCCTCTCACGAACGCTCCCCTCGCGCCAGAGGCACCGGCAGCGCAGGTTTATTCTCCGCATGAGAGATGCCGCGACAGTGTTGCGCCGCACCTACAGTCGTGCGCCCGTACTCTCGCTAGGGTGGCATCGGTTCGTTTCGGGCAACCGGGCGGGCCGCCGCCCGTTACCCCGCCGGAACGCATGATCCGCCACAACGCTCAAGCTCCGCTCGACCCGGCCACCGATGCCGCGCTGCTGCTGCGGCGCATCGGCTTCGGCACGCTCGCGCTCGTCCTGCCGCTGGCCGCATTGGTCTCACGCCGCGCCGCGGTCGTCCTCGTGCCGATCGGCATCGCATTGCTGATCATTGCGATGCTGATCGAGGAACCCGCCAAATTCGTCGGCTCCCTCAAGGAGTCCGTTTTCAGCCGACCGGGACTGATCCTGCTCGGCCTCGTCGCCTGGGCGCTGCTCTCGCTGGTCTGGAGCCCCTTCCCCACATCGGCCGCCGAAAAGGCCGGAAACCTGATGCTCGCCGTCGTGCTCGGCTTCGCCGGCCTGTCGGCACTTCCGGAGCGGATGCGCTCCTCGAATCTCAACCTTTCCCCCCTCGGCACCGGCACCGCCGGTATGTTCGCGCTCGGACTGATCATCATCGCGGCCCTGCGGCACGCGGAAACACCGCCCGGCGCTGTCGAGCGCGGCGTCTCGATCATCCTGATCACCGCCTGGCCGGCTCTCGCCTGGCTCCTCTCGCGCGAACGCGGGATGAGCGCCCTCGGGCTCGCCCTCGTCGTGGCACTGCTGGCACTGACGCGGTTCGACGACGGCGAAACCGTCGCGATGCTCTTTGGCGCAGTCGCCTTCGGCGCCGTCACCGCCAGCCGCCAGCGCGCTGCGCAGGTGATCGCCACCATCGTCGCCGGGCTGATGCTGTTCGCCCCCGTCCTGCCCTTCCTGCTCGCGCCGTTGGTTTCGGCGTTGCCGGACAGCGCCGACGATTTCGCGCAGATGCTCTCGATCTGGGCCGACGTCATTCGGCAGTCGCCGATCGAACTCGTCACCGGGCACGGGCTCGACACCGTGGTTCGCGACCAACTCAGGGGCATGTTGCCGCAGCCGGCGCCCGCCACTCTGCTGTTCGAGACCTGGTACGAGCTGGGTCTCGTCGGCGCCGCCGCCGCTGCCGCTTGCCTGTATTTCGCCATCCGCGCCGCCGGCCGCATGCCGGGCGCGCTCGCGGCCGGCGGCGTCGGCGCCTTCACCACCGCTTTCGCGCTCGCGGTTTTCGGCTTCGCGCCACTGCTGCCGTGGTGGCTGATGACGTTGACCGCCGTGGTGCTCCTGTTCGGCGCCATCGCCCGCGGCCAGTACCGCACCGACAGGCCCGCCGTGCCGCTGCCGATGCGCTCGACCGGCCGCTCGCGCCCCAAGGCGGGCGAGCCGCCGGCGGACTGACGTCTCCCCCGTGCCGGATATCGGCGAGGAGGCGTAGCGCGCCTCCCCGGTGCTTGACGGCCTTGCGCCTGACGCGCTCTCGTGCGGCCTAGAAGCCCGCCGCGCAGCGGGCAGAGGACAGAAGGCACCCATGCCGTTCGACGTCACCCTTACCGATATCCAGGCCGCAGCCGGGCGCATCGCCGGCAAGGTCCGCCGCACGCCGACCTATTACAGCGCCGGCCTGTCCGAGCGGTTGGGGGTCGAGACCTGGGTGAAGCTCGAAGGCCTGCAGCTCGGCGGCTCCTTCAAGGTGCGCGGCTGCTTCAACAAGCTGATGGGCCTGAGCGAAGCCGAATTGAAGCGCGGCGTCGTCACCGTCTCTGGCGGGAATCATGCCATCGCGGTATCGCTCGTCGCCCGCGCCATGGGTGCCCGCGCCCTCGTCCTGATGCCCAAGGCGACGCCCGCGCTCAATATCCATCTGACGCAGCAGGCGGGTGGAGAGGTCGAACTCTGCGACGATTCGATCGCCGCCTTTGCCAAGGCCGAGGACTATGCCGCGCAGGGAATGGTCCATGTCCATTCCTATGACGACCCGGCGATCATTGCCGGCCATGGTACGCTCGGCCTGGAACTCGCCGCCGATGCCGGAGGGCGGCTCGACCATGTCTTCATCTCGATCGGGGGCGGCGGCTTCTCGGCCGGGGTCGGCGCGGCGCTGAAGGGGCTCGACCCAGCCGTGCGGCTGCACGGCGTCGAGACCGAGGGCGCAACGACGATGACGCAGGCGCTTGCGGCCGGCCAGCCGGTTCCGATCCGCCCCACCTCGATCGCGCGCACGCTGGGCGCGCCCTTCGCGACGGAGCGCACCATCGCGGCTGCCCGGCAGTTCCTTGAGGAAATCCTCGTGGTGCCGGATGCGGAGGCCGTTCGCGAACTGGTCTGGGTGCTGCAGAACGAGCGCGTGCTGGTGGAGCCCGCCGCGGCCTGCGTGGTCGCGGCTGCCATGACGCGCAGGGAGGCCTTCGGGTCCGGCGAACGCGTCTGCCTCGTGCTCTGCGGATCGAACGTGGCTCTGGACGACATCGCCCGCTGGCGCGGCGAATTCGCGATCTAGCCTCGGCGACGGCGCGGCTCTAGAAACCGCGCATGAGCGACCATTCCGTTCCGACACTGCGGACCCAACGCCTTACATTGCGGCCGATGGCGAAGTCGGATTTTCCCGCCTATGCCGCGTTTCTGGCGTCGCCTCGCTCGACGGGAGTGGGCGGCCCCTATTCGACGCGGCAGGCCTGGGGGATCTTCTGCCACGACATCGCCTGCTGGCCGCTGTTCGGGCACGGCGCGCTGATGATCGAGCTTCAGTCGACCGGTGCCTGCATCGGGCAGGTCGGCATCAATGACGGCCCGCTCTTCCCCGAGAAGGAACTCGGCTGGCTGCTCTATGACGGCCAGGAGGGCCATGGCTATGCCAGCGAGGCTGCCCGTGCCTTGCGGGATTGGGCGACACGGAACCTGAAGCTTTCCAGCTTGGTGAGCTATGTGGCGCCGGGCAACACCGCATCGATCGCGGTGGCGGAACGCCTCGGAGCGGTGTGCGATACGCGCGCCGATAGACCCGATCCGAACGATCTGGTCTATCGGCATCCGCTCAACATCACCGCCCGCTGAGGGCGACGGAAGGCTCGATCAGTTGCTGTTACGCGCTAGCCTGGCATAGCGGCTGCGCTTGCTGGCATAAGCGTAGCGGCTGCGCTTTTGGCCGTACCAGGAGATCTCGCGCTCGCCCACGTCGGCATGAACGAGGCCGTTCGAATAGGTGCCGACGCCGCCGACATTGGCGAGCGCACGCGCGGCGGCCGCAGCCTTGCGCGGCGAGGCCGCCAGCGGCCGGAAGTCGACCGCCTTGCCGCTGTAGTGCTGCGAGTGCCGCGCATGGCGGCCGCCGCAGGTCGAGGTGATCTGGATCGGACCGATCTTGGCGACGAGTTCGGCGATCATCGCCTTCGTCTCGGACTTCAGGCAGCCCAGGCCTTTGACCTGCGGCTGAAAGGAGATTTTCTCAGGAGCGATGTCAGCCAGAGCGACTGAAGGCAAGAAACCAAAAACAAACGCAAGCAACGACAAGCGACGCATCATCTACCAGACATGTAAGGGGAAACGAAAAGGATCAGGCCAGATATTCTCGATGGCCTGAGCGAAGGACGCCTCCGCTATTCGTCAAGGAAGGCCAAATCATGGCTGCGGCCTTTCCGGACTATTTCACAGACGTAATCCAGATCGCTCACTGCCTTTGGTCAAGGCGGCGTTCATCTTCCCGGCCTGCCCGCCATTCCGCCAAAGCCAACCCCCTGCGCGCTGCCGGCTTGGACAGGTGGGCCGGGGCTGGGCTAGCGTGCCGTACGGCACCCGCTTTCTGCGCGGTCGCCCCATGTCATCTCAGAGGATACGATGCCCAAAACCGACCTCATCGCGGCGCTGACCCCCGAAATCACCGCGATCCGCCGCGACATCCATCGCCACCCCGAACTGATGTACGACGTTCACCGGACCGCGGGTCTCGTGGCCGAAAAGCTCAGGGAATGGGGCGTCGACGAGGTGGTGACGGGCATCGGCCAGACCGGCGTCGTCGGCATCATCAAGGGCAAGGGCCAGGATTCCGGCAAGGTGATCGCCATGCGCGCCGACATGGACGCGCTGCCGATCCATGAGGAGACCAATCTCGAACATCGCTCGACCATTCCCGGCAAGATGCACGCCTGCGGCCATGACGGCCACACCGCCATGCTGCTGGGCGCCGCGAAGTATCTGACCCAGACCCGCGACTTCGACGGCACCGCCGTGCTGATCTTCCAGCCCGCCGAAGAAGGTGGCGCCGGCGCCAAGGCGATGATCGATGACGGACTCATCACCCGCTTCGGCATCCAGGAAGTCTACGGCATGCACAACAAGCCGGGCATCCCGGTCGGCCGCTTCGAGATCGCCAAGGGGCCGGCCATGGCCGCCGCCGACCGCATCCACATCAAGATCGAAGGCAAGGGCGGACATGCGGCGGCGCCGCACAACGTCAACGACCCGATCGTCGCCTCCTGCGCGCTGGTCAGCGCTCTGCAGACTGTCGCCTCGCGCAATGCCGACCCGCTCGAGTCGATCGTCGTCTCCGTGACCGCACTCAATGCCGGCGAGGCCTTCAACGTCATTCCGCAGACCGCGGAGATCAAGGGCTCTGTCCGCACGCTGACGCCGAAGATTCGCGAGCTTGCGCAGAAGCGCATCACTGAGATCGTCGACGGCGTGATGAAGGCCTTCGGCATGAAGTACGAGCTGGAATACCATCTCGGCTATCCCGTCACCTTCAACCATGCCGGCCAGACCGACTTCGTCACCAGCGTGACCAAGGAAATCTTCGGCTCGGAAGCGATCAAGACCGATATCCCGCCAACCATGGGCTCGGAAGACTTCTCCTATATGCTGGAGGAGCGCCCGGGCGCCTTTATCAACATCGGCAACGGCGACTCGGCGGGCCTGCATCATCCGGCCTATGAGTTCAACGACGCGGCGATCCCCGTCGGCGTGAACTACTGGACGAGCCTCATCGAGATCGCCATGCCGCCGCGCGCGGCCTGACGACCACGCGATGAGCGACATCGATTGCCTGGTGATCGGGGCCGGCGTCGTCGGCCTCGCGGTAGCCCGCGAACTGGCGCTCGCCGGGCGCGAGGTCGTCATCGCCGAAGCGGCCGAAGGCATCGGCACCCAGACCTCGGCGCGCAACTCCGAGGTCATCCACGCCGGGATCTACTATCCGCCCGGCTCGCTGAAGGCGCGCGTCTGCGTCGAAGGCCGCAAGAAGCTCTACCGCTATCTGGAAGGGCGCGGCCTGCCGCACAAGGCCTGCGGCAAGCTGATCGTCGCCACCTCCGAAGCACAGAAACCGGCGCTGGAAACGATCATGGCCCGCGCCCAGGCCTCGGGCGTCGACTCGCTGCGCTGGCTCTCCGGCGCCGAGGCGAAGGCGATGGAGCCGGAGGTGCGCTGCGAGATCGCCCTTCTCTCGCCCGAGACCGGAGTGGTCGACAGCCATGCACTGATGCTCTCGCTGCTTGGCGAGTGCGAGGCGGCCGGCGGTTCGCTCGCGCTCAACACGCCGATCACCGGCTGGCGGCACGGGGCGGACGGGTTCAGCGTCGATTTCGGCGGCGCCGATCCTGCGACCTACACTGTCCGCACGGTGGTCAATTCGGCCGGGCACGGTGCGCCAAGGCTGCTCGGCCTGCTCGCGGACTTCCCCGCCGAGCATGTGCCGGTGCAGCACTACGCGAAGGGCAACTATTTCGCCCTGACCGGCAAACAGCCCTTCAGCCACCTCGTCTATCCGGTACCGGAAGCCGCTGGCCTCGGTATCCACGCCACGATCGACATGGGCGGGCGCGTCAAATTCGGGCCCGATGTCGAATGGGTTGAAAGCGATCAGGATCTGGTCGTCGATCCGGCGCGCGCGGAGAAGTTCTACGCCGCGATCCGAACCTACTGGCCAGCCCTTCCTGACGGTGCACTGGTCGCCGACTACGCCGGCATCCGGCCGAAGCTGCACGGTCCGACCGAGCCGATGCCGGACTTCCGTATCGACGGGCCGGAAGTCCATGGCGTCGCCGAGCTGGTCAATCTGCTCGGCATCGAAAGTCCGGGCCTGACGAGCTCGCTCGCGATCGCGGAGATGGTGCGGGAGAAACTGGCGTAGGGCGCGTCATGCTCGGGCTTGCCCCGAGCATCTCATGCCGAAAGAGGCTGCGGCGCCGTATCCTGCCAGAGATTCTCGGGCCTGCGCTTCGCTCCGCCCGAGAATGACGCACGGCCTACGCGCGTGAGGCGAAGTCAGGCACGCGCCTTCAGGAAGGCTTCCTTCGCCTCGCGCGCCAGCGTGGTGATGCGGTTCCAGTCGCCGGCCGCAATCGCGTCGGCCGGAACGAGCCAGGAGCCGCCGACGCAGATCACCTGCGGCAAGGCGAGGTAGTCGCCGAGGTTCTTCAGGCCGACGCCGCCGGTGGGGCAGAAGCTCATCTGCGGGAACGGACCGGAGAGCGCCTTCAGCGCCGGCGGCCCGCCCGCCTGCTCGGCGGGGAAGAACTTGGCGGTGTTGCGCCCGGCCGCGACGGCCCGCATGCAGTCCGACGCCGTGGCAACGCCCGGCAACCAGGGCAGGCCCGCCTTGCGCAGCGCCTCATCGACGCTCTCGCTGAAACCGGGGCTGACCACGGCCTGGGCGCCTGCGTCCTTGACCTGCGCGACCTGAGCGGGCGTAACCACCGTACCGGCCACGGGGAGCGCCTTCGGCACTGATTTCGCGATGGCTGCGAGCGCTTCCATCGCAGCCGGGCGGCGCAGTGTGACCTCGACGACATCAACACCGCCAGCGACGAGCGCATGGGCGAGATCGACCGCGCGCGAGGCATCCTCGATCACGACGACGGGGATCACGCCGCAGCTCTTCAGCCGGGCAATCGCGACAGTCTCGTCCATGGCCTCATCTTTCAAACGATTTGAACGGATAACCGGGCTCTACTCCTTAGCCCAGTAGACGTCGAGCCCCTGCTCCCGGCGGAGCAGCATATCGACCGGCAGCGGCGTCTCGCGGGCGGCTGCCTCTTTCAGGACCGCCTCCTTCGCGCCGCCTGAGACGAGCAGGCTCGCCCAGCCCGCATCGCGCAGGCGCACCGGCGAAAGCGACAGTCGTGGCGGCAGGCCCGGCGGCTGGGCCACGACGATGCCGCTGTCCGGCACCGTATCGAAGGTGGTTTCAGCGCCGGGGAAGAGCGAGGCAATGTGCCCATCCGCTCCCATGCCGCTGACCAGCAGATCGAGCGGCGGAAGCGCTGCCAGCTCCGCGCACAGCAGGGCCGCGGCCGCCTCGATGTCGCTGCCATGACCGTGGAAGGACAGGAAATCGGCACGCCCCTCCGCGAGCGGCGCGAATTGCGCGCGGATCATGCGCTCGTTCGAAGCGCTGTCGTCGGCCGCGACGAAACGTTCGTCCGTCGGCAGCAGCGTAACCTTCTCCCATGGTAGATCGCGCTGCCCGAGCGCTGTGAGAAAGCGCGCCGGCGTCGTGCCGCCGGGCACGGCCAGCAGCGCCCTGCCCTTCTCGGCGAGCAGTTCCGTCAGCCGCAGCGCGACGGTCTCGGCCAAGGCCTCCGAGGCATCGGCCAGTGTGGCGAAGCGGTGCCAGGCGAGCGGGCCGGCCGGCATCAGACGAAATCCGGATCGGCCCAGGAGCGGCCGTCGCGCTCGATCAGGCCGATCGCCTGTGACGGTCCCCAGGAGCCGGCGGCGTAGCGATGGGGATGCGGATAGTAGTCCTGCCAGCCGGATATGATCGGATCGACCCAGCCCCAGGCCTGCTCGACCTCGTCGCGATGCATGAACAGCGTCTGGTCGCCGCGGATCACATCGGTCAGCAGGCGCTCATAGGCGTCCGGCGTGCGCTCGTCGAAGGCGGTCGAATAGCGCAGATCGAGCTGGCGCGGCACGATCTTGAGCCGGCCGGAGCCCGGCACCTTCATCATCAGCTGGAGCTGGACGCCGTCGTTCGGCTGCAGGCGGATGAAGAGGCGGTTGGCGTCGAGCCGGTCGCAGGTGCCGTTGCCGAAGATCGAATGCGGCACCGGCTTGAAGGTGACGGCGATCTCGGAATAGCGCTGCGCCATGCGCTTGCCGGTGCGCAGATAGATCGGCACACCGGCCCAGCGCCAGTTGTCGACCTCGCAACGGATGGCGACGAAGGTCTCGGTGTTCGAGCCATGGCCGAGTTCCTCGGCATAACCGCGAACGCGCTGGCCGTCGATCTGGCCCGGCCCGTACTGGCCGCGCACAGTGTAGCGCTGCACGTCGGGGCCGACGATGGGGCGCAGCGCCTTCAACACCTTGATCTTCTCCTCCCGAACCGCGCCGGCCTCGAGCATGTTCGGCGGCTCGATGGCGAAGAGGGTGAGCAGCTGCATGAGATGGTTCTGCACCATGTCGCGCATATGCCCGGCCTTGTCGTAATAGCCGGCACGACTTTCGAGGCCGACCGTCTCGGCGACGGTGATCTGGACATGGTCGATGTCACGACTCGACCATGACCGTTCGAACAGCGTGTTGGCGAAGCGCAGGACGAGCAGGTTCTGCACCGTCTCCTTGCCGAGATAATGGTCGATCCGGTAGGTGCGGCTCTCGGGCAGGATGCGCGCGACGGCATCGTTGATCTGCTGCGCCGAAGCGAGATCGCGGCCGAGCGGCTTCTCCAGGATGACGCGCGAGGTCGGCGTCAGAATATCCGCCTTGGCCAGGTTCTCGCAGATCGGGATGAAGAGGTCGGGCGGGGTCGAGAGATAGAAGGAGCGGACGCGCTCGCTCTCGCCCAGGGCCTGCTTCAGCGCCTTGTAGGTCTCGGGCTGGACCGCATCGAGCATCACCATCGTCAGGCGCCGCAGGAAGGGCTCGACCTGATCCTTCGGGATGCCCTCCTCATCCAGGCGCCTGGCGATCTGCTTCGGCAGCCCCTCGACATCCTCCTCCTTGCGGACGACGGCGAGGATGCGGCTTTCCTCCGGCAGGACACCATCGCGGTTACGCTGGGCGAGCGCCGGGAAGAGCTTGCGCAGGGCAAGATCGCCGCCGGCTCCAAAGATCACCAGATCGAAGGGCGGAACCGGCGTCCGCTCGGGGGCAGTCTCGGGTCGAAGCGCGTTGTCGACGATAGCGTCCATGGGACTGAAACTCCGTAAGGCGGTGCCGGTTTCAAACGACCGGCGTGAGCCCTGCCGCCCGGCCGAGGTTCGGCCGGACGCGCAGCTTTTAGCGCAAGGCTACGACCAGAGTGAGACGGTTTTGCCGCGCTGCAAAGAGGGAACGGCGCAGGGCCGCTACCCCTACCGCTCAGCCCGCGCGCCGGAAGCCCGCGCTCGCCGCCAGCAATTGCTGCGCATAGACCGTCTGTGGCTGGCGCGCCGCCAGCGTTTCGACGGTCATTTCCTCGACGGCACGGCCGAACTGCATGACGAGCAGCCGCTCGCACATATGCCCGACCACGGCGAGGTCATGGCTGACGAGGATATAGGTCAGCTTCCGCTCCTGCCTGAGCGCTGCGAGCAGGTTCAGCACCTCCGCCTGGATCGAGACGTCGAGCGCCGAAGTTGGCTCGTCGAGCAGCAGAATCGAGGGTTCGAGCACGAGGGCGCGTGCGATGGCGACGCGCTGGCGCTGGCCGCCCGAGAGCTGATGCGGATAGCGGAAGCGGAAGGAGGCGGGCAGGCCGACATCGGAGAGGGCCTTGCCGATGCGCGCTTCGGCATCACGGGCACCGTGGATCGCCAACGGCTCCGCAAGGGTGTCATCCACGGTCTTCTTGGGGTGAAGCGAGCCGTAGGGGTCCTGAAAGACCATCTGGACATTGCGGTAGAAGGCCTTGTCCCGGACCTTGGGCTGCACGGCACCCTCGATGGAGACGGCACCGCTCCAGTCGCGGTTGAGGCCGGAGAGCACGCGCAGCACGGTCGACTTGCCGGAGCCCGACTCGCCTACGAGGCCGTAGCTCTCGCCCTTGCGCACCTCGAAGGAGAGATCCTTCACGACATGGGAGTCGCCGAAGGACACGTTGAGCTTGTCGACGGAGATCGCAGCGTTCGTCATGCCAGCCAGGCCGGGTCGCGGTTGAGGGTGGAGAGCTTCGCCCGGGGATGGTCGAGGTCCGGAAGGCATTCGAGCAGGCCGAGCGTATAGGGATGGCGGCGGCTGCGCGCGGAGGGGTCGGCGAGCTCGGCCGCCGGCAACGTCTCCATCACCTTGCCGCCGTACATGACGATGACGCGGTCGCAGAAGGACTGCACCAGATGCAGGTCGTGGCTGATGAAGATCAGCCCCATGCCGCGCTCGGTGACGAGATCGTCGAGGATCTTCAGGATCTGCAGCTGGACGGTGACGTCGAGCGCCGAGGTCGGCTCGTCGGCGATCAGGATCTCGGGCTCGGCGATCAGCATCATCGCGATCATGACGCGCTGGCCCATGCCGCCCGAGACCTCGTGCGGATAGAGGTCGTAGACGCGGGCGGGATCGCGGATCTGCACCGCTTCCAGCATGGAGAGGCTGCGCTCGCGCGCCTCACGGGTACCGGCCTTGCGGTGGATGCGATAAGCCTCGGCGATCTGGCTGCCGACCGTCTCGACCGGGTTCAGCGAGAACTTCGGATCCTGCATCACCATGGAGATGTGGCGGCCACGCAGCTTGCGCCGCACGCCCTTGTCCATCGTCGTCAGGTCCTGGCCGCGGAAGCGCATGCCATCGGCGCTGACGACGCCGGGATGCGGGATCAGGTCGAGGATGGCACGGCCGGTCATCGACTTGCCGGAGCCGGACTCGCCGACGATGCCCAGGCGCTCCCGCCCCAGCGTGAAGGACAGGCCCCGCACGGCGCGCACGATGCCGGTCGGGGTGTGGAAATCGACCTTGAGATTGTCGACCTCGAGAAGAGGCTGCTCGGCTTTATTCGTAAAGGCCTGCATCGCCTCACCTCGCATCCATGACGTCACGCAGCCCATCGCCGAGCAGGTTGAAGCCGAGCGCGACGACGCAGATGGCGAGGCCCGGGAAGGTCGCGACCCACCACTGGTCGAAGATCTGCTCGCGCCCGGCCGAGATCATCGCACCCCATTCCGGCATCGGCGGCTGCGCGCCGAGGCCGAGGAAGCCGAGGCCCGCGGCGGTCAGGATGATGCCGGCCATGTCGAAGGTGGTGCGCACGATCAGCGAGGGCATGCACATCGGCACGACGTGCTTCCAGATGATGCGGGCGCGCGAGGCACCCTGCAGGCGCATCGCCTCGATGTAATCCTGGTTGCGGATCACCATGGTCTCGGCGCGGGCGACGCGGGCATAGGGCGGCCAGGTCGTGATCGCGATGGCGATGATGGCGTTGACGATGCCCGGCCCCAGCGCAGCGACGAAGGCCAGCGCCAGCACGAGGCGCGGGAAGGCGAGGAAGACGTCGGTGATGCGCATCAGGAGCCGGTCGACCCAGCCGCCGAAATAGCCGGAGACCGCGCCGATCAGCAGGCCGAAGGGGCCGACGGTCACCACGACCAACAGCACGATGACCAGCGTGATGCGCGTACCGTAGACGATGCGGCTGAAGATGTCGCGCCCGAGCGCGTCGGTGCCGAACCAGTTGGTTGCCGACGGCGGCAGCAGCCGCTTGTCGAGCGCCTGCGCAAGCGGGTCGAACGGCGCGATCAGCGGCGCGAAAGCGGCGACCAGCAGCAGCAGGACGATGATGGCGAGGCCCGCCACCGCCATCGGATTGCGCCTGAAGGCGAGCCATTGCCGGTAGAGCTGGCCGAGGCGGGCCTGGCGGCGCGATGCCGGGGAATCGCTGATCAGCCAGGCATGCAGGCCGGCGGAGGAGGTGTCACTCATATCCGCCTCCTCAGCGCACGCGCGGATCGGCCAGCCGGCCGATGATGTCGGTCAGCAGGTTGACCGCGATGAAGACGACGCCGACCACCAGCGTGCCGCCGAGCACGGCGTTCATGTCGGCGTTGAGCAGCGCGTTGGTGAGATAGCGGCCGAGCCCCGGCCAGGCGAAGATCGTCTCGGTCAGCACCGAGCCTTCGAGCAGATGCATGTAGGAGAGCGCGATCACGGTGAAGAGCGGCACCGCGGCGTTGCGCAGGGCGTGGCGCCAGATGACGGCGGTCTCCGAGACGCCCTTCACACGGGCCGCGATGACGTATTGCTGCTGCAGCTCGCTGATCATGAAGCTGCGCGTCATCCGGCTGATATAGGCGACGGAAAGCAGACCGAGGACCAGCGCCGGCAGGATGAGATGCGAGAAGGCGTCCCAGAACGCCTCCCATTCGCCTTCGAGCGCGGCGTCCAGCATGATGATGCCGGTGCGGGTGGTGACGATGTCCTGCCAGACCACCGAGATGCGGCCCGGGCCGGAGACCCAGCCGAGCTTGGCGTAGAACAGCAGCAGCGCCATCAGGCCGATCCAGAAGACCGGCACGGAATAGCCGACGAGGCCGACGACGCGGGCGACCTGATCCTGCCAGCGGCCCTGATTGACGGCTGCGAGGATGCCGAGCGGAACGCCGATCAGGACGCCGATCAGCGTGCCCAGCGTTGCGAGCTCGAGCGTCGCCGGAAAGACGCGCTTGATGTCTTCGGTGACCGGGTTCGAGGTCAGCACGGAGGTGCCAAGATTCCCGGTGAAGACCTTGGCGATATAGATCGCGAATTGCTGCCAGAGCGGCTTGTCGAGGCCGAGCTCGATGCGCGCCGCCTCATAGGTCTCGGGACGGGCATTGTCGCCGACGACGGCGAGCACCGGATCGATCGGGATGACCCGGGCGATGAAGAAGGTGACGAGCAGCAGGCCGAACATGGTGATCACCACGGTCGTCAGCTCGCGCGAGAGGGCGCGGCCCCAGCGACCGAGCCTCCCCGGCGATGCGCTCTTGCGCGCAGGCGCTTGCATCACGGCCGTCATGACTCGCCTCCGTTTCTGATCGACATGGGCAAGGATGTCTCCTGCCTGGGCGCCGGTTGCGCCGGGGCGTACTCTGCGGCAACGCAAAGACCCGCCCGAGGCCGGGGGCCGGGGCGGGTCTCCTGCGTCACGAACCTCAGTTCTTGACGATGGTCGCGTAGCGGTTGGTGTCCGAGCTCGGTCCGATGACCCAGCCATTCACGTTCTTGCGCTCGGCCGAGACCTCGATCTGCTGGAACATGATGACGAAGGGCGAGATCTTCTGATGCTCGCGCTGCAGCGTCTCATAGGTCGCCTTGCGTTTGGCGGCGTCGGCTTCCAGCACCGCGCCCTGCGTGACCTTGGTCATTGCCGGGATATCCCAGGCATTGCGCCAGGCCAGCGTCTTCGACTTCGCATCCTCGCCATTGTCCTCGTTGATGGCGAAGGTTTCGGCATTGGTGTGCGGGTCGAGATAGTCCGGGCCCCACTGGCCGATATAGATGTCGTGGGTGCGGGCGCGGTACTTGGTCAGGGTCTGCTTGCCGTCGCCCGGGATGATCTCGAGCTTGACGCCAGCCTGGGCCCAGGTTGCCTGGATCGCCTGGGCGATATCGGTGATCGGCGCAACCGAACGGGTGTCCATGGTGACGGTGAAGCCGTTGGCGAGGCCTGCCTTGGCGAGCAGTTCCTTCGCCTTGGCTACGTTGAGCTGGTAGGGCTTGTCCGAGATCGCGCCGAGGAAACCCTGCGGCAGGAAGGATTCATGGCCCTTGTAGGTGCCTTCGAGGATGTTCTTCTCGATCGAGGCGTAATCGACCAGCAGCTTCAGCGCTTCCCGCACCTCGGGCTTGGCGAGGTTCGGGTTCTTCTGGTTCAGGCCGAGATAGAGGATGTAGCCCTTGTCGCCCTGGACGATCTTGATCGCGTCGTTGCCCTTGACCGCCGCGAGCTGATCCTTGGAGAGGTTGCGGGCGATATCGGCGTCGCCCTTCTCGACGAGGAGACGCTGCGAGGCCGGCTCGGCGACATGGCGCACGACGACGCGCTTGCTCTTCGGCGCGCCTTTGTACCAGCTCTCATTCGCGTCGAGCGTGTACTGCTCGTTCGGGCGGTAGGCACGGACCTTGTAGGCACCGGAGCCGGCGGAATTGAGCTTCAGCCAGGCATTGCCCCAGTCGCCGTCCTTCTCATTCGCCTTGACCAGCTTGGAATCGACGATCGAAGCGACGCCGGAGGTCAGGCAGTTGTAGAAGAAGGTCGGCGCGAAGGGCTTGGAGACAGTGATCTGGACGGTGTTCTCGTCGACAGCCTTGACCTTCTCGAGCACGTTCTCGGCGACGAAACCGAACTGGCGCAGGATGAAGCCCGGCGACTTGTTCAGCGTCACCGCACGCTGGATCGAGTAGACCACGTCGGCAGCGGTCAGCGGGTTGCCGGAGTGGAACTTGACGCCTTTGCGCAGCTTGAAGATGTAGGTCAGGCTGTCGGGGCTGACGGTCCAGCTCTCGGCGAGATCCGGCACCAGCGCGTTGTTGTTGGCGATATCGACGTTGATCAGCTTGTCGTAGACGTTCGCGACAACCTCGACGCCCGAGAATTCGAAAGCCTCGGCCGGGTCGAGCGTGATGATGTCGTCGATCTGCTTGGCCATGACGATCGTATCCTTCGGCGTCTGCGCGAAGGCGACCGTTGTCGACATCAGGGCTGCAAAGGCCGAAGCCGCCATCAACTTGGCTACGTGACGCATCGAATTCCCCATTGTTCGTGTCTCTGGAGCCATCGATGGCCCCTTGCGCGCTATCTGCAACCAGTCCGGCTCGGCTGTCCAGCCGACCGCAGGCCATCCGCACGCCATTATGCACATCTCTTGGGCAGAGGTTCTGCGGCCTGCCGCCACCCTGCCCACCGGCCGCCTTGCGCGCGCGTGCGGGCTCGCTAACCTGACCCGGTGGGCGGATTCCGCCTTTGCCAGCGTCACGGGGAGCCGAACCTTGGCCATCATCGCCGCGCTGAACCACGTCACCCACTATTCCTATGATCGCCCGGTCACGCTCGGGCCGCAGATCATCCGCCTGCGGCCTGCGCCGCATTGCCGGGCGGCGATCAACAGCTATTCGCTGAAGGTGACGCCGGCCCAGCATTTCGTGAACTGGCAGCAGGATCCGGCCGGCAACTGGCTGGCGCGCTTCGTCTTCCCCGAGCCCGTCAGGGAATTCCGCATCGAGGTCGATGTCGTCACCGAGCTGTCGGTGATCAATCCCTTCGACTTCTTCGTCGAGGCGGAGGCCGAGATCTTCCCCTTCGCCTACACGCCGGAGCAGCGCGCCGAGCTCGCACCCTATCTGGTGACGGAGCCGGCCGGGCCGCTGCTCGAAGCCTTCCTCGCGGAGCTGCCGAAGGAGCCGGTCAACACCGTCAACTTCATCGTCGATCTCAACGCCCGCCTGCAGCAACGCATCGCCTATGGCATCCGCATGGAGCCCGGCGTGCAGGAGCCGGAGCATACGCTCTCGATCGGGTCCGGCTCCTGCCGCGACACGAGCTGGTTGCTGGTCCAGGCGCTCCGGCATCTCGGCCTCGCGGCGCGCTTCGTCTCCGGCTACCTGGTCCAGATGAAGGCCGACGTCGACCCGCTGGAGGGCCCCCGCGGCACCGACAAGGACTTCACCGACCTTCACGCCTGGGCCGAGGTCTATATTCCCGGCGCAGGCTGGGTCGGTCTCGACCCGACCTCCGGGCTTCTCACCGGAGAGGGCCACCTGCCGCTGGCGGCGACGGCGCATTATCGCTCGGCCGCGCCGGTCTCGGGTGTGGCGAGCTATGCCGAGACGACTTTCGACTTCCAGATGAGCGTGACGCGGGTGCACGAGGTGCCGCGCATCACCCTGCCCTTCTCGGATGAATCCTGGCAGGCGCTCGATGCGCTCGGCGACAAGGTCGAGGCCGATCTGCAGGCGCAGGACGTGCGGCTCACCATGGGCGGCGAGCCGACCTTCGTCTCGATCGACGACCAGACCGGCGCAGAATGGAACATCGCCGCGGTCGGACCGACCAAGCGCGAGCGCGCCGACGTGCTGATCCGGCGCCTGCGCGAACGCTTCGCGCCGGGCGGAATGCTGCATTACGGGCAGGGCAAATGGTATCCTGGCGAGAGCCTGCCGCGCTGGGCCTTCGCGCTCTACTGGCGCCGGGATGGGCAACCGATCTGGCGCAATCCCGACCTGATCGCGCGCGAGCCCGGCGCCAGGACCGGCGGCGACCGCGAGCTCGAAGCCGGCGCCACCGTCCAGGATGCCGAGGCGTTGGCGAGGGAGCTTTCGGACAATCTCGGCCTCGGCGCCGACTACGTTATCCCGGCCTATGAGGACACCGGTCACTGGCTGCTGAAAGAGGCGCAGCTTCCCGACAATGTCGACCCGCTCGATTCCCGCCTCTCCGATCCCGAGGAGCGGGCGCGGATGGCACAGGTCTTCCAGCTCGGTCTCGGCCATCCCCGCGGCTTCGTCATCCCCGTGCAGCGCTGGCAGGCGGCGGCCCACGACCGGCGCTGGCGCTCGGAGAAATGGCGACTGCGGCGCGGCAAGCTGTTCCTCGTTCCCGGCGATTCACCGGTCGGCTACCGATTACCGCTCGGTTCCCTCCCCGACATACCGAAGGCCGAATACCCGCATATCCATCCGCAGGATCCGATGGAGCCGCGCGGGCCGCTGCCGCCGGCCGGCGTCACGCAGGCCGCGCCGGCGCCGGGCGCCGGAAGCCCACCGGCGCCGGCGGCCCCGACCAGCTTCGGAGCGCCGCCGCAGATGTCCGTCCAGGTCGATCCCGGCGTGGCAGGTACAGCCCAGCAGCGCACCGAGCAGGAGATCGGCGGCGAGCATGTGCGCACGGCGCTCAGCCTCGAAATCCGCGACAATGTGCTCTGCGTCTTCCTGCCGCCGGTCGAGCGGCTGGAGGATTACCTCGATCTTGTCGCCTCAATCGAAGCTGCCGCCGAAGAGACGGGCCTGCCCGTCCATATCGAGGGCTATGCGCCGCCCTTCGATCCGCGGCTCAGCGTCATCAAGGTCACACCCGACCCCGGCGTGATCGAGGTCAACATCCATCCCGCGGCCGATTGGCGCGAGGCAGTGGCGATCACGCAGGGCGTCTACGAGGAGGCGAGACAGGCCCGGCTCTGCGCCGAGAAATTCATGGTCGACGGGCGCCATACGGGCACAGGCGGCGGCAACCATGTGGTGCTCGGCGGCGTGACGCCTGCGGATTCGCCCTTCCTGCGCCGGCCGGACTTGTTGAAGAGCATCGTGCTCTACTGGAACCGGCACCCGTCCCTGTCCTATCTGTTCTCCGGGCTGTTCATCGGCCCGACCAGTCAGGCGCCGCGCATCGACGAAGCCCGGCAGGACCAGCTCTACGAGCTGGAGATCGCACTGGCGCAGGTGCCAAAACCGGACGAAGCGCCGATTCCGCTCTGGCTGGTCGATAGGCTGTTCCGCAACCTTTTGGTCGATGTCTCCGGCAACACGCACCGCACCGAGATCTGTATCGACAAGCTCTATTCGCCGGATGGGCCAACCGGACGGCTCGGGCTGCTGGAGTTCCGCGGCTTCGAGATGCCGCCGGATTCGCGGATGTCCCTGGCGCAGCAATTGCTGCTCAGGGCGCTGATCGCGTGGTTCTGGCGCGAGCCGCAGGCAGGCAAGCTGGTGCGCTGGGGCACCGCCCTGCATGACCGCTTCATGCTGCCCGAGCTGGTCTGGCAGGATTTTCGCGAGGTGCTCGCCGACCTCCAACGCGCTGGCTATGCCTTCGATCCGGTCTGGTTCGAGGCACAGGCGGAGTTCCGCTTCCCCTTCTTCGGCAAGGTCGCGCATGGCGGCGTCGAGATCGAGATCCGGCAGGCGCTGGAGCCCTGGCATGTGCTCGGCGAGGAGGGTGCGATCGGCGGCACGGTGCGCTACGTCGATTCCTCGGTGGAACGTCTGCAGGTCAAGGCGAAGGGCTTCGTTCCCGGCCGCCACCTGATCACCTGCAACGGCAGGCGGCTGCCCATGACAGAGACGGGCACCTCCGGCGAAGCGATCGCGGCCGTGCGCTTCAAGGCCTGGCAGCCGTCCTCCGGCCTCCATCCGACGATTCCGGTCCATGCGCCACTGACCTTCGATATCGTCGACCTCTGGTCCGGCCGCTCGCTCGGCGGCTGCGTCTACCATGTCGCCCATCCCGGCGGTCGCAATTACGAGACACCCCCGGTCAATTCCTATGAAGCGGAAGCAAGACGGCTCGCGCGTTTCGAAGCGATCGGTCATAGTCCGGGCGCTCTGGCGATTCCGCCGGAAGAGCGCAGCGCCGAATTTCCGCTCACGCTGGATCTGAGGCGCCAAGCCGGGGTCTGACAAGGCGAATGGCAGTGCAAGGCCGCACCCGATCGGGACGCAGCAGGGCAGACCGACGCGCCGCGCTGCTCGCCGGCTATCGCCCCCTGCCCGGGGCTTTCGACGAGTTCATCGACGAGGCCGGCGAAGTCAGGCCCCATTGGGAGCCGTTCCTGTCGGAATGGTGCGCGCTGACGCCGGGCGAGCTCTCGCAGCGCTTCGGGCTGGCCGACCGGCATGTTCGGGACACCGGCGTGTCCTATCGCGTCCATGGCGACATCGATGCCAACGATCCGGGCTTCGGCGAGCGCTCCTGGCCACTGTCGCATGTGCCGCTCGTCATTCCCGAGGCGGAATGGCAGGTGATCGCAGCCGGCGTCACGCAGCGCGCCGAGATCCTGTCGACGTTGCTCGACGACATCTACGGACCGGGCGAGCTGATCGCCAAGGGGCTTCTCCCGGCCGCGGTCGTCGCCGGCAGCCCCGACTACCTGCGCCCGCTCCACGGCGCGCCGGGCGGGGGCACGCTCCAGCTCTACGCCGCCGATCTCGGCCGCGGCCCGGATGGGCGCTGGTGGGTGCTGCAGGATCGGACCCAGGCGCCGTCCGGCACCGGCTACGCGCTGGAGAACCGGCTGGCGCTCGCCCGCGCCTTCCCGGACATGTTCCGCAGCATGAACATCGAACGGCTCGCGGCCTTCTTCCAAAGCTTCCGCGCCGGGCTCGTGGCGCGCTCCAAGCGGGTCGAGCCGCGCATCTGCCTGCTCACCCCCGGCCCGCTCAACGAGAGCTATTTCGAGCAGGCCTATCTCGCGCGCTATCTCGGCTTCCTGCTGGTCGAGGGCGGCGACCTGCTGATGCGGGAGGGCCGCGTCCATGTTCGCACCATCGCCGGCCTCAAGCGCGCCGATGTGATCTGGCGGCGGATCGACGGCGACTTCACAGACCCGCTCGAACTCAATGCGGGCTCGGCGCTGGGCGTGGCCGGGCTGGTCGAGGCTGTCCGCCAAGGCCATGTCCATGTCGCCAATGGTCTCGGCTCCGGCGTGGTCGAGGCCCGCGCTCTGATGGGTTTCATGCCGGCTTTGGCCGAGCAGCTCACCGGCGAGGAACTGATCCTGCCGAATGTCGCGACCTGGTGGTGCGGCCAGCAGCCGGAGCGCGAGGTCGTCCTCGACCGGCTCGAGGAGATGAGCGTGGCGCCGGCCTTCCGCAGCGCCGGCGGCGGGCTGGACACGGCACCGATCGTGGCCGGCGAACTACCTCCGGCCGAGCGGGAGGCGCTACGTCGGCGCATCGAGGCGCGCGGCATGGACTATGTCGGGCAGGAAGTGGTGCGGCTCTCGACCATGCCGGTCTTCCAGAACGGGCGTCTTGAACCGCATCCGATGACGCTGCGCGTCTTCGCCGCGGCGACACCCGACGGCTGGGCGGTGATGCCCGGCGGCTTCTGCCGCATCTCCGACGAACCCGACGCACGCGCGGTCAGCCTGCGCAACGGGGTGCGCTCCAGCGATGTCTGGATCACCTCGGAGGAGCCGGTTGCCCAGCTCAGCCTGTTGCCGACGCCGGACCGTACCAGCATCCGGCGCGTGACCGGCACGCTGCCGAGCCGCGCCGCCGACAATTTGTTCTGGCTCGGCCGCTATCTGGAGCGCGGCGAGGCGACGCTGCGGCTGGTACGGGCCCTGCTCGGCCGGCTGATCGATCCGGACCCAGCGCCGGGACACGGCGACACGCTCCGCCAGCTCGCGGGCATGCTTGTCGCCTGGGGGGCCGCCCCCGGCGGCACCGGGCACAAGGATCCGGCGGCGCAGGCGCGCGCCGCGCTCTTCAGCCTGGACGATTACGGTTCTGCGGCCGCCTCGATCCGGGAGGCCCGACGCACGGCTTCGGTGATCCGCGAGCGCCTTTCGGTCGATGCCTGGCGCCTGTTCAGCGACCTGCAGCGCCAGCTGGTACCTGAGGAAGGGCGCAAGCCGAGCGAAGGCGAGACCTACGAAAGCGCCGACCGGGCGCTGAAGACGCTCGCCGCCTTCTCGGGACTGAGCCAGGAAAACATGGTGCGCGGCGCGGGCTGGCGCTTCCTCGACATCGGCCGGCGCCTGGAGCGCGGCGTCGCGACCTGCCGCTTCGCCCGACAATTCGCCGACAGTCACGCCTCCGGCGACAGCCTCGACGCCCTGCTCGACCTGACGGATTCGCAGATCACCTACCGCTCGCGCTACCTGCTCGGCGCCAGCCTGCAGCCGGTGCTCGATCTGGTGATGCTCGATCCCTACAATCCCCGCTCGGTCGCCTTCCAGATCGAACGGCTCGACGCCGAGATCGCCGCCCTGCCCGCGCTCTCCGACGACGGCATGCTGGAAGCGCCGCGCCGGCTGGTGTTGCGGCTGGCCGCCGATTGCCGCACGACCGAGGCTAGCCGGCTCGACCGCACCAGCATCCTGCTGTTCGAGCAATTGCTGATGGGTGTCTCCAGCGCGATCGCCGACCGCTATTTTCTCCAGAACAGCGGCCCGGAAGGCTCGCGGATGACGGGCATCGCGTGATCTACGAACTGCGCCATGTCACCACCTATGGCTATAGCCGGCAGGTGCCTTTCTCCCGCTGCATCCTGCGGCTCCTGCCGCATGACGGCCCCGGCCAGATCGTGCGCAAGGCCGAGCTCTCGATCTCGCCGCGGCCGGCCGAGCGCGGCGACGGCATCTGCTTCTTCGGCAACCGGATGACCACGATCACGATCACCAAGCCGCATCGCGAGCTGAAGGTGGAGATGCGGGCCCGGATCGAGGTGCACCGGCAGACCCCGCCCCATGCCGGCCTGACCCGGAACTGGGAGGAGGTCGCACAGCTCGCGCTGGCGTCGAACAGCCTTGCCCCGGATTCACCAGCGCATCACCTCTATCCGAGCCGGCTCGTCCCCCCCGTCGCGGCCGTTATCGCCTATGCGGCCGAAAGCTTCGGCGCGAGGCGACCGGTGCTCGAAGCGGCCAGCGAGCTGATGGCGCGCATCCGGCGCGACTTCACCTATGATCCGGAGGCGACTGAGGTCACCACGCCCATCGCCGAGGCCTTCGCCCAGCGCCACGGCGTCTGCCAGGACTTCGCCCATATCATGATCGGTGGTTTGCGGGGCCTCGGGCTGCCGGCCGCCTATGTCAGCGGCTATATCCGCACCATCCCGCCGCCCGGCGAGAAGCGTCTCGAAGGCTCCGACGCCAGCCATGCCTGGGTCCTGGTCTGGTGCGGCCCGGAAACCGGCTGGGTCGGGCTTGACCCGACCAACGACCTGATCGTTGCCGACGACCATATCGTCACCGCCATCGGGCGCGATTACGCCGACGTGTCCCCGCTCGACGGCGTGGTGATCGGCCCCGGCACGCAGAAGATCAGTGTCGCGGTGGACGTCATCCCGGTCGGCTGAGCCTTTCAGGCAGCCTGAGCGGCCGATCGAGGTTGCGGCGCATGGGCGTGCGCCTCGCCCCAGGCCTTCAGCGCCAGAATGACCGGTTCCAGCGTGCGGCCCTTGGCCGAGAGGCTGTATTCGACGCGCGGCGGCACTTCCGGGTAGACCACACGGACGATCAGCCCGTCCGCCTCCAGCTCGCGCAGCTGCGTGGTCAGCATGCGCTGGGTCACACCCGGAACCCGTCGACGGATCTCGTTGAAGCGCAGCGTTCCGCCCATCAGATGATAGAGCGCGATGCCTTTCCATTTGCCGCCGATCAGCCCCAGCGTCGCTTCGACCGGGCAAGCGGCGGAGCAATAGGGCTCCTTGAAACGCGGCGGCATTACAGTACCCTTTTCGACACTATAGGCTGAAATTGTGCGTTCTTGCGCCAATCGACAGTTATCCGCATCTCGACTCCATCGCAATGCAGGAGAGACGCCATGCGCGCCGTCGGATATCGCCAGTCACTGCCCATCGCAGCCGAAACCAGCCTGATCGACATCGATCTGCCCGAGCCCGTCGCGACCGGGCGCGACCTGCTGGTCGAGGTCAAGGCCATCTCGGTCAATCCGGTCGACACCAAGATCCGGGTGCGTAGCCAGCCGGCGGAAGGCCAGACGAGCGTGCTCGGCTGGGACGCGGCGGGCATCGTCAAGGCGGTGGGGCCGGAGGTGACCGGCTTCAAGCCGGGCGATGCCGTGTTCTATGCCGGGGCGATCGACCGGCCGGGCTCGAATGCGGAATTCCATCTCGTCGACGAGCGTATCGTTGGGCCCAAGCCGAGGAGCCTCGGCTTCGCCGAAGCCGCCGCCCTGCCGCTGACCGCGATCACCGCCTGGGAAATGCTGTTCGACCGGCTCGACATCCGCAAGCCCGTGCCCGGCGCGGCGCATGCCCTGCTCATCATCGGCGGCGCGGGCGGCGTCGGCTCGATCGCGATCCAGCTCGCGCGCCAGCTCAGCGATGTCACGGTGATCGCCACCGCCTCACGGCCTGAAACCCGCGCCTGGGCGCAGGAACTCGGCGCGCATCATGTGATCGACCATACCAAGCCGTTGCCGGCGCAGGTCGCGGCGCTCGGCATCGGCGCGCCGGCCTTCGTTTTCTCGACGACGCATAGCGACACTCATCTGGAGGGTATCGTCGAACTGATGGCGCCACAGGGGCGGTTCGGCCTGATCGACGATCCGAAGACGCTCGATGCCAATCCGCTGAAGCGCAAGAGCCTGTCGCTGCACTGGGAGCTGATGTTCACGCGCTCGCTGTTCAAGACCGCGGACATGGGCGAGCAGGGCAAGCTGCTGGCGGAGGTCTCGCGGCTTGTCGATGCCGGCCAGATCCGCACGACGCTGGCCGAGCATTTTGGCACGATCAACGCGAGCAATCTCAAGCGGGCGCATGCCCTGATCGAAAGCAACCGCGCCAAAGGCAAGATCGTCCTGGAAGGCTTCTGAACGACGAGGGCCGCGCCTTCCGGCGCGGCCCTCAAATCTTCATCGGTTCCGAGGCGATCAGGCCAGCGTATAGGCGGTCTTGACGGTTGTGTAGAACTCCTTGGCGTAGGCGCCCTGTTCGCGCGGGCCGTAGCTGGAGCCTTTCCGGCCGCCGAAGGGCACGTGATAATCGACGCCCGCCGTCGGCAGGTTGACCATCACCATGCCGGCCTCGCTGTTGCGCTTGAAATGCGTGGCGTGCTTCAGCGAGGTCGTGCAGATGCCCGACGAAAGGCCGAACTCGGTGTCGTTGGCGAGGCTGAGCGCTTCCTCGTAGTCCTTGACGCGGACGATGTTGGCGACCGGGCCGAAGACCTCCTCGCGCGAGATG